>JAXGWO010000039.1:0-33028 GCA_040773245.1 PVC group bacterium
AGGTAGGTGAGATCGAGGCCGACCCCCCAGATCCGCTGCTTGAAACTGGCCTCCTCGGTCGTTCGGTTACCCCAGCCGTAGGCGCCCAGGAGGTCGATGGAGAGATCCTTCACCAGCTCGAACCCGGTCCCCAGGGTGACGTACTTATGGTCGACGTCGGGGATGTAGGCCAGGCTGACCGACTTGTCCGGCATCGGGGACTCGTCGTAGGCGCAACCGGCCCGGACCGCCCACTCCGGCCGGATCAGGTACTCGGCCCCCACCCGGTAGCGGTTGGAATTCCGCCAGTCCTCATCCACGGAAGAACTCTGAAGCAACGTCCCGTCCTGGCTGTACTGGACGTTGGTCCAGTAGAACGACCAGAGGGTCTGCTGGAAGTCGGCGGTCAGCGTCAGGCGATCGGGAAGGGGGTTGACGGCGACCCCGACCCCCCAGGTGCCGGGGTGGCGGAAGCGGTAGGTGACGTCGGCGGACTCGTCCAGCCCCATAAAGTCCAGGCTGCTGCTCGCCTTCCCTTTCATCTTGACCGTGGATCCGGTCCGGTAAACCCCGCCCACGCTGACCAGGTCGGAGATCCGGTAGAGAAGTCCGGCCATTGCCTCCGCTCCGTAACCGTCAACCTTGAGGGAGAAATCGTAGGTGTAGTCGAGGATGAAGGAGTTGCCGACGACCTTGGTGCTGGTCCGTTTCAGGCGGTCGTAAAGGACCGACACCCCGAGCCCCGCATAGAGGTTTTCCACTATCTCCCGGGCGATCGAGAACTGGGTCTCGACGATCGCCAGTTTCTGGTAGTTGTTCCCGTAAATGGTCCCCGGGCTCCCCATCCCGTACTGGATGGTGTCCTTCCAGTCCGAGTAGTACCCGAGGGGCGAATAGATGGTGAGGCCGAGGGTGAACTCGGGGAAGGCGACGTAGGCCCCGGCTCCCTGGGCGTGATAGAAGTTGTAGCTGGTGGTGGTCTTGCTGAATTGGTAAGGCTCCGCCCCGCTGTAGTTGATGAACATATCCTTGGTGTATTTATAGCGCTCCGCCGTTTCGGCCGAGGGCGGGAGGTTGGCAAAGGAATTAGTCCCTTTCAGCCAGGGATGGGGGGAGAGGAAATTTATCCCCGCTCCGTTGCCTTCCAGCTGGGCCAGGCCGGCCGGGTTCCAGTAGCCGGCGGTCCAGTCGTCGGCCAGGCCGATGAAGGCGCCGCCCATCCCCGCGGCCCGGCTGCCCAGCCCGAACCACTCGTAACCGCCCGCTTTCAGCTCCGGCGCCAGGATTAATCCGCCGGCCGCGGCGAGCGACGCCATCGCCGTCAACTTCAAGCCTCTCATCTTTCCTCCCTGTCGGTTGCGCCGCCGCCTTTGCCGCGGCCGGTTATCGAAAACTGAAGCAGAAAATGTAACAGTAACGCTCCGGATAAACAAGTATTTAGGTCGCCGCTCACTGCTCCCTGTTGCCTGCTCACTGCTTACTGCTCACTGTTTTTCGGTCACTCCTTTACCCGGTACTCCTTCCCGGTCCAGAAGAGGGAGCGGGAAACCTCGAGGTAGATTCTCCCCTTCCAGCGGACCCCCCGCCCGGCCAGTCTCCGGAAGACGGCGTTGAGGGCGATGGCGGCCAGGGCCGCCGCCGCCGCCGGGTGAGAGAAGGCCCCGGCCGGGGCCGCGCCGAGCAGCCGGTTGACCTGCCGGCGGATGAGAACGATCAGGGCCGCGGACAGGGCCAGCAGGATCGAGGAAGCGGGGAAGCGGAAGGCCAGGAAGGGAAAGCAGAAGGGGAGGAGGTTGAAGGCCAGGGCGTAAAGGACTTCCAGCAGGGCAATGGCGATGTTGTTGTCGGCCCCGCTGAGCATATAGCGGCTCCAGCCCTCAAAGCTCTCCCGCCAGCCGTGGTACATCCGGACGCGCAGGGTTTGCCCGGCGATCACCAGGTGGGCGGCCAGCCCCTTCTCCTTGGCCCGTTCCATAAAAGCGAGGTCGTCGGGGATGGTGTTGTGGACGGCGGCCCAGCCGCCGATGGTGTCGTAAGCGTCCCGCCGGACGAGGAAGAATGTTCCGCTGGCCCCCGCCCTCCGGCATCCGGCCCGATTGACGGACCGGGGGGGATAATAATCCCAGAAGAGCCAGAAGATGAAAGGCTGGAGGGTGTTCTCCCAGAACCCCCGGCAGATCTGGCCGGGGATGACGGAGAGGACCGCGGCCCGGTTGGCCAGGCAGTAGCCGAGGGTCGCCTGGAGATGTCCCGGGTGGTGGCGGGTATCGGCGTCGGTGAAGACCAGCCACTCCCCCCGGGACTCCCTGACGCCCTTCCCGTTGGCCCAGACCTGGGCCGACCAGTCGGGAGGCGGGTTCTCGGTGTTCTGGAGCAGGCGGATCCGGGGGTCCTCCCCGGCCAGCTCCCGGACGATCTGGGCCGTCCGGTCCCGGGAGCGGTCATCGACCACCACCATCTCCCAGTTCCGGTAGGTCTGGGCCTGAAAAGAGCGGATGCAGTCGGCGATGTTCCTCTCCTCGTCGCGGACCGCGATCACGATCGAGACCGGGGGCGAGAAGGGGGGATCGGGGGGGGAAGTGGAAAGCCGGGGGTCGCGGGGAAGCCGCCAGAGCATCTGGAAGAACTTGATCGCCCAGTACAGGGCCAGGAAGAAGGTGATGATGAACAGGGCCCATTCGCGAAGGATGATCCCCGTCATCGCCGCCTCTGCCGTCCGGCCTGGTCTTCGAATTCTTGATGCACGGTCGCTTCTCCCGGTGCCAAGCCTGATTAGGCAGGTCAGAATAGAAGAAATTATCCGCGGCGGCAAACTCATTTTTCGATTCTGCCCCGGGAACGCCTCTGGTAAATTGATCTTCTCAATCCCGTTTGAAGTCTCCGGCCGACAAGGAGTACGATGCAGGATCTGTTCTTAGCCTGGATTTTTCGATTGTCCCTCCACCGGGGTCGGACCGTAATCGCCGCGGTCCTGGGGCTGACGGTTCTGGCCGCGCTCCTGATCCCCGGGCTGCGGATCTCCTCCTCCTACAACGACCTGGTCTCCCCCGAAGAGCCGGAACAGGCCCGGTTTCTCGCCTTCCTCGAGGAGTTCGGGGCGGCGGACGACCTGGTGGTGGTCCTGGAAGGGGAGCCGGCCGCCGTCACGGCGGCCGCCGATCTCTTTGCCGCCGAGATCCGCCGGGAGAAGGAGTATGTCCGTTCCGTCTTCTGCCGGATTGACTTCGATCTCCTGATCGCCCGGGCCCCCTATTTCCTTCCCCCCGAAGTCCTGGCCGGGGCCCGGGAAGAGATCGAAAACTGGCGGCCCCTGATCGAGGGGATCGCCCGCGTCGACAGCCTTCCGGCGCTCTTGCAGATGATCTCCCGCCAGTTAGCGGGAGAGGGGACGGGTCCCCCGCTTGACCCCGCCCTCGCCGTCCCCGCCCTCCGGGTTCTGGGCCTGATCCTGCGGGAGTGGAGCGAGTTCCTGGAAGACCCCGCCCGGCAGGGGCTGGATTATCCGGCGCTCCTGGCGGAGGCGGGCGGGGGGGAGGCGGAAATCCTGGCCGGCCGCGGTTACCTCCTCTCCCGCGACCGCCGCCTGCTCTTTCTCTTCGTCCGCCCGACTTCCGGCTCGGACGACCTATCTTTCCTCAGGCCCTTCGTCGGCGCGGTCCGGCGGGCCTGCGGGCGGGTGATCGATAACCATCCCCGCCTGGCGGAGAATGTGAAGGTCTCCTTCACCGGGATGCCCGCCCACGCCCTGACCGAGGTGGAGGCGATCGACTCCGACGTGGCCAAGTCCTCGGCGGTCTCGGTCGGGTTGGTCCTGGCGATCCTGGCCCTCGGATTCCGGTCGGGGAGGAAGATCGTCCTGGCGGTCATCCCCCTGGCCTGCGGGATGGTCATCACCCTCGGCCTGATCGCCCTCGCCGTCGGCCACCTCAACCTGGTCAGCTCTTCGTTCCTGGTGGTGCTCTTCGGGATCGGGATCGACTTTGCCATCTACCTGATCCGGCGGACCGAGGAGGAAACCGGACGCGGCCGGACCCGTCAGGAGGCGGTCCGGATCGCCGTCACCGTCTCCGGCCGCTCGGTCCTGATCGGCGGCCTGACCACCGGGCTGGCCTTCCTGGCGGTGGGCCAAACCGACTTTGTCGGTTTCTCCGAACTCGGGATCACCGCGGGGATGGGGGTGCTGGCGGTGCTCCTGGTCACCCTCTTCCTCCTCCCTGCCCTCCTGATCCGCTGGGGTGTACCCGCCCCCCTCTCCCGCCCGCCCGCGGCCCGCTCCTTCCGGGGGCCGCCCCGTCCGGTGACGGGGCTGATCGCAACCGGGGCCGGCGCGCTGGCCCTTTTCGGCTTCCTGGCCGCCTTCCGGGTCCGGTTCGATTTCAACGCCCTCAAGCTTCTCCCCGCCGGGGCGGAATCCACCGTCTACCAGCTCCGGATGCAGGAAGAGAGCGACATCCAGATGACCGCCGCCGTGATCACGGAGGACGACCCCGGGCGGCTGCGGGAACAGGTGGAGCTGCTCCGGAAGCTGCCCACGGTCAGCCGGGTCGACACCCTGACCGATCTCATCCCGGAAAATCCCGCCGAGCAGGCGGCGCTGATCGCCGGTTTCCGCCCTTACCTCTCCGGGCTGGAGATCCGGCCGCGACTCCCCGGGGGGAGCCCGGCCGGGTACCGGGCCGTCCTCCAGGACCTGGTCTCCGGCCTCGAGGAGGCCCAGGATCTCGCCTTCGCCGGGGGGCGGGCCGGGATGGTGTCGGAGATCGAGGGGGTTCGGTCGGCGGCGTCGGCGCTGCTGGAACTGATCGTCCCCGGGCGGGAAACGGAGTCCGGGGAGCGGACCGACCGCTTCGAGGCGGCCCTCCTGGGTGACCTGGCCGGCCTCTCCCGGCTGGTCGGGCAGTGGTTGCAAGCCGGACCTCCCGACGAGAGTTCCTTCTCCCCGGAGTTTGTCGGCCGCTTCAAGAGCGGCTCCGGCCGGTGGGCGGCATACGTCTTCCCGGCCGGGTCGATCTGGGATGTGGGGTTTCTCGACGAGTTCGTCGCCGGGCTGAAGGCGGCGGCCCCCGCCGCCACCGGCTGGCCGGTCACCCACCAGCTCACCTCCCGGCTGATGGTCGCCAGTCTCCTCCAGTCTCTCCTCTATGCCCTGGCGATCATCCTGGTCCTCCTCGGCCTCGAATACCGCCGGCCGGCCCCCGTCCTCCTCACCCTTCTCCCGCTGGGGATGGCGATGCTCTGGGTCCAGGGCGCCTTCTATCTCCTGGGCCGGGACTACGATTTCGCCTCGATGCCCGGGCTGCCCCTGCTAATCGGGCTGGGGATCGTTTACGGGGTCCACGTGGTCAGCCGCTGGCTGGAGCGCCCGGAAGAGTCGGCCTTCGCCGCCGCCTCCGCCGCCGGGCGGGGGGTGGCGCTCGCCGCCCTGACCACGATGGCCAGCCTCTTTGGGCTGGTCTTCTCCCGCCACCAGGGGGTGGTCTCCTTCGGGGTCCTGCTCTTGATCGGGATCTTCTCCGCCCTGGTCGCCGCCCTTTTTGTTTTGCCGGCCGTGATCGATCTGATATATTACCGCCAGTAGCGCGGGCATCCCCGCCCCGGCCGCCGCCCCGTCCCGGAAAACCGCCGTGACAAAAAACCGTTCGCATATCGTTATCGCCCTCTCGATCCTGTTCCTGCTCCTTCTCCCCCCGGCCCCGGCCGGGGAGGGCGAAGAGGTCAGTATCCTGATCGTCTTCCCGGGCGGCCCGCCCGATTCCCGGGTGGCGCCCTACATCGGGGATCTGGCCGGGCTCATCGCCGACGGGATGGGGATTTCCCCCCGGTCGCTCCGGGTGGAGTATTTCTCCCTCGCCGGGCCGGCCCTGGAGTACCTGCGCCGGAACCCGGACTCCTTCATCATCGGCTCCGCCGGTTTCTTCCTCTCCCGGCGGCAGGAGTTATCCCTGGTCCCCCTGGCCGCGGTCGAGATGGATACCGGCAATGAGGGGCGCTACCACCTGATCGTGAAGAAGGGCTCGTTCCGGGAACTGGAGGAATTGAAGGGGAAAACGGTAGCCGGGAGCACGCTCTACGAGGACCCGGTCTTCCTCCGGACGCTGGTTTTCGAGAACCGGATCGACCCGGAGTCCGACCTGCTCCGGGAACCCACCTCCCGGCCGCTGACGGCGATCCGGAGGCTGGCCCGGGGGGAGGTCGGCGCCGTTCTCCTCGACGACCTCCAACTGGAGAGCCTGCGTTCACTGCCCCTCTTCGAGGAGGTGTCCGTGATCTACCGCTCCCCCCCTCTCCCCGAGGTCGGGTTGATGATGGTTGACACCACGGCGACCCGCCGGCGGCAGGAGGGCTTCCTGGCCGCCCTGGAGGGGTTGGGGGAGACCGAGGAAGGGGGCCGGGCCTTCGGTTCGTTCGGGTTGAGGGGGTTCCGCCGGATCGATCCCGGCTCGCTGGAGGAGGCAATCCGGAAATACGAAACCGGACGGACCGGGGAATCGAGGTGACCCGGTCCGCGGAGATTTGGGGGGTTCTGCCGGAAGCGGGATGCTTCCTGGTCCTCCTCGCCGCGGCCGCGGGCTGCGCCCGAATGCCGCCCCGGAGCCCGGCGGTGATCTTTGGACGGGGGGCCGGGGAACTGACCTCTTCCCGGGACCGGGAGGAGAGGCTGGCCGCGGCGGCGGCTTGGATCGATTATGCCGCGCCCCGGGAGAAACAGGAGGCCGCTTTCTGCCTCCTCCAGGAGGAGTTCGGTGAAGACCCCTCCGACCGGGCGGCGGCGCTGCTGCTGGCCCGCTCGGCCCTGTTCCTCTCCGGCCTGCTTGACGATCCGGGGCTGAAATCCGCGGTGATCCGGAAGGGTTTCGAAGCCGCCGCCGCGGGGGGGGAGGGGGACGACCCGGAAGCGGCCTATTACTTCGGGACTCACCTCGGGATGCTGATCGAGGAGAAGGGTCTCTCCGCCGCCGGGGAGACGGGCCGGTTCGAACGGGTTCTCCGGCAGGCATTGGTCCGGCCGGAGACCGAGCACGGGGGGCCGCTGCGGGTCCTGGGGATGTATTACCTGCGGGCCCCGGCCTGGCCGCTGGGCGCCGGCGACCTGGAGGAAGCGCTGGATTACCTGGGGCGGGCCGCCCGCGATTACCCGGCCTACCCGGAGAACCACCTCTTCTTTGGCTACGCCCTGGAGGAAGACGGGCAAACCGGGGAGGCGAAGTCAAGTCTGGCCGAAGCCCGCCGGTCCCTGGCGGCGGGGGATTGGGGTGAGTACGCGGACCGCTGGCGGGGGAAGATCGATAAATTCGAGGAGGAATTGAGATGAAAACCAGCCGCCGCTGGCCCGTCGGGGTCCTGGCCCTGGCGGCGGCCCTCTCCTTCTTCTCCTGCGGCGTGAAGCCGGCCGCCCGGCCGGAGGAAGGTTACGCCGCTGGCCGGGAACGGATGGTCGATCTCCTGGTCCGGCGCGGGATCCGGGACGAGGCCCTCCTCGGGGCGATGCGTTCGGTCCCCCGGCATCTCTTCATCCCGGAAGGTTACCGGGATATCTATGACCCCTACGGGGATCACCCCGGGCCGATCGGTTACGGGCAGACCATCTCCCAGCCCTATATCGTGGCCTATATGACCGAGCGGATGGGGGTCAGGCCGGGGGAGAAGATCCTGGAGATCGGGACCGGATCCGGATACCAGGCGGCGATCCTGGCCGCCCTGGGGGCCGAGGTCTATACGATCGAGATCGTCCCCGAGCTGGCCGCCCACGCCCGGCGGGTGCTGGGCGAGCAGGGGTTCGATAATGTCAGGGTCCATACCGGGGATGGTTACCAAGGCTGGCCGGAGGAGATTCTTTTCGACGCCGTGATCGTCACCGCCGCCCCGGCGGAGATCCCCGGGAGGCTGGTCGAACAGCTCAAGGCCGGAGGGCGGATGATCCTGCCCCTGGGGACCCGGTCCCAGCGGCTGGTGATCTGCCGCAAGCGGGGGGGGAAGGTCGAGATCGAGGAGGATCTGCCCGTCCGCTTCGTCCCGATGGTTCACGGCGGGTAATTATCCCCGCATCCACAGGAGGGAGTCCGATGAGTTTACAGGTCAGGATGAACGAGAAATCACCCGGGGTCTTTCATATTGCTCCGGCCGGGTCGATCGATACCGCCACCGCCCCGATTCTGGAAGGGGAGGTCAACCGGGCGCTGGCCGCTGCCGCCCGGTCGATCGTCCTCGAGATGGGCGGCGTGGAGTACATCAGCAGTATGGGGGTCCGGGCGGTGATCCGGGCCAGGAAGGAGCTGGCCCGGCGGGGCGGCCGGTTCGCGATGGTCGACCTCACCCCCCCGGTCCGTCGGGTCTTCGAGATCATCGCCGCCCTGCCCCGGGAAGAGATCTTCAGGAGCGTCGAGGAGCTGGACGAATATCTGGCGGCAATGCAGAAGCAGGTCCGCGAGGGTGGGGAGTAGGCAGTGGGCAGTGGCAAAGCCAGAGCGCTATCAGGCAGAATGATCGAAATCACCTTCCTCGGCGCCGCCCGCTCGGTGACCGGTTCCCGGTTCCTGGTCCGCGGTGACGGGGACTGCCTCCTGGTCGACTGCGGTCTCTTCCAGGAGCGGGAACTCCGCTCGCGGAACTGGGAGGAATTTCCCTTTCCTCCTCGGGAAATCGGTACGGTCATCCTCACCCACGCCCACCTCGACCACTGCGGTTACCTGCCGAAGCTGGTCCGGGAAGGTTTCTCCGGGGATATCTACTGCACCCCCCCGACGGCGGAAGTGGTGAAGATCGCCCTCCTCGATTCGGCCAAGATCCACGAGGAAGACGCCGCCTACAAGAAGCGCCGCCACGAGAAAGAAAAGCGGAAAGGCCCCTACCCGGAGGTCCCCCTCTACACGGCGGCCGACGCCGAGGCGGTCTTCCCCCACCTGGTCACCGTTCCCTACCGGGAGGAGGTGAAGGTCTCGCCCCGGGTGAAGCTGACCTTCCGCGATGCCGGGCACATCATCGGCTCCTCCCTGGTCGAGCTGAAGATCGCCGGGGCGAGCGGCCAGGAGAGGCTGCTCTTCAGCGGCGATCTCGGCCGTCGGCACAACCCGCTGCTGAACAACCCCGAGCCGATGGAGGGGGCGGATTACCTCTTTCTCGAATCGACCTACGGCGACCGCCTCCACGAGAGCCAGCCGGCCGCCCTCGCCCAGCTCCAGGCCGTGATCAACCAGACGGCCGAGCGGGGGGGAAAGGTGGTCATCCCCACCTTCGCCATCGAGCGGGCCCAGGAACTGCTCTACTTCATCAAGCTCCTCCGCCGGGAGGAGAAGATCCCCGCCATCGACTGTTTCATCGACAGCCCGATGGCGATCGACATCACCGGGATCTACAGCGCCTTCCCCGAATACCTCAACGGCTCCAGCCCGGAACGACTGGCGGCCGGCGGGTCCCTCTTTTCCTTCCCGCTCCTGAATATGACCCGGGAGACCAAAGATTCCATCGCCATCAACAGCCACCGCGGCCCGGCGATCATAATGGCCGGGTCGGGGATGTGCACCGGGGGGAGGATCAAGCACCACCTGGTCCAGCACATCTCCCGGCCCGAGTCGACGGTTCTCTTCGTCGGCTACCAGGCGCGGGGAACTTTAGGCCGGATTATCCTGGAGCGGCCGGAGGAGGTCCGGATCCTGGGCCGGAACCACCCGGTCCGGGCCCGGATCGAGGCGATCAACGGCTTCTCCGCCCACGCCGACCGGGACGAAATCGTCGACTGGCTGGATAAGTGGATCCGCCCGCCGAAGCAAGTATTTATCGTTCACGGGGAGGAGGAGTCCTCGCTCGCCCTGGCCGAAACCATCCGGACCCGCTTCGGTTGGGACAGCTCCGTCCCCGAATACCGGCAAACCGTTGATTTGCAATACAGGTGATCTATGGTTCCCGCTCCCGAAATCATCCTGGCTTCCCGGTCGCCCCGGCGCAAGGAACTGCTCCGGGCGGCCGGGCTCCCCGTTCTCTACCACCACGTCTCCACCGAGGAGGTGGAATTCCCGGGGGAACCCGACCGGACCGCGGCGGTCAACTCCGCGGCCAAGGCGGCCGCGGCGCGCCGGCTCTTCCCCGAGCAGGCGATCCTGGCCGCCGACACCGTGGTCTATCTTGACCGCCTGCTCGGCAAGCCCGCCGGCCCGGAAGAGGCCTGCCGGATGCTCTCGCACCTCTCGGGCCGGGTCCACACCGTCCACACCGCCGTGACCGTCTCCTCCCCCTCCCAGAAATACCCGGCGACCCGGATCGCGGTCTCCCGGGTGGAGATGAAGGAGTATGGCCCGGAAACGATCGCGGAATACCTTCGGAAGGTGGATGCCCTTGACAAGGCCGGAGCTTACGGGATCCAGGAGCACGGGGATCTGCTGGTCCGGGGGATCGAGGGCTCCCTGACCAACATCATCGGCCTGCCCCTGGAGCTGCTGGCGGAGCTTTTCCAGTTCTTCCGGGAGACCAGGGATTTTTCCGACCGCCTGAAAGCCGCGGCGGA
Source organism: PVC group bacterium (assembly GCA_040773245.1). Taxonomy (GTDB): domain Bacteria; phylum Auribacterota; class Erginobacteria; order Erginobacterales; family Erginobacteraceae; genus Erginobacter. The sequence continues at coordinate 10,478 of JAXGWO010000039.1, forward strand.
AGATTGCCGCCTGGACTGGCTGGCCCCATCCCGGGGACAGAATACTTAATTCACCACTCCCAGTTTCAATCCGGAGAATTAGGGGAGTAATTAAGTATTATGTCTCCGGAATTCAAGTATTGTGTCCCCGGAGATTGATCGGCTGTCCGGTGGAGGAGAGAACCTCCCGCCAGAGTTCGCCCTCCGGATCGACCTGTTTCCGGCGGGAGACCGCCAGGGGCAGGGGGACGTGGGTGAAGTAGCTGTGCCAGTAGCCGATCAGGAGGTCGGTCTTCCCGGCCATCCCGGCGTCCACCGCCCGCCGGCCGAGGGCGGCGGCGAACATCGAGTCGTTGGCGTTGGCCGGGACGGAGCGGATCATATAGCTGGGATCGATGTACTTGAGGTCGATCGGGATGTTCTCCGCCTGGAAGTGCTCGATGATCCGGTTCTTGAGGAAGAAGCCGATATCCCCCAGGCGGATGTTCCCGGAGGCGTCGTAGGTGGCGGCCGCCTCCGCCTGCCGCATCATCTCCTGGCCGTAGCCTTCCGCGACCACGATCACCGCGTGGTGGCGCCGGTGGAGGCGTTCCTCCAGAAGCGCGAGCAGCCCGTTCTCCCCCTCCAGGTCGAAGGGGATCTCCGGGATCAGGCAGAAGTTAACGTCGTTGGCGGCCAGGGTGGTGAAGCCGGCGATGAAGCCCGACTGCCTCCCCATCACCTTGACCAGGCCCACGGCGTTGTAGGCGCTGACCGCCTCGGAGTGGGCCCCCCGGACCGCTTCCCGGGCGATGGTGACGGCGGTGTCGATCCCGAAGGTCCGGTAGACGAAGCTGATGTCGTTGTCGATGGTCTTGGGCACCCCGACCACGGCGGCCTCCAGTCCCCGCCGCTTCGCGGCCTGGAAGATCGCGTGGTTCCCTTTCTGGGTGCCGTCGCCTCCCAGGCTGAAGAGGAGGTTGATTCCGAGCCGCTCCAGGGATGCGGCCATCACCTCCGGGTCGACCGCGCCCCGCGAGGTCCCGAGCGCCGAGCCGCCCCGGAGGTGGATATCCTTTACCCCGTCCGGGGTGAGCGGGATCGGCTCAAACCCGGATGAGGGATCGAGCCCTTTCTGGCCGAACCGGATCCCGAGGATCTTCTCCACACCGTACTTGTAGTAGAGCTGCATCACGATCGCCCGGATGGCGTCGTTCAGCCCCGGGCAGAGACCTCCGCAGGTCATAATCCCCGCCGTTACCTTCTCCGGCTGGAAGTAGATCATCCGCCGGGGACCGGCGCTCTCGAAAGCCAATCCCCGGGTTTGGGGTTCGGCGTCAGGGTTGATGGAGTAGGGGATGGTCTCGTCGTCGGTGATGAAGTTGACGATTCCGTCGCCTCGGACGGTGGAGAACTGGATCGGAGAGGGGATTTTCGCCTCTCCCAGTTTTTGGACTGCGAAATCTTCCGGTTTCAGCATAGCGGGCCCCCTGGGGAGAAATGAGCCTGTCCTGGCGGTTGATGGAAACTGAATATACCAATAATCCGCCCTCGCGACGAGCATATTCCCGGCGGACGGGGATAAGTATTTTTCCCCGCCCGGAAATGTGCTAAATTCCTGCCGGGTTCAGCTATGTACGAGAGCGGGAAAATTATCGTCAGCCGTCTGCCCCACGGGGGCGATCTCCTGGAAGAGATCACCGAACTGGCGCGCCGGGAGGGGATAACGGTCGGGACGGTCTCGGCGATCGGGGCGGTCCGGAAGGCCCGGATCGGCTACTACGACCAGTCCTCTCGGGCGTACCGGGAAAAGGAATTTGCCCGACCGCTGGAGATCTGTTCCTGCCTGGGGAACATCTCGCTCCAGGACGGGGAGGTCTTCGCCCACCTCCACGTCGTCCTTGCCGACGGGGAGGGGAAAACGGTGGGGGGACATCTCCGCCCGGGGACGGTCATCTTCGCCGCCGAGTGCCGCCTGGAGCAGCTCCGGGGACGACCGCTGGAGCGCGGTTACGACGAGCGGACCGGACTCTCCCTCTGGTCCGGACCGGAATGATGCGACTGCAGCTCAGGATCAAGATCGCCAGCGAGCGGGGCGAGAGTTTTATGGGGGAGGGGTTGCTCGAACTGCTGCGGGGGATCGACCGGGCGGATTCCATTCACCGGGCGGCGGCCGAGATGGGACTCTCCTACGCCAAGGCTCTGAAGATCCTCAACCGGCTGGAAGAGAACCTGGGCGCCGCCGTCCTGGAGCGGACGAGAGGGGGGAGGGAACGGGGGGGGGCCCGGCTGACACCCTTCGGCCGGGCCGTGGTCCGGGAATACGGATCGCTCCGGGATCGGATCGTCCGCTGCGGCGAGGCCCGTTTCCCGCTCTTCAAAAGGCGGGTCGAAGCCGCCCGGGGAAAGCCGGCCGGCCGGCAATGATGAGGGCGCCTTGATGACGGGTCCGGAAAACGGCAATCCCGGGCGGCAGCTTCGCCGCTGGCTGAGGGTCTCCCGGGCCAACTTCCTCCCGGTCAGCCTCCTCCCTTTCTGCCTCGGCGCCGCCTGGGCTTTCTCCCGGGGCCACCGCGAACTGTTGCTCTCCCTGATCGGCCTGACGGGGGCCGGGCTGGTTCACCTCTCCGCCAACCTCTTCAACGAGTACTGGGATTACCGTTACCGGGCCGACCGTCCGGCCGGGGAGCGCTCGCCCCATTACGGCGGGTCGGGGGCGATCCAGGCGGGAGCGGTCTCTCCCCGGTCGGTCCAGGCCGCGGCCTGGATCTGCCTGATTATTGCCCTGGCCGGAGGGGCGGTTCTCTCCCTGATGCTGCTTAACCTCCTGATTTTGATTTTTGTCATCCTGGGCGGAGCGATCGCCTGGGCCTATACCGCGCCCCCGCTGCGGTTGGTTTACCGGGGCGGGGGGGAGGCGGCGCTCTGGCTGGCCTTCGGCCCCCTCCTGACCGCCGGGGGCTACCTCATCCCGGCCGGGGTTCTCTCCGGGCCGGTCCTCCTTCTCTCGCTGGGTCCCGGTTTTATGATCGCGGCCCTTCTGGCCGCCAATGAATTCGGCGATACCGCCGACGACGCCCGGGCGGGCAAGAAGAACCTGGTGGTCCGGGCGGGCCCGCGGCGGGCCCGCGCGATGGTAGTTCTCTTTCTCCTCCTCTCCTTCAGTCCCCTGGCGATCGGTATCGCGGCCGGGGTATTTCCAGCTTCTTCGCTTCTGGTATTTCTCAGCCTGCCCCCGGCGATCCTGGTTTCCGTTGCCCTCGGACGGGGGCTCCGGGGGGAGGGGAGTTTTGCCAAATCCAGCCGGCTGATGATCCTGACTTACAACCTCTACCATCTCTCCCTGATCGCGGGGATAACAATCCTATGAACGGAAGAGCGGATCGAACCGGCCGGACGGCGCTGGACCGGGAGATCGCCGCCGCCCTCCGAACGCCCCACGCCTTCCTGGAACCGTTCCGCCGCCGGGTCCCCGCCGACGGCGGACAGCGGCGGCGGGGAGAGCTGATCCTGCTGTTGGGGCGGCTCTTCGGCGCCCCCCGGAAGCAGTTGATCCGGGCGGCGGCGGCGGTCGAGATCATCCACCTGGCCACCCTGATCCACGACGACGTGGTTGACGGGGCCGAACTCCGCCGGGAACTCCCCACCCTGAACCGCCTCCGGGGCGCCGCTCCCGCCCTGCTCTACGGCGACCTGCTCTTCAGCCGGGGGATCGCCGCCGTCAACCGGCTCCGGTCGGCGGAACTGACCGACCTCCTGCTCGCCACCGTCTCCGGGATCTGCGCGGGGGAGATCCTGGAGACCCGGGAGCGGGGGAGTTTCTCCTGGGAGGAGGAAACCTACCTGGAGATCATCCGGCTGAAGACCGCCTCCCTCTTCGAGTACTGCTGCCAGGCCCCGGCGCTCCTGGCCGGATTCCCCCCGGCCCGGGTCAGGACCCTGAAACGGCTCGGCCGGAACCTGGGCCTGGCCTACCAGATCGCCGACGACTGCCTGGACTTCGCCCCCGGCCCGGCCCGTCCGGGCAAGAATCCGCTGGCCGACCTCCGGAACGGGGTTCCCAACCTTCCCCTGCTCTACGCGGCGCGGGACCGGCGGATCGCGGGAGAACTGAAACGCCTTGAGCCGACCCCGGCCCGCTTGAGGAGGATCTCGAAGCTGGTCCGGGACGGCGGATATGTTGAAGCGGCCCGGCGGAAGGGCGAGGAGTACGGGGAAAAAGCGCGCCGGGCGGCGGGGGCCGTGTTAAAATGGCCCCTCGCCGGTGACGCCGGCCCGTTTGCCCGGTACTTCGGTCTCAGCGGAAACTGCAAACTTTGAACTTTGAACTTTGAACTCTCCCCCTAAATCCCTGGCCATCGTCGGCGGCGGGTTCTCCGGGGTGCGGCTGATCCGGGCCCTCGGGCGGGCGGCCTCCCGCCTGGAGATAACTTTGGTCGATCCCCGTCCGGAGACGGTCTTTCTCCCCCTGCTCCCCGACGTGGTGGCGGGGAAGGTGAGCCTGGAGCGGCTCCTCTTCCCGCTGGAGGAGTTCTGCCGGCGGCGGGGGGTGAAGTTGGTCGGCGATTCGGCCGCCGGTCTCTCCGATCGGCATACCCTCCTCCTCTCCGGGGGCCGTGAACTGTCCTTTGATTACCTGGTCCTGGCCGCCGGCGCCGAACCGAACTTCTTTGGGAATCAAGAGGCCCGCCGGACCGCCTATACCCTGGCCGGGAAGGAAGATGCCGCCCGGTTGTGCCGCCGGTTGGGGGAGGTGACGGCCCGAGGGTCCGGACATACCTTTCTGGTGATCGGCGGCGGCTATACCGGGGTGGAGACCGCCTCCGCGCTGGTCTATGCCGGGCGTCGGGCTGTCCGCTCAGCTTCGCCCCCCTTCAGGGTCAGAATCCTGGAGCTGGCCCCGAAGATTCTCGGCCACCTCCCGTCCGCGGTCGCCGTTCCGGCCCGACTGGAGGTGGACCGGCTGGGGATCGAGGTTACGACCTCCGCCCGGATCGGGAATATCGGGGAAGACCGGGTCGAGGTGAACGGGGAAGAGATCCGGGACTGCACCCTGGTCTGGTCGGCGGGTATGAAGGCGGCGGCCCCGGCCGGGGGGCTGGATTTCCCCCGGGATAAGCAGGGGCGGCTGATGGTCAACGCAGACCTCACCCTCCCCGGCGACGGCCACATCTTCGCCCTCGGCGATGCCGCCTGTTTCACCGCCCCCGCCGGCCCGCTGCGGATGGCGGTCCAGTTCTCCTGGGCCCAGGGCGCGCATACCGCCGGGAATATCCGTCGGCTTCTGGATGGGCGGACCACCCGCCCCTACCGCCCCCGCGACTGGGGCTACCTGATCCCCGTCGCTTCGGGAAAAGCCTGGGGACTGGTAATGGGTGCCCGGATCTCCGGACGTCCGGGGTCGTTCCTGCATTATTTTATGTGCGTTCTGCGGACCTTGAGCTGGAGGAACCGCCTCCAGCTGGTTCTGGAACTGGCGGGTTTGAAAAGGGTCAAGGGCTGAAACCTCCGGGTCGGGAAACATCGCTATCGATCCGGGGAATAATCCGATAGCGATCCCGATAGCGATCCCGATAGCGATTATTGGGGGGGCGGATTATTATCCGCAAGTTAACAGTCAATGGCGGTAAAACCGGTAAAGGAGGGAGGTAGATTATGCTGAACAAGATCTTCGGTCCGGCGGCGGCCTGGGGGCCGTTCTTTCTCAGAGTGGCGGTCGGGGTGATCTTTGTCGTCCACGGGGCCCAGAAACTCTTCGGGGCTTTCGGCGGGCCGGGGCTGAAAGGTTTCTCCGGTATGATCGGCCGGCTGGGCCTGGAACCGGTGATGGCCTGGGCGACGGCGGTGGCCCTGGTCGAGTTCGTCGGCGGGATCTTCCTGATCCTGGGCTTTATGACCCGGCTCTCCGCCCTGCTGATCGGGGTGGTGATGGCGGTGGCGGTGATCTTCGTCCATCTCTCGGACGGGTTCTTCGCCCTGGAGTTTCCCCTGATCCTCTTCGCCGCCTGTCTCTGCCTGCTCCTGACCGGGGGCGGCCGGGCGATGATGCGGGAATGAGATTGAAGCGGCGGCGGGATTATTTCCGCCGGGCCGGGGTGTTCATTCTCTTCCTGGCCCTGGGCTCGCCAGGAACGGCGTTCTCGGGGGAGGGATACGGCTGGGTGGAACTGGGCCTTCGGGAGTGGGGGAGCTACCGGGCCCGCCTGCCGGGGCGGGAGGAAGACCGCTGGGGCGCCCGATGGGTCCTGGAAAGGGTGGAGGAGGGTCCGCCGGCGGTCTATACCGTCCGCGACGAGCTGAAGGGGAAGTTCGGGAGAAAAGCCGATCTCCAGACCCGGGTGACCGAGGCCCGGTTCCTCCTTGAAGGCGGCCGGATCCGGATGCTCCGATCAATTCTCACCGTCCGCGGCCCCGCCGGCGAGAACGTCCGGGTCCTGGAGAAGGACTTCGATCACCGGCTCCGGGTGGTCAGGACCGTCGATCTCGATCCGGCCGTAAAGAAGGTCCGTCGCCGCGAATTCAAGATGGGGGAGGAACTGGTCGATACCAAGGAGATCGTCTCCTACCTGCGGGGGTTTCCCTTCCCGGCCCCCGGCGAAGCGGAATCCGCCGGCGGCCGCCGGATCGAGTTCAAGCTCCTCAACGAGACCCCCGACACCTACTCGATCCGGGTCGAGTACCAGGGGATCGAGGAGGTGGAGACCCCGGCGGGGACTTTTCCCTGCCACAAGCTTCGCCTGGTCCCCGACCTGGGGATCCTGACCTTCATCGGCAAGCTGGTCGCCCCCGATCTCTATATGTGGTTCGCGGTCGAGCCGCCCCATTTCTGGGTGAAGTACCACGGCCTGGAGGGGGATCTGAAGACCCCCTCCGTCATCTCTGAACTGGTCGAGTTTCAGACCTCCGTTTTAAGTCCCCCCACCGGCGGAGAGTAGCCGGCCGGCCTCGCCGTCTTCGCCTTCCAGGTCGAGCTTGACCGAGAGGAAGCCGAGGAGGTCCTTGAGGGTGATGATCCCGGCCAGGCGGCCGCCCTCCACCACCAGCAGCCTCCCGTTCCCGGTCCGGGTCATCACGCCGAGGGCGGTCACCGCGTCGGTCTCCGGGCGGACGCTGTTCTGGGGCGAACAGGCCGCCGCCAGTTCGCCGACCTTTTTCTCCGGCCATTCCTCCCGGGGGACTTCCTTGACCTGCCTGGTGGTGACGCACCCGGCCAGCCGGCCGTTATCCACCACCGGGTACATCTTGAAGTGGTGGCGGTAGATGTAATCGTTGACCAGTTCCTCCACGGTCGCTCCGGACGGGACGGTGACCGGCCGGTCGTTCATAAACCTCGCCACCTTCTCCCCCTCCAGGGTCTTCCGGATCACCACCTGCCGGTAGGAGGACTGGGCGGCGGACCTCAGGAAGAGTCCGATCAGGAACCACCAGACCCCGCCGATGAAGTTTCCGCCGATGAAGTTAAAGGCTCCGATGACGATCAGGAGCATCCCGAACCAGCCTCCGATTTGGGAGGAGATCCGGGTCGCCCGGCGGAGGCTGCCCTGCCGTTGCCAGAGCAGCGACCTGAGGATCCTCCCCCCGTCGAGGGGAAAGGCGGGGAGGAGATTGAATCCGGCCAGGATGAAGTTGATGAAGGCCAGGTAACTGACCACCCCCAGGATCGGGACCGGCCAGCCGCCCACCTTGGCCGCCCCCCGCAGGACCAGGAAGAAGAGGCCGAGGATTATGCTGGAAATCGGTCCGGCCGCCGCCATCAGCAGCTCCGTCTTCGGGTTTTCCGGTTCGTCCTCCATCTGCGCCACCCCGCCGAAGATGAAGAGGGTGATCCCCTTGATCGGCAGACCCCTCCTCCGGGCGACCAGGGAGTGGGAGAGCTCGTGGAGGACGATGGCCAGGAAGAGGCCCAGCGTTCCCGCCGCCCCCATCCACCAGTACGCGGCGGGGGCGAGATCCCGATAATAGGAGGGGAAGAGGCCCCGGGCCAGCGACCAGGTGATCAGGACCGCCAGGATCAGCCAGCTGGGATCAACCTTGACTTCAAAACCGAACAACCGGAAGATTCTCGCGCTTCTCTGGAACATACCCTGCCTCCCGTTCAGATTGTTGAGGGTGGTGCAGGCCAGGCATTCCTGCCTGAACTACCATAGTTAAAAATAAAGCTAAAGTGTTGGAAAAACTGTAGTATATTCCATATTCTCAGCCCGGAGGTGTTGTATGAAAAATGGAAATATATTCTCCACCATCCTGCTTCTTCTCGCTGCCGGGTGCGCCGCCGTCTCCGGCGGGGGCGGGGCTTATTCCACCCCCGCCCGGGCCCTGCTCGGCGAGTGGCGGATGGCCGACGGCTCCGGCGAGGTCGCTTTCGCCGCCGACGGAAGTTACCGGTTTACGAATCCGGACGGCAGCCGGGGGAGCGCGGAATACCGGGTTCTGGAGGAGAACCCGGAGAAGCGGTCCATCGTCACCCTGATCCGGCTGAAGGAGTTCGACGGGGAGCCGGTCGAGGAGGAGGTGGGACTGAAGATCGAGGGCCGGTTCTCCCCCAACTTCCTGCAGTTCGTGGGGGCGGTGATCGATGACGAAGGGCTCTCCGCCGGGACGTTCCGGATGGAGCGGTAGCGGCGCCGGAATGCCGGCAATGGGTATTGGATATTCCCTGTCGGCGGTTGGTGTTGAAATAAGAGGAAGAGACATCTTATGACCGAGAAAACCAGCACAAGCGAGGTCCTGTACTTCCCCTCCGCCGGCCCGGCCCATACCCGGGCGGCGGTGGAGGCCGCCTGCCGGCGGGCGGAGGAACTGGAGATCGGGGAGATCCTGGTCGCCACCGAGACCGGCCGGACCGCCCTGGCGGCGGCCGGCCGTTTCACCGGAGGCAAGGTGATCGCCGTCACCTATCATTCGGGGGCGGAAAAGCCTTTCGACGACCCGCTGCCCGGGGAAGCCCGGGAAAAGCTGCTGGCGCAAGGGGCGGAGATTCTCACCTGCGGCCACGCCCTGAGCGGGGCGGAGAAGGCCGCCGCCGCGCTCGGGGGCGGCGCTCCCCTGGCCGTGGTGGCGGAGACCCTGCGGCTCTTCGGCCAGGGGACCAAGGTCGCGGTCGAGATCGTCCTGATGGCCGCCGACGCCGGGCTGCTCTCCGGACGGGACGTGATCGCCCTCGGGGGGACGGCCTCGGGCGCCGACACCGCCCTGGTCATCGCCCCCGCCCACCAGGGGGGGATGTTCTCTCTGCGGGTGAAGGAAGTGATCTGCAAGCCGAGGGAATTCGGGCGGGGTTAGGCCGATACCGGTGCGGATCATCCTCGCCGGGCCCGCCGCCGGCCGGCGGCCGAGCCAAATACGCCGGCGAGACAATGAGGGCGGGCGGGATCACCATCTCTTCCATCCGGCCGGCCCCTGGCCGTTTAGGCTTTGACAGGGGGAGGGATTCTGCTATATTCCCTCTCCGTTTCCGTTTTTGCGCCCGTAGCTCAGATGGATAGAGCGCTTGCCTCCGGAGCAAGAGGTCGCGCGTTCGAATCGCGCCGGGCGTATTTGGCGCAGAGAACATAGCGCCCGTCGCCCGTCCCCGCCGGTGTTCTCCCCTTACTCTCCGCGTGCTTTTTCTCCCCGTTCCGGGAGCGAGATTGCTCCTTGCGTTTTCGTCCCGGTATGGGGTATAACTCCTGCCGGAAACCAATTTTCTTCAGGCAATGCCCTTGTGAGACCCGACGGAAGAAAACCCGAGGAACTGAGACCGGTGAAGATCGTGCCCGGTTACGTGGAGATGCCGCCGGGTTCGGCCCTGATCGAGATGGGGAAGACGCGGGTGGTCTGCACCGCCTCGGTCGAGGACCGGCTCCCCGCCTGGCTCTACCAGTCCCAGCTGAAAAGCTCCGCCAAGAGCGGTTGGATCACCTCTGAGTACTCAATCCTGCCCGGAGCCGGTCCGGTCCGCGGCCGGCGGGAGGCGACCCTGGGGAAGGCCAGCGGCCGGACCCTGGAGATCCAGCGGTTGATCGGGCGGTCCCTGAGGGCGGTGGCCGACTTGAAAGTTCTCGGCCCCCGGACGGTCTGGGTGGACTGCGATGTCATCCAGGCCGACGGGGGAACCCGGGCGGCGGCGATCACCGGGGGGTTCGTGGCCCTGGTCCTGGCCCTCCGGGCCCTCAAGGAGGAGGGGGTTATCCTCGAGGTTCCGATCCAGGAGCACCTGGCGGCGGTCAGCGTCGGGGTGCGTCAGGGGGAGGTTATCCTCGATCTTGATTACCTCGAGGACAGCGCAGCCGAGGTCGATGGCAGCGTGGTGATGACCGAGAGCGGGGAACTGGTGGAGGTCCAGGCCGCCGGGGAGAAGAAAAGCTTCCCCCGCGGCCACCTCGACCGCATCCTCGATTACGCCGCCGCCGCGGTCGCCGAGCTGATCCGCCTGCAGAAAGAGGCCCTGCGGCCGGACCGTTCCGCCCCCGGGCGGGCGGAAGGACGCTAAACCGGCTCACGGCATATTTACTTCTGAACGGCAAGCATAAGGAGCTGGAACTATGGAAATAGTGGTGGCCAGCCACAACCCGGGGAAGGTCGCCGAATTGAAGCAGCTGCTGGCGGATCTTCCGGTCAAAGTCTTGTCCCTCGATGATTTCCCCCAGATCCCGGAGGTGAAAGAGGACGGCGAGAGCTTCCAGGAAAATGCCCTGAAAAAAGCCCGGGCGGTTTTCCAGGCGACCGGGAAGATCATCCTGGCCGACGACTCCGGGCTGGAGGTCGACGCCCTCAAGGGGGCGCCGGGGGTCCGGTCGGCCCGCTTCGGAGGAGGGAAGCTGACCGATCACGAGAGGAACCTGAAGCTGCTGGAGATGCTGCAGGACGTCAAAGACGAGCAACGGGGAGCGACCTTTCAGTGTTACCTGGCGATTATCGGGCCGAAGAGTCTGGAGAAGGTGGTCAGCGGCGCCTGCCGGGGGTCGATCATCCGGGAACCCCGGGGCGGGAGCGGATTCGGCTACGACCCGATCTTCCTTCCCTGCGAGTACAGCCACACCTTCGCCGAACTGTCCCCCGAGATCAAGAACAAGATCAGCCACCGGGGCCGGGCCCTGGAGAAGGCCGCCCTCTTCCTGGACGGGTATATCTACTCCGAGATCCACAAGTAATTTTTTTCTTCCTCTGCACTTCGGTATCTTGATTCGTCTGCGGAAGGTTTGAATCGCTATCGCTATCGGGATCGCTATCGAAGGCCGGGAATCCCGATAGCGATACCGATCCCGACGTGGTCCGCTATAGTTTCAACGAAGGCGGATAGCGATTCAAAGTGATCTATCTTCTCGCCTTCCTGATGAACATCACCACCGGGATGCTGATCCTCTGCGGTCCGCTCCTGGCCCTGGAAAGGTTCCGGGCCGACTCGCTGATGCTCGGCCTGCTCGGGTTCGGTTCGGCGATCGTATACGCCGCCGGCTGCGCCGCGAGCGGTTTCTGGGTGGATCGTTTCGGGTCCCGCCGGATCATCACCGCGGCCTGCCTCTTCCTGCCGGCGGCCTTTCTTTCGATCTTCCTGGTCTCCCGTTTCCGCCACCTGCTTCTCCTCGCCCTGGCGGTCGGTCTGGGAGCCTCGGTCTTCTGGCCGGCGATGATCCGCTGGCTGGGGGAGGACGACCGGGACGACCGGCTCCGGCTGAGAGTGGGGAATTACAACATCGCCGTGATCGGCGGGGTGATGTTCGGTCCCCTGACCGCCGGTTTTCTCTTTCCCATCGATTATCGCCTGCCCTTTGTCCTGGCGGCGATCCTGGTTCTGGCGATTCTCCTGATCTTCCACCTGGGGAAGAAACCGGTCTCTCCCGGCGCCGGGGACGGCCTCCCGGTTCCGGGCGGGGGCGGGATCCCGGAACGGCCCCGTCCCGGTTTCGATTACATCGCCTGGGCGGCCAACTTCGGCGCCTGGTTCGCGATCGGGTCCGCCCAGTCTCTCTTCCCCGAACTGGCCCTCCGGCTCCCCGAACCGGTCCGGGAACGGGCGCTGGGGGTGATGATCTCCCTGATCCCGGCCGGCCAGGTGGCGGTGTTCGTTTTCCTGCGGAGCTTCCGGGGCTGGCATTACAGGTATGCCTATCTCCTCCTCTTCCAGTTGCTGGGTCTGGCCAGCCTCCTGGTCTTCGCCCTCAACGACTCCCACCTGCTCTTCTTTGCCGGATTTCTCGGGATCGGTTTCACCGGGGGGATGACTTATTTCTCCTCCCTTTATTACAGCGTCCACCGGCAGGAGAAGAAGGGCCGGAAAGGCGGCTTCCACGAGTCTTTCCTCGGGATGGGGGTCGCGCTCGGCCCCCTGGCCGGCGGTCTGGCCGGCCGGTGGCTGGGGGTCCGGTCTCCCTACCTGCTGGCCGCCGCCGTCTTCGCCGCCAGCATCGTGATCCAGAATATCCTGCGCCGCCGGTTCTCCCGCCCGGTCGGCGCGGGCTGAACTGGCCCCGGCGGTCTTCGGCCCGCGGCGGATGTTGTCTTCTTTTCCCGCCTCTGGTAGGATATTCCCTCCCCAAAAAATTTTCGGAGAAAATTTTTTATGAAGACGGCGTTTTTCTGCCAGGAATGCGGGTATAAGTCGCTCAAATGGATGGGACGGTGCCCCGGCTGCGGAGCCTGGAACACTCTGGTCGAGGAGACGGTCGAGACCCCGGAAAAGGGGGTTCGTTCCCACCCCCGTTGGGACAAGCAACGGCCGATCCCGATCAACGAGATTGAACCCCGTTCGGACATCCGGACCGGGAGCGGGCTGAAGGAGTTCGACCGGATCCTGGGGGGCGGGATCGTGGCCGGTTCCCTGGTCCTGGTGGGGGGGGAACCGGGGATCGGGAAATCCACCATCCTGCTCCAGGTCAGCAACTCCCTCTCCCTGGCCGGGCAGACCGTCCTCTACGTCAGCGGAGAGGAGTCGATCCAGCAGTCGAAGCTCCGGGCGGAGCGCCTGGGGGCCGCCGCTTCCGGTCTCTACCTGGTCTCGGAGACCAACCTCGACCTGATCCTGGAGTATATCCGGGAAGTCAGCCCCTCGCTGGTGGTCATCGACTCGATCCAGACCGTCTTCCAGCCGGAGGTGACCTCCGCTCCCGGTTCGATCGCCCAGGTCCGGGAATGCGCCGCCCGTCTCCTGGTCGCGGCCAAGTCGCAGGGTTTCGCCATCTTCCTGGTCGGCCACGTGACCAAGACCGGGGCGATCGCCGGTCCCCGGGTTCTCGAGCATATGGTGGACACCGTCCTGTACTTCGAGGGCGACCGCCATCACGCCTACCGGATTCTGAGGGCGGTGAAGAACCGGTTCGGTTCCACCGACGAGATCGGGATCTTCCAGATGACCGAGGGGGGACTGAAGGAGGTGCCGAATCCGTCCGAGATCTTTCTCTCCCAGCGCGAGCCGGGGCTGACCGGCTCGGTGGTGGTGCCCTGCCTGGAGGGAAAGCGGCCGATCCTGGTCGAGATCCAGGCCCTGACCGCTTCCACCGGCCTGGCCATCCCCCGCCGGCGTTCGACCGGCCTCGACGTCAACCGGGTCCTGATCCTGATGGCGGTCCTGGAACGCCGGGCCGGGCTGCGGCTGGGCGACAAGGATGTTTACGTCAACGTGGTCGGGGGGGTGAAGATCGCCGAGCCGGCCTCCGACCTCGGGGTGGTGGCGGCGGTGGCTTCCAACGTCAAGAATTCACCCGTCTCCTCGCAGACCGTGATCCTGGGCGAGGTCGGGCTGGGAGGGGAAGTGCGGGCCGTGCGGCAGCTCGAGGGGCGGCTGAAGGAAGCGGCCAAGCTCGGTTTTGAACGGGCGATCATCCCGGCGGCCGGAAGCGGGGAGATCAGGAAGATCCGCGGACTGGAGATGGTGCCGGTCCGCAAGATCCGGGAAGCCCTGGACGCCGTACTGGGGGCCGGTGATCGGTAATCAGTAACCGGCCCACCGATTATCGATTACTGATTACTTTCTTTCTCCTCCAATCACCTCGCTGAAATTATAACCTTGGATCAACAATGAAAACCGGTGCGGTCATCGTGGCGGCGGGGGAGGGTAGGCGGATGGGGGGGAAGGAAAAGCTGTTTCACCCGCTGGGCGCCGATCCCCTCCTGGCGGTGACCATCCGGACCTTTCAACTCCATACCGGGGTCGAGGGGATCGTCCTGGTCGCCGGCGACCGGGTCCGGGAAAGGTTCGAGAACGAGCTGCGGGGGAGATACGGACTGACCAAGGTCATCGCGGTTGTCGGCGGGGGCCCCCGCCGCCAGGACTCGGTTTGCCGGGGATTGCGGGCCTTCGCCACCCCCCCGGAACTGGTCCTGATCCACGACGGGGACCGGCCTTTTGTCACCGCCGCGATCATCTCCGCGGTCCTGGCCGCGGCCCCCGGCGGGGGAGCGATCGCCGCCGTGGCGGTCAAGGACACGGTGAAAAGAGTGGACGGCGAAGGGGCGATAATCGATACTCCCCAACGGCGGGAGCTGATGCTGGCCCAGACCCCCCAGGGGTTCCCTTTCCCGCTGATCCTGGCCGCCCACGAGAAGGCGCGGGAGGAGGAACGGGAAGCCACCGACGACGCCGCCCTGGCCGAGCGGATGGGTCTCCGGGTCAGGACGGTTTTGGGGAGTTACGACAATATCAAGGTCACCACGCCGGAGGACCTGCTCCTGGCCGAGGCGATCCACTCCCGCCGCCAGAAGACAAATTGAACCGCAAAGACGCAAAGAACGCAAAGGTTCGCAAAGAGTTTTTTTTGTTTCTTTCTCCAGCTGAAATTTTAATTCGGCGTTATCAGGGATATTGGAAGGGCAGAGCATTCCGAACTTAAACTTTAAAATTTTCTCTGCGTTCCTTTGCGTTCTTTGCGTCTTTGCGGTGAATTTTTTTTCAAAGATAAGGCTGGGAAATCAATGAAAGTGGGAATTGGTTATGACATCCATCGCCTGGTGGAGGGGCGGAAACTGATCCTGGGCGGGGTGGAGCTGGAGTCCGCCCGGGGGCTGCTCGGACACTCGGATGCCGACGTCCTTGCCCACGCCGTCGGCGACGCCCTCCTCGGCGCGGCCGGGCTGGGCGATATCGGGCGCCACTTCCCCGATACCGACGAGCGTTTCCGAGGGATCTCGAGCCTGAAGCTTCTGGCCGAAGTCGGCGGAATGGTCGCGGAACGAGGCTGGCGGATCGAAAATATCGACGCCGTCGTGGTCCTGGAGCGGCCGAAGCTGGCGTCGCGGGCCGCGGAAATGGCCGCCAACCTGGCCCGGGCGCTGGGGATCGAAACCGCCCGGGTCAGCATCAAGGCCTCCACCAACGAGGGCCTGGATGCGGTCGGCCGCGGCGAGGCGATCGCCGCCTGGGCGGTCGCCGGCCTGGAAGCGGCGTGTTGATTTATTCGACGGCCCGGTTCCGGCGAGGGGTGCCCCGGTTGGCCGGAAGGGGACGATACCGATAGCGATGCCGATCCCGACCCCGAGCCGCCCCGCGGCCGTGACGGTTCGGTATCGGTATCGGTATCGAAGAAACCGGCACGAAATTCTAAACTGAGAGCGATAAGGCAATATGTCCGAATTGTGCGTTTATAATACCCAAACCCGGAAGAAGGAACTCTTCCAACCGCTGGAGCCGGGGCGGGTGAGGATGTACGTCTGCGGGGTCACGGTCTATGACTACTGCCATCTCGGGCACGCCCGCTGCTACGTGGCTTTCGACGTGATTCACCGTTACCTGGAATATCTCGGCTACCGGGTGACTTACGTCCAGAACATCACCGACCTCGACGACAAGCTGATCAACCGGGCCCGGGAACTGGGCGGCGGGGGGGATATCAAGGCCCGGGTGGCCCGGCTGGCGGACAAATTCACCGAGGCCTATTTCGAGGATATGGACCGGCTCTCCGTGCTGAGGGCCGATCACTACCCGGCGGCGACCGCGAATATCCCCCGGATGCAGGAGATCATCTCCGCCTTGATCGGGAAGGGGGTCGCCTACCAGCGGGGGGGGGACGTCTATTTCGAGGTTGCCGCCTTCCCCGGATACGGAGAGCTCTCCGGGAAGAACCCCGACGATCTCCAGGCCGGGGCCCGGGTGGCGGTGGACGGGAAGAAAAAGAGCCCGCTGGACTTCGCCCTCTGGAAGTCGGCCGCGGAGGGGGAGCCTTCCTGGCCCAGCCCCGGGGGCGAGGGGCGTCCCGGCTGGCACATCGAATGCACGGCGATGAGCACCAGGCTGCTCGGGGAGACCTTCGACATTCACGGGGGCGGGCAGGACCTGGTCTTCCCCCACCACGAGAACGAACGGGCCCAGTCGGAGGCTTTCTCCGGCCGGCCCTTCGCCCGCTACTGGCTCCATAACGGGTTCGTCACCATCAACCGGGAGAAGATGTCGAAGTCGCTGGGCAATGTCTTCAATCTCCGGGACATCTTCCGGAAATTCCCCCCCCGGGTGGTGAGGTTCTTTCTCCTCGGCCAGCACTACCGCTCCCCGGTCGACTACAGCGAGGAGGCCCTGGGGGAAGCCGGCCGGGCCCTCTTCCGGATTGATAATTGTTATGGAATGGCTCGGATGAGCGGAGAGGACATTCTTTCCCTTCCTCCGGATGCGGAGGTTATGAGTAACTTTGATGCGGCGATGAGCGATGATTTCAACACCGCCGCCGCCCTGGCCGGTGTTTACAAAATCGTCGAGGAATACTACCAGAATTATCGAAAGCCGAAATTGCCGGCCGGCTTGCCCTCCCGGCTCTCGGCGGCTAAAAAGATCTGCGGCGTGCTCGGGGTCGACCTGGTTGATCCGATCCACGAGATGCCCCCGGCGGCCCGGATCTCCGATTACCCGGGATTGGCTGATCGAATAATTCTGGAGAATAAGTTGACCGAGGGAAATCTTCAGGCTCTGGTTTCCTGCCGGGAGCGGGCCCGGCAAGAAGAGAACTGGGAGCTTTCGGACCGGATCCGCGATTACTTGAAGGAGCGGGGGGTGGCGGTAATGGACCGGAAGGGGAAGAGCACCGCCGCGGTCTATTACCCGGAGCAGCTCGACCGGTAGCGGAAGCAAGGATATTGAAAAAGGGGGAGAGCCAGAGATTGGTTTTCAACTGCTGCGAGGACTGAGCCAAGGAGAAACGATGATGAAAGGAACATTCATCACTTTTGAGGGCGGCGAGGGGAGCGGGAAGAGCACCCAGGCCCGCCTGCTGGCGGGATACCTGAAACAGAAGGGTTGCGACGTGCTGGCCACCCGGGAACCGGGGGGGACCGAGATCGGGGACGCCATCCGGGCCATCCTGCTCAGCCCGGAATACTCCGAGATGGGGAACGTGACCGAACTCCTTCTCCTGGCCGCCAGCCGGGCCCAGAACGTTTACGAGCGAGTCAAGCCCGGTCTGGAACGGGGGGCGGTGGTGATCTGCGATCGTTTCATCGACAGCACCCTGGCTTACCAGGGCTACGGGCGAAACTTCGACCTCAAGCTGCTCGAAGCCCTCAACCGCCTGGCCACCGGCGGGGTAACCCCGGACCTGACCATCCTCCTCGATCTCCCGGTGGAGATCGGTCTGCAGCGGGCCAAGGCTCTGGACAAGGGGGAGGCGAAGTCCGGCGAAGGGGACCGGATCGAGCAGCTCGACATCGAGTTTCACCGGCGGCTGAGAGGGGGGTTTCTGGAGCTGGCCGCCCGGGAGCCGAAGCGCTTCCGGGTCCTGGAGATCAGCGGGTCCATCGAGGCCACCCAGGGAAAGGTGGTGGAGATCGTGGAGAAATTCCTGTCCGGCCGGGGATGAGCCGCCGGGTCCCTTATGCTCTGGGAGATCATTCAAGGGCAGACCGGAGCGGTTGACCTGCTCCGGCGGACCATCGCCCGCCACCGGGTGGTCAGCGGTTATCTCTTCGCCGGGCCGGAAGGGGTGGGGAAGGCCCTGGCCGCTTCGGTCTTCGCCCGGGCCCTGAACTGCCGGGTCCAACCGGGCGAGGGCTGCGGGGAATGCCCGGAATGCCGGGCGATCGCCCGGGGCGGCCATCCCGATCTGCACCGCCTGGCCCCCTCCAGCAAGTCCCGCCAGATCGTGATCGAGCAGCTCCGCCGGATGCGCGCGTCGGTTTACCAGTCCGCCCGGGGCGATAACTGGAAGATCTTTCTGATCGAGGAGGCCGACCGGATGAATCCGGCGGCCCAGAACGCGTTCCTGAAGACCCTGGAGGAGCCTCCCCCGAAAACCGTCCTGATCCTGATCACGTCCCAGCCGGGGTCCCTGCTTCCCACCATCCGCAGCCGTTGCCAGACGGTCGCCTTTGCCGCCTGGCCCTTCTCCCTGATGAAGCCGTTCCTGGAGGAGAAGCTGGGGCTGTCCGGGGAGGAATGTTCCGTACTTCATTCCCTCTCCGGCGGCTGTCCCGGCCGGGCGCTCCGTTTTCACCGCGAGGGCCTCCTGGAGACCCGGCGGGAGGTGATCGGTCCCCTGGCCGGAGGGCGCCCTCTCTCCGCCCGGGAGGCGTCGGAACTGGCCGAAACCTGGCTGGAGATCTCCGGCCGCCCCGGACGGCGGCTGGCCGCCGAACTGAAGAAGGAGGAATCCCGGCGGGACCGGGACCTGGAGGGGATGACCCGCCAGGAGCGGGAAGATCAGGATAACGCCCTGGTCTCCGCCGCCGACCTGGCGGGCCTGGAACTGATTTTTCAATTGATCTTCGCCTGGATCCGTGATTTGTTCCTCTACTCGGTGCTCGGCACCGGGGCTTCCCTGATCAACCGGGACCTGGCGGACCGGGTGGCGGAGACCGCCCGGTGGCTGGATGGTCCCGGCCTGCGGTCGCTGCCCGGCCGGGTGGAGGAGAGTCGGTGGCTGGCCGTCCGGGCGGCCACCCGGCCCGCCCGCCGCCTGGTCCTGGAAAATATGCTGATCGAACTTGGTTTTTGGCGCCCCGGCAATTGAACTTCGAACTTTGAACTTTGAACTTTGAACTTATCCCTCCTATGCCGCTAATTGCCCGGATAAAGAGACGCTCCCACGGCAAGGACGTTTACTACCGGACGGAGGGGATGGAACTCCGGGTCGGCGATGGGTGCATTGTCGAGGTCGAGCGGGGTATCGATCACGGCAAGGTGATGTCCCTGATGGAGGAAGCGGGGGTGGAGGAGCAGAAGAAACCCCCGAAACGGATAATCCGGCTGATGACCGAAGACGATCGCCGGGTGGTGGAGGACAACCGGGCCGCCGCCGGTCAGGCCTTTGTCACCTGCGGGCAGAAGGTCAAGGAGAAGGGGATCCCGATGAAGCTGGTGACGGCGGAGTACTCCTTCGACCGCAGCCGGCTCCTGTTTTACTTCACCGCCGAAGGCCGGATCGACTTCCGGGAACTGGTCAAGGACCTGGCGGCCATCTTCAAGACCCGGATCGAACTGAGGCAGATCGGGGTTCGGGACGAATCGAGAATGCGGGGCGGGATCGGGATCTGCGGCCGGCGGCTCTGCTGCAATTCTTTTATCCGCAAGTTCGACCCGGTCAATGTCCGGATGGCGAGAAACCAGCGCCAGCCCCTCGATCCGGAGAAGATTTCCGGCGTCTGCGGCCGGCTCTTCTGCTGCCTCCGCTACGAGGATGAGTTTTACCGGACGGCCGGCAAACAGTTCCCCCGGGACGGCGAGGAAGTGGAGACCCCCGGGGGCCGGGGCCGGGTGATCGATCTCAACTATCTCACCGAGACGGTTACGGTCGAACTGGAAGAGGATTTGAAGCTGGAATTCAAGCTCTCCGAGGTCAAAACGCAACGGCGGTGAGCAGCCGGCGGCTCTGTCCGCCGTAGTTGGAAACGAAGGCGGATGCCGATCGCGATACCGATAGCGATACCGATTGATTATGAGCGGGAAATATTACATCACCACCCCGATCTACTACGTGAATGACCGGCCGCACATCGGCCACGCCTATACCACCATCGCCGCCGATGTCCTGGCCCGCTACCACCGTTCGGCGGGGCGGGATGTCCGCTTCCTGACCGGGACCGACGAGCACGGGGTGAAGATCTGCAAGGCGGCGGCGGAGGAAGGAATTACCCCGGGACAACTCGCCGACCGGGTGGTGATCCACTTCCGGGAACTCTGGGAGAGGCTGGATATCCGCTATGACGATTTCATCCGGACCAGCCAGGCCCGCCATCGCCGCCGGGTCCAGGAGCTGGTCCGGCGGATGCTGGCCCGGGACCAGATCTATCTCGGTTCCTACGACGGCTGGTACGACGAGAGCCAGGAAGAATACGTGACCGAGAACGCCGCCCGGGAGAACGATTATCTCAGTCCGATCAGCGGCCGACCGCTGGTCCGCCACCGCGAGGACAGTTATTTTTTCCGGCTCCGCCGCTGGATCGAACCCCTGATCGCCCATATCGAAGACCATCCGGAGTTCATTCTCCCCGCCAGCCGCCGCAACGAGGTCCTGAGCAAGCTCAGGCTGGGGGTGGAGGATCTGAGCATCTCCCGGCAGGCGGACAAGCTGATGAACTGGGGGGTCCCGATGCCCAATGATCCCCGTTACAGCGTCTATGTCTGGATCGACGCCCTGTCCAACTACGTTACCGCTTTGGGTTACCCTCCCCTTGATGACGGGGAGAAGGATATATCCGGCGCGTACTGGCCGGCCGATATTCACCTGATCGGCAAGGATATCCTCTGGTTCCACGCGGTTTACTGGCCCTGCCTGCTGCTGGCCCTGGAACTTCCCCTGCCGGCGACCGTCTTCGCTCACGGCTGGTGGCTGAACCAGGGCAGGAAGATGTCGAAGTCGCTGGGAAATTTCATCTCCCGGGAGGAGATGGAGAGGATCTGCTCCGATTATTCACCCGATTGCTTCCGCTACTTTCTGCTGCGGGCGGTCCGCTTCGGCGACGACGGGAACTTTTCCGGCGAGCAGTTGAAGGAGATCTACCACGCCGAACTGGCCAACGGGGTCGGAAACCTTTTGAGCCGGACGGTCAGGATGGTGGAGAAGTATCTCTCCGGGACCGTTCCCCCCCCGCCGTCCGGGGGAGCCGGGGAGGGGGAGGTGATCGCCGCCGCCCGGCGGCTGATCGAATCCGCCTCCGGCTGGATGAGCCGGCTGGAGCTGCAGTCATATCTCGGGGCGGTCATCGAACTGGAGACCGCGGCCAATCGTTACATCGAGGTCAACAAGCCTTACTCGCTGGCGGCGAGCGACCCCGCTTCCCCCCGCCTGGCGGAGATCCTCGCCACCTGCGCCGAAGCGGTCCGGATCATTCTCCTCTACCTCCAGCCGGTGATGCCCGTCAAGGCGAAAGAGGGACTGGAGATGCTGGGGGTCGAAACCGGGGCCGAGGGGGGAACCGTCTACCCCGCCCGCTGGGGCGGCGGCCGGTGGACCCGGTCGGCGAAGAAGGGTGCTCCGCTCTTCCCCCGGCGGGCCGGATAAATCGCTATCCAGGGTGAGATGATGATACTTCTGACCGGAGGGGCCGGGTTTATCGGCTCCCACCTCGCCGAGTCGCTCCTGCGATCCGGCCGCCGGGTGGTGATAGTCGACGAATTCAACGACTACTACGACCCCGCCCGCAAAAGGGCCAACCTGGCGGGGATAATCGATCACCCCGCCCTGGAGGTGGTGGAGGCCGACATCCGGGATCGGACCCGGATGGAGGGACTCTTCCTTCGCTGCCGTTTCCCGGAGGTGATTCATCTGGCCGCCCGGGCCGGCGTCCGGCCTTCCCTCGCCCAGCCGCTTCTCTACCAGGATGTCAACGTCGAGGGGACCCTGGTTCTCCTGGAAGCCGCCCGCCGGACGGGGACGGAAAAATTCATCTTCGCTTCCTCCTCCTCGGTTTACGGAGACTGCCCCCGGATGCCCCTGGGGGAGGACGAGCCCTCCCTGGAACCGATCTCCCCCTACGGCCTGACCAAGCTGACCGGGGAACATATCTGCCGGGTATTCCAGCGGCAGTACGGGATCCGGATCGCCGCCCTCCGCTTCTTTACCGTCTTCGGGCCCCGGCAGCGCCCGGATATGGCCATCCATCTCTTCAGCCGCCGGATCCTGGCGGGGGAAGAGATCCCGGTCTACGGCGACGGATCATCCCGGCGGGATTACACCTACATCGCCGACATCATCTCCGGGATTATGGCTGTCCTGGAGGCGGATCTCGAGTTCGAAATCTTCAATCTGGGCGGAGGGCATTCCATCACCCTCCGGGAACTGATCGATCTCCTGGGCGAGAAACTGGACCGCCGGCCGGTCCTGAAACGGCTGCCCTTTCAGCCCGGCGACGTGATGGCCACCCTGGCCGACGTCTCCAAGGCCGGCAGGATGCTCGGTTACCGACCGGCCACCCCTCTGCCCCGGGGCCTGGACGCCTTCATCGAGTGGTTCAGAACCCAGGAGGGAGTCGAGACGTGAAACCCCGGCCGCCGGGCACCCGGATGCTCTGCTGTCTCTTCCCGATCCTGAGCGGCGGCCTGCTCCTCTTCTCCCGGGTCGGGCTGGCCAAGGGCTGCGCAACCTGCCCGGAACCGACGCCCCTGCTCCTGGGTGAGCCTCTCTGGCCGGGGGCGCCCACCCCGGTCCTCCGCTCCTGGTCGGAATCTTCAGTGCAGTCGACCCCACTCCCCGCATCCTC
>JAXGWO010000040.1:0-31953 GCA_040773245.1 PVC group bacterium
GAAATCGTCAAGGACGGTCACCGCGTAACCCTTCTCCAGGAAGTGCCCGGTCATCACCGAACCGAGGTAACCGGCCCCGCCGGTGATCAGGACGCGCTCTTTCTTGGCCATCTCTTTTCCTCGGATTTGACTGGATCAACCTATTGTCAGGCCCCGACCTCAGCCCCATTTTTAGACAGGATAACAGGATTTACGGGATGGGGAATAGGGATTTAGGAATAGGGTATGGTAATCAGTAAGCAGTAAACGGTGAGCAGTAAGGATAACGGGCTTATTCAATCCCATAAATTCCTCCCGATAATTATCCTGTAGATCCTATTATCCTGTCAAAAAAATATCCTGTTATCCCGCCAAGATCCGGAGAGGTGGCGGGCCAGAAGGGGCAGTCCTTCAGAAAGGGGGACCCGGGGGGTGAAGTTGAAGAGATCCTCCATCTCCCGGGGGGAGGGGCGGAAGTCGATGTACTCGGGGACGTCTCCCTCCTTCTTGATCCGGGGTTCGATCCCGAAGATCCGGGCCGCCTCCCGGACCAGTTCCTCGATGGTGGAGGGCTTCCCCAGGCAGAAATCCACCACCCGGTCCTTGACCCGGCTCTCCAGGACCGCCCGCACCGCCCGGACGGCGTCGCCGACGTACATCGCGTCGATCAGGTTCTTCCCGTCGCCCCGGATGGTGAATTCAGGGTTTTTCTCGATCGCGAAAGCCTTCACCAGCCGGGTGTAGATCTTCCGGGTCGGCTCGAAGGGGCCGTAGGCCCCGAAGAACCTCAAAATGACGTAACTGCCGATCCGGCCGCTCTTCCGGAAGAACTTGACGTACCCCTCGTTGGCCAGCTTACCGATCGCGTAGGGCAGCCGGGGATCAAGGAAGGTGAGGGGGGAGACCGGACCGGAAAGACCGTCGTAGACCGCTCCGGAGGAGAAATAGATGAACTTCTCCGCCCGGAAGCACTGGCAGAAGTGGAGCAGGCCGAGGACGGTGTCGGTCAAATCCTCCTCCGGGCGGGCAACCGACCAAGCGGGATCACCATTCCCGGCCAGGTAGATCACCGCCCCCCAATCCCCGCCTTGCTCCCCGGCCAACCGCTCCAGGACGGGACGGTCATTGAGATCAACCATCGCGGTGATGACATTCTCCAGCCGCCGCGCCCGGATAAAATCATCCAGACCCGGAGCCCGGTCCAGGGCCAGGATCTTATGGTCGCCGGCGAGGTCGAGCAACAGGTTCTTCCCGATAAACCCCCCGGCGCCGGTAATGATGATATTCATAAACGCAAATTGATTTATCTCAGCTCTAAACTTTCTTCTTAGAACCTCATCTCGGGGGGCAAAATTGAACCTCTAAGGCAAATACGAAGAGCAAATTATCGCTATCTTGTTTTATCAAAAGAACTTACGTAGGTCCGACCCCACTCGATGCTCCGCTTCAGGCCTTCCTCGAGGGAGACCTCGGGCTCGAAGCCGAGCAGCTGGCGGGCCTTGGCGGTGCTGGGGATGCGCAGGGCCACGTCGGCGGACAGGGCTTCGCGGGTGACCAGTTTCGAGGAGGAACCGCTCAGGGCGATGATCTTCTCGGCCAGGTCGCGGATGGTGACCGCGGTCCGGTGGTTGCCGAGGTTGAAGACCTCCCCTACCGCCTCCTCCTTCTCCAGGCAGAGCAGCACCCCCCGAACGAAGTCCTCGATATAGCACCAGGCCCGGATCTGGGAACCGTCGCCGTTGATGTAGAGCGGCTTTCCTTGGAGGGCGGCAAGGATGAACTGCTGGATCGCCCCCTCCCCCACCTGGTAGGGGCCGTAGATGTTGAAGGGCCGGACGGTGACGGTGGGGAGGCCGTACTCGACGTGGTAGCAGTGGGTCATATGCTCGGCGGCCGCCTTGCTGACCGCGTAGATCCACCTCAGCACCCCGACCCGCCCGTGGACGGTGGAGTCGTTCTCGTCGGCGTGGTAGACGAAGGAGCCGTAGACCTCGCTGGTCGAGAAGTCGATGAACCGCTCCACCTTCTCCCTCACCGCCGCCTCGAGGACGTTCTCCGTCCCCATCATATTGACCTTCATCGTCACGGTCGGACGCTTGTTGACGGTGTCGATCCCGGCGATCGCCGCCAGGTGGATCACCGCCCGGCAGCCGGCGATGGCCTTCTTCACCCCGGCGGGGTCGAGAACGTCGCCCCGGATCACGGTCACGTTGGGGTGGCCGGGGAGGTCGGTCAGGTGGATGGCGTCCCGGTGGCCGTTGTCGTAGATCACCACGCGGTTGCGGCCGGCCAGGGCCCGGCAGAGGTTGGTCCCGATGAACCCGGCCCCGCCGGTGAGGAGGATTTGGCTCTTCTCGATCATAATTTTCCTTCGGAAAATTAATGCCGATTATTTTCCCCTTGATTTCCGGTTGAAAAAAGCGCGTCACGGCGAGGCCGTAAGGCCGAAACAATCTCTGCAAACCGCCCTTAACTTAATGGAACAGGAAGATAGTAGCAGGGTGGACGTAAAATTGACAACCGAAAGGCCGGTCAGCTCTCCTTCTCCCGGTCGGGGAACGTCAGGCGGAGGTTGGTGATCCTCCGGGCCCGGTTACGGGGGATACCGCCCCGGGAGTAGAACATCGTCTCCCCCAGGCCCGCTTCCGGCCAGGGCGGGAATCCGTGGAAGACCCAGGCCCCCAGCTGCCAGCGGCTGCCGACGAAGATCCTCCCCCCGGGGGCGGTGAACTCCCAGCGGGACCACCCGTCGGGTCGCTCGGCCCGGAGGGGTGCCGACTCGGCCACCAGCCGGTCGGGGAGGCCGTCCCCCTCGGTATCGGCGTAAGCCACGAACCGAAACGCCCCCTCCTCCCCCGCCCGGGCGTGGGCCAGCTCGACCACCACCCGGGTACCCTCCGCCGGGGGGGGGATAACCTCCCAGACCCCGGAGTCGAAGTAGGTGGCGTGCTCCTCCCCTTCCGCCCAGAGCCCGAGCGCGGAGGGGGCGAGGATCTTCCCCTCCTCCAGCCCCCGCCCGGTCCCGGGGTCGAGGACCTCGACGATCACCGACTCCAGGACCTGAAGGTTGAAGCGCTGGTCCCAGCAGACCGGGTCGTTGGCCCGGCGGGGGAGGCGCCGCCCGGCCCAGTCCACGATGTCGTCGGCCAGCAGCGGCCGGATCTCGGCCCGTTCCCGGTTGACCTCGCGAAGCGGGTAACGGGAGGCGAGGTAGCGGAGCTCGGTGTTGAGGTTGGTGTGCCAGCCGACCAGGAGGACGTAATCCCCCGGGCGGACCCCGCCCCGGGAAGTCTGGGTGTAACCCCGCATCGGGGTCCTCGCCCACCAGCCGACCTTGCGCAGCTCGCTGGCGTAAACCGGACGGCCGGCCAGGTTCTCCCGAACGTAGTCGGCCGAACGCTTGATGTCGGCGAAGCTCTCCCGGGACCAGCGCAGCACCAGGGCGGTGAAGACCACCGAAGCGGCCAGGGAGAGGGCAACGATCGCCCACCCGGACGCCCGGAGGAACCGGTTCCGGGCCCCGACCAGGAAGTCGGAGCCGCCGCCGGCCAGGGGCAGGGCGGCCGCCACCAGCATATAGAGGTAGCGGGGGGTCCACCACTTGTTGACCACCAGGGTGTAGAAAGCGGCAGCGAAAAAGTAGATGAAGAAGGCGGCCCAGCCCCGCTGGAGGGGCGACCGGCGGGAACGGATGACGGTCAGGACCAGGCCGATCCCGGCCAGGACCGCCACCGGGTAGACCAGGACGTAGGGGTAGGCGCGGAGGTAATAGCCGAGCCAGGCCTCCCAGCGGCCGGCCAGGGAACGCATCGAGGTCCGCATCCCCTCCTGGTACCAGGTGCTCATCGCCAGGTGGTGCTGCCAGACGTGGAGGAAGACGTAGGAACCGGAGGAGGCCGCCAGGGCGCAGAGCTCCAGCGGACGGCGGTACCACCCAGCCCCGGCGCGGCCGGGGCCGGGGACGAGGCGCAGGAGGGCGAGCAGGAGCAGGGTCCAGCCGGCGGCGAGGAAGGCCAGCTGCCGAACCAGGGGCGGGCCGGGGAGGCTGACCGGGAAGAACCCGAGGAGGAAATCGAGCGCGGAGACGACGAGCACCTCCACGGCGGGGATAAATACCAAGCCCAGGGCGAGAAGAACCCAGCCGGCGGGGAATAACAGGAATATCCAGCGGGGATATCCTTCCCGGACGGCGGCGAGCAGGAGGTAGAGGAAGACGGCGAAGACCGCCGCCGGGACCAGGACCAGGCCGGTGGGATAGGTGAGGACCGCCACCCCGCCGGAGAAGATCCCTACGGCCAGCCACCAGGGGGAGCGGACCTCGAAGGCGCGGAAGATCCCGTAGAGGAAGAAGAGGACGAAGAAGGAGTACATCCCGTGGGGGAAGACCCGCAGCGACCAGCGGAAGATCAGGGGGGAACAGGTATAGAAGAGAACGGTGAAGAGAGCCGCCCGCCGGTTGTAGACGATCCGGGCCAGGCCGAAGAGGGGGAAGACGGCCAGGGCGGCGAAGACGATCGAGACCAGGCGGCCGGCCAGCCGGAGGTCGCCGGTCAGGTAATTGAGCGATTTCAGGGCGAAGGGATAAGCGGGGAGGATGATCGTCCCCCGGACCCGGTCCAGCGCGGTCATATAGTCCACGCTGTCGGTGTAGACCGCCGGGTGCCAGTTGAGGAAGAGCAGCCGGGCGGACAGGTTAAGGCAGAATATCAGGAGAACCCACCGTCTCATAACCGGGCCTGAATCCTCATTCCGCCTCTTTCCCGCCCCCGCCAGGCGCAATCTCGACCGCCAGATTGGTGGAGCGGGGACCGGTGGAGAGAACCGGGGGGCCGGTTATCGAGTAAAACATCGTGGAGGAGAGATCCTGGTTGCCCCAGCCGGTCCGGTCGAAGAAGACCCTCCCTCCCTCGTTCCAGGTGTTGCCGACGAACAGCTTCCCCGCCGGGGCGGCGACCGTCCAGTAACTCCAGTCCCCGGCCGCGCGGGCGGTGAGCAAAGACGACCGCCCCAGCTCCGCGTCGGGGAGGCCGTCCCCGTTCCGGTCCCCGTAGGCGACGATGAAGAACCCCCCCTCGGTTCCGGAGGCCGCGTGCTGGATCTTGACGGTGACGGTATCCCCGGGGGAATGGGGCTTGAGCACCTCCCAGATCTGGAGGCGATGGCCGGGAGAGGCCCGCAGCTGGATATGCGGGACCGGCGCCTGTTCCGCGCTGATCCGGAAGGACCCCGCCCCCCCCAGTTCGCCCAGGGTGGACCGGAGCTGCAGCTGGGAGATGAAATTGAATACCCCGAGGACCAGCAAAACGCCCAGGACCACCCAGATTGACTTCGGCACCGGCCCGGCCGTTCCCGTCCCGCCATCCCGTTTACGCGCAAAGTGAAACATCAGAGCACCTCCCGTGATCCAGATTAAGTAGAGCGGCAGCAGGCTGAGCTGCCCCCTCAGCCCCGCCACCTGGCCCAGGGTGAAGGCGTTGAATAAACTGGAGACGACGGAGTTGGTCTGGAAGGTCGTCTCCGGGTTGATCATCAGGTAACCGCCGAAGAAGGAATAAAAGTAGAGGTCGCGGAAGGGATGGCGGGCGTAATCCTCGAACCGGACCGAGACGGCGGTCAGGATCAGGAAGATCGAGACCGCCGCCAGCAGGGCCGAGATCCGGGGGAAACGGACGGCGAAAAAGAAGGCCAGCAGGACCATATAGGGGAGCATCTCCATCGCGTGCCGCGGACCGAGGGCCTTTCCCCCGTAGTAGTAGGGGTAGAAGGCGTTGATCAGGAAGTATCCTCCTACCAGGACCGCCAGGACCGGCAGCAGGGAGCGGAAACCCCGCTCCCGGGCCAGGTAGAACCCCCCGGGGAAGAGCAGGACCAGGAAGGGGGAGAGGTGGAAGAACCCCCGGAAGGACCCGAAGGAGGTATCGTAGAGGGCCGCGATCAGCTTCCGGGTCTGAAAGCCAAGGACCGGGCCGTCCCGGTAGGCGCTGTGGGCGGCGGCCCGCTTGTCGAAGTAGGCGATGTAGAGGGGATTGTCGAAGACCAGGTAGTTGTAGCCGAGCAGCACCGCGGCCGGAAGGAGCAGGCCGGCCAGGAACCAGCCGAAGCGGAAAGCGCGGACCCCGGTCCGGAAGAAAGCCCGGACCAGGCAGTAGATCGTCAGGAGAGTGACGATCATCGCCGCGGGATACTCGGTCACCACCGCCCAGCCCCCGGCCAGGCCGGCCAGGAAGATATAAAGAGATCCGCGGGAAGCGCGGGGTTCCAGGACCAGGTACTTCAAAAGGAGGTAGAAGGAGATCACGGTCAGGACCGAGCTGACCATATGGCCGTAGATCACGGTGGAGTAAGCGAAAGCGGGGGTGCCGAGGAAGAGGGCCAGGGTGCAGATCAGCCGCGGGGCGAGGGCGGGATGAAAGAGACCCAGCAGCCGGAAGAAGACCACCCCGCCCAGGGCGCAGGGCAGGCCGACGATAATCACCGTCACCAGCCAGCAGGAGAAGAGGTGGTAGAAATCCTCCGAGAAGAGCCCGGTCAGCGCCGCCTTCAGCCGGGAGACCAGGAAGTAGGGACCGACCCCGACCAGGCTCATCCCCGGGGCCTTGTTGGGATAGGTCTTCCCCCCCGCGTTGACGATATCGTGGGTGGGGACCCGGATCCCCCCGTAGTGCAGCTGCCCCCGTTCCACCACCGCCCGCATCTGCCCCAGCCGGGCGTTCTGGTTGGCCCCGCCGCCCTGGTAAAAGTAGGCGAAACTCAGGAACAGAACGAGAAAGATGGTTATCTCCAGCCTGTTTTCCCGGGAAAGCAATTTGACCTCCACGCATTTCGACCATCCCGACCGGGACTTGAATTGCGTAAACATTCGGTGATAATAATATAGATTTAAGCATAGCTTCTGTCTATGATAATGGGGAAAACCCCCGCCGGGATTGCCCGATTGGGGAAATCCCGGAACCTGCAATCGAAGGACAGCAGTTCAACCCGAATCGGCGAGCGGAGCGAGCAGATTGACAATGAAAATATTCAGCCGGGATTTCTGGGGGACGGTTCTGATCTGGCTGGGAGTGATCGTCTTCCTGGTCGTAATCTATGACATCATCCGGCCGGTCTTCCCCGGGCACCCCCCCTACCCCTTAATCCGGTCGATCCAGTCCTTCTTCTCCCGGGGGCCGCAGCCCCGGCCCCGGCCCCCCTCACCCTCGGCCCGGCGGGCGGAGGCGGCCCGACGGCCGATCCCGGGCGACTCCCGGATGCTGACCTCCGGCGTCTTCTCCCCCGGCGATCAATATCACCAGTGGGTCTGGGCGGTTAAACCGGACCACCAAACCGGAAAAACGGTTCAAGTCGAGGCCGCCCACGCGGCGCAAGGTCCGGCAGGGGGGTTCTTCATTGTCGCCTACGCCGACGGGGACGGGGACGGGAAGCCGGATCGGAAGGCGGCGGAGTCGGAATTCCTCACCGCCGGGGGGTACGGCCAGTGGTCGGCCTTCACCTTCTCCGTCGGGGAGGAAGCCCTGTTCGTCGGCCTGGCCTGGAGGGAAGACCAGGAGGCGGTCACCTTCCGGGGCAACGGCGACTGGCCGGAGGAGGATTTCCCCCTCGAGGGCAGGTTCTACTACCTGATCGACGGTTCCAATTCCCGCTCGGCCGGCCCCGCCCACACCAACCTGAGAGTATCTTTCTCCGACTGATTTGTATGCCCGCCAGCCCGACATTGCGGCTCATCCTGCTCGTCGCCGCCGGTTTGTTCATCCTGATCGGGATCGTCTTCAAGGGGGGGGTGACGGATCCCCGTTTCCGCCGCCGTCGGCTCGGCGCCCTGATCTGGCTTCTCACCGGGGGGGTGCTCTTTCTCCTGGCCGCGGGGATCACCGGGACCGCCGGCTTCCCGGCCCGGAGGATGATGGCGGGCCTGGTCGAACCGGCGATCAGCCTCGGCCGATGGCTGGCTTCCCGGATCCCCTCTCACGCCGGGGAGATCACCGTCGCCGGCCTGGCCGTGGTCCTGCTCGGCGCCGGGGCGATCGGCTGGAGGAGGAGAAGGGAAGCCCGGCCGCTGATCCATCTCCTCCTGGCCTTCGGGGCGGCCCTGGCCGGAGGCTTTTTCCTCAGCCGCCGGCTGCTGCCGCCGGCGTACTTCCTGCTCGGGCTGGCCGTGGCGTACGCCTGGCTGACCGGTCTGAGCCGGTTCCCGGTTGACGGAACGCGCCCCTCGGCGGCCTGGCTGATCGCCCCGGCGGCCGTGGTCGTCGGCGGCTTCATCCTGAGAACCTACGGGCTGGGAGAAGTCTCCTACCGTTTCGACCACTGGGAGGCCGACTACGGGCGGGAGGCCATCTCGGTCCTGGCAGGAAGGCACCAGGTCAACCTCTGGACCTCCACCATCTGGCGGGGTCTGGGACACAGCAACTTTTCCCCGATCTACATCTACTGTACCGCCCTCTTCTTCCAGCTCTTCGGGCCCACCATCATCTCCCTGAAGCTGGTCGCGGTAGCCTGGGGAACGGCGGCCCTCCTCCTCAGCTACGGGATCTTCTCCACCCTCTTCGACCGGAAGACCGCCCTGATCGCCACCTTCCTCCTGGCCGTCTCCCCGCTCCACGTCAACTTCAGCCGGATCGGCCTCCTCCTCTCCTCCGCCCTGACGATGAGCCTCCTGATCGTCTTTTTGGCGTTGCGCGCCCTGATCAAGGAGAAGGTGATCTACTACCTGCTCCTGGGGGTGGCCGGCAGTTTCGCCGGCTACCTCTACTCCCCGGCCAAGTACCCGGTTCTCCTGGCCGCCGTCCTGATCGCCGGCTACGCCGTCTTCAAGCGGAGGTGGATCCTCCGCAATTGGCCGGGACTGGCGGTCTGCGTGCTGACGGTGATCGCCCTGATGACCGCCCTCAATATCCCGGCCTGGGACCTGATGGCCCCCAGCTTCGCCGGGTACGAATCGGTCTGGCACCGGACCCGGGACCACGTCCACACCCCCCGGGCCGACTACCGGCGGGGTATCCCCCTGATCCAGGAGAACTGGGAGCTGCTGGTCCGGAGCTTCTTCCTCGACCGGAACTTCAACTACGACCCTTACCCCCGGGGCAACCTCTTCTTCAACCCGGTCATCCCTCCCCTGGTCCTGCTCGGCCTCGGTTTCAGCCTGGCCCGGATCCGCCGGGCGGAATACCGCCTGCTGCTCTTCTTCACGGCGGCCTTCCTCCTTCCCAACCTCCTCTCCCGGCCGCCGGTGATGGTGCGGAGGATGATGGTCTCCTGGGCCTTTCTCTACTGCCTGGCGACGATCCCCCTGACCGAACTGATCCGCCGGGTCCGGGCGGCGGCCGGGAAGACGGCCGGCCGGGCCGCCGGCGGGATCGTCGCCGGCGGGCTGCTGCTGCTGGGCGCCTACAACACGAACGTCTTCTTCCGCAGCGACCAGCCGGCCGGGAGGTGGGAGCAGGAACGCTTCTTCGACGAGTACGCCAAGGGCCTGATCGACGATTACTATCTCTTCATCGTCCCCATCCAGCCGCACCTGAGCGACCAGACGATCCGGTTCCTGCTCCACGAGAAGATCGCGGCGGGGGCGCGGGGTTACCGCCTCCTCCGGCCGGGGGAGGTCGAGAGGCTCTCCCGGGAGGAGATCCGCCAATATCTCCCCGCCGCCGTCGTCACCGCCGTCGAAGCCGTTCCCCGGACGAAGCTGCAAAAAATCGGGGAAGAGCTCAAAGTCGACCGGTTCGAGGAGTTCCGGGACAAGTTCAACCAGCCCCGGGCCCATACCCTCTTCTTCGATCCCGAGCGATGATCCCCCGCCGCCCGCGATGCCCCCGATCATCCCAACCATCCTGGGGATAATCCTCATCTCGACCGGGATCGGGCTCCTCTCCCCCGGTTCCCCGCGGAAGCAAAAAGCGCTGAAGGTCATCATCTCCCTGCTCGCCGCCGCGGCGGCCGCCGCCGGACTCGTCGCCGCCGCCAACCTGACCGGCCGCCGCGACGGGGAAGCCTTCGCCTTCCTCGCCCCCCTGGTGGAGTTGCTCAGCCGGAGGGGGGAAGAGATCTTCCGTTTCGCCACCGCTCCTCCCGACGGGACGCGACTGGTCCTGGCCGGGGCGGCGGCCGGGATAATCGGAGTTCTCGCCCTCCTCCGCCGGCGGACGATCCTGGATCTCGTCCTCTCCGGGACCGCCCTGGCCGCCGGGGCGCTGGCCGTGACCGCCTGGGGGAGACAGGACTTTCCGCTCTACTGGCTCTTCGTCGCGATCGCGGCCGCGGCCGGGATCCGGCCGGCCATCCGGGCGAACCGCCGGGAGACCGGGCCTTCCCCGGCCGGCCGCCGGGCGGCGGCCATCGGGATCGGGCTGGCGGTTTTGCTGGCCGCCATCCTCCGGTTCTACCGGCTGGACCAACACCCCCTGGCCTTCCTGGACTACGAGGGGACCACCGGACTCTCCGCCGTCGAGGTCCTGGAAGGGAACCGGGACTACCACCCGTTCCTCTGGAGTTTTCACGCCCGGCCGATTATGAACACCTACACCGTCCCCCTCTTCATCTTCCCCCTGGCCGGGCTCTTCCGCCTCTTCGGGGTCAACCTGATCACCCTTCGGTCCCTGGCGGCCCTCTTCGGGGTTCTCACCATCCCGGCCATCTACCTGCTGGTCCGCGAGGGTTCTTCCCGCCTCACCGCCCTGGCAGCCGCCCTGGTCCTGGCCGTCTCGACCTGGCACATCACCATCAGCCGGGTGGGGCTGGCCCTGGTCATCACCCCCCTCTACACCATAATCATCGGGTACTGGCTGCTACGGGCGGTGCGGACCCGGAAGTGGCGGTATTACATCTGGGCCGGCCTCGGCCTGGGCGGTTACTGGCTGTTCTATATGGTCGGGAAGATCACGCTCCTGGCCGCCGGCGCCCTGATCCTGCAGCAGATGATCCTCCGGAAGGATGACCTCCGGCGCCACTGGCCGGGCCTGGCGGCGCTGCTGCTCGCCATCCTCCTGATCGCCTGCTGGAGCGGGCTGGGACCCGCCGCCTGGCTGACCGGCATCGGGCAGCAGAGCAACAATTACTTCTGGACCCGGGAAGGCCCCGACTCGGCCCTCGCTCCCAAGGTCAACCTTCATTGGTGCCGGCGGTATCTCGAGGAGAATATCCGGAAGTCCTTCCGCTATCTCTTCATCCGCTCCCACACCGAGTTCCTGCTCCCCAGCAAGCTGCCCCTGATCAGTCCCCTGCTCTTCCCCTTCTTCGTCCTCGGGTTCGTTCTCGCCCTGGCCGGCTGGAAACGGCCCCTGAACTT
The DNA here is from genome assembly GCA_040773245.1 of PVC group bacterium. Lineage (GTDB taxonomy): Bacteria > Auribacterota > Erginobacteria > Erginobacterales > Erginobacteraceae > Erginobacter. The sequence goes on from JAXGWO010000040.1 coordinate 11,261, forward strand.
CTTCCTCCTCGCCCTCTTCTTCGCCGCCTTCCTCCCCCGGGTGCTCTTCGCCGTCTTCCAGGACAAGGCCAGCCCCCGGCACCTGATGCTCCTGATCCCCTCCTTCGCCTACTTCACCGCCCTCCCCTTCTCCCTCTTCGGACGCTGGCTGGGACGGACGGCGAAACCCGGCGAGAAGATCGCGGCGGTTCCGCTGTTCCTTCCCCTCCCGGCCGCCGCGATCGTGATCTTCTACATCACCTTCGCCACCCCCCACTTCGAGTACAAGGTCTGCCGGATGCGGCGGGCGGCCGCCGAGTTCATCCGCGACCGCCTCGACGATTATTACTTCTACATAGTCAGGGTCCCCGGCCCGCTCTACCTCCAGAACCGGATCATCGACTTCATCACCTATCCCAAGGTCGGGGCCCTCCATTACCACCTCACCGACAACTACCCACCGCCGGGAAGACCGGGGGCGGGAGAAACCAGGGGTTACCGGTATATCGAACAGGGGGAGTTGCCGGGTATTCTCGACCGGCTGGGTTCGGAGATCCCGCGGGCGGGTTTCGTCTTCGAGCCCCTGGACCGTCCGGAACTGGAGGGAATTTTCGCCGAGAGGTTCGGAGAGGGAAGCATTAAGATCGGGGCGCTGGACTGCGCCCCCTGGACCTACTGCAGCTTCCTTTATCCACCGGCGGCGGAAGCTGAACCGGGAAATGCCGATTGAGAATCGGAAACAGCCCTCCCCGCCAAGGCGAATAACCGGCGGCGGCCGGGGCTGGCGGGAGGTGATCAGACCTGTTCAATCTTTCAGGCTCAACCGGTAATCCAGGTAGAGCGCGCAGGGCGGCGGACAGGACGCAAAATCGCAACGGGCCTGGTCTCCGGGGACCAGCTTGACCCGGCCGGACAATCCCCGCCGTCTCTGTTCGTACTCCACCGTCTCGATCCAGCCGTACTCCGGGGAGTAGAGGTTGGTAAAGACCCGGTAATCGGCCATCAGCTCGATTATCTTCCGCCGGCCGGCTTCCCGCCGGACCAGGGGGTGGCCGGGGTCGGCGGCGGCCCGGGCGTACCAGCCGAAGTAGTTTGACAGGTTGAGATAGGCGGCCGGAAGCAACAGGCCGGCGGCCAGGCCGCCGGCCAGGAATTTTTTCCAGCGCCCGGTCCAGGCGGTGAGCAGCTGGAGGCTGTCGTCGATACCCACCGCCGCCAGGGAGGCGAAGACCGGGTTGAAGAGCAGGGCCCGCCGGAAGTGGGAGAAGGTCAGGATCATCGGGGCCACCCCGGCCGCCAGCCAGAGAAGGAGAAAACGGTAACCGGGCCGGCGGATCCGGCCTACCGCCCAGACCAATCCGACGCAGAAAGCGGCCCGGCTGACGGGATCGAAATACGGGCCTCGTTCATAGACCACGACCTTGGAATACGGCGGCAGGTCGATGAACTGCCGCCAGACGTCCCGGAGGGATTGGCGAAGCAACTCCCCGGGTACGGCCCCGGGTCGCATCCGCCAGAAATAAAAGGTCCCGGGCACATTCTGCCGGAAGTAGGTCATTAAGTTCCCGCCTTGCAGGTAAAGGCCGGCGGCAAAGACCGCCGCCAGCAGGATCAGGTACTGGTAATGGGAGCGGCGGTAGCCCCGCTCCCCGAGGATCCGCAGCAGCATCGCCGCCGCGATGACCGGGAAGACTATCCGGGCCGGCGCGTAGAGATAGGTGGCCAGGGAGGCCAGGCCGCCGAGAACGATGTACCCGATGGGGTTGTCCGGCCGGTCGACAGCGGCGAAGAGATAGAAACAGAGCAGGGCGAAGAAGACCGTCAGGCTGAGATCGGAAGCCAGCCGGGTATAGAACAGGGACCAGGGAGAAACCGCCAGCAGAGAAGCCCCCAGCAGCGCCACCCGGCGGTTGAAGAGGCGGCGGAGCAGGAGACCGAGCAGGCCGACCGAGAGCACCCCGCAGAGGATCGGAACCGCCCGGAGCACGGTGTAACCGTCACCCCCGGGGAAGAACTTTACCAGCAGGGCGGTCGGGTAGACCAGGAAGGGGGTCTCCGACCCGCTGCCCACCCCGGTCGCGCTCCCCGGTTGATTGCGGATCGGCTTCTCCCAGACCTGGCTGATCTTCCCCGGATCCCCCTCCAGAACCTTGAGAACGGTTAAACCGGTCAGGCCTTCATAGATGCTGGGGCCGATCGGGTAACTGCCGATCTTCCAGACCAGGAGGAAGGCGGCCAGCGCGACCACGGCCCCCAGCATTAACCGGAAACTGCACGCGATCTTCAAACCTTTCCTCGAACAATTCCCGCGATCCCGACGAACTCACCCGCCTGATTGCCCGGGCCCGGCGGGATAATAACGCCTGATTCTTTGCTGCCCCGCCGGTTTTAAGGTATTGTAATTTCTGCCGTATTGACAAGTCAAGAGCCGATTTCCTATTATTGGAGGTATGAAAGCAGTTTCCGTCATCATCCCGGCCTACAACGAGGAGGGGGGGATCGGGGGGGTGCTGGAGGAGGTGGAGGCGGTCCTGCGGGGGACCGGGCTCGACTTCGAGCTGATCGTGGTCGACGACGGCTCGACCGACCGGACGGGGGAGATCGTCAGGGGGACCGGGGCGGTGCTGCTCGAACAACCGGCCAACCGGGGGTACGGGGCGGCCCTGAAGCTGGGGATCAACCGGGCCCGCTACGGGCGGGTCCTGATCGTCGACGCCGACGGGACCTATCCCCCCCAGGCCATCCCCGCCCTGCTGGAGGGATCGGAAAATTACGATATGGCGGTGGGGGCCCGGACGGGCAGGCACGTGGCCATCCCCCCCTTCCGCCGCTTTCCCAAGTGGCTGCTGAAGAAGCTGGCCGACTACCTGACCGGGATGCGGATCCCCGACCTCAACTCGGGGCTGCGGGTCTTCCGGAAGGAGGCGGCGGAGCGTTTCCTCCCCATCCTCCCCGACGGCTTCTCCTTCACCACCACGATCACGGTCGCCTTCCTCTGCAACAGCCTCTCGGTCCGCTACGTTCCGATCGACTACCACAAGCGGCTCGGCCGCTCCAAGTTCCGCCCCTTCTCCGACACCCTCAACCTCCTCAACCTGATCATCCGCACCTCCCTCTACTTCAATCCCCTGAAGATCTTCCTCCCCGCCGCCGGCTTTCTCCTGGCGGCGGGGCTGGCCCTCCTGGTCCACCGGCTGATCGCCGGCGGGGGCGGGATGGTGACCACGGTGGTCCTCCTGATGGCCGGGCTCCAGTTCCTGGCCCTGGGGCTGCTCGCCGACCTGATCGATAAGCGCTCGGGGAGATGAAGGTCCTCCTGATCAACCCCCCCCGGGAGAACGAGCTGACCGGGAACAACCCCGCCCTGATCGACGAGGCCCGGGGGTTCAACCCCCCCCTGGGGCTGCTCTACCTGGCGGGCTACCTGGAGCGGCACACCTCTCACCGGGTGGAGGTCTGCGACGCCCAGGTCGAGGAACTCTCCTACCCGGGGCTGCGGGAGCGGATCCGCCGGTCCGAACCCGACCTGGTCGGGCTGACCGCGATGACCTTCACCCTCCTCGACGTGGTGAAGACCGCCCGGCTGGCCAAGGAGGTCGACCCCGCTCTTCCGGTGGTGGTCGGCGGAGTCCACGCCTTCCTCTATCCGGGAGAGACGGTCAAGCTCCCGGGGATCGACTACGTCCTCTCCGGCGAGGGGGAGGAGAGCTTCGCCATTCTCCTCGACCGGCTGGAGGGGAAGGGTGACCTTTCGGCCGTCCCCGGCCTGACCTACCTGGTGGGGGAGAAGGTTGTCTCCAGCCCCTCCCCCCCGCTCTGCTCCCACCTCGACGCCCTCCCCTTCCCCGCCCGGCGCCTCACCCCCTACGGCAAGTACAGCTCGGTGATGGCGAGAAGGCAGCCGATCACCACGATGTTCACCAGCCGGGGCTGCCCCTACCGCTGTTCCTTCTGCGCCCGCCCCCACCTGGGCAAAAGGTTCCGCTACCGCTCGGCCGCCAACGTAGTCGACGAGATGGAGGAGTGCGTGGGGCTGGGGATCCGGGAGTTTTTAATCTACGACGACACCTTCACCGTCAACCGGGACCGGGCGATCGCGGTCGCCGAGGAGATCCTCCGCCGGAACCTCGGGATCGGCTGGGACATCCGGGCCCGGGTGGACTGCGTGGACCGCGAGATGCTCCAGCTCCTGAAACGGGCCGGCTGCGAGCGGATCCACTACGGGGTGGAGGCGGGGACGGAGAAGATCCTCAAGGTCCTGAACAAGGGGATCACCCTGCCGCAGGCCAAAGAGACAATCAGCCTGACCCGGAAGCTGGGGATCGAAACCCTGGCCTACTTTATGATCGGTTCCCCCACCGAAACCCGGGAGGATATCCTGCAGACCATCCGCTTCGCCCTCGACCTGAAGCCCGACTTCGTCCACGCCACCATCCTCTGCCCCTTCCCGGGGACCGAGATCTACGAGCGGGGGCTGAAGGAGGGGATCTTCCCCCGCGACCACTGGCGGGATTTCGCCGCCGACCCCCAAGCCGGATTCTCCCCCCCTTACTGGAACGAGATCCTCTCCGACGGAGAACTGCAGGAACTCTTGCAACTGGCCTACAAAAAATTCTATACTCGCCCCTCCTACATCCTGAAGAAGACCCTCCAGGTCAGGTCAGTGCGGGAGTTGAAGACCAAGTTCAACGCCGGGATGAAGATCTTCCGGATGAAGAACAGGCAATAATTTTCCGGATATCGAACGGATGCCGCACCGAAACGATCGGTATCGCTATCGGTATCGGTATCGACCAGGGCAGAACGGCCGATTGCGATAGCGATTATCCGCGGGCGATGGTCTATTTCTTCAGACGGTCACGCGGCTGAGTTGAGCAAAATGGGGAAGAAACGGAAAAAGCTGGCGGAGGGGACGGCGAGGAGGGAACCGGAGACTCCGTTCCGGTACGGTCCGGCGGCGAAGAAGGCCCTCACCATTCTCTTCGTCCTGGCGGTGGTCCTGGCCTTCTTCCTGCGGTTCTACGACCTGGAGCGCAAGCCCCTCCACCACGACGAGGGGGTCAACTCCTGGTTCCTCCTCAACCTGAAGGCCGACTTCCCCGGGGGCTGGACCTACGACCCCTCGAACTATCACGGTCCCTTTCTCTTCTTCACCCACATCATCCCCCTGGCCATCCACGAGAGCATCTTCTCCCTGCGCTGTATGGTGGCCCTCTTCGGCTCTCTGACCATCTGGCTGCTCTGGCCGCTGCGGAGGAAGATCGGTCGGGTGGGGGTGACGGGGGCGGCCTTCCTCCTCGCCCTCTCCCCCTCCCACATCTTCTTCTCCCGGACCAACATCCACGAGGTCTACCTGGTATTCTTCACCCTGGGGACGGTGGTAGGGGCGGTCCGCTTCTGGGAGTCGAAAAAACCCGCTTACCTGGTCCTCTCCGTTGCCTGCTGGGCCTGGGTGATCACGGTCAAGGAGACCTACATCATCACCGCCGGGTCCTGGTTCTGGGCGGCGGCCGGGACCGGGCTCTGGTTCTCCCGGAACCGCCGGGCGGGCGAAATCCCGCCTAAGGCCGCCGCCCGGGAGCTGATCGGCTGGCTGAAGACCCATTACGGAACGATCTGGCTGGCGGCGGGGGTCTTCGTCCTGATCATCGTGGTTTATTATTCCTCCCTCTTCACCACCCTCAAAGGCGCCACCAGCGATCTGGTCCATAGCCTGATGATCTGGCAGAAGACGGGAACCAAGGGGGCGGGACACGAAAAACCGTTCTTCTACTGGTGGTGGCTGCTGCGGGACTTCGAGCTGCCGATCTTCGTCCTCGGAGTGCTGGGGATCGGCCTGACGGCGGCACGGAGGAACGCCTTCGCCGTCTTCTGCGCGATCTGGACGGTGGTGATGTTCCTGGCCCACTCGGTCATCTCCTACAAGACCCCCTGGCTGGCCCTCAACTTCATCCTCCCCCTCGCCCTCCTGGCCGGCTTCTTCCTCGAGGAACTCTACCGGAGGCTGGCCGGATCCCCCTCCCTGCTGACCGTCTCCGGGACCCTCCTGGCGGCCGGGCTGCTGGCCTGGGGGACCGGGATCAGCCGGGTGGTCAACTTCGAGGAGTACGACGACGACCGCCATATGATCGTCTACTCGCAGAGCCGGCGGGACCTCAACGACCTGGTCCGGGCGATCGAGGAGTACGCCCACTCGCAGGGGCAGGGCTACACCACCGAGATCAAGATCGCCTCCGACGAGTACTGGCCGCTCCAGTGGTACCTGCGGGAGTACACCCGGGTCGGCTACTGGGGCAAGGTGATGCCCGACTCCGACGCCCCGATCGTGATCGGCCGCTCCACCACCCAGCAGGAACTGGAGAAGGCGCTGAAGGATACCTACCGTTCCGAGCTTTACAGCGTCCGGCCCGGTCTCGACCTCTGGCTCTACACCCGCCTCCACCGGGGCAAGGTCCCCCAGGAGGAGCTGCCCCCGCCCGAGCCGGTGGAGGTGGAGCCGGAGAAGCTCCGGCCCGGGTTGCTCGGGCGCTACTTCGACAAGGTCAACCCGGTCGGGCAGCACTCCGCCTCCCGGGTCGAGGATAAGTTCGAGTTCTGGTACAACAGCCCCGAGGAGACCCGGAGGGCCCTGGGGCTCTCCTCTCCCCTCTCCGTCCTCTGGGAAGGCCTGATCGAGATCGACCGGGCCGGAACCTACATCTTCGCCACCGAGTCCGACGACGGTTCCTGGATCTTCATCGACGACCGGCCGGTCGTCGATAACGGGGGGGCCCACGCCGTCCAGTACCGGTCGGGAGAGATCCCCCTGGAAGCGGGTTATCACCGGATCCAGATCAAGTACTTCGACGTCGGCGGGGGCGCCGTCCTCAAGGTCTTCTGGACCCCGCCCGGGGAGAAAGAGGCGCCGATCCCCCCGGCGCGCCTCTTCCACCAGCCCTCCTGACCGCTCCACCACCCGGGAAAATATATCTCCTTTACATCTTGACTCTTAACAGTGGTTGGCGGTATATTCAAATTGGTGTGTTCTATAATATTTCCGAGCAATTTGTCTGGCGAAACCCCGGGAAAAGGGAGGATACGATGAAGAAGATGTCCTGGCGAGCGGTACTGCTGTGCCTGAGCGTAACGCTGGTTGTATCGCAGTTCGGCTGCGTGGAAGGGGATAAGGAAACCCCGACCATTGACGTGGAGAAGATCGTGGATTTCACCGGGGCGATCACGGTCACCCTCCCCTCCGGGGAGACCATCCGGATATCGACCGGGGAGACCCTGATCCCGCTTCCCGAGGACACCCTGGTCGAGATAGTCTCCGGGGAGTCCACCGGGATGCTGGCCGGGAAGATCATCCTGCTCAAGGAAGGGCAGATCGCCCGGATCATCCATCCGGGAGTGACCGCCCACCAAGTCATCCGTTTCACCGGGGAGCTGAAGATAATTCTCCCCGACGGTACGGTGATCCTGGTCAAGGAAGGCGACCGCCTACCCATCCTCCCCCCCGGAACCCGGATCGAGGTCATCTCCGGGGAACTGGTCGTTCTCTGGGGCGACGAACGGATAACCCTGACCGCCGGGGAAGTCGCGTGGCTGGAGATGCGGCCGGAAGACAAGGTGCTGGAGGTCGAACTGGGCGATATCAGCCCGGCCAGCCCGTTTGAGCCTTGAACCCCGGGCATAGGGGCGGATTTTGAAACAGTCCCGGCTGACAAGAGCAATTTTGTGTTTTTGCCTGGCCGGCGTGTCTCTGACAGTTGTCACCCCGGCGATCTTCGGACTGGAGATCGGCCCTCCGGGGCACGGGATCAGCCAGGGGAGCCTGGTCATCCACCCGCGGCTCGAGGTCCAGGGGGAGTACGACGACAACATCTTCCTCCGCGACCGGAACCCGAAAGAGGACCTGATCGGGATCCTGGTGCCGGGGATAGCGCTGGAGTTCCCCTGGGAGGAGAACCTGCTGGCGGCCGACTACCAGGCGAGACTCCATTATTTCCTGGACCACACCGACCAGAACCATATTGATCACCGGCTGCACGGGCGGATCAGCCTGCTGGCTGATCCCTTCTCCCTGAAGGCGGAAGACACCTTCCTCAAGACCTCCGACCGGGAAGACACCGACTACTCCGACCGGGTGGAACGGATCGAGAACACCGCCCGGGCGGCGCTGATCTATCTCGGGAACAAGTTCCAGGTCCAGGGCGGGTACGAGAATTACCTCTTCCGTTACGACGAGGATATCTATCAGCCATACGACCATATGGAGCACCGGGGGATCCTGACCGGGTTCCTGCAGCTGGCGCCGAAGAGCAAAGCCCTGCTGGAATACACCTACAACCGGATCCTCTACGACGAGAACAAGGACCGGGACGGCTATTACAACGAGCTCCGGGCCGGCTTCGTCGGGGAGATTACCGCCAAGCTGACCGGGACGGCCAAGGTGGGGTACCAGGAACGGCTCTACCGGGAAGACTCGGTCTGGGACGACTACCGGGGGGTGGTCGGCTACCTCCTCCTGGAACAGGTCTTCTCCAAGGAGCACGACCTCCGCCTGGCCTGGGAGCGGAGGGCGGAGGAATCGACTTTCCGGGGGAACAGCTATTACCTGCTCAACCGGGCCTGGATCTATTACAGCCGGCAGCTCGATCACAAGGTCCGCGGCTATGTCCGCCTCCAGTACAGCAACTACAGTTATCCCCACCTCTCCCCGGATTTCGACGAAAAGCGGAGCGACAACATCTGGCAGCCGGAGATCGGGGTCAGGTACCAGGTCCAGTCCTGGCTGACCGCGGAGTTCAAGTACCGTTACCGCAACCGCAACTCCAACTGGCCCGAGAAAGATTACCGGAACAACCGGTTTTACCTGTCCCTGTCGGCGATCTATTGAATTTCCCTGAATTTCAGCGGCTAACCAGGCGGCAAACGATCCTCTGATGGACCGGAGAGATCGACAGAATAAATCGAGATACCCGATTGATGTCCTCGGAAACGAGTTCAATCCCTTCCCCTCTTCCTCCCCGGATTAGGCCTTCCCGCCAGCGAGTCGGCAAACGGATCCCGGCGGCAGCAGTCATCGTCGGCGCCCTCTGTCTCAGCGCCGGCTGCGGGAGCACGCCGGAACCGCCAGCGGAACTGGCAGCCGGCGAAAGTTCCTTTTCCGCGCGGGAAGAGCTGTTTCGGGAAGAACCGACTCCCGCCCCGGCGGACCTGGCGGCGGACGAGAATGGCGACAGTTACCTGATCAATCCCCACGACCTGATCGACATCTCGGTCCTCGGGGAGAGCGACCTCTCGCTCAGCGTCCGGGTCTCGGAACTGGGGATGATCTCCTTTCCCCTGCTGGGAGAGGTCCGGGCGGCCGGACTCACCCCGATCCAGTTTGAACGGCACCTGGAAGACCTCCTGGAAGAGGACTTCCTGGTCTCGCCCTCGGTCAATATCACCATCCGCGAATACGGCACGATCTCGGTCCTGGGCCAGGTCCAGAAGCCGGGGGCCTTCGAGATCAAGGGCCGGCTGACCGTTACCCGGGCGATCGCCCAGGCGGGAGGTCTGACCAAGACCGCCAGCCCCAACGCGACCCGGATCATCCGGAAGTACGGCGGACGGGAGGAGATCATCCCGGTCCGCCTGAACGACATCCTCAAGGGCGGGGATCTCTCCCAGGACGTCCCCCTCCTGCCGGGCGACCTGGTCGTGGTCCCGGAAAGTTTCTTCTGAGCGGGGCGCCGATGGACACCACACGCGAACTGACCTTCAACCTCCGCGAGAAGCTCTACATCATCGAGCGGCGGAAGTGGGTTCTGATCACCTCGGTGGTGATCATCTTCACCCTGGTGGCGATCGGCAACTTCACGGCCACCCCCCTCTACCAGGCCACCGCCCGGATCCGGATCGAGCCCCAGATGCCCAATATCGTCCCTTTCAAGGACCCCTATTCCATCGGGAGCGGCCGCCAGCTCGATTACTACAATACCCAGTACAAGATCCTGATGTCTCCCTCCCTGGCCCGGAAGGTCCGGGAAAACCTTCCCGAGGACACCCGGGAGAAACTGGGCCCCGCGAAGCTTCTCCAGATGGTCAGCATCAAACCGATCGCCCAGAGCGAGCTGGTCGATATCCGGGTGAACGGACCTGATCCCGCGCTGACGGCCCTGATCGCCAACACCTGGGCCGAACAGTTCATCCGGATGTCGATCGAGGCCAAGTATGAATCGGTTCAGACCGCTCTCTCCCAGCTGAACCGGAAACTGGAGGAACAGAATCAGAAAGTGCTCGACGCCCAGGCGGAGCTGATGGCTTACAAGGAGAGCGAGCGGATAATCTCGCTGGAGGAAGTCGAGAGGGAACTGAACAAACTCTCGGAAGTTCACTCAACTCTGCGGCGGGAACGGGAGGAAAAGGACATCCAGATCCGGCACCTGGAACAATACCAGGAGCAGGATCTTTCCCTGGAGACATTTCCCCAGATCCGCTACCACTCGATCATTCTCCAGCTGCGCAACCGCCTGGTCCAGCTCCAGGCCAACCGGGGGGAATACTCCCAGCGGTACAAGGGGCAGCATCCCCGGATGATCCAGCTGGAAGCCGAGATCGCCGCCGTCGAGGCGGGACTGAAGGAAGAGATCGTGAAGATCATCGAGGGGCTGCGGCGGGAACGCGACCTGGCGCAGGCCAGCGAAGAGAACCTGCTCCGCGACCTGGAAAAGCAGAAGACTCTCTTCTTCACGATGGAGAAGAAGATCAACGCCATCGAAGGGCTGAAAACCCGAGTGGATATCGACCGCGAAGTCCAGCAGGCCCTGCTCGCCCAGGTGAGCGAAACCACGATGACCAAGGGGATCGAGATCACCAACATCCGGGTGATCGACACGGCCGAGACCCCGCTCCGACCGTTCAAACCCCGCAAGGCCTTCAATCTCCTCCTCTCCCTGGTGATCGGGTCCGCCGCCGGGATAGCGGCCATCTTCTTCCTGGAATCGATCGACAACAGCATCAAGACCTCCGCCGAGGCGAAAAAGTACCTGAAGCTCCCCTTCCTGGGGGCGATCCCGCTTTACTCCCAGGTCAACATCCGGAGCGACACTTCCCCCCTGCAGATTATGGCCAACCCCCGGGGGATAATCCCGGAGGCCTACCGGGCGATCCGCACCGGCATCTATTATTCCTCGTCCGACGATTCTCCCCGGGTCATCCTGATCACCAGTTCTCTTCCCCAGGAAGGCAAGACCGACGCCTCCACCCTGCTCGCCCTCTCCCTGGCCCAGGGGAACGAGCGGGTGCTCCTGATCGACGGGGACCTGAGGAAACCCCGGATCGGCAAGATCTTCGATGCCGGCCGGGGCAAGCCGGGACTCAGCGACCTCCTGACCGGACGGCTGACCCTCCAGGAGACCATCCAGGCGACCGATTTCCCCGGGCTCGAGATCATCTCCGGCGGGCCGATCCCCCCCAACCCCGCCGAGCTGATCAATTCCCGGCGGTTCGGGGAACTGCTCGGCGAGGCCCGGGGAAGGTGGGACCGCGTCATCCTCGACTCCCCCCCCCTCCTCTCGGTCACCGACGCGGCCATTATGGGCCGGCTGGCGGACGGGGTGATTATGATAGTCCGGGCGGGAACCACCGGCGGCAAGCTCGCCGCCTTCTGCCGGGAGAAGCTCGAGAGGGTCAACGCCCGGCTGCTCGGGATGGTTCTGAACGGGGCCGACATCAACCGCGGTCAGAACTATTATTACTACCACTCTTACTACAAGTAGCACCCGGACCTCAGGACCCCCGATCTTCCCCCGATAAACACCCGCCCGCCCGGCGGGGACCGGTCCCGTGAGCACCCTGACCGAAAAAATTGTCTTTCCCCTCGTCTCGGTCATCCCCTGGCGGGTGCGCAATCGCCTCTACCGCCTTCCCGGGATCAGCGGCACCCTGCGGCGGGTCCTGAACCGGCTTCTGGCCGCCGGGGACGAGGTCATTCCGGTCACGATCTCGGCCGGACCCCTGAAAGGCTTCCGCCTGGAGATCAAGTTCCAGAGCGAGAAGTTCTTCTGGCTGGGGACTCACGAACCCCGGGTCCAGGAAGCGATCGTCGGGCTGGTCAAGGAGGGCGGCACCGCCTACGACATCGGGACCTACATCGGGTTCTTCACCCTCCTCCTCTCCTCCCGGGTCGGCCCCGCGGGGCGGGTGATCGCCTGCGAGCCGAACCCGGACAGCTACCAACGGCTGGTCCGCAACCTCCGGCTCAACCGTGCCGGCAACGCGACCTGTCTGAACCTGGCGGCCGACGAGACCACCGGGGAGAAGCTTTTCCGCCCGGAGGAGGACGGCACCCCGCTGGAGGGTCACCTGCTCGATCCCGGCGCCGGGACGGAAGCCGGAGGGCTGCTCCGGGTGAGAACCGCCGCCCTGGACGACCTGGTCTTCAGGGACCGCCTCCCCGCCCCGGACTTCGTGAAGATCGACGTCGAAGGCAGCGAGGCCCGGGTGCTCGGGGGGATGTCCCGCATCCTGACGGAGTGCCGGCCGGTCGTCATCTGCGAGGTGCACGACCACCCCGCGGCGCGGGCCGTCGGGGAGATCCTGGGGCGCCACCGCTACGCCGTCAGCGACCTGGAAGGGCGACGGGAGGTTCCGGGACAGGGCCCCCGGCGGCGCTATTTCCTGGCCCGGCCGGGCGGTGGGCGGGAAGACCGGGTCCTTACCTGAGGTAACCCAGCGATCTCAGCCTCCGGTCGGTCAGGTGGTCGATCCCCGCCGCCTCCATCCCGGCCCGGGGCTCCCGGAGTTGGTCCTGGAGCCGCCGGAGCTCGGACTGGAGCCGGCCGGCGATCTCCGGATCCTCCTCCATCAGGTCGGTCAGCTCCCCGGGGTCCCGTTCCAGGTCGAAGAGGAGGAAGACCTCGTTCCCGTCGTCGTGATACCCGTGAACTAACTTGTACCGCCCTTCCCGGAGCGCTCGTCCGCCGCGGTTCTTATAGACAACCTCGCTGTAGATGAAGTCCGGCCCCAGACCGTCGCTTTCCCGGGCCCGGGCCACCAGGTCCCGAACATCGGCCCGGGCGGGGGGTTCCCGCCGCAGCAGACCGAGAACCATCGGCATTATGTCGACCTGGCTGACCGGTTCGTCGATCCGGAGGCCTTCCGGGAAGTGCCCGGGCCAGGCCATAATCAGGGGAACCCGGATCATCTCTTCGAAGAGGGAATCACCGTGGTACCAGCCCCCGTGCTCGTAGAATTCCTCCCCGTGGTCCGCGGTCAGGATGACCAGGGTGTCTTGCCGGATACCCAGCTCCTCCAGCCCGCGGACGAGCTGTCCGACCACTTCCTGGCCGTAGAGCAGGGCGGCGTCGTAATTGCCCGTCAGCTCTTCCAGTTCCCGGGCGGAGAGAGCCGGCTGCTCCACAAAGGAGAAGAGCCCCCCGTAACCGGGAGGGTTCAGCCGGGGAACGCTCTCCAGGCCGAGCTCTTTCCGGTATCCGGCGGGGGCGGCGTAAGGAACGTGCGGACCCATCAGGTGCAGGTAGGCGAAAAATTTTCCCTCCCGGCCGATGACTGATTCCGACCAGTCCAGGAACCGGGCGGTCAGTCCCCGATCGGAGAGGAGGAACCTCCCGCCGAACCGGTTATCCAGCCGGAACGGGCTGTACTTGTTGAGAAAGTACAGCGCGTGATGGATGGAGAGGTAGGGGCGATCGAAATAATCCGCCTCTCCCCCGATGCCGTAGCGAAGGGAGATCCAGGGACTGTTGGAGAAGACGCCGACCTGGTAGTTATGCTCCTTCATCGCCCCGAGGAGGGTCGGGACTTCGCCGGAGAGCCGAAAACGATGGTCGTGCGTGCCGTGTTCGGATGGATAGAGGGCGGTCAGGAGCGAGACCACCGACGGGAGCGTCCAGGGAGCGGCGGCGTAAGCCCGGGAAAAGAGAACCCCCTCCCGGGAGAAGGCGTCGATATCCGGCGAGATCGGCCGGGGGTATCCGTAACAATGGAGATGGTCCGCCCGGACATTGTCGATGAGCAGGATGACGACGTTGGGGACATCGCCGGCGTCGGACGGGACAACGGCCCGCTTCCCGGCCGCGGCGACGGCGAGCAGGATCAAGGCGCAGGCCGAACCCAGCAGGAGGACCCGCCGCCCTCCGGAAACCGCCGGGGCGAGGAACCGGCGCGCCAGGAAGTAGATCCCGGCCGAGAAGAGAAACCAACCCAGGTCGAAGGCCAGGCTCGGGGCCGAGTGGGCGACCGGAAGGTACTTCTTGTTCAGGATGGTCAGGCCGAGGAGGAAGAGGGAGAGGCAGAAAAACAGCAGGAGCGGGGGGTGGCGGCAGGGGATCGCCGCCGGAGTCCGGCGGCGGAGGAGGTCCCCGAGGGCCAGAACCCCGAAGACGGCCAGACCGATCAGCGTCCAGAGAACGGAGTAAACCACCACCGCGTCGATGACGGAGAGGAGAGAGATCGCTTCCCCGAAAAGGCGGCGCGCCAGCCAGTAATCCGCCGCCCCCGTCGCCGCCCCGACCAGGAAAGCGGAGAAGACGAATTCGCCCAGGGCCCCGAGCGCCGCCGGTAATCTTGCTCTCATCGAAAGGAGTCTGGCTTCAATCGCCGGCCCGCGACCCCCGAACCGTGGCTGGGGGTTAGCCCCGGGCTAAAAGTCGGCGGCCGCGGCTATTTTATCCCAGTTGTCGCGGAACCACCGGAGATTGTTCTGCAGCCCCTCGGCGAATTCCACCCGCGGTTGGTACCCCAGGATCCGGCCGGCCTTTTCGATCGATCCCAGGAGACGGTCCTTGGTATCCCATCTCCGCCGGGGCAGGAAACGGATCCCGGCCCGGTTCCCGGTCAGCTCGTTGACCAGGCGGGCGAGATCGAGGATCCGCACCTCTTTCCCCGAGGCGAGGTTCATCTCCTCCCCCACCGCCTCTTCCGCCAGCCCGGCCCGGAGGAGCCCGGCGACGATATCGCCGACGTAGGTGAAATCCCGGGTCTCCTCCCCGCTGCCGGTGATGGGGAGGACCTGGCCCTGGAGCGCCCAGAAGATGAAGTTGGGGATGACATTGCGGTAGCGGCCGGGCACTTCGCCGGGGCCGTAGGAATTGAAGAACCGGGTCTTCACCACCCGCAGTCCGTAATGCTGGAAGAAGAAGTTGCAGTAGAGCTCCCCGAGCATCTTCGTGATCTGGTAGGGACTGCTCAGGCGCAGGGACATAAAATCCTCCTTCAGGGGCAGGGGGGCGCCGCTCCCGTAGATGGAACAACCGGAGGAGGCGTAAACGAAGCGCTCCACCCCGGCGTCCCGGGCCCCCTGGAGAACCTTCAGCGTCCCCATCCCGTTCACGAGCAGGTCCCGCTCGGGATGATCGACGGAGTTCTGGTTGGCGAAGAAGGCGGCCAGGTGGAAGACATACCTCGGCTTATCCCGGAAGGCCCGCCGGATAGCCCGGTCGTCGGTAACGCTGCCCTCGACCAGTTCCACGTTGGGCAGTTCCGGGACATTCCAGGCCGGGGAGGCGGAGAGATCGTCGAGAACAACCACCCGGCCGGCCGGACACGCGGCCAGGGTCCGGGTCAGGTTGCTCCCGATCGCTCCGGCACCCCCCGTGACCAAAATCACGGCGTCGCGGTATCCTTCAGGGTCAGCGTTCGGCATAACCATCATATCCTCCCATCTCAGATCAGCTTCGGGGAAATCATACCATACCGCAGGACCGGCAGGCCAGGCGAAAATTCCGGACACCGGGACGGCGGCCGGATCCGCTCAGGCCCGGATCCTCCCCAGCAGCTTCTCGTAGGCCTCCAGCGAGCGGGCGAGGGAGAAGTTTCTCTCCGCGTACTCGCGCCCTCTCCGCCCCATCGCGGTTCGGAGAGCTTCGTCCCGGTAAAGCTCGAGGATCGCCCGGGCCAGCTCCCGGGGCCCGGAGATCTCCTCCGAGCGGCCGCAGCCCGATTCGCGGATGATGTCGTGGGCCTCGCTCTCCGGGTTGAGACTGCCGATGACCGGCTTGCCGGCGGCCATATACCCGAGGATCTTGGAGGGCACCACCGGCGTCCCCATCGACTTCTTCAGGGTGACCAGTCCCACGTCCGCCCGGGCCACCAGGTCCGGGTAGTCGGCCAGGGGGATGAAGGGGTGGAGGATGATGTTCTCCAGGCCGGACTCCCGGGCCAGGCCGGCGACCTTCAGCTTCTGGCTCCCCTCGCCGACCAGCAGGAAGACGATCTCCGGATACGGTTTCAGCTCCCGCGCGGCGTCGACGATCACGTCCATATCCTGGGCGTATCCCATCACCCCGGCGAAGAGGACGACGAACTTGCCCCGCAGGTCAGCTTCGTTCCGCAGCGGCGATTTCCCCCGCTCCCTCCGGAAGGCCGCCGGATCGACCCAGTTATGGATGACCTCGATCTTTTCCGGCGGGATGCCCAGCCCGGCGATGAACTTCTTGTTCCCCGGGGAATGGACGGTGATAAACCGGGCCCGGCGGTAGATGAACTTCTCCAGGAACCGGAACATCCGGATCAGAACCGGGTTCTTCAGGGCCTCGAGATCGATCGCGTTCTGCGGGAAGAGGTCCTGGACATTAAAGATGAAATCCGCCCCGTGGAGTACCCGGAAAAAACACGCGGCCAGGCCGAGGGGCAAGGGGGGGGAGTAGACGATGGAGACGTCGACCCGGCCGAGAGACCAGCCGGCCGCGGAAAATATGGCCGGGAGGACCATCTGGCCGAAACCCCTCTTCAGGTGGGAGACGTTGTGGAGCGGCGGGGTGAGCACGCGCAGCACCCGGATTCCCTCCTCCACGGTCCGGGTGAAAATTTTTCGCGGCGGGACCTGCCCCTCCACCAGGTTGTATCTCGGGTTCGAGGTGATTACCGATACCCGGTGCCCGGAGCGGGTCAGGCCCCGGGCCAGTTCCGACATCATCAGCGAGGCGGACCTGATCTCGGGGGGATACGAATCTGTGATCAGCACTATATGCATCGCGAAAGAATTGACCGGCAGGATCGATTTCTTCCGGCGGGGGGAAAGATCGCTCAGCCGGGCGGGGAGTCCAGGTAATCATCGATGCCGGTCTCCAGGGGAACACCCCGCCGGAGAGATTCCCGGATCCGGAAGGTGGCAACGGTGGTGGAGAGGTAATCCCGGAAATCCACCGGAAAGGCCTTTCCCTCGCGGACCGCGGTGAAGAAGGCGAGGAATTCGGCGGCGTGACCCCGGTCGATGTTCAGCCGCTTTTTCCTTCTCACCTTCCCGGCCCGGGTCAGGGAAACCATCCGGAAATTGTCGATCAGGCAGACCGAGCCGCCCCCGAATATCTCCAGCCGTTCCCGGGGGAACAAACCGTCGCCGGCGGCGGTATAGGTGATCCCGGCCACGGAACCGTCGGCGAGCTGGAGGTTGATGATGATGTTCTCCTCTTCGCGGTAGGGGGAGCCGGCGGCGGAGATCGAGGAGGCGAAGACCCGGCAGGGCACTGACCCGGTCAGGTACTGGATCAGGTCGATGAAATGCCCGACCTCGCCGAGGATCCTCCCTCCCCCCTCTTCCGGATCCTGGACCCAGCTCTCGGCGGGCACGAACCCGGCGTTGACCCGGCAGTCGATGACCCAGGGGCCGCCGGCCCGGGAGATCCAGTCCCGCGCCTGACGGCTGAAGGGGGAGAAGCGCCGGTTGAAGCCCACCATCAGCCGGCCCCCGTGGCGCCCGTAAGCTTCCCGGACGGTTCGCAGTTCGTCCCCGTCCAGGGCCAGCGGCTTTTCCACGAAGACCGCCTTCCCTCTCGCCAGGGCTTCCGCCGCCAGGGCGGCGTGGGTGCCGTGCCGGGTGGCGATCAGCAGGCAGTCGATCTCCGGGTCGTCGAGGAGGGCGGTATGATCGGTGACGCAGTACTCAAACCCCCACTTCTTCCCGGTATGGGTTCCGCTGCTCCCGGTGGCGGTAGCCAGTCCCTGGAGACGGATCCAGGGGATACCCCTGATCGCCGGGAGAAGGGTGCCCCGGGCGAAGAGGCCGGCGCCGATCAAACCCACCCCGACGGAACCGCGGGCGGGGCGGGCCGGCTTTTCGGCCAGGACCACCCGGCGGACCGGCGGCTTCTTCGGGGGATATTCCAGGATCACCCCGATGTACGGCGGGGGGGATTCCGCGGTGATGATCCCGTAGGCCCGATCGGCCTCCCCGATCGGGAACCGATGGGTGATCAGCTTTTCCACGCTGATCTTCCGCTCCGCCAGCAAGTAGAGGAAACCCTCCAGGTTGCGGCGGGCGGTCCAGCGCGCGTAGGCCCGGGGGTAATCGCGTCCCCGCTCCTCGTAGTCGAGATCGTCGATCCCCGGGCCGGCCGAGTGCGGGACCACCAGGTTGAGCTCCTTGCGGTAGAAGAGGTCGCGGGGGACGGCCAGACCGACCAGGCCGGGGACGGCGATCACGGCCTTCTCCCGGGCCAGTTCGGCCGCCAGCTCCAGGGGACGGCGACCGGGAGCCGCCGCCGGCACGATCACCGCGTCCGCCCCGGCGCCCCCGGTCCAGTTGCGCACCGCCGCCGCCGCTTCCGCTTCGTCCGCGAACGCCCCGTCGGCGCCCAGTTCCCGGGCCAGGTCGGCTTTCCACCCGACCGGGTCAACCCCGATCACCCGGGCGCCGGAAGACTTCAGGAACTGGACCGAGAGCAGGCCCAGCAGGCCGAGGCCGACCACCGCGACGGTATCGCCCAGTCCCGTCCGCAGAAGCCGGGTCCCGTGGAGGGCGATCGCCCCCACCCCGGCAAAGGCCGCCGCGTCGAATTCGATGCCGGGGGGCAGGGGGGCGCAGAGGTTGCGCGGGACGAAGATCACTTCCGCGTGAGAAGCCCGGCCGCTGCCGAAACAGGCGACCCGGTCGCCGACCCGGAACTCGCCCGCCCCTTCCCCGACCTCGATCACCTCCCCGGCCGAACTGTAGCCCAGCGCCACCGGCTGATCGAGCCGGCCCAGGGACTGGCGATAGGCTTCCGGCAGCCCCTCGGTCCGGACCTTCTGCCAGACTTTCTGCACCAGGTCGGGACGGCTCCGGGCCTTGCCGGCGATGGACTTCCGCGCCAGCTGGAGCCCTGACTTCTCCGTGCCGGCGCTGATCACCGAAACCGCGTTCCGGACCAGGACCCCGCCGCGGCGGCAGACCGGGACCGGCACTTCCGCGACCTCCAGCTTTCCGGTCCGATAGGATTGGATAACCTGTTTCACCGGTTAATTCACGCCTCCCGTCATCGCGATTCCGCACGGTCCCCGCGGCGGCGCTAAATCTCCGCCCCCTCCCGGCGGGCCTGCATAATGGTGAAGAGGAACAAGAGGGCGCTCTGCGCCGCCATCAGGATCAAGACCCAGCGGAGCCATTGCAAAGAATACTTGAGAATGAAATTTTCATAAGCCAGCAGGGGGATCATCCCCCCGAGGTAGATTATCATAGCATCTTTTCGGATAAATATGAATCTGAGCACCAGGGGAAAGAATATTCCCAGGAAGCCGAAGCCGATGACGACCCCCACCACTCCCCCGTCGGCGTAGGCGGAGCCGATGAGCGATCCCAGCTGATCGAAACGGGCGAGTTCGAAGTGCTGGTCGATTACCCGCTCGATGGCCGGAAGCGGCTTCCCCGGCCAGATCACCCGGGGGATGATGGTGGCCGCGGCGGGAAAATTATGTCTCCCCCAGAGAAAGGAAATCCCGGGATTATATGACCGCGCCGCCATCATCGCGGCCGCCCAGTCCAGGCCGTTGAGACGCCGGAAGAGGATCGACTCGAAGGCCGTCTCCGCCCCCTCCAGGTTCCGCAGTTCCGGGGCGGTGATGACCTGCAGCGTCCGCTGGATCACGTTCCGGTCTTCCCGGGCGAACCTCTTGATGGAAGGATCGGTGATGGTAACGTATCTCGCCGACGTCATAATCAGGAACGCCCCCAGGATCAGCACTCCCCACAGCGCCACCGTCTTCAGTTTGACGCCCTTCCGGGAATAGATGAAATACGCGAAAACTGTCGTCACCAGGCAGTAGATCAGGATCCTCCGGTTCTGGAAGGCGAAGAAAAAGGGAAGAAGCAGGGCGAGAGAGGGCGGGACCAGGTTCCGGTACAGCCGGGGGCCGGAGCGGAAGAACATCAGGCTCATCACCGCCCAGGCGGTGGCGATCAGGCTGTGGGCGGACTGGAGGAAGATGTTATCCACCGCTCCTTCCACGTTGGTGAAGTGAATGTGCATAATATACTTCCGGCTCATATAGACAAAGACCAGCAGGCAGACGGAATACCAGAAAAAAGCGGCCAGCGGCAGGAAGGCCTGGATCTGCGGCGTGTGGTAACTTTCCAGCCCCGCTTCCATCCGGTCGTTCAGGCCCACCGCCCGGACCATCCCCCGGTAAACCAGGTCGAAGACGCCCAGCCCGAGCAGCCCGAGCATCAGCATCGGAAGGTAGAAATCCTCCGCCCCGATGTTGTAGTAACCGACCAGCTCGACGTGGGGGAAAGCCAGGCGGGGCAGGCTCCCCAGGCCGAAATAGAAGAAGGAATGGAAGAGGATGATGCTGTGGGGCGACATATAGGTCAGAATCCCCGGGTGCACCGGGTTGGTCCACCAGCGGAAGCCGAGCAGGGTCAGGATCATCATCCCGACGGAAAACTGCAGGGCCACCGACGGCTCGCGGTGGAGGAGAAGAAGAAAGAAGGAGGCCGCCCCCCAGCCGAAGGCCAGCCAGCCCACGAA
>JAXGWO010000041.1:0-30464 GCA_040773245.1 PVC group bacterium
GGATAATCACCCCCACCCCGACCCCGAGCGCGGCGCCGACGTCGACCCCGCCCCCGACCGCGGTGCCGACGGCGACGGCGGTGCCCACCGCCACCCCGGTTCCGACTCTGACCCCGCCGCTGAGCCCGACCCCCAACATCGTGATCGACCAGGTTTACAACTCGACGGCCGATTATTTCAACTATGTGGTTCTCTTCAACCCCCTGGCCCAGGACATCAACCTGGGCTCTGATGGCTACACCCTTAATATGCAGACCGCCGTCGACGGCGGGGAGAGTTATGTTTTCAATTCCTGCGACGTGATCCCGGCGGGGGGATACTTTATGGTGGCCTCGCTGAACCAGGTGGATGATGTCCTGGCCGATGCCGTTGCCAATCTCCGGGTGGTCAGGGACAGCGCCGCCGGCAGATCCTGGGTCCAGCTGCTGCAAGGCGAAGACCAGGTTGACGCCCTGGGCTGGGCGACCAACCCGAAGTTCTACGAAGAGACGGGATTCGATGGGGAAATCACAGGTTCCCTGGCCTTCTTCCGGAAGATGTACGGGGATATTCACCAGGACACCAACAACAACCCCGCCGACTTCACGCTCGACACTTACATCCCGGTGAGTTCCGGGAGCATAACCAACTGGTACACGCACACCCTGTGGCCGGTGGAGGACGTGGAGCCTCAGGACTGGAGCCAGGTCTGCGCCGGCGGGTGCGAGTACTACTACCAGGCGATCAACGAGAGCCATTTCCCTACGGATTACGATTATTACCTTCGCAGCAATCCTTCTTCAGGGTCCGAGGCCTGGTCGTGGTTCCGCCTCTCCGCCTTCCCTTGGGACGTGGTCGAGGGGGAGTCCTGCCGGCGGGTCAACCTGCAGATTCGGGCCTTTGGTGTTCAGCCGGGGGCGACCGAGTCCTCGGTGGCCCTGCGGAGCGATGGGGTGGTGTCCTACCGGAATACCTTCAAGTTCTCCACCCAGACCGGGCTGGTGGACTGGCTGGGCGGCTGGGAGAAGGACCCGGCCACCGGGGATTACTGGACCCAGACGGGGCTTTCGAACCTGGAGATCGGGATCGAGAATGACGACCCGGGAATCGAGAAGATTTTGACCCAGTTCTACGCCCTGGTCTGGTATACGGGGGACCCGCCGCCACCTTCGCCGACGCCGACCGCATCGTATCCGCCGACCGCAACGCCTACCCCGAGCGCGCCGCCGACGGCCACTCCGACGGCGGTGGTGGCGACGCCGACGCCGACCCCGAGCGCGCCGCCGACGGCGAGTCCGACCCCGAGCGCAATCCCGACCGCCACCCCGCCGCCGACCGCGACGCCGGTCCCGACCGCTTCGCCGACGCCGGAGATCTGCACCCGGCTCGATGAAGGGTTTAACGAGTTCGATATCGGAGCCCGCCCGGCGGGATGGGATTTCGTCGGCTGCGATGCGAATTGGGATGTTTACACGTCGTCGGGGAACTTCGGCCATCTCTCCCCCTCGATCAAGCTCGACAACACGGGCGATTCGGTCACCTCCGCCGTCTTCGCCGACGGGGACTGGCTCCAGTTCTGGCTCAAGGGGCAGAACACGAGTGTTACCAGCGAGCTGCTGATCGAGGAGTACTACTCGCCGGACTCCTGGAGCGAGGTCACCACCATCGTTCCGATCCCGAACTCGGGGACCGTCTTCACCGGTCTGACGTTGGACCCCGCCTCCACCCGGGTGAGGTTCAGCTACACCAAGGACGCGGGCAACCTGGCCCTGGACGACGTCCTGGTCAGCTGCCGTCCGGCCACCGGTCTGCGGTCGGTGGTCTTCAACGAGTTCGCCTGGTTCGGGACGGCGGCCAACGCCGACCACGAGTGGATGGAGCTGCGCAGCAACCGCAGCTCGGCGATCAACCTCCAGAACTGGCGGATTGTGGCCGACGACGGGAACCCCGACTTCACCATCGACTCCGACGTCGAGATCCCGGCCTTTGGATACTTTTTGCTGAAGCGGGGAACCGAGGAGTGCATCGTTGACATCCCCGCCGACTACATCTATCCGGTCGAGAACGAGATGGACGACTCGGGTGACTGGATGAAGCTCTACGACGCCGACGGGGCCTTTGTCGAAGATGTGATCGAGGGGAGCTGGTTCGCCGGGACCGGTGAGCCCTACTATTTCACGATGGAGCGGATCGACCCCGTGGTCAGCGGGAACGAGCCCACGAACTGGTACGACAACAACACCATCGACCGGGCGGGCACCGACGCCGACGGGAACGACATCAACGGCACCCCGGGCGAGGAGAACAGCGACTACGAACCTACCTCCTTGGCCCTTGAGGATTTCTCCGCCACTGGCTACGACGGCCTGGTCGCGGTGGAGTGGAAGACGGGGGCGGAGGACGGCGTGCACGGTTTCTTCGTTCACCGGTCGGAGATCCCGGACTGTAACTATCAGACGGTGAGCGCATTCATCCGCGCCGAGGGTCTCCCCACCGGCGGGCGTTACCTCTTCACCGACCGGGCGGTTGTCAACGGCACGGTTTACTATTACATCCTGGAGCTGGTGGAAATCGCCAAGGAGAGTGAATGGGACGGCCCGAGGTCGGCCCGACCGGAAGCGGCCGCCGGCGAGTTCGTTTATGAACCGGGAGAATACGCGGGAATCGGAACCGCGGCCGCCACGCCTGCCCCCGTGCCCACCCCTTCCATCACCCCGGTCCCACTGCCCACTGCCCACTCCCCACTGCCCATCGTCGACTGGGGCGACTACGACGGCGACGGGACCAGCGACCTGGCCATCTTCCGTCCCGGCACCGGCCTCTGGGCGGTCCGGGGAACGACTCGGTTCTACTTCGGGGCTTCGGGCGACATCCCGGCCCCCGGCGATTATTCCGGCGACGGGATCGCCCTCGCGGGGGTCTACCGCTCAACCACGGGGTTGTGGGCGGTCCGGGGCTGGAGCCGGTTCTATTTCGGATCCAGCGGCGACATCCCGGTCCCGGGAGATTACACCGGTGACGGTTCGACCGATCCCGCGGTCTTCCGGGGAACGGCCGGGCTGTGGGCGGTTCGGGGCTGGAGCCGCGGGTACTTCGGGCGGGAGGGAGACCTCCCCGTTCCCGGGGACTACGACGGCGACGGGACGGCGGAGTTCGTGGTCTTCCGTCCCGGCGGCGGGCTCTGGGCGGTCCGGGATCTGACCCGGCTGTACTTCGGGGCGGAAGGGGACATCCCCGTTCCCGGTTATTATGCCGGGCAAGGCGGGATTGATCCCGCGGTCTTCCGTCCCGGCAGCGGACTCTGGGCGGTCCGGGACTGGAGCCGTTTCTACTTCGGCCGGGAAGACGACCTTCCGGTCCCGCTGGACGCGCGAGGGGACTGGGTGCATCTGCCGACCGTCTTCCGGGGGAGCTCCGGTCTCTGGGCGATTCGCTCCCTGACCCGGCTGTATTTCGGGGCCGGTTCGGATCTCCCGGTGACGAGGTAGGACCAATTCCAGCCAGGTCAGGCAAAGGGACGGTTCTCAGGGGAACCGTCCCTTTGTTTAAGCAAAGTTGCCGCCGGGAATGTCTTTCCCGGCTTCGGACGAAAATACCCACTTCGGGGTATTTAGTGATTATAGTTTTTTCTATATTTTCAGCCCTCCATCGGCTAATATGATCATTTGCCCTTTTCGCGGTGGGAAAGGAAATATTCCGGGAACGGTACTGAAATGGAGAAAGGAGATTCCTGATATGAAGCGAGGCATTCCGATCGTTATGGCCTTGCTCTTCTCCCCGGCCGCTCTGTCAGCTCCGTCCGGTCCGCCGGCCGGCAAGGCGATCACCCAGGGAGAATGGGCGGGATACCTGGCCCGGGGACTGGGCTTGGGACCATCCTTCTCCGAGGATACTTCCGGCGAGCGCAGCATCTCGGTCCTGGGCCGGGGCGGCTACCAGAGGATCGAGGGGGAGGATTACCAGGAAGCTTCGCCCGCGCTGAAAAAAGTTGCCGCCCCCGATCGCCTGCTGGCCAGCAACCGGCAGTGGGTGGAGGCGGGGAAAGATTCCGGGGTGGTCAGGTACCGGTTCGAGATCCCGGCCCAGAGGAGCGTTACGCTCCGTGCCCGGGGAAGCGGGGGGCCCCAGTTCTGGTCGGTGAACCAGGGGGCGAGCGCGATGATCAACCCCGGCGAGGAACTCACCTGGAAGGAGGTGGGGAGCTTCAACCTGAAACCGGGGAAGCAGGAGGTTATGGTATCCATCCCCGCCGGGGGGAGACTCGATATATTTGAAGTGGTTGCCGGCGGCGATCCTGCGGTCGCGCCTTTTGGGGGATTCCGTCCCGCGGCGGATCTCACTTACGGCGACAAGGCGGTCACCATCGCCCGGGGACTCAACCTGGAGAATGAACTTCCGATCGACGGGGGGTTCTACCTGATCCGGGAGGCGGAACTTTACGACCAGAGCGAGGGGAAATACCGGATCTCCAAGGGACGGGATCAGGGCCCGGTTTCACAGGGGGAATGGGTGAAGCCGGATGAATTAATCCAGGTCTCCTATAACTTCACGCTGCCGGCGAGAGGGCTCTATTCCATATTCACGCGCGGCTTCGGCAACTTCGAGGAGGAGTGGGTTCTCGACCTGGGGGAGGTGAAGGTCTCGACCCGGCCTTCCGATTTCCGGAAATTCAGCTGGGACCCGGTCATCACCGTTTTCCTGGAGGCAGGGCCGCATACCCTGGAGAAGAGCCTGCGAGCGGGAAACGGTTTTGACGTCTTTCGGATCGTCCGCCGCCGGGCAGGTCTGGGCGACTATCTCCAACTCCTGGCCGACCTTGGTTTCCAGGAAGGTTCCTTACCCGTTACCCCGGAGAGGGACCGCGCCGCCCGTCGCCGCTACCAGCTGTACCGGCTGGTGGAAGGCAAGGATTTTGTCCTCGCCGAAGGCGACCCGGAAACCCTGGCCGATACCCGCTACGGCCGTCCCCTCAGCCGGGAATGGGTCCGGCCTCTGGGGCAGGCGGTTGCCCTCCGCTACAAGGTGAAGGTCGACGAGGACGGGACTTACGCGGTTTATATGCGCGCCTTCGGATACTCCCCGATCACCTGGAAGATCGATCTCGCGGGGGAGAGTTTCCTGGAGAGCCGGGAGGTTTTTCCCCGCGCCCACGACGCTTTTCTCTGGGAGGAGGTGGTGACCCTGGAACTGGCGGCGGGCGAACGCGTCTTCGAGGTGAACATTCCGGAAGGCGCCGGGCTTGACGTCTTTGAACTGAGGAAGAGGAGCTGGCCGGCCGCCGACCTTGACCGGCTGGCCGGCCAGGGGGTGGACCGGGAAGAGGCCTTGCGCAACCTGAGCGGGATCGAGGAACAGGTCCGTCCGACGCCGCGGCCGGGAGAACCGGAGCCGACCCCGGCTCCGGAGGATATACCGGAACCGCCGCCGGATGACGAACCAATCCTGCCGATACCAACTCCCGTTGCGCCGCCGACTCCGGCACCCACTCCGATCGGCCCGATCCCGACCCCGATCCCACCGCCGCCGCCGGCGCCGACGCCCACGCCGGAATTACCCCCGCTCAGTCCATTTCTGCCGTAAATCTGAATTTATGCCCCCGTCGGTTTCAAGTCTCGGGGGTAAATATAAACAAGGAGAAAATATGAAAACCCTGGTTATTGTGATTTCAGCGGTGGTCATCCTGTCCGCGGGGTGCGGCCACACCCTGCAGCGGGATTACCGGACTTCCCGGGAGGCGGTGGTCTCCCTGGAGACGGTGGCCGTCCTCCCGTTTGAAAACCTGACCCGGTTTCCCGACGCCGGTGAGATCGTGGCCGAACTTTTTACCACCGAGCTCTACCGGGTGGATAACTTCCGGGTGATGGACCGGAACCAGGTCAAACGCCTGATGCGGGAGAAGATGATCGTCCCGCCGGTGGTCGTCGACCGGCTGGCGGCCCAGAAGATCGGGCAGCAGCTGGAGGTGGACGCGGTCCTGATCGGATCGGTCTCCGAGTACTGGTACCGCCTGGCCAGAAGGTCCCGCCGCCCCGACGGCGAGGAGCCGGCGGTGGGGATCAACGCCCGACTGGTGGACGTGAAGTCGGGCGAGGTGATCTGGGCTGCCAGCCACAGCCGGTCCAGCTACGATGCCTTCGCCGCCGACCGGGACCACCTCAACCGGATCGCCCAGATCACCGTTGCCAATATGGCCGATTCGCTGGAGTGAGGGAGGGGAAGTGAGCAGTAAGCAGTAAACAGTGGCTGCTAACTGCTCACTGCTTACTGATTACTGAATTCAACAAGGAGACAGACGATGAACAAGAAACTGATATGGATAAGCCTGGGGTTGCTGATCGCCACGATCACGGCCGGCTGCGGACATAAGTATGTCTCGGCCCGGGCCGACCGCGGGGAGGTCCTTTCGGGGATCAAGTCGGTGGCGATCCTGCCCTTCGAAAACTTAACCACGTCCCCCGAAGCGGGCAAGATCGTGGCCGACCTGATGGCGACCGAACTCTACATCTCCCGCCAGTACCGGGTGATGGAACGGACCGAGGCGGTGGCCGTTTGCGCCGAGCAGGGGATCCGGATCGAAGAGTCGGTCGATGCCGAGTACGCCCGCGAGCTGGGAGAAAAGCTGGGGGTGGACGGGGTGATTATCGGTTCGGTCTCCGAGTACTGGTACCGCGTCTCTCGGGAAACGGACGAAGAAGTCGAGCCGGCGGCGGGGTTCTCCGCCCGGCTGGTCAGCGTCGCCACCGGCGAGGTGGTCTGGTCGGCCAGCGTCACCCGCTCCAGTTACGACCTTCTCTTCTCCCGCCGGGACCCCCTGAACCGGGTCGCCCAGCTGGCGGTGATGGAGATGGTCCAAACACTGCTCTAAGTCAACCGAGCGCTTGTACCGGAGCGGCGTTTTAATGTCCAGGAGACTGTTAATCTGTATCCACGCGGTTGTCCTATCCGCGTTGCTCTGTCTCCTTCTCGTCGCCCCGCTCCGGGGGGGAGATCTGTTCGAACTGATCCCCACCTTCAAACTTATCGGCAACCACAACGATAATCTTGAATTCACGCCCAGCGACAAGATCAGTGATTTTTACGCCCAGATTTCTCCCGGTCTGGGGATGCGCCTGGATCTGTCGGAGATTACGATCGAAGCCGGCTACGTTTACACCCGGTATCAGTATCACGAAGAATCGAAGTTCAACCGTGACTATCATAACCTGCTGGTCACCGCTCCTTACGGTATCCAGCTGACCCGTAACCTGAGCATCCAGGTTCAGGACAAGTATGAACTGGTCCCCATCAACGTCACGCTCCCGGAAGACCAGACCGACAACCTGACGCAGAGGAACACCTTCAGCATCGGCCCGGTCTGGGAAAGCCGCCTGGCCCAGAGGCTGAGACTGGTGGCCGGGTATGAATTCTCCCGGGTCAATTATACCTCCAGCAGTCATATCGGTGATGACTACTTCGGACACCGGTTTTATGACATCCTGCGCTATGTGTTCAGCCGTTCCTGGAGTTGTTTTCAACGCAATACCTATCGGCTGAATTATTACTCCCGTTCCCCCGACTACCGGCTGTTTCTCCCGGAAGCGGGAGTCGAATTCGCCCTCGGAAAGCGGGCCACCATCTCCGCCGCCGGGGGCTATTCCTTCGAGAAGACCGGAGACGACGATCACGACGGATATGTCGGTACCATCAACGGGACCTGGGCACCGACCCGGAAACTGGATCTGGAATTGACATTCCGCCACCGCCGAACGGTGGACATCGCGGGGGTGCCTTACACCGAGCGATACGGCGAATTGCTCTTCCGCTACCGCGCGGCGAAAAGGCTTGTGCTGGAGACTTACGGGCGTTATTACGATGACACCTACCAGGACGACGATTACCAAAGGGTCGAGTTCAAGGCGGATTTAAATTATCAATTGAACCAATGGAGTTCACTAAACTGCGGTTACGTCCGCAATCAGAACGTGGAAATTACGTCCGACGAGAAAGCGGTCTCCAACCGGGTTTATGCCGGGATCAGTGTCTTTTTTGGTACTATTTAACGATGGAAGATGAAAGCTTTCTCCTCAGCAAGGATATGGCTGGCGGCGGGCTTGATAGCCGCGGCTGGATGCGCCGGTCCGGAGACGGGGTTGCCCCCGGAGTCCGAGCCGATTGAGGGAGAAGCAGCAGTCACCGCGCTCGCTCCGGTTCCTACCCCCCCTCCCTGGTTCGGGGGAGAAAATGTTTATCGGGTTGGCAGCGGCGATGTCCTCAAGGTGACCGTATACGGAGAACCGGACCTTACCGGGTTGTTCCGGATCTCCCCGGAGGGGACGATCTCCTGGTCCTGGGTGGGCGACGTCCGGGTGGCGGGGAGAACGGAGACCGAGATCCTCGAAGGATTGAAAGGGATCCTGACCCGGGATTATATCCGCCGTCCCCGGGTTGACCTGACCATCGCCGAGTACCAGAGTCAGGTGGTCTATTTCTTCGGCAACGTCCGCAACCCCGGCATCCGCCGCCTGGGAGACAACCGTTCGCTGCTGGCCAACTTCCTCCAGACCGGGGGACCCAAGGTCTGGGGGGAGAGTATGATCGGTGTTTTGCGGACCATCCCCGGTTCGGAAACCCAGGACCAGATCTCGGTCAGCCTCCAGGCCCTCCTGAGCGGGGAGAAGGACATCCTGCTCCAGGACCAGGACATCATCACCGTCTCGGCCCCGGAAGGGGTGGCGGCCTTCACCGGCGAGGATAGGGTTTATGTCCTGGGTGCGGTCAATGCACCCGGTTCGTTTCGCTGGACGGAACAGATGACGGCTCTGGACGCTCTTCTGGAAGCCGGCGGCCTGGCCGACTATGCCTCCGGCAACCGGGCCCGTCTGGTTCGGGGCCAGGGCGATGAGAAGACGGAAACCAGGGTTATGCTCAAGGATATCCTGGGCGGAGAGAGGGAGAAAAACGTCAACCTTATGCCGGGCGACCAGCTGATCGTCCCGGAATCCTGGTTTTAGCCCAATTTATTCATAAATCAGGCTACGGCAGGGCAGGCATTCCTGCCTGACCGGAACCTGGTTTTCCGCCCGGTCAGGAATAGCTGGCCGGCCGGGTTTATTCGTAAGGATAAGCGTTATGTCAATGCAAGCTTTTATGCTGCCGGTTCTCGACTATATCCGGATCCTCCGGCGGAGGGCCTGGATTATGCTGGTGATCTTTGTCGCCTCCGTCGGCTTGACCGCCTGGAATACCTACCGCCAGCAACCGGTTTACCGGGCCAGCTGCCTGATTCGCTACAAGAGGTCGAGCCCCACCTCCCTGCTGACCGGGGGGGCGCTTCCTTACTACCTCAACCCATACTTCGACAACGTCAGTTTCGAGACCGAGAAGCACGTTATCACCAGCAAGCTGATTGCGGAGGGAGTGGTTCGGAGACTGAATCTGGCCGATCCGGAGAATGCCGCCCAGTGGAACAACTGGGTGAGAAGGGTCCAGTCATCCATCAGCGTAGACCGGGTCAAGGAGACCCGGATCTATCAGATTTCCGCCCGTTCTTCCGACCCCGAGCTGGCCCAGGCGCTAGCCAACACCACGGCCGAGGTCTATATCTACTCCAGTCTCCAGGAGAGACAGGAGTCGGCGGAGAGGATACTGTCTATGCTGTCGAAGCAGATCGAGGAGTTGAGGAGCAAGATCGAGCAATCGGAAATGGCCAAGATCGATTATGTTAGTAAGATCCAGAGCGTCCCCTCAGCGGCCGAAGAAGGCGGGGAGGAGGAATCTATCAGCTTCGGGATATCTCATTCCGCCGCTCTTCTTGAAGAACTTCGCGCCACCCTGGTCAGGCAGGAGATCCGGCGGCAGGAATTTTTAAGCAACTATCTGGAAAAACATCCCCGGGTGCAGGAGATCGACCGCCAGATCGAGGTTCTCCGGGAAAAGATCGCGGCCGAGAATGAAAAACTGATCCAGGCCCACAAGGCGGCGATCGAATATGGGATCCTGGAAAAGGAGGCGGCGGCCGACCAGGACCAATACCAGGTATTGATCAAGAAACTAAAGGATCTCAACATTTCCGACAGCGGCATCGAGAGCGGGGTTGAGATCATCGAGAGAGCGGAGCGGCCGCGATTCCCTATCGCCCCCCGGCGGGGACGGAGCTTGGCCCTGAGCGCCCTGTTCGGCCTCTTCCTCGGCCTCGGAGCGGTATTTCTCACCGAGTACTTTGACGCCACCCTGCAGACCCCGGAAGAGGTGGAGGAATATATTGGTCTTTCGGTGCTGGCGACCATCCCCCGGATGGAGAAATTGAAGGATGAAAGGGATCCCGCGCAATACACGTTCTTGATTTCCCGCCAGGATCCTTCCGGACACGAGGCGGAGATGTTCAAGCATCTCAGGACCAGCATCCGGGTGAGTCATCAGGAGACCGAACGCTTTTCCCTCCTGATCACCAGCAGCGGCCCGAAGGAAGGGAAGTCGGTAATCTCCGCCAACCTGTCCATATCCACCGCGCAGGCCGGAATGGGGACGGTCTTGATCGACGCCGACCTCCGCCGTCCGGTTATGCATAAGGTGTTTGGAGTCAGCAACCGGGTCGGTCTCGCTTCCTACCTGACCGGAGAGGCCTCCCGAGAAGAGATCGTCATCCCCACATCCATCCCCGGGCTCTCCCTGATCCCTTCCGGCCCGATCCCCCCCAACCCGTCCGAATTGCTGGAATCTTCCCGCCTGGCCGACCTGCTTGACTTCCTGAAGAGCGGCTGGACGAGGGTCATCATCGACTCCCCCCCCGCCGGCTCCCTGACCGATGCGGCGATTATCGCCGGACAGGTTGACGGCGTCGTCCTGGCCATCTTTGCCGGGCAGTACAATAAGAAATTCGTCCTGCAGATCAAGGAGCGGCTGGAGAAGACCGGAGTCAAGATCTTCGGGGCGGTCCTCAACTACATCTCCCTCAAGATGAGGAGTTATTATTACTTCTATCACGGGGTCTACAAATACGGCCAAAACCCCTGATCCGGTCCGCTCCCGGAAGATCCAGCCCGTTTAAGCGCCCAATCCCCTTGCTCCATCTGGTTATGGCTTCCATTCCCTCTCTGGACCTGGTTCGAGAGGGAACCGGGAAGGGCCGTCTCCGGTGATGTCCGCCGAATTTGGAGATTCTCCCCTGAAGTCCAGCTTGATTGCCATCGGGGCTGTTCTGCTGATCTCCTGCCTGGCCATTTACTGGGGGGGAGTGACCCTGGAAGGGGAACTGCTGGCCGCCGCCGGCAGTGCGGCGATCTTTGCCTTCGCCCTGATCACCGGTTCGCGCTCGATTAACCCGCTCGGAAACCGCGCTTTCTTAATCCCTTTGGCGCTTCTACTGGCTGGAGTTCTGATCGCCCTCTTCTCCCCCTTCCCCTCCCTCGGAAGGATCGAACTGGCTCGGCTTGTATCCTGCGCCCTTCTTCTGACGGCGTTTCTTCTTCTCCGGTGCGCGGATTCTTCCCGCCTGCTGTTTCATCTCTCCGGGCTCGCGCTCGGGGCGGGTTTGGTCATCCACGGGGTAATGGCCCGCGGCGGCGTTGATCTCTCCGGGAGTCCGCTGACGGCGACCTACGTCAACCGCAATCACCTCGCCGCCCTCCTCGGCCTCATTCTCCTCCCGGCCGTCTGTTTCAGCCTCGGCTCAAAACCGCGGGGCGCGGTCTGGCTCTCCCGGGTTGCGCTTCCGGTTCTGCTGGGCGGGATCCTCCTGACCAAGTCCCGGGGGGGGATCCTGGGGGCGACGGCGGGGATCGGGGCGGTCTGCCTGATATCGCTCCTTGTCCTCCGGCCGAGGCCCGTTACCGCTCCCGCCCGGAGGAAATTAAGGATTCTGATAGCCGTTTTCGTGATTCTTCTCCTCGCATTTGCCGCCGTCTATGCCTGGTTTCGGGTTCCGGAGTCATTCCCGATCTCGGCCCCTCATCCCGAGGTCCTTTCCATCCGGACCCGGCTGTCGATCTGGAGGAGCACCCTGGGGATATTTTTCGCCCGGCCGGTTGCCGGGTGGGGTTGGGGGACCTTTCGCCATCTCTATCCCGCTTTCAAGGAAGCCGGGGTCTGGTACACGGTCCCCCACGCCCATAACGAGTTTCTTCAGCTTCTGGCGGAGGGGGGGGTGATCGGGTTTTCGCTTGCTGTTTTCTCCCTGGTTCTGGCTGGGAGAGAACTGGTGAAACGATATCTGGCTTCCCCGGAAAGCATCTCCGGTATCCTGGCCCTGGGGGCGGCCGGGTCGCTCATCTATGCCGCGGTACATTCCGGTTTCGATTTCATTCTCCGACTTCCCGCCAACGCCCTGTTCCTGGCCGCGCTGGTCGGTCTCGGTCTCTCCGGGGCTCCGGTAAAGATGGGGTCACCGGAACCGGCCGGACGCCGGGCAGTGAAGATGACGGCCGGATTGGCGATTGCCGCTTTTCTGGCGGTCTTCCTGGTCTCGCCCCTGTTTCGTCTCTACCGGTCGGAAGCCGCGGCCCGGGAAGGGGAATTGATCCTGGCGGCCGGTCGGCCGGAAGAGGCGCGCGAGACCTTCTCCCGGGCCCATCAGCTGGACCCCTCATCCGTCCGGCCCTTGCTGGGGAGAGCCGCCGCCGGGATGGCGGTCTTCGATCGGGCCGAGGACCGGATCGAGCTCTACAATTCCATACTCAAGGATTTGGCTGTTGCCGGGCGCAACAACCCCCGGGATACCCGTCCACCGCGGGATTTGGGCCGCTTCCATCAGCGCTGCTCGGCCTTTGCGGAAGCCGGGAAATTCCTGGAAGAGGCTCTGGCGCTTGATCCCCTCAACCCTCATCTCCATTATGAACTGGCCGAGAATGATCTCCATCGGGGGGAATACCTTTCGGCGGCCCGGCGGTTGCGCCGGGCCAACGAGATTTACCCGATGATGTGGGGGGCTTCCTGGAAACTGCTCTTTAGCCAGACTTGGGACTATGAGATACTGAAGGAACTCCCGCCCCGGGAGGGGAAATACCACCGCCTGATGGGCTACTATCTGCAGGAGAGCGGAAACGTCGATGGAGCGGGAAAAGAATTCAGCAAGGCGGTTGAGCTGGAGCCGGATGAACCGGAGAACTGGAGGGCGCTGGGTTGGTATTATTCCCGGAATGGGTATCCGGAAGAATCCCTCCCTTGCTACCGGCGGGCTCTTTTTCTTTCGCCCGGAAATCACCAATGGTGGGCTGAAATGGGCGACCTTCTCAGGACATTAGATATGCTGGAAGAAGCTCTGGATGCATACCTACAAGCCCGGGATCTCGAACCAGGTCGCCGTGGATATTCGGAAAAAGTCGGGACGGTGATTTTTTCCCTGAAAGGGCCGGCCGCGGCCATCGCTTTCTGGGGCGAAGTATCCACCCTGGATGAAGGGTGGTCCCGCCCCCATTACCTGCGGGCCAGGTTGTTCCTGGAAGAGGGTAAGCCGGAACCGGCGGAGAAGGAAATTGCCCAGGCCCTGGCTCGGGAGCCGGGCAATCGACATTATTCGAAGTTGAAAGCCCGGATCGAGGCTCTTCTGCTCCGCGAAGGCAGCCGATGAAAGCCGTGCTGATCACCCTGATCTTTACCTTTCTGGCGGTGTATGTTGCCAAGACCCTGCAGGTACTGCAGTTTATGCCCGCCCGCTTCCGGGCCTTTGTCTCCATCGCCCTGGTCTCGATCATTCTGCTGAGCCAGCCCGCGCTGGCCCTTTACCTGGTCATCGCCAGCGTCAGTTTCTTCAGCCCCCGTTACTGGTGGGGTTTCCTCCGGCTCTGGCTCCACCAGTGGATTATCCTCTATTCCATCATCATTTATGTCGGGATCAGTTTCTACCAGCGCAAGAAATTCGCCTTTCATCCGCTGGATAGGTGGATCGGGGCCTTTCTGCTGACTTTTGTGGTCGGTTCTCTCTACTCCGCCGACCTCGGGATGAGCATCAGATGGACCAGCTATTTCCTGATCCTGGTCGGAGGTTATCTGCTGACCCGGCTGGCGGTTGAAGACGCCCGGCAGCTGGTGAGGATTACCTGGTTTCTCATCCTGTGCGGCGCGGGGACCGCGGTTATCTCTTTTTTCCGGCCGACGGTGGGCCCGCGGGTCGGTTCCCTGGTTCTGACCAATCCCAATTCCCTGGGGAACTACCTGGCTATGCTCCTGCCGCTTCCCCTTTCTCTGCTTTTCCACGGGAGGCAGTCTCCGGGCCGCAATATTATTTTATGCCTGGCGATCGCTCTCCTGACGGCCTCGATCATCCTCACTCTCTCCCGCAGTTCCTGGATCGGCTGCGGCGTCGGGCTCCTGGCCCTGGGATTATTGCGGCCCCGTTTCCGCTACTTTGCCCTGGTGCTGGCGGCCCTGACGATCGTCTTCCTGATCCCTCCCGTCCAGAACCGGATTCTTGAGGACAGGGACGACCCCGGCGTTTCCTATCGCAAGACCAAGGCCGACATCGCCTACCGGATGTTCAAAGAGGCCCCGATCTTGGGACACGGTCCCGGGGCGTTCCAGGCTCTCTCTCCCGAACTGGATGAGTGGGCGGCGGCCGCCCACTCCGCGATCGAGAACCTTTATATGAGACTTTTGGCGGAAGGAGGTATTCTCCAGGCGGCGGTCTTCCTCGGCCTGATTGTTTATTCCAGTATTCTCGGCTGGTCAACCGTGAAAGCCCTGCCCGCCGGACCGCTCCAGGCAGTGGTCCTGGGGAGCCTGGCCGCCTTCTGGGCCGCCCTCGGCATCGGGATCGGCGAGGACATCCTGCTCTTCCCCAAGAGCAACTGGTTGATCGGTTTTTTCCTGGCCGTGCTGACCAAGGCCACGGAGTATCAGGGGCCGGGCGAGGAGTGGGGATCCCCTGCTTCTGCGGAAAACAGATGAACAATCGAGCTGTTCAAAAAATATTCGCGGTCTGCCTGGTCAAAAACGAGGAAGATATCATCGCCGACTGCCTTCGGCACGCCGCGAGGTTCTGCGACCGTATCTACGTTATTGACAATGCCAGCACCGATCGGACCTGGGAGATCGTGCAGGATCTTGGGCGTCCCCCCATCGTCCCCGTCGGTTCCCTTGATTTTCCATACCGCGAGTATCTCCGGGTATGGTTTATGGGGGCCAAGAAAGAGGAGCTGGGTCCTGACAACTGGTGGTATATCCTTGATGCGGATATGTTCCTGGACGGTGATCCCCGGGGAGCCGTCAACGAGGCGGAAGGGGAGGGCGCCGACGCGATCGGGGTCAACATCGTGAACTTCCACCTCACCCGGAACGAGGTGGAGGCGGCCCGCCGGGAGGGACGGGAAGAGGGGTGGCGGGATCGCGTTTTCTACCATCTCTACGAATCCGGGGAGATAGACCTCTTCAAGAACACCCCGCATCTTGATTATGGAATCTGCGCCCGGCTGCCGCTGGGACTGACCCGGGAGTACTCCCGCCGGCTGATCTCCCGGCATTATCCCCACCGGTCCGCGGCGCAGCTGGAGAAGCGGATCCGCAGCCGGTCGGAAAACCCGGACTTCCAGGCGCAGTTGAAGAGAGGCCTGGATCTGGGGCATTACCTGACCGATCCTTGCTCCCTCCCGGGACTGAAACGCCTGGGTCGGGAACAGGGATTGGACCTGACCGGCGGTTTCGCCCGCGATCTTCCCCCGCTCGGCCGGGAGGGCAGGAGCCGCCGGCTGGCCGCCGCCACCCGGGTTCTTCATCCCGCCGGATTGCTGCCGCTGTTCCACGCCTTCTATAAAAGCTACGCCTTCCGGCGGCAGAAGATCGATCCTCGCCAGAGAGATGAGTTTCTGGCCCGGATTTAACTGCCATTGCCTTCCGACGGGTTCGAGGCCTGGAACTTTGACGATCTTACCAAGTTCAAATTGAGAGGCAGAGACAGGATCTGATCTTAGAGATGCCGACCGTCAAACATCGAATCATCCGGGCGGGAACAATTGCCGTTGCCGGTAGCGGAGTATCCCTGGTTCTCGGCTTGGCGGTCAGGATGGTTATCGCCCGGGTCTACGGCCCGGAAGGGATGGGGGAGTACGCCGTCTTTAAGATGTTTCTCAGCCTCTTTGGAACGATTGCCCTCTTTTCGTTGCCCCGGGCGGTATTAAAGTTTTCCGCCGAATACGAGGAAAGAAGAGAACTGATGCGGATCAGGTCGCTTTTTTCCACGATCTTTGTCGCGCTGACCTCGAGCTGCCTCCTGTTGGCGATCGCCGCGCAATTTTTTGCCCCGGCTCTCTCCAGGCTTATCAACCTGCCCGCCGACCGGACCCTGGTACTATTTCTGGGTCTGACCCTGATTTTCTCCACCTATTCGAGTATGACCGCTTCGCTATTTATGGGTCTTCTGCAAAACTTCAGGGCTCTGATTATTTCCGTCTCCTCGACTCTGGCTATGATCTGCCTGGCGGCATACGCCTATCTGGTTCATCCCATTCCGGTGTACTTGATACTTGTCGGCGGCTATGTATTGTCCGGAATGTTCGGAATAACAATGGTTCGGAACCAGGGTTTCCTGAAACTTGAGTTCTCCAGGTCAGAACTGAAGAAAGCCCTGCTGTTTTCCTCCCCGATAATACTTATGTCCTATCTGGGCTTCCTGGTGGAATGGCTGGACCGTCTGGTGCTGGGGATTTATTTCGGGGTTGAAGAAATCGGGCTTTTTTCGGCGGCCCTGGCGGTATTCACTCCGCTGAAAAAGGTTCCGGTAACCCTGACCGATATTCTGATCCCTTCCTATTCGAAGATCTCGGTCAGGGGTAAGGAGGCCCTGGGGAGAGTCTATGGCAAGAATATTCAGTATTACGCGATATTTTACCTATTGTTCGCCTGCATCTTGATCCTCTTTAACCGGGAATTGATCGAGTTGCTTTACACCGAACGGTTTATGGCGGCGTCCGGAGTTGTCCTCATCCTTTCCGGCACCCTGATTCTGAGCATCATCACCAGCCCCGGCTCTTCTCTTCTGGTCGGCTGTGGATACACCAAGCTCAACACCGCGAATTATGTTTTGGGGACATCGGTTTTGATCCCGGCATTATTTTTATTTTCCCGGCGATGGGGGATTCACGGCGCGGCGGCCGCCATTCTCCTCTCTCACGTCGCCGCGGCCAGCGGGATACTCTTCATCCTGACCAGAATGATCAAATTGAAGATAGACCTGGTGCCTCTGCTCAAGGTCCTGGTCACTTGCGCCGGGGCGGGGATTTTAGCCCTCGGCGTCAAGATCCTGTTTCTTTCCCCGCCGGCCAGCCTGCTGACGCTGGTTATCTCCTATTTCTCGGGGCTATGGATGCTGGTTCTATCCCCAGCGGATAAACAGAATTTCCGGGAAATATGGATGAGGTTACGATCGGGCCGGCGGAACCTCTGGGAGCCCAAGGTTGAATGGGACGAGGACGCCCCCGGCCTTTGATTAAATCGGGTTAAGGTTGTTTGCCTGTCCGCGGAACACGGAGAGCTGCAGATATCGCCTATGGCCGTTCACGATTGCGGAGACAATGGTATCAGATGTGATCCGGCTACGGGTCCGGATAGGGTGGTGGAAGACCATCGCGCGAGGTACCAATGGGCGGCCGGTTTCGTGCGGCAGAGGCGCCCGCCGGGGAGAAGGGTGACGGTCCTGGATCTTGCCGCAGGAACCGGTTACGGTTCTGAGATGATGGCCGCCGCGGTCGATCGGATCATCGGGATAGACCTCTCCGAGAGCGCGATCAGGGAGTGCCGCCGCCGGTTCGATGACCGACTTATTTTCGTCCAGGCGGACGCCGTGCGCCTTCCTTTGGGAGAGGGGTCCTGCGATTTTGTCGTCAGTTTCGAAACCGTCGAGCATATCCCCCTGGCATCGTTACCAAGGTACTACGGGGAAGTGCATCGAGTGCTCCGACCCGGGGGCTGGCTATTGATTTCCACGCCAAACCGGAAATTGACCTCGCCTTTTCAAGGCCGGGACAATCCGGACAACCCGCATCATTGCTTCGAGTGGACGAAAAGTGAATTCATCGCCGGGGTCGGGAAACACTATCAAGTGGAATCCATATGGGGACAGAGATTTCTCCCCCGACCGCTGGCCTGGTTGCCGGCCAGAAGGTTCTTGTCCCGTCTTCGCCACCCATCGGTGCCGTTCAGTAAAAAATGGAGTTCCTGGCATAAAGTCCTGTATTCACCGGAACGCGGCGGTCCCCAGGTCGGGAAAACTAACTTCTGGCGGGAGCCGAGGTACACCATCCTGGCGGCTCGGCGGACCTGAGCTCGTTCCAGGCCAAACTGGTCCGGTTTTAAGCGGATAACCCGCGGATCAATCCCCGCAGGCGTTCCCCCACCACGGGGAAACTGTATCTTTCCAGACAACGCCGCCGCCCGGCGAGTCCCAGGGCGCGGCGGCGTTCCGGGTTGTCGATGAGTTCGGCAATCGCGCAAGCGAGAGCCGGGATATCTCCCGGCGGCACGGTCAGACCGCAGCTTTCCAGCACCTCCGGCAAGTCCGATACCGCCGAGGCCACGACCGGCAGCTCCATCGCCATCGCGTCGAAGACCTTGGCCGGCATCTGGCCCCGGTTTGAGGGGATATCCAGCTGAGGCAAGGCGACAATTTCCACGGCGGCCAGCACTTTGCCGAGCTGCTCCTTGGCAAACCGGGGACGCACTTCCACCAGATTGGTATGGCGGGAGCAAAGCATCGCGATTTCCGAATCTACCGGGTCGGCGCCGGCTATCAACACCCTCAAGTCTTTTCTCCCCAGGGAGGCTACCGCTTTGACCAGAATATTGATTCCTTTGTGGGGTTTGGGGGACCCGACAAAACCGATCCAGTGTATCTCCGGGGCGAGGCCGAGCCGGCGGCGGGCGTCCTTGCGGTCGGGGAGCCGGGCCGGATTGAGGATCTCCGTGTCGCAGGCGTGGGGAATGTATGTCCCGCCAAAGCGTTCTTGCAGAAAACGGTTGCTGACCAATCGGACCGGCCATTGTCGCGCGCGGCTTTCGGCCCGCCAGATCCGGAGCAACCCATCGGGTTTCCTCCGGGTCCGGCCGAGCAGACTGAGCACTTTCCGAAACCGGAGGGGATAAAACCACCCCAGTTCCCAGTCATCGATGTCGAGAACAGAGGGACGGGGAAGTTTCTTCCTTATATTGTTCCCCACATCCAGTACCAGGGGCAGCGGTTTGCAGAGCAGTATCAGATCACCTTCGGCCGCCCGGGCTAAATCTTCGGTAAATCGCCGGACTTTTCCTCTTCCCGGCCAGGGGAGGGACTTCTCCGGCCACCCGTGTTCGCGGCAGGGCAACCAGGTCGGACCCCGAGCAAAGCCGACCACTTCGATCCGGAATTCCGGCTCCAGCATCCGACCGAAGAGATAGGCCCGCCCGAATCCGTTGTCGGCCAGGTCATTGACGACCAGGCTGACCAGGGGCAGGTTGTGCTTTTTCCTGTCGATCATTTGCATTTATCAGGTCCCCAATCGCAGCAACTATTTTTTCCGGCGATATCACGTCAAGACAGACCGGATCCCCTTGCCGGCATTCCACATTGCGCAGCCATTGATCGGGCAGACAATCCTGGCGGCAGCCGAGATAAGGACAGTCTCCCCGGAAAACCACGGTCGGACAGGTATCCAGGTCACAGAGAATGCGTTCCGGATCGGTGGACCCGAAGAGAAGTATCCGCGGTGTCCGGACCGCGCCGGCCGCGTGGGAGAGAAACGAGTCCAGTCCGATAAATACATCCATCTCCGCCAGGACCGCGACGGCTTCACGCTCGGATAACCGTCCCCGGAGATCACAGGCTCCCGGGATGGGGGTGGTATCTTCCTCGCTCCCCAGGAGGATCGGGCGAAAACCCTGATCCTGGAGTTTCTCCCCCAGGGCCAGCCAATTGTCCCGGCGCCAGCGCTTGATCCGGGAACCGGTCAGAGGATGAATCCCCACCGCCGGCCGGGTCACTTCCCATTTTCGGAGATTCATCCTGGCCGCGAGCTTTTCATCTTCCCGGACGGCATAGTACACGTGACGGTCAGGGAGGCCGGACCGGCAATACTTTGCCATCACGTCCACGACGTGCCCTGCCGGGTCGATATCATAACGCGCCCGTACCTGAGCGTCGCCCTCCGCGGGTGCGTTCGCGGGAAGCGTCTTCCATCCTTTCCCGCCCCCCAGTAACTGGGGATACCTGGCTTCAACCCGCAGCCGCGCGCGAGGAAAACGCCGCCGCAGGCCGAGGAGCACGGGGGTAGCCAGCAGGGTGTCCCCCCGGGCTCCATCCACCCGGACGGATATGGTCCGGGCCCCGGAGGGGATATCAAAATCCGTTCGGCGGAAAAATGCCATCAACGCCCCGACGTAACCGACCCCGGAAGAGAGCTCGGTATCAACGTCAATGAGCTCAAGACCGCTTCGCCGGCCCAGTTCTCTCAGGGTGTCGCTGTCATAGTGGCAGATATGTTCCCAGGGTTTAAAGTGCTTCCAGTTCAGGATATCCCGCCGGGCCTCCTGGCAACCGGCATTGGGCACCACCACCATAATGATCCCCCCCGGCCGAAGAAGTTTCGCCGCTCTCGTCATCTGTTCCACCGGGTCCGGCAAATGTTCCAGGACATCCACCAGGGTAATAAGGTCGAATTGTTCCCCGACGAACGTGGAATCTGCCAATGGCCCGGGGCGGACATCAAGATGGTGTTTCTTCCCCACGTAATTAACCGTCCAGGCATCCATTTCAACGCCGTAAGGCCGGTATCCCCGCTCTCTGGCCGCCAGCATAAGTTGTCCCGTGGAGCAACCGATATCCAGGAGCCGGCCCGGCCGGATCCATTGCTCCGCCCGGGAGAGCCGGCGATGGCATAACAGGATCTCTTCCGCTTCGTTCTCTCCGGCAATCGGAATGCCCCGCCAGACTCGGTATTCAAAGTAATACTTCCGGCTGTATATTTTCCCCAGGGCTCTTTCGCTCAGGCGGGGAGATACATAGCCCAGTCCGCAACGGGTGCACCTGTGGAATCCCAAACCAGCCAAGACGAGGCTGGGAGTTTCCGGCGGCGGGGTATGACAGATGGGGCAGGATACTTTTGCGAGCTGATCACTGCGGAGCAGCTTCTCCAGCCTGGTACCGAACGAACGTCCCCGGGCGTAGATGAATCGCCGTCGTATTACCTTGAATAACTTGTTCAGGTACGTACGCGCGAGAAGACAAATCTTGCGCGGGTAAGACCGTCCGGGAAGAGATAATACCTCTCGGGAGACAGCTAATTGATTCCGCATAATCCGAAGGAGCATTCCGCTTTTCCTTCTATCGGTCCTTCGATCGCTTTTCCCGGCTCGGCAAGAGGCTGGGGATGGTCACGGCTTACAAGACGTGTCCGGGATTCTTCCCGGAGCGCCGCCGCCCGGCAAAGAACTCCCGGAACCCGTCATTCCGGCAGATGATAATTTGTTAAGTTCGCGGCGTATAGTATAATTCCGTTAATGAGAATTGCCTATGTATGTTCAGGGCATTTCGGCCCCGTTTCCGGGGCCGGCCTCACGCTCTGGTCAATGGCGAAATACATCGCCGCCCAGCACCAGTTGGATGTTTACGCCAACACCTGGGAGCCGAATCCTCCTGCCGGGGTTTCGCTGCATCCACTCCCGCCGATCCGAAATTATCGCTTCGGCAAGCTGGATTTCTTTCTTCCGCTTCGGGTTGTCGGCAATTATCTTAGCGCTACCCTGCTCGCCCGGCGCCTGGAAGACAAGGTCGACATCCTCCATATTTACAACGGCCTGGCCTCTTCTCCCCGCCTTCTCATCACCCAGCTGATGTGTCAGAAAGCGGTGATGGAGGAGAGGGCCCGGGAATCCTGGACCGCCCGACTCTCCCAGCAGACACCGAAACACCTTCTCTTGCGCTTGCTGGAGCGGTTTGTTTATCAGGGGCGGCGCTACCGGAAACTGGTCCCCGCCTCGCAGTTCGAAAAGGAGCAAATCCTCAAATATTATGAAATTCCCCCGGATGACATCTTCCCCGTCCACGGCGGGGTTGACTTTGCTCGCTACAACCCCCCGGACCGGGAGGAACGCCGGTCTGCCCTCCGGACCAGGCTGGGGTACTCCGGCCGGGACAGCGTCGCGCTTTTCGTCGGTTACGACTTCCGGCGCAAGGGCCTGCCCGCCCTTCTGCGGGCGATGCCCGGCATCAATTCCCGGGTCAAACTTCTGGCGGTAGGAGGCACCGGGGGGATGAAGTTCTGCCGGGGACTGGTGAAGGAATTGGGACTGGAGAACCGGGTGAGGTTTCCCGGTCCCGTATACACCGGGAGCCGGGATTATTTTTTCGCCGCCGATCTCTTCGTTTTTCCCACCCTCTTTGATCCTTTCGGCACCGCCGTCCTGGAAGCGATGGCGGCCGGGCTGCCGGTGATTACCAGCCGCCGAGTCGGGTCGGCCGAGCTGGTAACTCCAGGAAGGGAAGGTTACCTGCTGGATGAACCGGAGAAC
The DNA here is from genome assembly GCA_040773245.1 of PVC group bacterium. Taxonomy (GTDB): domain Bacteria; phylum Auribacterota; class Erginobacteria; order Erginobacterales; family Erginobacteraceae; genus Erginobacter. Next base: position 22,423 of record JAXGWO010000041.1, read on the forward strand.
GACCGAGAGCTGGCCACTCTTGTCAACCGGATCGTGGAGGAGGGGAGCGGGCAGGAAATGGGGGCGGCCGGCCGCCAGACCGCCCGGGGCTGTACCTGGGAGAAAAAGGCTGAGCAGATGCTCGGGCTATACCGGCAGCTGGTTTCGGCGTCCCGTGGGTAAAACCGCCCCGGTTTCTTCCAGGGAAGAGACCAGCTCCAGCAGGTCCCGGCAGGCTGTCTCCCCGTTCACCGCGTACTCGTCCCGGAGCTCCCGCAGGATCTCTTCCAAAGGACGTTTCCCGTCCAGTCGTTCCCAGACGAAGGCCCCGGTCTCGTTCAGGGTCAGCATCCGTCCCGCTCCCTGCGTCTCGCGGCTGATCGGGATCAGGATCGCCTCCCCGGCGATGACCCGGTAAACCACGTCCGGATTTTTCCGGTAAGTTCTCTGCAATGGTTCGTGGCGCATTTTCAGTCTTTCCCGTTTGGGGGGATTATAGTCGCTGGCCGGGTCGCTGGGGAGGAAATTATCCCCCGGTAAGGAAGAGCGGTTCGCCGTCGTTGATCCCTCCGTGAATGATGCCATCCCTGACCTCCGCTCCGCTGATCGTCTCCGGGGAGAGTGTCCGGGGCGGGATCTTCGCTGCCAGGAGGTCACGGTCCCGGAAGAGATAGGCGAAGATCGCGGGAAAGATATCCTGGAGCACGGTGATCTCATCGTAATCGGTATAGTTTTCATCCGGCCACCGGATCGCCAGGAAGGTTCCGAAGCGGTCCTGGATGTCCAGCCGGGCTATTTCCGATAGATCATAATCCCCCCCGGTGCCGATGCAGTTCTTGGTCAGGTAGGGGCCGTGGTCTCCGGCCACGATGATCAGCGACACCGGGTCAGCCCGGATGATCGCTGCAATGTCCTGATCGATCTGCCGGTTGGCCTCGGCCAGCCTCTCCCGGAAGAGTTCGGTCTCGTCGGGGAGGCATCGGCCCGAGATCTGGCTGTGGCCCGGCAGGTAGTCGTGCATATAGACAAACCGGGGCCGGGGGGGAACGGCGGCAAAGGTGCTGAGTTTGCGTTTCACGAATTGCTCCCGGGACGGCCGGTCAAAGACCACGTCGAATCTGAATTCGCCCATCAAGATGGCCTTGACCAGCAACCTGGGAGTGGCCCGGTCGTTGACCGCCGGGAAGGAAGAGTCATAGCCGGAACCGATCTTCTGAAAAAAGCGATCACTCTGGAATATGCCGCAGGTCTCGTAGCCATAACGTTTGAGCAGTTGGGGGACCGTCCCCGATCCGGAAACACCCCGGCGCCGGGAACCCGGGTATTCCGCCGAGGCTTCCAGGACCCGGCTCATCGAGGGGATGGTGTATTCGCCCACCGTGTAGGTGTGCGGATAGATCTTGAAGCCCAGCTGACGCAGGCGATCCTCCTGAGCGCTGTTGTCGATACCGTATCCGAGCATCGTTTCATTGACCACGTAAGAGTCGTAGACCAGGAGGTAGATGTTCGGCGTGGACCGGGGGAGCCTGGAGCCGGCCGCCGCCGCCAGCCGGCTTTCCCGGCCGCCCCTTTCCATCTCGGTCCCGCCCCGGGCTTGCGTTGCCAGGTGGACCGCGCCGTTGCTGAGGAAAAAGACGGCGGCGAACAGTCCGGCCAGCTTCCGGCCCGCCGGCTGGCGATACAGGAACCAGGCGGCCCCGAATACCGCGCTGAAGATAACCAGCTGGATCTTCAGACTGCCGGCTTCAAACCACCGGAAACGGGCGCTCAGGGCCGCCAGATCATTGACCAGGAAAGCGAAAGTCATCCCCAGAATCATCAATGTCCTGCCGGAACCGATCCCGCCCAGCACTAACGGCATTCCGATGACCAGGAGAAGGGAGAAAAAGGCGAATGCGGCGAGGACCAAGAGGGCGCCGGAGGGAGAAAGTATGTCCTGATTCGTGATCAGATATTGAACTATCGGGGTCAGAGGAACCAGGACCAGGATCAGGTCGGCGGGGGACAGCCTGTCCCTGTGGTGCCTCACCCGAATAGTTGACCCCCGGTTCAGTCTTAAACCGGCCAGAAAAGCGAGCAGGGCTGCGGCCGTGAGCAGGAAAGAGAATTTTCCGGCGCGGTTGACAAAAACCGTGCTGACGGTCCTGTCGTATTCGGGCAGCAGCCGGGGAAGGGAGAAGGAGAAGATCAGGAAATACAGGGTCAGCACCGCCGCCGGGATCAGACCGTGTCTCCAGATGGCTTCAGGTGGATATCTTTTCATCTGCTGGATGTGCCGCCTGTCCGGAATTGGATGATCCAAGAGAGGACTTGCAGAAATTTCCCAGGGCCAGCGGCCAGCTGTCATTGAGCAGGAGACGGTTTAGCCGTGCCTTCAGGCCGGAGGCCGGGGTTCGGTCTTCCAGGACGGCAGCGGAGCTGATGAACCGCCGGGTGACCAGGCGTTTGACGGGCCGGGGAGCAAGCCTGGCCAGGACCGATTCCGGGGCGGTTTTCCCGAAGAAGATGCCGGTGAGGAGAAGGGGATAGTAGACCTGACCGGCGCAGCGGAACTCCCCGGCCCGGTCGGTGAAAGATTCCCATTCGATTTCTCCACCCGATTTTTCGATGACCAGGAAGAGGTCGTAGAACCAGATCAGGCGGGAGAAGGCGTGGTGGCTCAGGTGAGCGGAGAGGTAGAGGAGGTTTAAGGTGGGGGAGAGGACCCTGGTCTCCCCCCCCGCGATCCGGGCGGGGGCGGATTCCCGCCAGAAATCCTCGATCCGGATGGCAAAGGCGGGGTTCCTCCTCTCCGGAGCTTGGAGGTTGGTGTGAAGCTCGAGGAAGACCCCGGTCTCGGGGAGGAGGTATTTGCCCGCGGTAGCGGTCTTCTCCTGCACAACGCCCCCGGCCTGCTCCAGGATCTCCCCGGCCGGTTTCGCGTCCCGCGGGCGGATCAGGAGGTCGAGATCATCGGCGGGGCGGAGCGCCGGATGGGCGTAATACATCTCCCCCAGGTGGGAACCCTTGAGGACCAGAGAATCGATGGATCGCCGCGAGAAGGCATCCAAGATGCTCCTCAGGCAGTCGCCGTGGAGGACGGTCCGGGCCAGCTGCAGTTGGAATTCCTCCGCCCATCCCTTCCAAACCGAATCGGGGAAGGGGATGGTCCCCGTCAATTCCCGGTGAAACAATGGTCCGATCCGGTGCTGTTTAACCCGGTTCCGGAAGTTTTCCCAGTTTATCTCCTCCGGGGGTAAGAGGGCCGGCCGGGGGAGCCGTCCCCCCAGGGCCGTCAGCAGCGAGCGGAGAAGTCGGCCTTCCGGTGTCATAACGGGGGGGGGAATTCCGCAAATCCGGTATTCCTAATTCCGGCTCCCGGCTTCGCCGGCTCCCCGGGGATCCTCACTTCAGCTCCAGCGCGGGGTCGCCGAAGAGGGTGTAGATGTCGAGCATATAGAGCCAGGGCGTCAGCCCGGCCAGGCGGGCCTTGGCCCGGGTCAGGGCCGTCCCCGTCGGCTGTTTCTCAGTCAGCAGTTCCTCGAAGAGGAAGCCGGCCAGCTGCCGGGCGGGGCTGTTGAGGGAGAGTCCGGAGGGGGAGATGGCCGCGACCGAACCCTTTCCCACCGCCCGGGTCATCGCCTCGGCCAGGCAGGAGCCGGAGACATCGCACCAGTAGCCGTTGAGGCAGGTCGGGGTGACAAGGAGGTTGAGCCGGTTCCCGTTGGTGAGCGAGGCGATGTTGGCGACGCGGAAGATGGAGGGATTCGACCAGGTGGTGGCGGAACCGTGGCCGATGTAGTTGACCAGTAACTTCCCATTGTTGATGCCGTTGATGATGGCGTTCGTGGTTCCGGACACGCCCAGCACGGGGAGGTAAGCGGTCTGAGCCGTGAACTCGGGCGGGAAGTAGTTGGCGATCAGCCAGTCGCTGTCGGCGGGGAAGTCCCCGGCGCCGGGATCGGGGTTGTCGGCCACCATCAGGATCTCCCGCTGCCAGGAGAGGCCGTCCGTGGAGAGTTCGTAACCGACGATCTTGCCCACCAGGTCGGCCGCCTGGGCGGCGGTGCTGGCGGAGAGCCGGCCGAGGTCGATATCCGGGACCCGGTCCTCCCCGATCAGGCAGGCGTACCAGTTGTCGGCGGCGGTCTCCATATATGGGTCGACGACCATATAGGGGGGGACATAATTGGGCGGAGAGGAGCCGCGATAGTTACGGTAGTCGTAGTTGCCGTCCCCCACCAGGAGGGCGTACCGGGGGCGGGTCAGGGCGCTCCACTCGGTGTAGGCGTACTGGAGGAAACGCTGGATCGCCTGCGGGGTGAAGTCGCCGAAGCCGAAGGTGTTGTAGATATCGTTGATATCGAAGAACTCCACCTCCTGTCCGCCGGCCTGGCGGAAGTCGGCCAGGGGCTGGACCGCCGCCTGGAAGTCGGGGTGGGTGACGATAACGTAATCGACCGCCCGGGGCGAGACCAGGTCGGAGGGAGCGTTCCGGACTAGGGGGGGATTGAAGGCCGCGTCCCGGCGCCCCGCCCAGTATAACTCTTCCCCCGCCTCGTGTTTGCGGAAGTCCAGGGTATAATCCCCTCCGGTCTGGACGGTGAAACCGGCCAGCCGGCGGGGTGCGGCCGGATCGGTGATCTGGTAGAGGTCGACGTCCGATCCGCTGAAGCCGGAGACCCGGTAGTCGCCCTTGCCGGAGGCGGTGAAGATCAGACGGTCGTCGACGGACCGGTAGTCGCGGTAATAAACGAGGTCGAAGTAATCGATGAAGATGAACTCCCCGGTGACCGGCAGTCCGAGATCGTTGACCCCGGCGGTGGTGATGGTGTTGACCCCCTCCAGGATTAGTTGCTGGGGGATGTCGGTCTGGAAGTTGTAGAAGACCTCCCCGTTCCAGGTGAAGTCGCCCACCAGCTGTCCGTTGAGATAGACCCGGGTGTGGTGATCGGGGTTGTAATCCGGGTAGGAGGTGTAGCCGAAATAGCGCGCGCTCAGGGATGCCTGCCCCTCCCGGGCGCTGACCCCGTCCAGGGTGAACTGGATGATGGAATTGTAATTGGTCCCGTAAGTATAACCGGCGAAGTCCCAGAACCAGCAATCGTTTCCGGCGCCCACATCCAGGTAGGGTTGGTAGGAGACCCTCTCCTCAAGATGGAGGTGGTGGGGGAAGTTTTCCTGGCGGGAGGGGCGGCCGGAACGGTCGGCGGCGGTATCCCCCATTCTCCGGCCGGTTCCGGAAGTCTGGTATAGCCAGTAGGTTTTGGTTTGGGTATAGAAACCGGTATCTCTTTCGCCGTAGAAGGCCAGGTAATCCCCCGGGTCCCAGGTCCCGTCCTCCTCCCCCTCGACGTGGATGGCGATCTCCTGCCCCCGGGAATATACCCTCAGCTCCCGGGGGTCCCCCCCCAGGTTGAACCCGGCGTCGGACAGATCCTGGTAGGTGACGAGCTGGATCCCGTCCTCGGTCACGGAGGCCCGGAAACTGTCGGGGGAGGCGGACAGTTCGAACTGGGCACCGTAATCGGTCTGAGTCTTTCGGGGGAGGGTTACGGCCGGGGCGCCGAACGCGATCTCGACCGTGATCGTATCCCGGGAGGAAAGAACCCGCGCCGACCGGGAATACTGGAGCGGGGTTACCAGGAGGTTGACGAACTGTTCCTCACCCGCCCAGAGAGGGCCGGAGGACTCCACCACCCGGTCCGGATAGCGATCCTCTCCGTCGGTGTCCGGAGGCTCGCCATCCCGTCCGACATCAGCTGCGGTCCCTTCGCCGTCAATCCTGCGGATCGCCCGCGAGAATTCCTGCCAGCGGGAAGAGATTGCGGCAGCTGGTCCGGGATCGGCGGCGCTCTCCTCCCCGGAGATCCTTCTCAGTTCCCGGCGGACAGTTTCCCTGTCCGGGGCCGAGGGCAGGAGTATTCCGGTTTCCGTCCGGGGGGTTGAGGCGGTCGCCGCCACCGTGACCGACTCCACCCCCGGCAGCGGCACGGAGACGATCAGGGCGGGGACTGTCGGCCGGCCCGGTTCCTCCACGGAGATATAGCCGGGGATGGTGACCCGATGCTCTTGCCCTTCGGGATCAAGCTTATCCACCTGATACTGCGGAACTTTTATCTCCAGGGTCAGGCCGCTGGCGTCTTCCCGGATAACCCGGCAGCCTCTGGTCTCTCCCTCCTGGCGGAGATTTTCCAGTTTCCAAGCGTAGCTGGAAGGGGAAGCGGGGGGACCGGGTGGAAGAGCCGGCCGGGCCGGTCGGATATCGCTGGCCGCTGCCGTCCCGGCGGGGGAGCCGGGGATTGCGGCCGGCCCCCCGGATGTCTGGGCTGGTTTCTCCCGGCCTCCGAAAAAGAGAAGGCCGGTTCCCAGGATAACCACCGTCGAAGCAGCCAGCAGGAATGGTCCGCGGTATCTTTTCATCAAAACAAATTAATCACGCCCGTCCCCGCTTGGCAAGGGGTAAGCTAAGGAAAGAATAGACGGGTTAAAAGCCAGCGAGGGGTTTTGATCAGCCGGATCAGGATGCCGTTTCTCCCGGCCGCCGGCGCGCGGCCGCCCAGGGAGAGGACAACCGTTTCACATCTGGAGAGAATCGCGATGACCCTTCCCAGGAAACGGGCCCCCGGCCGGTCCAGGAGGTAGATCCGTCCCGAGCCCGGTCTCTCCAGGGAGCAGACCATTCCGGCCAGCCGCTCCATCTCCACCGGGGAATCGGGCCGGGGGAGGGCGTCTCCCTTGGTCAGGATGATGTTGGGGCCCCGGCCGCGACCGATGACCCGGTGGATCAGCCAGCGTTCCCATCGGTCCCGGAAGACGACGCAATCACCCGGCCGGTATCGCCGTCCGGCTTCTTCGGCCAGGAGGCGGATGGTGACCCGGTCTCCCGGCCGGATGAACGGGTGCATACTCCTCCCCTGCGGCTGGAACCTAATCGGCGGCCGGTTTTCCATAGGAAGGGGCGGTTTCTCGAGGGGGGTCACGTTGCCGGTTCCCCCGGCTTTCCCGCAATCGCGGAGAGGAAACAATCGGTCGCGCTCCGATCGGGTCGGAATCCGAAACTGGAGGCTCCGGTTCCGGCCGCGGCCGCTTCCAGGAGGGAGACCGCCGCTTCAGTTTCAGGGGGGGCGAAGGGGAGGAAGGTCTGTTGAAGCAGGTTCTTGAACGCTTCCGCCTGTTTCAGGGGGCGGACGGCATTTTCTTCCCGGTGGCGGAGGAAGTAAATCCCGGCTAAAGGCGCCGAGTCATTCATCAGCGGACCCAGGCTCGGATTCCAGGGGGTGCTGTATATGCGAAAACCATCTCCGGTTTCGCGGAGAACCACCTTGTCGTCGCCGAGCAGGGTGCATCCCCGAACCTTTCCCAGCAGCGCCGACCAGGTGCTCTTACCCGCCCCGCCCGGCCCGGAAAACAGATAGCCCCGCCCGGCAATCCTGGCCGCGGCGGCGTGGACGATCAAACACCGCCGCTGGATGAAGAAATGGGCAAAAAGCAGCTGGTCGAGTTCCCGGAGGGGATAGACGGAGCTTTCTTCCGATCGGTCCGTCCAGATCTCCCCCCGGGAGAGGGCAGGATCCATCCGGGCCGCTTTCCACAGGTTCGGGGATCCCATCCATCTCTGGAGCCGGAATAGCTTGTACGTCCCCTGCCTCACAATCTCCCAGCGCGGGAGTGGGGGGATGAAGGGGGATGAGGATTGAATCCCGGCCGGAAACGGCTCCCGATTTACCCGCCATTCCGCGCTCGGTTCCCCTTCGGGGAGAGCAAGGAAAGGCTCGTATGAGGGCTCCAGAAGAGGGCTCCTGCCGGGGAAATTAAGAGAGACGGCCCATCCCCCGATCTCGACCAGGACCTTCGCCATCAGGGGTTGGGGCAGGGCGATGGCGGGCCGCAGTTCAAAGGAGGGAAAACTTGATAAGGGGTAGTGTTGGTGGGGGTATGGCACGCCGCCATCTGGGCGGTGGTGAAGCTCAGTTCGGCCGTCTTGATCTCAGGCTTGAGATAAGGCTTTTTCTTTTTCATTATCCCTTAATATACTCCGTAAATTGGCGACCTGGCAAAGAAAATTTATCTTCTTTTCCGGA
>JAXGWO010000042.1:0-25391 GCA_040773245.1 PVC group bacterium
GAGGATGGCGAGGGCGTTGGGGTAGCGGTAGGATTGGGCGTGAGAGATGGAGTCGGTGTTATGGGGGTAGGGGAGGGGGGGCCGCCGGAGGACCAGGCGTCGTTTTTATAGCTGCCACTGGCCTCAACGCCTCCGATCACCCACATCTTGTTGGTATAAACAGTAGAGCTGTGCCCAAGTCTCGCTGACCATTGCGCATTCGATGTGGCAAGAGTCCAGTCAATCCCATCGGCGGAGTGCCAGACGTCGTTCAAGCTCGGGCCGGTATCCGCCCGTCGGCCTCCCATCACCCACAACTCACCGTCGTAAGCAACCGAAGTGTGCCGATACCGGCTTGGCCAGCTGGCCACCGCGGTAGCTCTTATCCAGTTAATGCCGTTGGTTGAGTGCCAGACGTCATTTTTGTAATTATACTTGGGGCCCATCCCGCCGAGTACCCACATCTCACCATTGTGCACTGCTGCCGCATAATCAAATCTTCCCGACCATTGGGCTCCCGAAGTCGCCATCGTCCAGTTCACCCCGTCGGTCGAATACCAGACATCGTTCTTGGAATCGCTCCCGTTGGTTCCCCCGAGCACCCACAATTTGCCGTCGTGGGCCACCGAAGCGTGGCAATACCTTGGAGACCACTGAGCTTCTGAAGTGGACATAGTCCAGTACGCGCCGTCGGTCGAGTACCAGACATCGTTCCTGTTGTCTCCGTCGTATCCCCCCATCACCCACATTTTACCATCGTGGACTTCAGCAGTTTGAGCAACTCTCACCGTCCATCCGGCCCTGGAAGTCGTCATCGTCCAGTTGATTCCATTGGTGGAGCACCAGACATCATTCAGGTACCCCGGGTTATCCCCTCCCATTATCCAGAGTTTCTGGTTGTAAACTAATGACTTAGGAAGGTGCCTTCTCGACCACTGGGCACCGGAAGTCACCTCAATCCAGTCGACACCCACTTCGCCGCGCGCTGTATGGGGTATGGCCAAGCAGGCGGCCAGAGTGATGGCAACGGAGATTATGAGCTTGGGAATTATCTGTTTCACAAACGGATCCCTTCCCGAAATATGACACCGATCCAATCGGAATCGGGTCGATTTCAGGGTCAGTTAAGGATAACACGATTGTCCGGACGGGACAATCGCATTTAATCGAGGGCCTGGTGATAGGGCAAATCGTTGCTGCCCCGCAGGTGAATAGTATGGACTGTATCATCTGGTCTTGGTATCTTATCCCGGCTGACGAAATCAAGGGAGGGAATTGATGAACAAGAGAAATTATTTATGGATGCCGGTAATCTTAGCCGCCTGGGTACTGGCGTCGCCGGGGCGGGCGCACGCTTATCTTGACCCGGGGACGGGGAGTTATCTCTTCCAGATCCTGATCGCCGCGCTGGTCGGGGGGCTCTTTGCCGTCAAGCTCTTCTGGGGGAGGATCAAGCTCTTCTTCCTGGGGCTGTTCGGGAAGAAAGGGGAAGAGGCTGCCGGGGGAGAGGATGATGCCGGACCGGTCCAGCCGGAATAAGCTGGCGGCTTCATTTCGGGACCCGTCGGGGTTTCTCTTCTCCCGCGAGGGGGTTCTCTACCGGCAGGTCAATCAATCCTACCGGGAGGATTACGACCTGCTGATCTCTTCCGGACTCTACGCCGCCCTGGCGGAGAAGAAGCTGCTGGTCCCGCACCGGGAGGTCGAGATTTCCCCGGAATACCCCGCGGCCGCTTACAAGGTTCTCCAGCCCGAGCCGATCCCCTTCATCTCCTACCCTTACGAGTGGTCGTTCAGCCAGCTGAAGGCGGCCGCCCTGGCCACCCTGGCGATCCAGAAGCGGGCGCTGGAGTCCGGGATGATCCTCAAGGACGCCTCATCCTACAACGTCCAGTTTGTCGGTTACCGCCCGGTCTTCATCGACACCCTCTCCTTCGAGCGCTACCAGGAGGGGGAACCCTGGGTTGCCTACCGCCAGTTCTGCCAGCATTTCCTCGCTCCCCTGGCCCTGATGAGTCTCCGGGACGTCCGCCTGGGTGGGCTGCTGCGGCTACACATCGACGGGGTCCCCCTGGACCTGGCCTCCGCGCTGCTGCCGAAGAAGACCAGGTTCTCCTTCTCCCTCCTCTCCCATATCCACCTCCACGCCTCCAGCCAGAAGCGCCACGCCGGTGATGCGGGGGAGGGAAAGATCAAGTCCTCCGAAGCGAAGAGGAAGGTGAGCAAGCTGGCCTTCCGGGGGATCATTGACAGCCTGGAGTCGGCGGTGAGGAAGCTCTCCTGGAAGCCGGGGGGGACGGAGTGGGGGGATTACTACGGGGCGACCAACTACTCCGAAGCGGCTCGGGAGGACAAGAAGAAGCGGGTGGCGGGGTATCTCTCCCGCCTCTCCCCGAAGCTGGCCTGGGACCTGGGGGCGAACACCGGGATCTACAGTCGTCTGGCCGCCGAACGGGGGGCGTACACCATCGCCTCTGACGTTGACCCGGCGGCGGTGGAGAAGAACTACCTTCGGGCGAGGCAGGAGAAGGAAGGGAAGATCCTCCCCCTGCTGCTTGACCTGACCAACCCTAGCCCGGGGATCGGCTGGGAGCACCGGGAGCGGACGGCCCTGCTTGAGCGGGGTCCGGCCGACGTGGTCCTGGCCCTGGCCCTGGTCCACCACCTGGCGATCTCCAACAACCTCCCCTTCTTCAAGATCGCGGAGTTCCTGAAAAAGGCCGGTCGGGACCTGGTAGTCGAGTTTATCCCCAAGGAGGATTCCCAGGTGCAGAGGCTGCTCGCTTCCCGGAAGGACATCTTCCCGGATTACAACCGGGAGAGTTTCGAACGGGTCTTCTCCGCCTATTTCACGATCGAGGACCGCGCCCGGATCGCCGACTCCGAGCGAACGATCTACCTGATGAGGGGAATAGCGAAGGGTTCTTGAGGCCTGGTATCGCGAGAACCCTGGCCTCTCTGCGGTTGGCAGAATGGGGGATAAGTGCTTCAGTCCTCTCGACCCGGCCGATCCGGTCCGCAATTTCCCCGCTTGGCAATATCAAGAGGGTTGATCTTCGCGGATAATGAAGCTCGACTTGAAGAATCGATCGTGGCGGATCTGGGCGGTGATTCTCTTTGTCGCTCTCCTGCTCCGACTGGCTTACGCTTTGGCCCAGCCGGCCGAGTTCTGGGACGAGGACGAGGGGGTTTACGTCAGGATCGCCCAGAATCTTCTGGCCGGGAAGGGGCTGATCCTGACCCCCCAGCGGAAGGCGGTTTTCCCTCCGCTCTATCCGCTCTTCCTGGCCGGGGTGCGGGGGGCGGGATTGCCTCTCTTCCCGGCCGTCCGGGCACTCCAGGCGTTCCTGGGGGCCCTCTCCTGTCTCCTGATCGGCGGGGTGGCCCGGCTGGCGTTCTCCGGGCTGGGCGAGAGGGTGAGCCGGGTGGCGGGGTTTCTCTCCGCCTTGCTGCTGGCGGTCTATCCGATGGCGGTGATTTACCCGGCCCGGATGATGACGGAGAACCTGCTGCTCTTCCTTCTCCCGGCGGCGGTCCTGGTTCTCTTGCGCGGGATCTCATCCCCCCGACCGCTGTACTGGATTATCTCCGGCGGGGCGCTGTTGGGATTGGGGTCACTCTGCCGGCCGACGCTGCTTCCCTTTGTTCTGCTGGCCCTGGCCTGGCTGGCGGCGGCCGGTTACGGGAGGCCGGGTTACCCGGCCCGGGCCGGTGGTCTCCTGGCCGCGTTTATCCTGGTCATTCTCCCCTGGCAGGTCAGGAATTACCGGGTGCTGGGCACGGTGGTCCCGATCACCTCTTCGGCGGGGGCCAACCTCTACATCGCCAACAACCCGGCCGCCATCGGCGGATCGATGGGGTATCGTTACCTGATGCGGGCGGGGGTCTTTCACCTCGGGTCGGATGAGAACGAGATCCCTTACAACCGCCATTACCGGGACCGGGCTTTGAGGTTCATCCGGGAGAACCCGGGCCGGTTCCTCCGGCTTTCCCTGCGGCGGCTGATCTGGTTCTACCACCTCGACTACCACTACCGGGGTCCGGTCATCCTGGTGGTCGCCTTCCACCTGATGCTGGCCCTGGCCCTGGCCGGGGCCTGGCTGGCCCGCTGCTGCTGGCGGACCGCCCTCCTTCCCGCCCTGGCAGTCCTCAACTTCACCCTTGTCCACGCCGTCTTCCTCTCCGAGGGCCGCTACCGCCTCCCCCTCATCCCCTTCCTCCTCGCCTTCGCCTCCCTCCCCCTCGCCCGCTTATTTTACAAATCAGGTCATACCACTTTTGTAAAATAAGCGAAATTGTTGGGAATAAAATCGCTCTCCAACCCGACTATCAGGGTGGAAGACATATCCATCTCTTGCCTGAGTGTCGGGGATTTGATGATGGAATTTTCTGATTTAATCAAGCGCGGCGTCCGTCAGGGGTATCTGCGGTCTCGGCGAAAATCAAGCCAACTCGGCCTGATTTCTCATATTATCCAGAGAGCCGTCGGCCGGGAGCCGCTGTTTCTCGAGGATGCCGATTATCTTTATATGCTGAAAGTCATCAGGGATGTTGCCGGCGAGTATGACCTCACGGTTTTTTCCTTCTGCCTGATGTCCAACCACCTGCATTTGCTCCTCCGGCAGAACCGGAATAATCTCTCTTGCGCGATGCAGAGCCTGTTTGGCCGCTATGCGGTCTATTTCAACGATAAGTACCATCGCAAGGGACATCTATTCTGCGGGGCCTATCGGCAGTCGGCCTGTTATGGAAAATATTATTTCCTCGCCGCTTCAATCTATATTCATCTAAATCCTGTACGAGCCGGTCTAGTTCGCCAGGCCGGCGATTATCGTTGGACAACCTGGAATCTGTATTGCGGGGATAGAGCGGTGAACAGTTTTGTTGACTGGGCATACCCGCTCAGACTGCTGGATGAGGATATTGTGGCGGCTAAATCCAAATATCGGAGGCTGATGGATCAAGCGCAGTGGCATAAGACTGAGGAAGTGCTTGAGAGACCAAAGACTATCAGCCGGTTGAGTGTCTGGCTGCGGCAACAGTTCCCGAAGACATCGGCAGGGGCGTCTTCCCAGGAGAGGTTGCTTCAGAATGGATATATTGATGATACGGAACTGGACAACCTCCTTGATCGCCTGAGGAGCAAGAAGCGTCTGACGAAACCAACCGATATCCAGGCCAGAAGATTTGCCATCCAGCAACTGCAGGCCCGGGGTTTTTCCATCCGGGAAATTATGGATTGTCTGGAAATCACCCGTCCAACTATCTACAATACCCTTGCCCGCTAATTTTACAAATCAAGTCATACCACTTTTGTAAAATAAGAAATGAAGAACGCGCTGACGATTGATGTCGAGAACTGGTATGACGCCAGCTTGCTTTCGCCCTATGTTCCGGTGGGGTACCGGGATGATCGGGTGGTTGTGGCGACGAGGGAGGTGATGGACCTGATCGAGGAGTTCGGGGTCCGGGGGACTTTCTTCGTCCTGGGCAAGGTTGCCGAAGAATATCCCGACCTGGTGAGGGAGATCGCCTCCCGGGGGCACGAGGTGGCCTCTCACGGCTGGGGACATCAGCTGGCCTACCGGCAGACGGAGAGTGAGTTCGAGCAGGACCTGGTCCGCTCGCTGGAGATCCTGAAACGTCTTACCGGGCGGGAAGTGAAGGGATACCGGGCGGCGAGCTGGTCGGCGGGGGCGAATACCCCCTGGTTCTTTGACGTCCTGATCCGCCACGGGATCGAGTACGACTCCAGCCTCTTCCCGGTCAAGACCCCGCTCTTCGGATCTCCCGAAAACCCCCGGCGGCCCCACCGGATCGAGCGGGCGGGGGGGAGCCTGATCGAGTTTCCCCCTTCTTCGGTCCGGCTCGGTCCGCGGACCGTTCCGGTCGGCGGTGGCGCCGCCTTACGGCTTTTCCCGCTTGCCTTCACCCGGTGGGGATTTGGCAAGATCAGCCGGGAGGGACTTCCGGCGATCGTCTATCTCCACCCTTGGGAACTCGACACTGGGATCCCCTTCCCGCCGATGCCGCTCAAGACCCGGCTGCTCCACTCTCAAGGGAGGAGGGGGATGAAAAGGAAGCTGCGCCTGCTGACAGATAGTCTCCAATTCCAGCCACTGGCCGGCTTGTTGGGTGATGCGTTTGGTGACGTTGAATTTTGAACAGACCGGCACCCTGCAGGTTCAGCGATCAGCGATAAGATAATGCCTTGGTTTCATTGCGCAGCTTAAAATTTGTCCTTGCATCTATATGCCAATGGCGTATATTAGATATGGTCTTCATAGAAACTCCAGTGTTTACCAGGCAGATCACAAGACTGTTGCCTGATGACGAGTATCGTGAACTCCAACAGGAGATGATCTTCAATCCTGCCGCTGGCAGTATCATTAAACACAGTGGCGGTCTCAGGAAAATAAGGTGGAGGACAGCTGCCAGGGGGAAACGTGGAGGAATACGCGTTATCTATTACTGGTACGTTAGCGGAAATCAAATCTATATGCTCCTTGCCTATGGCAAGGGTGAAAAGGACGATTTGACCGCGAAGGAATTGAAGATTATTCGCAAGATTGTTCAGGAATCCTTGATATGAAAAAGGAATTATTCGGAGAACTTGTCGAGAGCATCGATCAGGCGGGCCGGATCCGAAAGGGGCTGCTGAAACCATCCCGAATTTACGAGTACCATCCGTTGGAGGTTAAACGGATCCGGGCTAAACTCCAGGTGTCGCAGAGCCAGTTCGCGATGATGATCGGAGTGAGCAAATCGACCCTGCAGAATTGGGAGCAGGGTCGCCGGGAACCGGATGGCCCCGCCAAGGCCCTTCTCCGGGTGGTCGACAAGAATCCCCGGGCCGTGATCGAAGCCCTCCAGGCTACATAAAATCCGGAGGTTAGTTTAGGCGGTAGATGCGGATCTCGGGGCCGAGGGAGGAGAGGGGGGCGGGGCGGAAGACGGCGAGCAGGGGGAGTTCCTCTTCCACCCGGCGGTAGAAATGGTAGTGCTGAGGGTAGATCGAGCGCCCTCGCTCCGAGAAGAAAATCTGGAAGACCTCGCTGCTGGTGACCAGGTATTCCACCCCTTTCTCCCGGAGTTCCTCGAGCGAGTAGCCGTCCAACCTGACCCGGGTGCCGTCCATCCCGCCGATCTTGATGATCCGGTAATTCCGCTCCGGGATTGCCTCCAGCCGCATCCGGTGGACCCGGGCCATCTGCTCCGAGGTGTGGTGGATGGTCTCGGCCTCCCCGGTCTCGTAGGCCCGGATCTTGGCCCGGATATCGTCGGGCGTCTCCCAGAGCTGGACGGTGGCCTCGGTGTCCCACTCCAGGGCGATCTTCGTCCCCGGCGGGATGTTGGCTTCGATCCATTCCCGGGCTTGGGTCCGGGTGTCCTTCCGGGTCAGGCGGTAGTTGCCGAGGGCGGAGTTGGCCAGGGAGAGGATCAGGACCAGGGCGATAAAACCGTTCAAGCCCCCGGCCGCCAGCTGGCGGAGGCTTTTTCGGGAGATCTTTTTCTTCAGGGCCTGCCCGGCTTCGACCGCGGCGCGGGCGCCCAGGAGGGCGAAGAAAGGGATGAAGGGAAGGGAATAGCGGTAGGAGCCGAAGCTCCAGTTTCCCACCATCAAATAAATTATCAACGGGTAGAGGAACAGGAGCAGATCTTCCCGCCGCCGCTTATATGCGGCCCAGATCAAACCTCCCAAAAAGACGAAGCCGAGAGGATCCATTCGGTTGAGAATGGTGAACCCGTGGTAGAACATCAACCGGGGATAGACCAGCCAGGCGGTACCTACTCTTGTTCTGAAAGTCCCGACCGCTCCCAGATGTGAACGGAATTCTAAAGAATCGTAGAAGTTTTGAAAGTCGAGAAAGTTATAGGGAGAGCCGACAAAAAAGAATAGGACCAGGAAAAAACCGGAGACGGCAATTGGAAAAACCAGGCGGGGTAGGGAGATTTTTTCGCCTTTTGAAACTAGATGAAAGACGTGGGCCAGGGCGATGGGGAGGATCAAGACCGCCGGGGAGTACTTGGTGGAGGTACCCAGGCCGGCCAGGATACCTGCCCAGATATAATTTCGCATCTTGCCGATTCTCAGTATCCGGAGGATGAAGATATAGGCGGAGAGGATGAATAGAGTTTGGAGAATATCGGTGACGATAAAATGGGAGAGGAAGACATAGTAGGGCAGAGTGGCGAGAAAGGCCGCGGCCAGGAGACCGATCCTGCGGTCGCGGTAGGTCTCTTTCCCCAACTTATAGAGCAGGAAGACGGTGACCGTCCCGGCCAGGGCGTTGGCGGCCCGGCCGATCAGGTAAAAGCTGGAAGGGTCGGAGAAGAAGAGCAGCTGGAAATCGGCCGCCGAGGAGAAGATCCCGACCAGGGACCCGAGGAGGAAGTAGGCCCCGTAGAGGCCGAAGAGCAGGTACATCGAGAGGGCGGGGTAGTTGAAGTAATGGGGGTTCAAGTCCCCCATCCCGAAGGCGAGGGCGTTGTTGACGATCCGCCCCTCGTCGGGGTAGTAGCGGTTGGGAAGGCCGTAAGAGACGCCCCAGAGGTTAAGCAGGAGCGAGAGGAGGAGCAGGGCGGACAATATAAGAGTTGGGGTCCGTGCGGCGCCTTTGAAGTATTGTTTGTGTATGGTCATATTTATGCCGGCTACCGTGGATTGCCGCCCGGCCTGTCCCCATTGTGGGGGCTGCTCTCAATAATATTAGCATCACCCTGCATCGGGGAAAAGGCAAATGGCGTCCGGCGCGGGCTGGTTTCCGGCCAAGGGAATTGTTCTTCAGGCATCGAAAAAAAATCGCATATATCAACGAGGAAATGTAGGAAATGCCGTCCGGGGAGGAGCGGAGAGGAAGCGGAGAGGAAGCGGAGAGGATAGGGAGTTGGGCCCGTTTAAATACTTTATATTTGGATTGATGTATGTTATTATAGTGGCTGGTAATAGCCGTCCGTTGTCATAAAGCGGTGGCTCCCCGGTGATGGTCGTGGCCGGCGGATATTCTTGCCAAATAACCCGGGGGGAGATAGGATGGACTGTTGGGATGGGAAGCGCCACTTCAAATCGCAGCAGGGAATGATCCGATATGAACGCCTGGAGCTACTTCAAATACGGGAGGCTGATCTTTCACAAGCGGCGGGTCTCCCCGGTTTACCTGGTCTTCTTCGTCACCGAGAACTGCAACGCCGACTGCAAGCACTGCCTCCTGGGGGGTATCCACCCGGGGAAGGACGAGCTGTCGATCGACGAGATCGAGAAGGTTTCGCGGTCGATGGACGACTTTCTCTTCCTCCTCCCCACCGGGGGGGAGCCGTTCCTGCGCAAGGACCTCCCGGAGATCGTGAGGATCTTCCACCGCAACAACCACGTCTGCAACGTCGGCATCCCCACCAATGGCGGGCTGACCGCCCGGGTGCTGGAGTCGGTGAAGTCGATGCTCGACACCTGCCCCCAGCTCGACCTGATGGTCGACGTCTCGGTGGACGGGATCGGGAAGGACCACGACGAGATCCGGCGGACCCCCGGGCTCTTCGAGAAGGCGATGACCACCTTCTCCGAGCTGAAGAAGCTGGAGAAGATTTACCCCCGGTTCACCGCCACCATCGAGACCACGGTCTCCGCCTACAACGATTCCAAGCTGCTCGATATGTTCAAGTACTTCACCGAGAAGACCGAGGCCGACAACCTCTTCACCCTGCTCTGCCGGGGGAAGCCGATGGAGCCGGCGGCCAAGTTCTTCAACATCGACAACTACGAGAAGTACGCCCGGGCGATGGAGGAGGGGATCAAGGAGCGGATGCTCTCCGGCTACGACCGGTTCCCCTTCGCCGACGTGATCAACGCCAAGCGGATCGTCCGCCACCAGGTGATCGCCCGGGTCATCCGGGAGAACCGGATGATCCTTCCCTGTTACGCCGGGTCGCTGGGGGCGGCGCTCTTCGCCGGGGGGGAGGTGCTCCCCTGCGAGCTCCACGACGACCTCAAGCTCGGCAACGTCCGCGACTTCAACTACGACTTCAAGAAGATCTGGTTCAGCGAGAAGGCCGACCACGCCCGGAAGGTCATCCGGGAGACGAAGTGCTTCTGCACCTACGAGTGCTTCCTGACCCTGAACATCCTCTTCAACCCCCGGGTCTACCCCCGCCTGCTCAAGGAGTACCTGGGGATCAAGTGGGCCAAGGCGAAGAAGAAGTTGGAAAAGAAGTAATATCGTTCTGAAGCTTGCGCTTCAGAACTTGCGGGATCTTCCAAAACTTCATTTTGGACTTGTAGGAGGTGTAGTATCGTGTTGCCTCCGGCAACGCTTGCCGGTTCGCCAGCGAAGCGATCCTGCGTCTACCACAAGGAATACCGCAGGTATTCCGATCCGACCAGGCCCCCGAAGGGGGCCGATATTGCACCGAACTGCTATGCTATTCGGTAAAACAATCTCGCTCGTTATACCGGCTCACAACGAGGCGGAGGGGCTCTCCCACCTGCTGCAGGATACCCCGGAGTACCTCGACGAGATCGTGGTCGTCGACAACAACTGCACCGACGACACGGCCGGCGTCTGCCGGGGTTTCGGCTGCCGGGTGGTGGCGGAGCCGACCCAGGGTTACGGGGCGGCCCTGAAGGCCGGATTCCGGGCGGCGACCGGGGATCTCATTATGACGATGGATGCCGACGGGACCTGCCTCTTCGAGAGCTACCGGCGGATGATCAAGCACCTGGTCGAGCACGACCTCGACTTCATCACCGGCCGGCGGGTCCCCGACCGGTTCCGGACCCTGGCCAGCCTGATGCGGTTTCTCGGGGATATGTTCCTCGACGCGATCTGCTGGGTCCTCTTCCGCTTCTGGGTCTTCGACTCCCAGTCCGGGATCTGGGTCTTCAAGCGGAAACTGCTGGAGCGGGTGAAGCTGGAGAGCGACGGCTGGGCCCTCTCCGAGGAGTTTAAGATCGAGGCCTTCACCGACCCCTCGGTGAAGGCGGCCGAGCTCCCCGTCCTCTACATCAACATCCGGCTGGGGGAGAGCAAGCTCCGAATCTGGAGGGACGGCTTCGCCAACCTCCTCTTTATGCTGAAGAAATGGCGGCAGAAGAAAAGAACCCGGCCGGACTCCCCTCCATCTCGGTAATCGTCCCCGCCTTCAACCCCGGGCCGGAGCTGGCGGAGTGCCTGGAGCCGCTGCGGCGGAGTCCCTACCCCCGCCTCGAGGTCCTGGTGGTGGACGACGGCTCCGCCGTCCCCGTGGCGGCGGGAGAACCCTTACGGACGGTCCGCCTGGAGGAGAACTCCGGCCCAGCGGCGGCCCGCAACGCCGGGGCGGCGGCGGCCGCCGGCGAGATCCTCCTCTTCATCGACACCGACGTGGTGATCGGGGACGACTGCCTCCGGATCGCAGGGGAGTTCTACCGGGACGGAGGGAGGCGGGACCGGGGGCTGACCGGGGTCCAGTCGGAGCGGGTCCGCTATGCCAACTTCAGCAGCGCCTACAAGAACCTCTGGCTCCGCTACTCCTTCCTCCGGGCCCCGCGGGAGTCGGGTTTGTTCTACACCTCGATCGCCGCGGTTCCCCGGGAACTCTTCCTCCGCCTGGGCGGCTTCGACGGCGGCTACCGGACCCCGAGTCTGGAGGACACCGACTTCGGCAACCGGATCCTCAAGGCCGGGGGGAAGGTGACCATCGAGCCGGCCCTGGAGGTGGAGCATCACAAGCATTACACGCTGGGGGGGCTGCTGAAGAACGACTTTCTCCGCTCGGCCGACGAGACCCGGACCTGGCTGCGGAACCGGGGAGGGGACCCGGCCCTCTTCGCCGGGAAGACCTCGGTCCCGCCCGGGTTCATCGCTGGGCTGGCCTTCGCCGCCCTGGGGTCGGCGGCCGTCCTGGCCGGGCTGCTCAGCGGATCCCCGGCTTGGCTCTGGGCGTTCTTCATCGCCCTGGCCGGGATCTGGCTGAGCAACGCCTGGATGATCGGTTATATGGGAAAGATTCTGGGGCCGGGTTTCCTCCTCCGCCTCCTGCTCTTCCTCCCCCTCGACCTCCTGGTCGCCGGGGCGGGGATATCGTGGGGCCTGGCCGGCTATCTGGCCGGGAGAAAGTATTGAGTTGTGTTGCCCCTCGCCTGAAGGGGGTAAAGCTGGAATACTGAGAATGCGATGAGGATATTCCTGTTAATCGAGGATGAGCGGACCTACCAGCCGGGGATCTTCGACCGGCTGATCCGGGCCTGCCCGGAAGAGGTGGTCGGGATCGGGCTGGTGCCGTTCGACCCCCGCAACCGGGGGTGGAAGTTCTGCCGCTTCTACCTGAGGTTCCTCGGACTGAGGGGGGTTGCCCACAAGACCGGCCAGATGCTCCGGCAGGTATTCCGCTCCCTGACCGGGCTCTCCCGCCTGGGCGGGTCGCCGGCCTCGATCCCGGAACTGGCCCGGCGGCATAAGCTGCCGCTGCTCCGTTCGCCCTCCCCCAACCGGAAGGAGTTCCGGGAGCGGGTCCGGGAGTTGAAACCCGACCTGATCATCTCCAGCCAGGGGTTTTTGCTGAAGAAGGAGTTTCTGGAGATCGCGCCGCTGGGCTGCCTCAACCGGCACGCCGCGCTCCTGCCGAAGTACCGGGGGATCTACCCGATCTTCTGGGCGATGCTCCACGGCGAGCGGGAGATCGGGATCTCGGTCCACTTTATGAACGAGAAGTACGACGAGGGAAGGATCATCGTCCAGCACCGGGTCCCGGTGGAGGAGCACGACACTTTCCTCTCGCTCTATGATAAGGTGATCGCCCTGACCCCGGTGATCTTCCTGGAGGCGATCCGGAGGGTGAAGAGCGGCGAGATCCCCGAAATCCCCAACCGCCCGGAGGAAGGGTCGTACTTCTCCTACCCCCAGCCGGAGGACATCCGCCTCTTCCGGGAGAAGGGAAAGAGGATGGTTTGAGATGCTGAAATTGGTCAAGAATATGGTCTCGACGGCGGTTGGGAAGTCCACCGGGCTGGCCGGACTGCTGAGGCCGGCCATCCTGCATATCACGGTCACCAACCGCTGCGACCTGAAGTGCGGGTTCTGCAACGTCTGGAAGGAGCAGCCGAAACGGGACATCGACCCGGCCGTTATCCGCGCCCTGGTTGAATCCCCGTATTTCCGGGACTTCCGGATCATCGAGTTCGGGGGCGGGGAGCCGTTCCTGGTCGATCTGCCCGCCCTGGCCAGGGAGTTCGTCCCCGCCGGGGTGAAGATGATTTTGATTACCACCAACGGTCAGGCCACCGGGAGGATCCTGGGGCAGGTTCGTCAGCTTCTGGCGGCGGGGGACTTCTCCCTGATCCTCAACGTCTCGCTCGACGGGCTGGAGGAGATCCACGACCGGATCCGGGGGGCGAAAGGGAGTTTCCAGCGGGCGGCCGCCACCCTGCGGGGATTGTCCGAGCTGCGCCGGACCGAGCCGCGGCTGCGGGTGGGGGCGAAACTGACCTTCCTGGCCGAGAACTACCGCCAGATCGAGGACGTCTACCGGCTGACCCGGGAGCTGGACGTCGAGTTCACCGCCAAGCCGGCGGCGGTCTTCGGGACGCTCCACAACCGGGAGATGGACTTCCCCCTCACCGCGGAGCAGATCGAGGAGATCTCGGCCGTCCTGAAGCGGATCGAGGAGGACGGGGCCCGGCGGACCGACTTCTCCCAGATGACCCTCTTTGGCCGGCTCTACTTCTTCGCCAACACCATCTTCAACCGTCTCCAGAGGGAGTACCTCCGGGAGAATATCCTGGAGGGAAAGGTGAAGCAGGTGATCCCCTGCTTCTCCTCCTTCTTCTCGGTCCTGGTCCACGTCGAGGGCGGGGTCTACTGCTGCCCGACCCTGATGAAGGGGGTGGGGACCCTGCCCGAGGAGAGTTTCGAGGAGGTCTGGCGGGGGGAGAAGATGAAGGCGGTCCGGAAGTACATCCACGCCGGGAAGTGCAGCTGCTTCTCCCAGTGCGACCAGATGCCGTCATTGGTGGCCCGGTATCCTTTCCGGCTCGGGTGGGAGGTGGCGAAGAGTTACTTTTAGGGAATGGGGAATGGGCAAGAGATGAAGAAGATGCTGGTCAGGGCGGGGTTTTATTCGGGGGTTCTGGGAGCCTGGTTGCGGCGGCGGGGCGGGTCTTTCCACGTCCTGATGTACCACCACGTGACCGACCGGCCGGAGCCGTTCTTCCCCCACGTGACCCGGAAGGTCTTCGCCCGGCAGATGGAGTTCGTCCGGAAACATTTCCGGGTGACGGAACTCGGCCGGCTGGCGGAACTGGTGAAGAACGGTGAGCCGATCCCGCCCCGGGTCCTGGCCCTGACCTTCGACGACGAGTACGAGGACTTCTATCGTAACGCCTTCCCTTTGCTGAGGGAATACCGGATCCCGGCGACCGTCTTCATCACCACCGGCTGCGTCGATACCGGCGGGATACCCTGGACCGACGAGCTGGGTTTCCTCTTCCGGGAGACCGGGAAGAGCGGGTTAAAGCTATCCCGGGCGGAAGGCGGCGAAGTTTTCTCCTGGACGGAGGAGTCTTCCCGCCTGTCCGAGTTCCGCCGGGTCAAGGCGCTGCTGAAGAACGTCTTCGAGGATGAGCGGAGGGAGCTCTTCGAGCAGGTCCGCCGGCAGCTGGCGGTGACGGAGAAGAACCCGTCGCGGATCCTGGGCCGCTCCGAGATCCGGGAGATGGCCGCCGCCGGGATCGACTTCGGGGCCCACACCGTCAACCACCCGATCCTGACCCGGGTCCCTCCCCGGATCGCCCGGGAGGAGATTGAAGGGTCGAAACGGGACCTGGAGGAGATCCTGGGACGGGAGGTGGAAGGGTTCTGCTACCCCAACGGTGAGGCCGGGGACTTCGACGAGGTGATCGAGGGGATGGTCCGCCACGTCGGTTTCCAGTACGCCTGCTCGACCATCGACGGGGTCAACGCCGCCGCCGCCGACCCCTACGCCCTTAAGCGGACCTGGACCTCCGAGCCCTCCCTCCCCCTCTTCGCCGCCCGCCTCTTCCGGAACCGCTGACCCGCCGTTTTCCTCCGCCCCGGCCCGGCGTCCCACGCAACCGGTCCGCCTTCCTTTACTGCTGAAGCCGGAAGACGGTGAGGGTTTCGAAGCGGGGGGTGCGGGGGAACATATCGTAGATCCCGGTCTCCTCGATCCGGTAGCCGGCCCGGGCCAGGCCGGCGGCGTCCCGGGCCAGGGTGTCGGGGGCGCAGGAGACGTAGGCCAGGGAGGCGGGGCGGAACCGGGCGATCAGTTCGATTATCTCCTTCTCCAAACCCGCCCGGGGCGGGTCGAGGATGAGGAGAGTCTCTCCCGGGTCGAGGGGGGCGAGGCCGAACTTGAGGCCGTCGCCGGCGGAAAGGGTCTCGAACTGGAGGCCGGGGAGATTGTGGAGTTTGGCGTTCTCCCGGGCGGCCCGGACGGCGGCCCGGTCCCGGTCGATCCCGAGGACGGCGGGGACGGAGGCCTTTCCGGCGGCGAGAGAGAAGAGGCCGGAACCGCAGTAGAGGTCGACGGCCGCCGCCGGCCGAAGGCAGGAGATCACCCCGGACAGGTCCCGGATGAGTTGGTCGGCGACCGGGATGTTGACCTGGAAGAAGGAGCCGATCGGGACCCGGACCTGGCCCAGGGATGTGATCTCGGTCAAAATGATCTTCTCCTCCTTCCGCCAACCGACCGCCCCGTCCGCTTCCGTCCAGCGGAAGAGGATGGGTTCGCCGGGCCGGAGACCTGTGCGGAATTCGGTATCTTCCCGGAGTCGGGCGAGGAGGCCGTTGATCTCCGGCCGGGCCAGCGGGCAGGCCGGGATGTCGATAACGGTCTCATTGTCAAAGCCGTAGTAGCCCAGTGCCGTTTCCGGCCCCGGGGCGGTCCCGGCGTGGAGGGTGATTTTGTTCCGGTAGCCGAGCGGGACGGGGGAGGGGACCGGCTCGCGCCAGGGCGGCTCGGGGATCTTCCCCAGTTTCCGGAGGAGGTCGCGGAACTGCCTCTCCTTGACCCGGAGTTCCTCCCGATAATCGAGGTGCCCGTAGGAGCAGCCGGGGCAGAGGCCGGCGAGAGGACAGGCGGGGACGATCCGTTTTGGAGAGGGGGACTCCACCGCCAGCAGTTCGGCCTCGGCGAAGTTTTTCTTCTCCCGGGTGATCCGGGCGGTGACGGTCTCGCCCGGCAGGACGCCGGGGATGAAGACCACCCTCCCGTTGAGCCGGGCCAGCCCCCGCCCGGGATAGACCAGGTCGGCGATCTCCAGGCGGACCACGCCGTTGGTTGAGATATTGTTCATTTCCAAGTATGCTGTATCAGCTTATTGAATTTTTCCCGGGACGGCAATACGCAAAGGAGGCGATGATGGCTGGTATCAGGAGTTTCGGCAGGGCGGTTGCAGTTTTAGTTCTCGGCGGCCTTATGCTGGTGCCCGGCGCGCCGGGAAGCGAGCCGGCACTGCGGGACGGGACCTACGAGGGGGAGCATTCCTTCGTGGCGGTCGCCGTGACCGTGGCCGGGGGAAAGATCACTTCCATCGAGATGACCCGGCACGGGGGCGGGGGGGAGATGTACGCCGAGATGGTCCGGCCCCTGCTCGGCCAGATGGTGGAGAAGCAGTCGACCGAGGTCGACACCGTGACCGGCGCCACCACCAGTTCCAACCACCTGAAAAAGGCGGTGGAGAACGCCCTGCGGAAGGCGGCGGCGGAGTAACCCGTCCGCCCACCTCCGGTCAGAACTCGGCCAGCTGACCGGGCTCGATCGTGAACTCGGAGATCTGCTCGGTCAGGGAGTGGCCGTGCTCGGTCTGGCGGAGGGAGAAGCTGTAATTCCCCGGGGGACAGGGGACCGGGCCCCGGAAGTACCGCGTCCGGATCTCGTCCCGTCCGGGTTCCTTCGGCTTCAGGACCCATTCGTAGGGGGCCGTCTCGAAGGTGTCGGGGGCGAGAGTGAAGCCGGTATTGACCTCGAACTCGGTCACCTTCCCTTCCCCGATGACCAGTCCTTCGGCCAGCCGGACGTCGTTGGTGCCGTGTTCGTCCTGCCGGTACCAGAGTTCGTAGGTCCCGGCGGGGGCGAGGGCGGGGCCGAAGTTCCCCCGGACGGTGAGGACGGCCCCGCCGGCGGGGTCTTTCAGGTACCAGTGGCGGGGGGGCGTCTTCAGCCACTCCGCCGGGACCAGGCTGATCCCGGTGTTGAGAGAGAGTGCGGTGGTCTCCCCCGCCTTGACGACGATATTCTCAGCAAGGATGACGTCATCGTGGCCGTGTTCCGTCTGGCCCCAGACCAGGCGGTAGGTCCCGGGGGGGAGGGTCAGCTCGTCCAGGTTCCCGCCGCCGGTGGCCGCGATCTTCCCGTCGGCGACCGATTCCAGCCGGAAGCGGTAGGGCGGGCCGGGGAGCCAGGACGGCGGCTCGAAGCGGAGTTTGCCGGCTCCGCCGATCCTGACCCGGACCGAGGACGACTCCTTCTTCAAGACCTGCTCCTGGACCTCGGTCAGGGCCCGGCCCAGTTCCCCGGCGGAAGCGGCGTCGAAATATTTTCCCCCCGCCGCCCGGGCGATGCACTCGAGCTGTTCCCGCTCATCGGCCTTGATGTCGAAGCCGACCACGTGGATCTTCACCGCGATCCCGGACCGGTGGAGTTCTCCGGCGACGGCGCAGGGGTCGCCGCCGCAGGTCTCCTTCCCGTCGCTGATCAGGATGATGACGTTGTCGTTCCCCGGTCCCTCGGGGAAATCGTCCCTAGCGGCCTGGAGCGAGTAGGCGATCGGGGTCCAGCCGCGGGCGTTGACCGCGGCCACCCGGTTCTTGATCGCCTCCCCCTCGACCCCCTTCACCGGGATATCCAGGGCGGTGTCCCGGCAGCGGTCCTCGGCCGCCGCCCCGGCGATCGTCCGGTGGCCGTAGACCCGCAGGCCCACGTTGAGCTCGATCTCGGTGGAACCTTGAGGAAGCCGGTCGACCAGGTCGGAGAGGGTCCGCTTGGCGATGTCGATCTTCTGCTCGTCCCCGAGCTTCTCCAGCATACTGCCGGAGGCGTCGAGGATGTATTCAATGTTGACGGTCTTCGCCGGCAGGGCGGGGGCGAAGCATAAGAGAGCGGCCAGGACGGCGGCGATGAGTCTCATCGGGTTCCTCCGCGGTTATGGTTGAATAACGGTTTATTATAGCACGCGGCGGCCAACAATCAAACTTGGCGGGGCGAGGTCAGGCGGCGGCGGGGGCGAGACGGCCGTCTTCGCCGGCCATACCGCGGAGGCGGCGGATCCGATCGGCGACGGGAGGGTGGGTGCTGAAGAGGGAACTCTTCTTCTGCTCCCGGTCGCGGAGGTTCTTGATCGGGGAGACGATGTAGAGGTGCTCGGTGGCCCGGTTGGCGACCTCCAGCTCCCCGGGGTGGCGGGAGATCTTCTCCAGGGCGGAGGCCAGCCCCTCCGGGTAGCGGGTCATCAGGGCGGCGTTGGCGTCGGCCAGGTACTCCCGCTGGCGGGAGACGGCCAGCTGGATGATCAGGGCGAAGAGGGGGGCGAGGACGGCGAGGATGATCGCCGCGACCATAATGATCCCCTGTCCGCCGCCGGAACCGGAAGAGGAGCTGGAGCGGGAGCGCCGCCTCCCGCCGCCGGTCCAGAACATATAGCGGAGAAAGAAGTCGGAGAGCATCGCCACCGTTCCGACCAGGACCCCGATCAGGGTGGCGAAGAGGATGTCGTAATCCCCGACGTGGCTCAGCTCGTGGGCCAGCACCCCCTGGAGCTCGGTCCGGTTGAGGCGGCCGAGAAGCGCGGTGGTGACGGCGATCGAGGAGTGCTTCGGGTCGCGCCCGGTGGCGAAGGCGTTGGGGGCGTCGTCGTCGGGGATGACGTAGAGGGCGGGCATCGGCAGCCCCGAGGCGATGGTCAGTTCCTCGACGACGTTGTAGAGCTGGGGGTACTCCTCCCGCTTGGCCGGTTTCGCCCGGCTGACCGCGAGGACGATTTTATCCCCCTTGAAGTAGCCGGTGAGGGCGAAGATGACGGAGAAGACCAAGGCGATGACCACCCCGCCCGGACCGAACCCGGCCGCCTCGCCGAGGAGGTAGCCGAGGAAGATCACCACGGCGATGAAGACCACCACCAGGAGGAAGGAGTTGCGCTTGTTGCGAGAGATTTCTTCGTACATTGATAAACTGCCCTAACAGACCAAGGACCTAAAGGACGAAAGGGAATTAAAGGACGCCTGGAAAACTAAAAACTGACTTTTACCGGCTCCCTCTCGGCGGAGGACTCGACCTCGAAGAACTCCTCCTTCCGGAAGCCGAAGCCGGAGGCGATCAGGTTGGCGGGGAAGACCTCGATCCGGGTGTTGATCTGCATCACCTGGTCGTTGTAGTGCTGGCGGGCGAAGGAGATCCGGTTCTCGGTGGTGGTCAGCTCCTCCTGGAGCTTGAGCATAGTCTCGTTGGCCTTGAGGTTGGGGTAGTTCTCGGCCACGGCGAAGAGGGAACGGAGGGTCTTGCTCAGGGCGTTCTCGGCCCGGGCCTGCTCGGCCGCGCCGCCCCCGGCCGCGATCGCTTCCGCCCGGGCCCGGGTCACGTTCTCCAGGACCTCCCGCTCGTGCCTCATATAACCCTTGCAGGTCTCGACCAGGTTGGGGATCAGGTCGTAGCGGCGCTTGAGCTGGACGTCGATCTGGCTCCAGGCGTTCTTCACCCGCTGGCGGAGCCGGACCAGCCCGTTGTAGGCGGCGACCGCCCAGATCAGGACCAGGGCCAGGATAATTACCGGGATCCAGAACATATCAAACCTCCTTGCGATGGGGTTTCAGTTTGCCAATTGAAATAATAACGTGAAGGGGGAGAGGAAGCAATCAGGAAAATGTGACAGGGCAGCGCAGGCATCCTTGCCTATGCGGATGCCGGCACAGACAGGAAGGTGCTGCGCTACCGGGGGGCCCGGCTTCGGTAGGGGGGGGTGTTCAGGAGGTAGGCGGAGATCTTCCCGGCGGCCAGTTCCGAGCCCCGGATGGTGAAGTGGCAGTCGTCGTAAAAGCACTCGGTGGTCCGGGGATAGTCGGCGGCCAGGTCGATGCACTCGATCCCCCACTGCCGGCAGGCGGCGACCAGGATCCTGTTATAAGATTCCAGCCCCCGGGCGAGGGCCCGTGGGGTGTAGTAGGGCTGGCCGGGGCGGTTCTTGTAGAACCCCACGCCCCCGCCCCAGAGCAGCTTCTCCTCATCTTCGCTCATCCCCTCCTTCCAGAGGGCGGGCTGGGTGACAAAGATGAGACGGATCCCCCGCTTCGAGGCGAGGTCGGCGATGGTCTTGAGGTTGGTCAGGTATTCCCGCAGTCCGATCTCCATATCCGGGAGCCGGTCAATCCGGCCGGGGGAGTCGCGGCGGTAGCGGCGCCAGAGGGCGATCACCTCGCCCCGGGGGTCCTGGGGCCGCTCGCCCAGGAAGCGCCGGGCCACCCGCCGGGCCGCCCGCCAGAGACCGGTCTTCTTGTAGAAGGGGAGCGGGGGGGTGATGAAGCGATAGGGGACGGAGAGGAAGGCGCGGTCGATCTGGGCCAGTTCCGCCCCCGGCCGTTCCAGGTACCCGGGGTCGTAGGAGTCGTCCTGCTGGAGGCGGAGCTGGAGGTCGTTGGCGCCGATCAGGATGACGGCGGCGTCGATGTCGAGGGCGCGCAGGGGCAGGTACCGGAGGTGGAAGATATGATCCCGGCTGGTCTGGCCGGACCGGCCGCCGTTGCCGACCCAGGTCTGGAAGCCGGGCCGGGCCCGGTTGAGGTTCTCCAGGACCAGGCGGGGCCAGGTCTCGCGCTGGTTGAGGTAGAGGCACTCGGCCGCCGAGCCCCCGAGGACCAGGATCCGGTAGTCGTCGTTGGGGGACGGGTTGTAGCTGCGGAGGCCGAAGGCGTTGGTCCGGAACCAGGCCCGGGGGCTGGTCCCGGGGAGGATCTCCTGGTCGGGGGTGAAGGTCCGCTCCAGGTTGGGCGGCCAGATGTAGAAATCGTCCGGGGCAGGGACGAGGCGGCGGGCGATGAGTTCGAGGACGAGGACCCCGCCGACCAGGATCGCCGCCGCCAGGACGATTTTGAACAAGTATCTGGGCATTCCAGGCCTCTGCCGGGAAAAGTCCCGGTCGCGGCGAATGGTGCCGGAGGGGAATTGAGGTTGTCAAGGCCCAACTGCGGATTTATAGTAACGGAAGCCTGCGGTACCGGGTTATGATTCATTACCTCATCTATAACCTGCTCTTCTTTTCGATCCTGCTGCTCGCAGCACCCTATCTCCTCTTTCGGATGGCGACCACCCGTCGGTTCCGGGAAGGGCTGGGCGAGCGGCTGGGGTTTTACCGGACCGGCCTGCGGTTTCGGGAGGGGTCGATCTGGATCCAGGCCGCCTCGGTGGGGGAGGTGAACGCCGCCCGGCCCCTGATCGCCCTGATCCGGGAGGAGTTTCCCCGGGTCCCGGTGGTGCTGACCTGCCAGACGGCGGCCGGCCGGGCGGTGGCCCGGAACAAACTGGCCGGGGAAGTCACGGCGATTCTCTCCCCGCTCGACTTCGCCCCGGCGGTGGGGAGACTGATCCGGCTGATCTCGCCCCGGATCCTGATCCTGATCGAGACCGAGCTCTGGCCGGGGACGATCCTGGCCGCGCGGCTCCAGGGGGTGCCGGTGGCGGCGGTCAACGGGCGGATCTCCTCCCGGTCGTTTCCCCGCTACCGGAAGGTCCGGGCGTTGCTGAAGCCGCTCCTACGGCGGATAGACGGATTCGGGATGAGATCCGAAGAGGACGCCGGGCGGATCCGGGAACTGGGGGCGGAGGGGGAACGGGTCCGGGTGACCGGGAATATCAAGTTCGACTCCCTGGAGATCCCGGTTTCCCCGCCCGGAGGGCGGAGGGCCGCCTGGGGCTGGAGACCGGACGATCCGGTAATCGTGGCCGGGTCCACCTACGAGGGCGAGGAGGAACTGCTCCTGAAAACTTACCGGGAGCTGCGTGATGAATTCCCGGGCCTGCGGCTGATCCTCGCCCCCCGCCACCTGGAGCGGTTGGGGGCGGTGGAGGAGCTGCTCCGGTCGGCGGGGGAAGGGTACCGCCGGTATTCTTCTCTCTCCGAATCCGCCGCCGAAACCGGGCTTGTCATCCTCGACCGGATGGGGGTATTATCGGGACTGTACCGGGAGGCCGCGGTGGTCTTTGTCGGCCGGAGCCTGCGGGGGACGGGGGGGCAGAACCCGATCGAGCCGGCGGTGGCCGGGAAGCCGGTGGTCTTCGGCCCGCATATGGAGAACTTCGCCGAGATCGCCGCCGACCTGGCCGCGGCGGGCGCGGCGGTCCGGGTGGAAGACGGGGGGGGCCTGACCGCCCGGATCCGGGAAATCCTGGCCGACCGGGAGAAGGGGGAGGCGATGGGAGAGCGGGGCCGGGCGGTGGTGGAGAAACGGCAGGGGGCTTCCCGCCGGAACCTGGAGATGATCAGGGAAATAATGCGATGATCAGGGAGGGGATCGAGAGATATTACCTGAAGGTAATGCTGGGGAGGAAGACCGGCCCCCGGGTCCGGTTCTTCAAGGCGCTGCTGACCGTCCTTTCCTTCTTCTACCTGGCGGCGGTCCAGGTCCGGACTCTCCTCTACCGGGTCCGGGTGCTCCGTTCCCACTCGGTCACCGCCTGGGTGATCAGCGTCGGGAACATCACCCTGGGCGGCACCGGGAAGACCCCGGTGACCGAACGGCTGGCCCGGCTGCTCCATTCCCGGGGGCGGAAGGTGGCGGTGATCAGCCGGGGCTACCGGCGGAAGACCGGCCCGCGCTGGCGCCGGCTGAAGGAGAAGCTCCTGGGGGCGCCGACCACCCGGATGGTCTCCGACGGGCGGAACATCCTCCTCAACTCCCGGGTGGCGGGGGACGAGCCCTACCTGCTGGCGGCCAACCTGGAGGGGGTCCCGGTCCTGATCAACCGCAACCGGGTCAAGGCGGCCCACTACGCCATCCGGCGGCTGAAGGCCGACACTATCATCCTCGACGACGGGTTCCAGTATCTCGGCCTGAAGCGCGACCTCGACATCGTCCTGGTCGACGGGCAGTACCCCTTCGGGGACGGGAGGATCTTTCCCCGGGGGATCCTCCGCGAGCCGCTGCGGAATCTCTCCCGGGCCGACCTGCTCCTGATCACCAAGGCGAGGGAGGGGGGGCAGGAGGAGCTGAAGGAGAAGCTGCGGCGGTACAACGGGAAGGCGCAGATCCTGGAGTGCCGGCACAACCCGGTCTATCTCCGCGATGTCCGGACCTCGATCAAGGCCTCGCTGGAGCTGATCCGGGGGACGAAGGCCGCCACCCTGGCCGGGATCGCCAACCCTTACGGCTTCGAGAAGACGCTGAAGGAGCTCGGGGTCGAGGTGATCTACTCCCGGCGCTTCGCCGACCACCACTTCTATACCCAGCAGGAGCTGATCGACACCCTGAACCGGGCCTCGCAAAGAGGGGCGGAGATCCTGCTCACCACCGAGAAGGACTCGGTCCGCTTCCCCCAACTCCCCCCCGGCAAGCTCCCGGTCTTCTTCCTGAGGGTCCAGATCGACAGCGTCCGGGAAGGCGGGGATTTCGAACGGGAGATCCTCGGGTTCCTGAGGCAGCGGAACTTGTAATCGATCACGCTCCGAGCGATCGATCAGGGCAGGATGCGGAGGCGGGCGGGGCCGGTTTCGTCTTTCCGGTCGACGAGATAGGTATTCTTCAGGCCTTTCAGGGTCTCCCGGGCGAACTCGAGGTAGAGGCGCTTCCGGGTGATCTCGGGGACCTTCCGGTACTCCTCCAGCAAATCGAGAAAACGCCGGCTCTCCCCGGTGGCCGCCTCGACGACCCGGTTCCGGTAGGCGGAGGCTTCCCGGACCAGGCGGTCGCCCTCGGCCCGGGCCCGGGCGGTCTCGGCGGTGGCGTAGGCTTCCGCCCGGCTCTCCATCTGCTTCTTGTCGATCTGGGCGTTGATCACGTCGTCGAAGAAGTTCTGGACCACGGCCGGGGGGCGGATCTCCTGGATATCGACCCGGTCCACGGTGATCCCGGTCCGGTTGAGGTCGCACCTCTCCTGGATCGCGGAGTGGAGAGCCTGCCCGATCACTTCCCGGCCCCGGGTCAGGACCAGGTCCACCGGGCGGACGGCCAGGAGATGGATGATCTCCCGGCAGACGATATCCCGCAGCAGCGTCTCCTTCCGGGCCACGCCGAAGATCGATGCAAAGGGGTCGGACGGCCGGTAGTGGAGGACGACCTTCACCTCGACGGTGTTGTTGTCGCCGGAGAGGGCGTAGGACTCCAGGCCGGTCAGGGAGTAGAGGACGGAAGCCCGGGAGTCGGGGGCGGCGTCCTGGAAGAAATCGTCCACCACCAGGCTCTCCGATTTCCTCACCGGGACCTTGTAGACCCGGCCGAAGGGACGGGGGTAGGCGTAATGAAGCCCGGGCAGAACCTGGCGGTCGACCACCTTCCCCATCACCTCCAGGACCCCGAGCTCGTTGCTCCCGATGGTGTAGAACCCGGTGCCGAGGTAGAAGACAGCCAGGGCAAGGATGACCCATTTGAGGAAACGGCGGGCCTGCCGGGCGGAACTTCTCAGCTCCTCGGCGATGCTGGCCTGGTCGCGGTTCATAGCCGGTTATTGCTCCGCGGGCGCTTCCGGCCCGGGGAAGAGGTAGCGGAAGAGGCCGGAGTCGAGGGAGAGGATCAGGGTGGTCTCCCGGCCGAGGATCCGGCGGTAGGTCTCGAGCGAGTCGAGGAACTCGAAGAGTTCCGGGTCCCGGCTGTAAGCCTCGCCCCGGATCCGGATCGCCTCCCGGTCGCCCTCCCCCTTGGCGATCTCGGCCTCCCGCCCCGACTCGGCCATAATCTCCGAGACCAGGCGGTCGGCCTCGGCCTCGATCTTGGCGGCTTCCTCGGCGCCTTCCGCCCGGAACCGCTGGGCCTCCTTCTCCCGGTCGGACTTCATCCGGTCGTAGACCGAGCGGGTGACGATCGCCGGGTAGGTGATCCGGCGCAGACCGAGGTCGACGATCTCCAGCCCGTACTGGCTTCGGGCCTGCCGGTCCGTCTCCTCCAGCACCGCCCGCTCCACCTCGGTCAGCCGGACGCGCCCGGGGTCGGTGTTGATGATCTGGGAGAGGTTGTAGTCGCCGAGGACGTTGCCCAGCCGGGCGTTGACCATATCGCCCAGCTTCAGCTCGGCCAGGTCGGCGGTGCCCAGCGCCTGGAAGAAGACCAGCGGGTCGCCGATCCGCCAGGAGACGTAGCAGGTGACGATCACGGGGGTCTGGTCTTCAAGCATCAGCTGGATCGGCCGGGGCGTGAAGACGTGGATCCGGCGGTCGAGGCGGTTGACCTTCTCGCGGACGGCGGGGCGCTTCCGGTGGGGCCCGGCCCGGTCGAGGAGCGGGA
>JAXGWO010000043.1:0-23611 GCA_040773245.1 PVC group bacterium
GTCAAGGCGGCTGTAGGGCCAGAGGGCGAGCAGCCGGTCGGGGAGAAGCCCTTCGCGCGGGGCGGGCTGGGGGATGACCTCCCAGCCGCCGGGTGCCATCACCGTGATCGCCCAGGCCGCCAGCTCCACCGGCCGGGGACCCCGGTTGGTCAGCCGGTGGAGGAGCGAGACCTTCGTCCCCTCCGGTGAAAGGGCAACCTCGAGTTCCTTGGCGATCCCGGTCTCCGGCTCGACCTCCTGGACCAGCGCCGCCCCGCCGGGGATCTCCCGGACGGCGAGAGGCCGGTTGTCCGGCCGATAGGTGCGGAACCGGTCCTCGGGGGCGTGCCAGAGGCGGTGGCCGCCGTAAAGCCGCCACTCCTCACCCCCGGTCTTCCCCCGGTCGGACTCGACCGCGCCCAGCTCGTTCTCCCCCCCGGCCAGGCCGTAGCGGATCACCCGGGGGCCGACCGCGGTTGTCAGGACCGCCTCCACGGCGCGGTTGGCCAGCCGGAGGCACCCCGCCCAGCCGCCGTAGTCGATCTCTTCCCGGCTAACTGCCATCTCCGGCTGTCCTGCTCTCCCCGTTCTCTTCCCCCGACGGCGGGCAGATTGGTTCCGCCGCCTCGCCCCCCTCGGGGAGGACCAGGTTGAGGATCACCCCAGCCAGGCCGGCCAGGCCGATCCCGGAGAGGCAGAAGGTCCCGACCGAGATGGTCATCCCCCCGATCCCGCCGACCAGGATCAGGGAGGCGATGATCAGGTTGCGAGGCCGGGTCAGGTCGACCCGGGCCCGGACCAGGGTATTGAGGCCGACCACGGTGATCGCCCCGAAGAGCAGCAGCATTATCCCTCCCATCACCGGGGCGGGGATGGTCTGGAGGAAAGCCCCCAGCTTGCTGACAAAGGAGAAGGCGACGGCACAGACCGCCGCCCAGGTCATCACCGCCGGGTTGAAGGACCGGACCAGGACCACCGCCCCGGTCACCTCGGAGTAGGTGGTGTTGGGGGGGCCGCCGAAGAAGGCGGCGAAACTGGTGGCCAGCCCGTCGCCGAGCAGTGTGTTCTGGATCCCGGGGTCCTTGATGTAATCCCGGCGGGTCACCGCGCCGATGGCGATGATATCGCCGAAGTGCTCGATGGTGGGGGCGATCGCCACCGGGAGGATGTAAATGATCGCTTCCCAGGACCAGCGGGGGAAGACGAAACCGGGGAGGGCCAGCCAGGAGGCCCCGGCCAGCGGCGAGAAGTCGACCAGCCCCAGGGGGAGGGAGACCAGGTAGCCGGCAGCGATCCCGCAGATCACCGGGATCAGCCGGATCATCCCCCGCCCCCGCAGGGAGACCAGGATGCTGACGGCCAGGGCGACCCCGGCGGCGAGCAGGGCCCGGTGGACCGGGAAGAGCACCGCGCACCCGTCGCCGGTCTTCCCCAGGGCCATATTGACCGCCACCGGGGCGAGGATCAGGCCGATCACCATAATCACCGGGCCGGTCACCACCGGGGGAGGAGGCGGTGGAGCACGGCGCTTCCCTTCCAGCGGATGAGCAGGCTTAAGAAAACGTAGAACAGCCCGGCCGCGGCCAGGCCGCAGAGGGTCTCCGGCACCCCCCAGGCCCCCACCCCGTAGATGATCGGGGCGATGAAGGCGAAGGAGGAGGCGAGGAAGATCGGGACCTTCCCCCGGGTCACGGCCTGGAAGATCAAGGTCCCGGCGCCGGCGGTGAAGAGGGCTACCCGGGGGTCGAGCCCGGTCAAAAGGGGAACCAGGACCAGGGCCCCGAAGGCGACAAAGAGCATCTGGGCCCCGACCGGGAAATCCCGGAGGCGGAATTTGTAATCCGGACAGTGCAACGGGTC
Organism: PVC group bacterium; assembly: GCA_040773245.1. Taxonomy (GTDB): domain Bacteria; phylum Auribacterota; class Erginobacteria; order Erginobacterales; family Erginobacteraceae; genus Erginobacter. The sequence continues at coordinate 1,840 of JAXGWO010000043.1, forward strand.
GATCATTTTCTTCCCTCCCTTTCCGGCCTCGGCCTCCCCCGGCGGGATTGAACCGCGGAGGCGCAGAGAACGCGGAGAAAAAATAGAGTCGGTTGGACTTGACGTCAAAACCTATTCGGCTGATTCCTCGGTTACGGCAGTTGGCTATTCCATTTGATGCGGTCGATCACTGCTGTCATCATTGCGAGGGACGAAGTGACGAAGCAATTTATTGTATTGCAAAAGATTGAGATTGCTTCCCGCCACGCTTCGCTCGCGGCTAAAGGCTATCGTTCGCAATGATGATACTACATCTATTCCTGAGGCACGACACTATCAACTAAAACGGCTACTCCGCGCCTCCGCGGTAAATTTCCAATCCCAGCGAGTCCAGGGCCCGGGAGAGGCGCCGGGCGAAGGCGGCCCGGGAGAACTCCCGCTCCGCCCGGAGGCGCCCGGCCTCTCCCATCCTCTCCGCCCTCTCCCGGTCCTCGAGCAGGGCGGAGATCGCTCCGGCCAGGGCGGCGGGGTCTCCCGGGGGAACCAGCAGGCCGGTGACCCCGTCCTCCACCATCTCGGGGATGACCCCGACCCGGGTCGCAACCACCGGACGGCCGCCGGCCATATACTCCCCCACCGCCCGGGAGTTCTCCTCGCTCCCCAGGGAGGAGGAGACGCAGACGGCGGCGGCGGAGATGAAACGGCCGACGTCATCCCTCCGGCCGGTTATGACCACCGCCTTCTCCAGTCCCAGTTCCCCGGCCAGGTTTTTCAGGAGCTCGACCTGTCCCTTCCAGGGGTTTCCGACCAGGACCAGGACGGCCCCCGGAACCCGCCGCCGGACCTCGGCCATCGCCCGCAGGAGGACCGGGTGGCCCTTGACCGGGGCCAGCCGGGCCACCTTGACGACCAGGGGCGATCCCCGGGGGATCCTGAATTCATCCCGGAGGGAAGGATCCGGAGGGCCGGGTCGGAAAACCGCCGTGTCCACCGGGGCCAGGATCCGGTGGACCCGTGCCGGGGGGACCTTGAGGTTCTCGGTCACCCATCTCTCCACCCGGCGCGAAGAGACGATCACCCCGGAAGTTAGACGCCGGTAGAGGTAGCGGTTGCCCGGATGGCCGTATGGCTTCTTGGCCCCGCCCCGGAGGTGCAGCAGGGGGACCCGGGACCTCGCGGCCAGGGCGGTCAGCAGGTGCCCGGTGGCCCGGCAGGCGTGCAGGAGGTCGAATTCCCCCTCCTCGATCAGGCGGGAGAGCCAGTTGAGATCCCGGAAGAAATGAATGGGAGAAGAAGACGGCCGGACGGCCGGGAACTCCAGGACCCGGACCTTCTCTCCGGAATCCTGCGCCAGCCGGCTGGACCGGGGCGCGACCAGGGTGATCTCCATCCCCATCTCCGCCTCGGCCTGGAGCACCCCGGAGGCGAACTCCGTCTCCCCGTTCCAGCGGCGGGAATGGGTGACCAGCAGTGAGCGCAATGGCCGGGCGGGAGAGTTCATCGGCCGGCACCGTCCGGCCCGCCCCGGGAAGCTTCTTCTCTCTCCCTGGTCAGGTCCCAGAGCCGGGCGTACTTCTCGGCCACGTAGCAGGAAGAGAGCACCGCCGAGATCAGGCCCCGTTCCCCGTCGAGGAACCCGAGGCGGAAGACGTAGTTCCTGGTGAAATTGAAGACGGAGTGAAAGAACATCCGGGCGGCCGTCCCCCGCTTTCCCCGCCGCAGGTAACCCCGGGCGACCTGGGCGGCGTACCGGTTCGACTTCCGGATGAACTCGTCGACCGACCGGTGGGTGTAATGGACAAGCCGGTTCTTGAGCACCCCGAATTCCCGGTCCGGGATAAGCCGGGAATGCACCTCCGCCCCGTCGAAGCGGTAGATGTCCCGGCGAAAGAGGATGTTGTTCTTATCCCGGTTCCAGCCCCCGTGCTTCATCTCCCGGCCGAGGAAGATCCCCCGCCGGAAGACCTTGTAACGGGTGAAGCGGGGTTGGGCGACCGTGCGCCGGATCTCGTCCCGGAGAGTTTCCGGCATCACCTCGTCGGAGTCGATCATCACGATCCAATCGTAGGCGGCCCGGTCGATCGCCCAGTTCCTCTGGTTGGACTCCGAGACGTATTCCCGCTGGAAGAACCGGTCGGCGATACCGCGCGCCAGGTCGGCAGTCCCGTCGGTGCTGAAGGAATCGACGACGATCAGCTCGTCCGCCCACCGTATGCTGTTCAGGCAATCCCGGATATAAGGCATACTGTTGAAGCAGGTTACAATTCCGCTTATCCTGTTCATATCCGCCTGACCACGCGGGCAATTATCGGGCGATTATCGCCCTGGACCCGGGGAATATTTCGGTTATAATCCGCCCCGTCGGGTTTTCCCCGTCCCGGCCCTGGCCAGAACCTGAAAACGGCAAGTATAAGCCTGCCTCTACGGGCGCTCAAGAGTTAAATCCGCCGCGCCCGGCGCGGCGGGGCGCCGGAGATACCTCCGGCCAAGAACGGCGCGATGACCGCCGCGAAAATGCCAACCGAACCGCTGGAGATCAAGCTGATCCCGGGCCGGCACCCGCTCGTCCGGCTCCTGCCCCGGGTCGTCGGCTGGTTCGTGGTCCTCGGGCTCCTCACCCGCCTGGTCCGTTACCTCCTCTGTTTCCCCCTCTGGCCGGATGAATCATTTCTCGCCGCCGGGTTCATCGACGGCAACTTCGCCGGGATGCTGGGAGCGCTCGACTATCACCAGGTCGCCCCGCTCCTCTTCGTCTGGGCCGAACTGCTCTTCGTCAAGCTCCTCGGTTTCACCGAGTATTCCCTGCGGCTGTTTCCCTTCCTCGGCAGCCTGGCCGGCGTCTTTCTCTTCCTCCACCTGGCCCGGCGTACTCTCCGGGGAGTCCCCCTCCTGCTCGCCGTCGCCGTCTTCGCCGTCTCCTACTATCCCATCCGCCACGGGTGCGAGGTCAAGCCCTACAGCATCGACCTGACGGTCTCGCTCGTTTTGCTTGTCCTCGCCGTCGAATGGCGGCTGGATACCTACCGGCGGAAATTCCTCTGGCTGCTGGCCCTGTCCGCTCCCCCGGCCATCGGCCTTTCCTTCCCCGCGGTCTTCATCGCCGGGGGAATCAGCCTCGGGCTGCTCGGGCCGGTCCTCCGGCGGCGACGGGAGGCGGGGATCCCCTACCTTTTCTTCAACCTCGCCCTGCTCGGCGCGTTCCTGGCGGTCTATCTCCTCTCCACCGGGCCCCAGTACCAGACCGAATCCTGGTTGAGCGGACCCCAGACCGAGCTGGGGCACCTGCAGGAGAAATACCAGGATGGGGCCTGGGCCAAGACCTTTCCTCCCCTACGCGACCCCGTCAGGCTCTTCGTCTGGCTGCTTGACACCCACACCGGCAGACTCTTCGCCTATCCCAACGGAGGCGCTAACGGCGGCTCCGCCCTCACCTTCGTCTGCTTCGTCGTCGGGGCGGGCTGCCTGTTCCGGCGCCGGCGACAAGGCCTTCTGGCGATCTTCCTCCCCCCCTTCGGACTCGCCCTGATCGCCGCCTCCCTCCACCGCTACCCTTACGGTTACAGCGCCCGGTTCAACCTCTATCTCGCCCCGATCATCTGCCTCCTGGCCGGACTGGGGGCGGCCCGCCTGATCGCCGCCATCCGGCCGGAGAGAATACGCCTCGGTGTCCTGGTCGGTTTCACCGCGCTCCTGGCTCTGGTCGGAGCCGGCACCATCGCCGGCGACCTGATCCAACCTTACAAGAACGCGGAGGACCGGCAGAGCCGGCTTTTCGCCCGCCGGTTCTGGCCGCAGCAGGGGCATGGGGCGGAGATCGCCTGCGTCTACACCGATCTCGGGCTGGAGTTCTTCCCGAAGCTGTTCGAGTGGGGACACTCCGCCCGCTATCTCTGCCACCAGCGCATCTACTCGCCCTTCCATCAAGAGGGGAGCCGCGGCCCCGACCTCGAGGCTGTCTCGCTGTCCCGCCCCTTGAGGTGCGTGGTCTTCAGCATTCCGGACCACCTCTTCCCCTTCGCCCGCCGGGATGAGGAACGATGGCGGAGCTGGCTGGCGGAGATGGAGACCGGTTACGACCTGGTCAAGCACGAGCAATACGAAGTGAACAGCAACATCAAAGGCCAGCACGAAACATACGAGACCTTCGACTTTATCCCGAAGAATTAAGCAGCCGGTTCCAGCAATCGAACTGATTCAACTCGGCTGGCCCGCTTGATCCGTTTATGAAGACCAATTCGGCGATCCCCCGGTGGGTAATCGCGCTCTGCCTGGCCACCCTGTTCGTCGGAATCGGGGGGCGGGAACCCTGGACCCCGGACGAACCCCGGGAGACGGCGATCGCCGCCGCGATGGCCCGCGGGGAAGGTTTTCTCCTGCCCCGTCTGGGCGGTACTCCCTTCGTGGAGAAGCCGCCCCTCTACTACTGGATCGCTGCCCTGGCGATACGGGCCCTGTCCCCGGTGGCCAGCGGAGCGACGGCAGTCCGGGCCGTATCCGCCGTCGGCGCCGGGCTGACCTTGCTGCTGACCTGGGCGGCGGGACGCGACGGCCGGGGAAGGGGATTCGGGGCGGCGGCGTTAGCGGTCCTGGCCACGATGTACGGTTTCTTCCGGGCCGGGCACTGGATCATCATCGACCCGCTGCTGATGCTCTTCACCTCCGCCGCGGTCCTCCTCCTCTTCCGGGGCTTGAGCGGCGGGCGACCGCTCGAGGTCCTGGCCGGGTTTCTGGCCGCCGGCCTGGCCTTCCTGACCAAGGGCTTTGTCGCCTGGGCGCTGCTCCTCTTCCCCTGGGGATTCCTCTTCCTGGCCTATTCCCGGCGGATATTCCGGCGACCTCTCCTTGCCGCCGCCGCGGTCCTCCTCCTCCTGGGGCCCCCGGCGGCCTGGATGGCCGCCTTTCGGATCACGGCTGGGCCGGAACTCTGGCGGCAATGGTTCCTCGACAACCAGATCGGGCGTTTCTCCGGGGAATCCGCCCACCTCGGGCATATCAAGGGACCTTTTTACTATCTCTGGCTGGCCCCGCTCCTCCTCCTCCCCTGGACTCCGGCCCTCCTGGGCGGGATCTTCCGGCGGCGGGGGACAGTCGAGACCCGGCCGAAGAGCGGGAGGGGAAACTTGATCCGTCTGGCGGCGGCCTGGGGCCTGGGCGGGCTGTTGATCCTCTCCCTCTCCCTCTCCAGCACCAAGCGGGAGGTCTACTTCTATCCCCTCCTGCCGGCCTTCGCCCTCCTCGCCGCCGCCGCCCTGGAGCGGCTCCCCCGCTGGAGTGGCCCGGTCCTGAGTTCGCTGGCCGCCATCTTCGGATCAACCATCATTTTCTTCGCTTTCGCCATCCCCCGCTGGACCGGGGAGAAATTCTATCTCGAGGCCGGTTTCGCCCCGATGACGGCGGTCCTCGGGGCCGCGGCGGTCTGGGCTTTCCTCCGTCTCCGCGGCCGGCCGACGGCGCGGACGGCGGCCATCGCCGCCCTCTTCTACCTCGCCGCCGGCCGGGCGGCGCCGCCGGTCCTTAACCGAATCTGGAGCTACCGGGATATGACCGAGACCCTGACGGCGGCCATCCCCCCGGAATCCCGGGACCGGGTCGGCCTCCTCGGCCTCGACGAAACGACCCAGGCGGTATTTTACTACTACGCCGGGATCACGTTGCCGAACCTGCGGGACCCGGAACGGGCGCGAAAGATCCTGGAGGGGAAGGACGGGGAATTCAACCTGATCGTCGTCCCCCGGTGGGAGGATTTCGAGCAGACCCTGGGGGACCCGCCGCCTTACCGGGTGGCGGCCCGGGCCCGCAAGGGACCGCGGCGGGTCTTTTACCTGATCGGTCCCCCGGAAGGAAATAGCGCCGCCCCGACGGGAGGACCGGTCAACCCCCGAAAATGACCCGGCCGAACAGGACTTTCTTCAGTCGGGGGACGACGATGGGGATGTCCTCGCGCTTCTTGACCGGGAAGAAGCGGTCCTCGGTCTTCACCGCCAGGGGCTCGAGCAGCCGGGTCAGGTCCCCCTGGAGGCGTTCGAACTGGACCACCGGCAGCGGCGTCCGCCCCTCCCGCTTGAGTTCCTTGAGCGCCACGTAAACCGGGAGCCGGTCGGTGACCGCCTTCACCCGTTCGGCCAGTTCCTCCCGGCTCAGGCTTTCCAGTTCCTCCGAAGAGACGCTGAAGACCCGCAAGAGGTCGGCCACGGCCACGCTGTAGGCGGCGTTGTTGAACTCGGGGATTCGGTCCTGGTCGAAGTCGAGCGGGAAAGCGAACTCCTCAACCAGCTGGCACCACTCCCGGTCCGTTTTCGGGTCGTAAACCCGGGCCAGGGCCCCGCCCTTCTGCCCGGGCGGCTTGACGGAGACCTCGCAGAGAAGCCCCACCCCTTCTTCCCGCCGGAGGGAGAGCAGCCCCGGCAGGGCCGGGTCGACCAGCGCCCCCAGGTTGTCGATGTTGGAGATCAGCAAGTACTCCACCCCCAGCTCCAGCATCTTCACCAGGGGACGGGAACTGTCGAGAAAGAGCCAGAGGGTGGTGTCGAGGTGCCCGGGAGGGTTGAAGCGGTCCTGCCCCGCCTCCTCTCCCAGTTCGTCACCGGCCTTTCCCGCCAGCTCCCCGATCCAGCCGGACAGGTCGGCCTCCAGCCGCTCCTGCTCACCGCGGATCTCCTCGCGTTCGGGACCCGCGGGGAGACCGGCCAGTTTCTTCTCCAGCTTGGCGATCGCCTGGCCGTAGTGGAGGCGGAGATCGGCTTCCGAGGGGATGACCCGCTTCATTATCCCCTGGCAGTAGGTATGGAGATCTTCCTTCCCGTAGTTCCGGTTCTCCTCCAGGATCTGGCGGGTCCGGTCCTCGGTGAAGTAGCTGTTGAGAATCCAGACCGGGATCCTCCCCCCGAACTCCCGTTCCGCCGCCCGGGCGTTGGCGATCTTCAGTTCCATAAAGCTCCGCTCCCGACCTTCCAGTTCCATAATCGGGAAGGCCCCCTTGGGGAGGTTCTCCCCCGGCTTCTGGAAGCGGGTGGCCGCTCCGCCGTTCATCAGGATCAGCCCGAGTTTCCCGGCGGCGATGAGCTTCCGCCCGGCGGCGGCTTCAGGGCTGCCGGCCGCGGGAAAATCGACGCTGTCCGAGGGCCGGGGCAGGCGGACCTCCCAGGAATTGCGGTAATTGATCAGGTTGCTCTCCAGGCTCAGCTTCCCCGAACGGTAAGCGGACTGGAGGGATTTGAACTCATCCTCGTCGTATCCGTATTTTCCCAGTAAATTCACGGTCATATTATCCTCGGTCGCTGGTGGTTCAGCCGATCCCGGTTGTTCCCGGAGTTTTTCGGCCTCGATCAGACCGCTGACCTGGGCCTGCACCGCCTCGACCTGCGAGAGGGTGAGACGGGGGTCGCGGATCAGGAAGGTCTCACCGGTGGCGGTATGCTCGTAAACGATCACCGTCCGCCCCTGGTCGTCCCGGATCTTCTCCCGGAGCCGGAATACCTTCTTCCGCTCCTCGAGCAGGGCCAGGATGTAGCAGAGGTTGAGGTGGGACGCTTCCTCGGAATCCAGGTAGCGCTTGAGGAGCCGCTCGATCACGTCCCGCTTGATCGCCTCCTCCTCCGGCGGGGGGGTGAGCCGCTTGAAACTGCCCTGCCAGTAGGCCGTCCCCTCCCCGCTCCGGGCCTTCTCCGGACCGGCTTCCTTCCAGCAGCGGGAGCAGTGGTCCTTCCGCTCGCACTCTTCCCCGGAGAGGGTGAGCAGGGTGTGCAGGGTCTGCCCGGTCTCGAACGGCTGCCCGCAGACCGCGCAAACGCGGCTTCGCGCCTTGATCTCCCAGTTTCTCAAAGTTTTATCCCCGGTTGGTCCTGCTTATCGTTCACTGCTTACCGCTTCTCTCCCTCCGGAGGCGGGGTGATGATCGGGCCGGTCTTTTTCGGCTCTTCTTTCGCCGGGCCGGCCGGTTTCTTTTCCGGCGCGGGGGATTCCTTCTTCTCCCCGGCGGCGGCTTCCGGTTCCGGCTTCTCCTTCTCCCGGACGAAGTTCAGCTGGAGGTCGGAGATGGCCGAGGAGATCATCCTCTCCTCGTCCTTCGAGAGGTTGCCGGCGGTCTTGGCCTTGAGCATCACCAGGATGTCGATGAAACCCCGGGCGGCGTCGAGGTCGCGCTCGGTCTTCCCGGTCGCCGGGTTGGCGATCTTGCCCATACTCATAAAGGCCGAGGAAGCGAACATCGAGACCAGGGAGATGAACCGGACCGTGTCCATATCCTGCGCATTAGGTTGTCTTTTCCTGTCGTTCATAATCAAACCTCCGATTAAAACGGCTATTCACCGGCCGGCGTCGGGGACTTTCCGCACTCCCCGGCCGCCGGCTCGACGATGGCCAGCGCGTAATTTTCCGGGGAGAAGTACTTCCGGGCGGCCCGGGCCAGATCCTCGGCGGTCAGGGAACCGATCCTCTCCTCGTAGAGCCGCCAGTTGTCGTAACCGAGTCCGTAGAGCTCGTCCAGCGCCGCCGAAAAGGCCCGCTGGCCGGCGGTCTGACGATCGAACCGAAACTCGCCGAGGAGCCGGTTGCGGACCCGTTCCAGTTCCCCGGGCGGGAACTCCCCTTTCCGGGCCCGTTCAACCTCTTCCCCGAATGCCTCCAGGACCGGGCCTTCCTGGCCGGGGACGGTCCCGGCAGAGAAGACGAAAGCCCCGGGGTCGAGGCCCAGGATCTGGTAGGCCCCGACGTAGTAGGCCATCCCCCCCTCGATCCGCACCCGGGCGAAGAGCGGGGCCGAGAGTCCGGAGAAGGCCGCGGAGAGGAACTCCAGGGCGTAGCGGTCGGGATCGCTCACCGCGGCCCCCAGGAAACCCTGGGCGATGACCGACTGGTAGATATTCTCCTTCCGGACCGCCTCCTGGCGCTTCCCGGCCGGGGGAGCGGGTGAACGGCCGGCCAGCACCGGTTTCTCCCCCGCCGGCAGGCCGCCGAAGAGGTCGCGGATTACCGGGATGATCTCTTCCGGATCCACGTCGCCGAAGACGGCCAGCACCCCGTTGGAGGCGACCAGGAAGCGGTCCCGGAAGGCCGCGATCTCCTCCCGGGTCAGGGCGGCGACCGTCTCCGCCGTCCCCAGTTCCGAGAAACGGTAGGGATGTTCCCCGAAGAGCAGCTCCCGCAGCTTCCGGCCGGCCACCGAGCGGGGCTCGTCCTCCTCGGCGGCGATCGCCGCCAGCAGGACCGCCCTCTCCTTCTCCAGTTCTTCGGGAGGGAAGGCCGCCTCCCTGACCACCTCGCTCAGGACCTCCAGGGCAGGGACGGTCCGGGAGGAGAGGAGGTCCAGGGAGAGGCCGAGACTGTTCCGGGCGGAAAAGGTGCCGATCGATCCTCCGTAATCCTCGATCCGGCGGGCGATCTCCAGCGCCGAACTCTCCCGGGTCCCCTTCAGGAGGAGCCGGGCGGTCAGCTGGGAGATCCCGCTCCGGGCGGATTCCTCGGCCAGGACCCCTCCGGCAAAGACCATCCGGATCGAGACCAGAGGCAGGGAGCGGTCGGGGCCGATCAGGACGGTCAGGCCGTTCTCCAGGACCGTCTTCTCCACCCCGTCCGTCTCCCGAGCCGGATCGGCAAGTTCGGTATCGCCGCCCCCCGCGGGGACGATCGAGGCTTCGGTCAGGTTATCCTCGGTCAGGTAGCGGGCCGCGACCCGGCGGATGTCATCCGGGGTGACGGCGGCGATCCCGGCCAGGTAGACCCGGTCGAAGCCGGCCGATCCGGCCGTCCTCAGGTTATCGCCCAGGACCCCGGCCCGGCCCTGGGCGGTGGCCAGGGACTCCAGGTAATGGGCGGTCACCCGGGCCCGGGCCTTGGCCAATTCCTCCTCGGTCACTTCTCCGGTCCGGAAACCTTCCAGGACTTCTCGGACCGCCTCCCGGACGGCGGGGATCTTTTCCGGCTCCGCCCGGGCGGGGACGATAAAGAGTCCGGGATAAAGCGGGGTGTAGGAATAAGCCCCGATCGAGTACACCAGTTCGCGCTCCTCCCGGAGGGTCCGGTAGAGCGCCGAGGTCCTCCCCTCGCCGGCCAGGAGCGCCAAAACATCGAGGGGGAAGAGATCGGGGTCGTGAATCGAGGGGATATGAGAGGCGAAGGCGATCCGGGTCTGGGCGACATCCATCGCTTCCTCGGCCCGGCGGGGGCCGACCTGGGCCGGTTCGGCCGGGATCCGGGCCGCCGGGTAGGGACCGGGACTGATCTTCCCGAAGACTTCCTCCGCCGCCGCCATAAACTCTCGGGCGGAAAGATCACCCGCCCCGACCAAAATCATATTGTTGGGGACGTACCACTTCCGGTAGTAATCCAGGAGCTGCTCCCGGGTGACCCGTCGGAAGAGTTCCCGCAACCCGATCACGGGGAACCGGTAAGGGTGGACCCGGTAGGCGGCCCCCCAGAGGAGGTGCTGGAGCCGCCGGTCGGGGTCGTCCCGGCCCATATTGATCTCCTTGATGATCACCTCCCGCTCCGACTCCACCTCTTCGGGGAGGAAGTCCATCTCGAAAACCAGCGCCCGGAGGAGATCCAGGGCCTCGCGCCAGCGGGTCGAGGGAACGGTGATATGGTAAACCGTCCGGTCGAACGAGGTGTAGGCGTTGATCTCTCCCCCCAGCCGCTCCACCTCCCGGGGGATCGTCCCCTTCAGTTCCCCGGCCGGCCCCTTGAAGGCCATATGCTCGAGGAAATGGGAGAGTCCGGAGCCGAGCAGGGGATCCTCGTAGGCGCTGCCCGCCTTGACCCAAAGCTGGAGGGCGGCCACCGGGTTGGTCCGGTCGGGCGCGGCCAGCACCTCCAGGCCGTTTTCCAGCACCTTCTCCGCGCGGGGAAGCGCGACCGCTTCCGGCATTCCGAAAGCCGGCACGGCCAGGAGAAGGATCGCCAGCAGTCCGTATCTATTCAAATTCCGCCCAGAAACCCTCATCGCCGGCGAAATCCTCCTTGCGGTCCTCTTCGGTCTTCTTCAGCAGACCCTTACTGATCATATTGAATACTATCTCCCCGAAATCCTCGGGTTTCCGCACCCCCCAGTGCTCCAGGACTTCCCGGCCCAGGGGGCCGTATTCCTGCCCGGTATACTGCCGGATCGCCCCCAGCAGCTCCCGGGCGGAGACGTGCCTCCTCTCCTTGAGCTGGGAGAGGAGGAAGGAGAGGGCGTTCTGGACCAGCAGGTAGGCCTCGATATCGTAACGCCCGTCCTCCCGGACGATCGACTTCAGGGCGGCCAAGTAATCTTCCTGGTCTGACATCGGGGGATAGCCTCCGGGAAAAGGGCGGGGGGACGGAACGGGATCACCGCGGGGTGGTGATCCCGCTTCCGCCCCCGCCGCGGTACATCAGGTTATAACGCCGCTGTTCATCCGGGCTCAGCGATTCGAAATTCTCCCTTTTCAGGGCGAGATAACTCCGTTCGGTCGCCCGGACCATCACTTTCAGGTCGTTGATGATCGCCACCGCCCGGTCCCGGTGGGAGGCCTGGAACTCGCGGATCAGGTTCGGGTCCTCGGCCAGGAACCGGTTGAGAAAACTGCTGTCCTGGTGGAGGATCTCCTCGTGCCCCACGATATTCCCGGCCGCGGAGACCGCCTCGAGGAAGATCCTCAGGAAACGGATAAAGTCCAGCTCCTCCTGTTCGACCACGATCCCCCGGGTGGCCCGGTCCGCCTCCTGGTAGGCGGTGGCGATCCGGACCTCCATCTCGGTGATGATCTTCTTCCGGGAGGGGAGGGCCCGGCCCTCCAGGGCGTACTTGAAGAGACCCAGCATCTCCTCGTAATTCTTGTCCCGGAGAGCGAGGTGAACCGGCCGGTTGGTATCAACTTTTCCCATTATTTTTTCTTTCCCCCGGTCAGCCGGGGGAAAAACAACAAAGTGAAAACAAGATTTCCGTTTGTTAACCTTATTATGAACCACGCAGTCCGGGAAGTCAAACCGGCCGGTCCTCCGTTTCAATATCGATAGGAAAGGGAGGCTCCGAGGTAACCGCTGTCCTTGATATCGCCGTCAAAGAGCTTGTCGTCGGTGTCGTCGTCGCGGAACTCGAACTGGCGGCTGAAGACCCACCCGCCCTGCAGGCGGAGGAAGAGATCCCACCCCAGTTCAAGATCGACGAACGGGCCGGAGAGGATCTCGGTGTACTCGACCACGGTATTCTCCCAGGGGGAGCCCTCCTGGAGACGGTACTGATTTCCCTCCACGGAGCCTTTCAGTCCCACCGCCAGCCGGGGAACGACCTGCCAGGTGAAGACAAAGAACTGGGGGAAGAACGCCTCCAGGCTCAGGGACCCGCTGATCCGCCACTGGGCCCCCAGGAGCGGGAGAAGCTGGGGATGTCCGAAAGAGTCGTCGTAGTAAATCCCGGCCGAGAGGGAAAGGGAATCGGAGAGCCGGTAACTGGCCAGCGCCGCCCCGGAGAAGTAGAAGTCCTTGCCGTCCACGTCCTCCAGATCGCTGTGGATTCCGGGGTAGAGGAGCAAAAGAGTGCTCCAGTTCTCATCCCAGTCGTGGTTGCCCCCCACGACGAGGTCGACGACATAGAGGTCCCTGGCCAGGTCCTTCTCGGTGAAACCCTCCCCCAGGTCAGGAACCAGTCCCCGGTAGTCGAGGAAGAGGCCGTGGTAGGACAGGCCGCCGAAGAGGGCCGTGGAAGCGCTGTCGATGACCGGGATCATCCCCTGGATCCGGACCGACTCCATCCCGATCTCCCCGTCCTCGTCCTGGAAATCGGCCCGGGGAAGGTAGAGGTACCGGAGGTCGAAGAGCCGGTCCTCCTCCCAGCCCGCCGCCGGGTCCGGCGCCAGGCCGGCCAGCAGGCAGAAGCAGATCACGAAGGCCAGACATAAACTTGCGCTTCTCATACCCCATCTCCTTTCATCGCCCGGACCGGGTCCGGGCCAGTTCGCGGGTGAAAATCAGCTTTGGCCGTTAAATTTACCATCACTTTCTGCTTGAGTCCATATGAATGCAATTTGATATGACCAATATTTCGGCTATAGTACCCCCCACTAAAATTTTTCGTAGAGAAATTCTGAAATGAAGATCGCCGTCGGCTCCCTCAACCCGGTCAAGATCGCCGCTGCCCGCTCCGTCCTCTCCCGCCTCTACCCCGAGGCTGAAGTCGCCGGGGTGGAGGTTGAGCCCGGGGTCTCCGAGATGCCGCTGACCGAGGAAGAGGCGATCGCCGGCGCCCGGCAGCGGGCCCGGCTGGCCCGCCAGACGGCGAAAGCCGACCTGGGAATCGGCTTCGAGGGCGGCGCCGCCTTCTTCGACGGAGAGCTGATGACGGCCGGTTGGGCGGCGGTCTTTGACGGGGAGCGCTACGGGGTCGGGGGCGGCGGCCACCTCCAGCTCCCGAAGGAAGTATCCCGGATGATCCGGGAGGAGAAGCTGGAACTGGGAACGGCGATCGACCGCCTGATCGGGGGGGAGAACACCAAGCAGAAGGCGGGGGCGATCGGGGTTTTAACCCGGGGCCTCTCCAGCCGCCGCCAGGCCTACGAGTCGATCCTGGTCTACGCCCTCGCGCCTTTTATTTCAGCTCGATGGTACGGGGAATAGGGAATGGGGAATGGTGATCGGTAAGCGGTGAGCAGTAAGCAGAGGGGGTGAGGCGGGGGGGAAGAAGTTCAAAGTTCAAAGTTCGAAGTTCAAAGTTCAAAGTTGGGCCGAGGCGGGGCGGGCAGATTTCGATAGCGATCCCGATAGGGATCCCGATAGCGATTATTTCTTTCGCGGAGATGAGCGGGATTAGCGGTTAGATTGGGCAGTGGTCAGTGGGGAGTGGTACTCAATCTGAGCAATCAGTGTAATCAGTGGACTCATAAAAGGGGGGCGGGGCGGCGGGAAGATTCGTGAAGATTTGTGAAGATTCGTGGTTGCAATAAGAGGCCGCGGCGGAGGGGACTTTGAAGATCGCGGTCGGATCACAGAATCCGCTGAAGCTGGCGGCGGTGAAGAGTGTGCTGGAGCGGATCCGACCGGGGGACGAGTTCGTCCCCGCGGCGGCCGAGTCCGGGGTCTCCCACACCCCGCTCTCCAACTCCGAGACGATCGCCGGGGCGCGGAAGCGGGCGGAAGAAGCCCGGAGAATCTCCGGGGCCGACTGGGGGGTCGGCCTGGAGGGGGGGATGAGCCGGGTCGGCGGGGAGTGGTTCACCTGCGTCTGGTGCGCGATCGCCGACGGGAACGTGACCACCGCCGGGGGCGGCGTCCACTTCCAGCTCCCCCCCGCCGTTGTCCGGGCGATAATCGAGGGGGGAAAGGAGATGGGACCGGCGATGGACGAGCTGGCCGGAACCGTGATGTCCAAGCGGAAGACGGGGGCGGAGGGGATCCTGACCGCCGGGCTGATCGACCGGAAGACCACCTTCGAGATCGCGGTCATCTACGCCCTTGCCCCCCGCCTCTCCCCGGAGTATTATTCCCCGGCTGCCGATCAATCCAGCTGAGAGCCGAACTGCCTTCCGGCCGTCAAGATGCGCCCGACTCGGAAACAATTCATCATAATTCTCGCCGCCGCCGCCGTCTTCTCCCTCTTCCCGGCGGGGAGGATCTGGGCCCAGGTCCTGGGGGAGGAAACCGCCCTGGCCGAGCGAATGGCCACCCTGGTCCTCCAGATCGCGGTCATCCTGATCGCCGCCTGGGCGGGCGCGGCGGTCTGCAAGAAGCTCCACCTCCCGGTCGTCCTCGGCGAGATGGCCGCCGGGGTGCTGATCGGCCCCTTTCTCCTGGGGGCGATCCCCGTCCCCGGTTTTACCTCCGGGCTGTTCGGCGGCAACGGGGCCTTCCCGGTCTCCCCGGAGCTTTATGGCTTCGCCACCGTGGCCTCGATCGTCCTCCTCTTTCTGATCGGGCTGGAGACCGACCTCAGCACCTTCCTCCGTTACTCCCTGGCCGGCTCCGGGGTCGGGCTGGGGGGAGTCGCGGCTAGCTTCATTCTCGGGGACTTGGCGGCGGTCTGGTTCTCCCGGTCGGTCTTCGGGGCCCAGTACGCCTTCGCCGACCCCATACCCCTCTTCTTCGGGGCCATCGCTACCGCCACCTCGGTGGGCTTGGGCGCCACCATCCTCCAGGAAAAGAAGAAACTCGACTCCCCCGAAGGGGTGACTATCCTCTCCGCCGCCATCATCGACGACATCCTGGGCATCATCCTGCTGGCGGTCATCATCGGGATGATCAAGAGCGGCGGGATCCGCTGGAGCGAGGCGGCCCGGATCGGGGGCAAGGCGGTCGGGGTCTGGCTGGTCTTTATGTTCCTCGGCCTCTTCTTCGCCCGAAAGATCGGGGCGGGGCTGAAACGGTTCAAGGAGCGCAACACCATCGTGGTGATGAGCTTCTCCCTGGCGCTCCTGCTGGCTGGGATCTTCGAGAAATCCGGCCTGGCGATGATAATCGGGGCCTACATCGCCGGGCTCGCTCTTTCCCGGACCGATCTCATCTACCTGATCCAGACCTACCTCTCGGTCTTTCACCGCTTCTTCGTCCCCATCTTTTTCTGCGTGATGGGGATGCTGATCGACATCCGGGTCGCCTTCAACCGGAAGATCATCGTCTTCGCCCTGGCCTACGCTCTGCTGGCGGCGGTGGGAAAGCTGCTTGGCTGCGGACTGCCCGCCCTGGCCTTCAACTTCAACCTCCGGGGGGCGAGCCGGATCGGGACGGGGATGGTCCTGCGCGGAGAGGTGGCCCTGATCATCGCCGGGATCGGACTCGCCTCCGGGGTCCTCCCCGCCGGGGCCTTCTCGGCGGCGGTCCTGATGACCCTCCTCTCAACGCTGATCGCCCCCCCGATCTTCGCCTGGATGATGGGCGCGAAGGGGGAGGTCCTCCGCAAGCCGGCACGCCAGGTCTCCGGGAAGCGGCAGATCAACTACGTCTTCCCCAACCGGGAGACGGGGGAACTCCTCCTGGCCCGGATCACCGAGGCCTTCCGCAACGAGGGGTTCTTCATCCACCTCCTCGACATCCGCCGCCACCTCTACGGCATCCGCCGGGAAGAGAGCTTCATCACGATGGAGTTCTCCCCCCGGGAGATCACCTTCACCTGCCGGGAGGAGGACGCCGCCTTCATTCACACCCTCTTTTACGAGGCCCTGGCCGAGCTGCAGCGGATAATCCGGCACCTCCAGACCCTGACCGACCGGAGGGCGATCGGCAAACGGATCTTCGAGGAGACCGCCCGGGAGGGGAAGGTGAACGGGAGGGAGAAGGCCCGCCTGGCCCGGCTCTTCACCCCTAACGGCGTGGAGTGCTCGCTCCAGGGGGGGACCAAGGTACAGGTTCTCGAGGAGCTGGCCGACCTCTTCGTCGCCACCGGCCAGGCCCCGGGGGACCGCCGCGGGGAGATCCTCCGGATCCTCCTCGACCGGGAGAAGGACCTCTCCACCGGGATGGCCTCCGGGATCGCCTATCCCCACGGCCGGACCGGCCTGGTCCGGAGGATGGTCACCGTGGCCGGGATCCGGAAGGAAGGGGTGGAGTTCGGCTCGCTGGACGGCCAGCCCGCCCGGATCTTCATCGCCACCCTGGTCCCGGCCGACCAGCCCGAGCCCTACCTGAAGATGATGGCGGTCCTGACCCGCTTCCTCTCCCAGCCCGAGAACCGGGAACGCCTCCTCTCCTGCCAGTCCAACCGGGAACTCTTCGAGATCCTCCGGAACCTGGCATAAACAGGGAGAATCGTTTTTGCCAACAAACCTGGCAACCGGCATTCGTGGCTGATGAAAACTGCCGGTCGAGGACTGGAACGGATAGCGGACCCGGGGATCACTCCTTCCGGGCGCCGGTGGCCCGGATCTCTTTCCGGGACCGGCGGTACTCGATCAAGAGTTCGGAGAGTTCCCGGATCTCCCGCTTGATCTTCTCCTCGTCCAGGGAGAGGAAGCGATAGTCGTCCTTGAGCACCTTCCCGTTGGCGATCACCCAGCGGACCTCGCTCCCGTCGGAAGCCCAGATCAGGTTCTCGACCACGTTGTCGGCCCGGGTCGGGGTAAGGTTGGGGCGCCTGAGGTCGACCAGGATCAGGTCGGCGTCCTTCCCCTGGGCCAGCGAGCCGCAGTTGAGGCGGAGCATCTTCGCCGGGACCGTGGTCACCATCTCCAGGACCTGCTGGGCCGGGAGCAGCCGGGCGTTCTTATGAAAGGCCTTCTGGTACTGGGAGGCCAGGCGGGCGGCGGCGAGCATATTCTGGCTGTCGGCCGACCCGGAGCCGTCGGTGGAGATGGCGATCGGGATCCCCAGTTCCAGCATCTCGATGATCGGGGGCATCCCCGAGCCGAGGATGGTGTTGGCCAGCGGGTTGTGGACGAGGTTGGTCCGGGTCTGCTGGAGGATGGCCAGGTCGACCGGGGTGTTGTTCACCTGGTGGGCGAGGATGGTGTTCTCGTCCAGCGCCCCGACCTGGTGGAGGTAGCCGACCGGGCTGCAGAGGTACTTGGGATAGAACCAGGCGGTGGTGTTCGGCTCCTCCGAGCTGTGCATATGGAAGAGGGTGCCGTGGCGATTGGCCCACTCCTTGAGGGCCCTGATCATCTCCGCCGAATTGGAGAAGACCTGATCGGGCCCGGGGATGATCCAGGCCCGCTCCCGCCGGCCGAACTCGGCCTGGTACTCGTCCATCCTCTTCACCGCCGCCTTCACAGTGTCGAGGATCCGGGGGTCGTAGTTCCGGTCCTGCCCGCCGACGGCGATGATGATCTTGGTCCCCGCCCGGTCGTTAGCCTCGATCAGCTCCGCCAGGTGGTACTTGTTGAAGTTGCAGTGGTGGGTAAGGGCGGAGGTGATCCCGTAGTAGATGTCGTCGAGCTTGGCCTTGGTGTAGGTCAGGACGTGGGCGGAGACCCCGAACCGCTTCTTCAGCTCCTTCCAGTTCTCGTTGAGGAAACCGGTGAAGACGTTGACCGCGTGGTCGAGCCACTCGGTCAGCGGCTCGTCCTTGGCGATCCCGATGATCGGCGACTCGTGGTCGTGGCCGTGGGCCTTGACCAGCCCGGGGAGCACCACCCCGTCCAGGCAGGGAATCTCCTTCTCCGCGGCGGGCGGCTGGACGGCCCCGATCACTTCCAGCTCGTTTCCGAACTCCTGGAGAATCCTCCGGCCGATCTCCTTCTTGTAACGTCCGGTTTCCCTGATCAGGCTGCCCTCGGTCAGGACGTATCCGTCCTTGATCCTGGTCTTCAGCCCGATCTGCTCGTCCAGCGGGAGCAACAGGCGGCTCCGGATCAGCTTGTATTTCTTATTCATTCCTCCCTCCTGTGAAGAAATCAGTTCGCGAGTTTATGCCGGTTCGGACCGGAAAAATCAAGCATCAATTGAAACGCTATTCACCGCAGATACCCCAGGTCCCGCAGACGCTCCCGGGCTTCCGGGTCGGAAACAATTTCATCGTCCCGGTTTCCCGCCAGCAGACTCCGGATCTCCCGGCCCTGGTCCTGAAGTTCCCGCACCCACGGCTTGATCCAGCGGCGGTTAAGCCAGGAATGGAAGCTGCCCTCCAGGGGCTGCGTCTCTTCCCGGTCCCGGCGGTAGTTGAACCCGCGCCCCTCGATGGGTCTCTTGGTTTTCTTGGCCGGCTGCTCGGCCGTGGCGGCCGCCGGGTCCGGGAACCGGTCCGAGTTGATGAAGTGGCGGCCGCCGAAGAAAACCGAGGCCAGTTCGGCGGTGTCGTCCTTCTCCTTGAATACCACCTCCTCGGATACCGCCAGCCTTCTGCCCCGGAATGCGGGGGGTTTCCCCCGGAACAGGGAGACGAGGGATTCTCCCTGGATGAGCAGGCCGGACTGGTCGATCCCGGCCAGTTCCAGGATCGTCGGCATCACATCCAGCAATTGGACCGGCTGGTCGACCCGGACGCCGCGGGGCAGGCGGCCCGGGCAGACCATTATCAGGGGAACGTGCAGCACCTGGATGAACCCGGGCGGACGGTGCTCCCAGAGATGGTGCTCGCCCAGGTGTTCCCCGTGGTCGGAAATGAATACGATCAAGGTATCGTCCGGGGGTATAAATTCCGGCAGCTTATTCAGGAACTCTCCAAAGCGAAAATCGTTATGCCTGACCTCGCCTTCGTAGAGCAGACGGCGTGATTCGATCGTGGGCTCTTCCAGCCACCCGGGATCGTGAAGCACCGGATCCCGCGGTACCTTGGTCCCGCCCGGGGGCGCCTCCCGATACCGGGCGTCGAACGGCGGCGGCGGATCATAGGGGCCGTGGGGATCCATCAGATGAAGATAAAGGAAAATGTTCCGATCGCCGTGCTCGGCCAGCCACCCGTAAAGTTCATCGCCGTACAGCCCCTCGGTTTTCCGGCCCAGAATGCCCGGGTCGAAGAGATGGCTGAACCCCTGGTGGAGGCCGGCGGAGGGTCCGGCATTGTCGTTCTGGATGAACGCCGCGGTGGCGAACCCCTGGCTCCGCAGGATCTCCGCCAGGGTCAGGTAGCTTTCCGCGAGCGTCTCGGTGAATTCCCAGACCCCGGTCGCGGTCGGATAGAGCGACGTCATAATGGAAGGGCAGGAAGGCCTGGTCTTGGTGGCCTGGGAGAACGCGTTGAGGAAACAGACCCCGCCGGCGGCGAACCCGTCCTTGACCGGCGTGGTTCCCTTCCGCAACCCCCAGCCGGAAAGGTAATCGGCCCGCAGGGCGTCCTCGAGGACAATGATCACGTTAAAGCGCTCCCGGGGCGGCGTATGAACCAGCGGGTTGCTCCAGAAGGCGATGTTGCCTTTCCCGCTCTCCGCGCCCAGTCCGATCTCCACGCTCTGGCCGGCCCATTCCCCCAGGTCGACCCGGCCTTCCCGCCACTCTTCGCTCTTGGCGATCCGTTGGGAAAATACCTCCCGGGAGTCCACGGTGACCCGAAAGGTCACCGGATCGGCGTTCTCCAGTATGCCCATCCCGAAATCGAGGACCGGATCGTCATCCGGCAGGGATATCCTGAATCCCAGACTTTGCGGGGTGTTGACGTAGATCACCCGGCGCATCTCCCCGTCCAGAGTTTCGTGGGTGACGCCGCAGGGGGTGCGGGCGTATTTTTCCTTCCGAGGCACAAACCGGATGTAATCGAGCGCCACCTCGTCCCCGGCGACGTCGGAAGGGACGAAGAATATTTTGGCGATGGAGTCCCCGTAGTTCAGGTTATCCTTGAGGGCGTTGGTCGCGTTGATCCGATAGACGTGGAACTCGTTGTCCGGTATGGTGCTGACCGCGATCTCGCCCAGCTGGTGCCAGTCCCGGGCGGTGGCGCCGCTGTTCTTGCTCCAGAATAATTCGGCTTGATTCCCCTCTTTCACTCTCAGCCGGATCTCCACCTCCCCGATGTCATCCTTGCTGATGGCGAGTTCGCCCTCGTGCCGCAGGTGGGAGCCCATCCGATGAACCCATTCGAGGAGGCCTTCCCGGACGGCGAACTCCCCCTGCTCCGGTCTCAGCTCGACCGCGTCCTCTCCCGCGAACTCGATGCTGAAACTACCCTCCCCCGAGCCGGCCGGCGGACCGGCCGTCCCGGCCTCCGAAGACGCTTCTTCCAGGTGATCGTCGAACCGGTAAATAAATCCGTTCCGGGCACTTTCCCCCAGGGCTTCCAGTGCCGTCTTCTCGTCAAAAATGCGGGCTTTCTCCAGGGCCGCGGCGGTCCGGTCGCAAATCCTTCCGGCCGCCAGATAGAAACCGAAGAGGTCGAGGTCCGCGGCCCTGTATATGGCGGCGCCTCCCAGCGCAATCACCAGGACTGCCGGGAGGGTGAAGAGAACGATCCTGGTTGACCTTGATCTGACCATTTCCTCGCGGTATGCCGATCGCGTCGGCGAAGCGCTTCGGACTCTATGCTGGACTGCCGGAAGTCCCGCGTCGCGGGACTATAGGAAATTTATTCCCGGCACTGTATACTATATACGCGGTTATTAAACCATATAAGGAACATCTGGAGAAGGTTCCGATGAAATCACTGACCGATTATCTCTGGTTCGAGACCCCTGCCCGGCGGGCCTTCATCAACATCACCCCCAGGGTGGAGGAACTGGTGCGGAAGAGCGGGGTCGGGGAGGGGCTCTGCCTGGTCAACGCGATGCACATCACCGCCTCGGTCTTCATCAACGACGACGAGGCCGGCCTCCACCAGGACTTCGATGCCTGGCTGGAGAAGTTGGCCCCCGAGAAGCCCCACTCCCAGTACCACCACAACGGCTTCGAGGACAACGCCGACGCCCACCTGAAGCGGCAGGTGATGGGACGGGAAACGGTGGTCGCGGTCACCGGCGGGAAGCTCGACCTCGGACCCTGGGAGCAGATCTTCTACGGCGAATTCGACGGGCGCCGACGCAAGCGGGTCCTGATCAAGATCATCGGGGAGTAAGATCCGGACGCCGGCCCGGCACCGCCTCCGGCGCCGGAGTTACTCCGCCAGCCGGGCGGCCAACAGGCGGCAATCCAGGGCATCGAGCGCGCCGGACCGGTTGAGGTCGCCCATGCCCGGCCGGAGACAGGGTGGCACACCGGGCTCCAGGTTGCCCACGACCAGGTGCAGCAGCAGGCCCAGATCCAGGGCATCGGACCGGCCGTCGCCGTCCAGATCGCCGTCGGGTTCCAGGACACAGCGGAATTCTCGGCCGCTGACGCGGACATCGTCCACGTACCAGCCCCCCGATCCCACCACCAGGTCACAGCCCAGGCGGAAGCGGATCTGGACCATCCGGCCGGTGTACGCGCCGAGATCCACCTGTGTCTGGACGAATCCCTGGCTGTCGCCGGACCAGGCGGAGCGCCGGCCCAGCGGATTGAGCAGGAA
>JAXGWO010000044.1:0-22169 GCA_040773245.1 PVC group bacterium
GGTCGTGGGGGAAGGGGATACGTACGAGAAAGCGGTTGATGATTTGAAATCCGCGCTTCGATTCCATATGGACACATTTGGAGGCGAGGTGCTGGATATGGATCCGCCCATCCTGGAAGCATTTATCGCCGAGACAGGAGTATCGGCCTGATGCCGAAGTTCCCGGTCGACGCCCCCATCCGCAGAGTCGTACGGTCCTTGCAAGCGCTCGGATTCCGCCTGGTGCGGGAGGGTAATCACATTTCTATGCAACGTGATAACCTTGACGGTACGAATACACCTCTCACGATCCCCAACCATCCATATCTCAAGAGCTCTACCCTGCGGACGATCCTGACCCAGGCGGGCATCCCCAGAGACGACTTTCTCGCCGCGTATGAAAACTCTTGATAAGGTCGTCTCGATTATGGAGTGCCCCATCAGTTTCTTGATCACCTGGATCGGAACCCCCTTCCTCCCCAGTTGAACCCGAAGGTGTGACGGCAGGCGTGGGGGTGGAACTTCCGCTCCAACCCGGCCTTCCTGACGTACCGGTTGACCATATACTGGACGGCCCGGTCGGTGATCCTCCGGTTTCCCGGCTTGCTGCAGAACAGAGGTGACCTGGGGTGGGTATCCTCCCCGTGGCCCCGCTTCCACACCAGAAACGACTCGATCTTTTCTTTGAGGCCATCCACGGCACCGATCGGGATGGTCCGTTCCTTCCTCCCCTTACCCACAACGGTCAGGTAGTCCTTCCCGGAGACATCCCCGACGTTCAGGGCCGTCAGCTCCCCCAGGCGGAGACCGGTGTCGAAGAGAATGTCGAAGATCAGGTTGTCCCGGGGGTTAGCCCCCTCCCCCACTGTCTGTCGGAACTTCTCTTCCTCGGAGATGGTGAAGTGCTTTACCTGGGTCTTCTTGATTCGGGATTTCACAAAGAAATCCTGTTACGGAAAAGGCGGCCCCGGGGTGGGGCCGCCTTTCCTTGCTTCTTGGCGGATTTAGTTCAAAACCAGCCATTTAGATGGGTAGAATTCCTCCCATAAATGGGAGGGAATACCCATGTGGCGAACGTCATGCCCCTTAGAGCTATTTATATCCCCATGCTCCTGGGGCGTGCTGCCAACCGGTTGTGCTAACTTGATCATCCAAGTGATAACCGTTTTTTCTACACCACTCGCATGCTTTACCGTTAATCTTCTTGCATTCTGCCGCTGATACTTTCCTTCTCCATAATGAAACTAAATATTCGTCAAAACCTCTTACTCGCATGAATTGATACTCGCCATTCCGTGTAACCTTTATTGCGTCTAAATCAATCCATTTCCCACCCTTTTTAACACTGCATCCAAGCCATAAGGATTCTCCTCCAACACCAGTCACACTTACAGTTATTATCGGAGCAGCAGCAGAAACTGCATAAATCTCAGCAGCTTCGGCTGATATCATTACTACTTGCAACAGAAGAACAAATATCCCGGTGATAAAATATTTATGCATATTATTACCTCCTTTTATAACAGTTTCTAATGGCATATTTCATTCACGCTAAATCCACCCCATATGGCGTCAGTACGATATTGATAATCAGACTATCCTCAACCACGGAGCGGAGGCTGATCGTTTCCCGTTCCTGACCCACTTGGATCTTCTACCTTTTGTCAACAACTACCCGGAATCCGCAGTATTTATCATCGGGGTAGGCATCGGTCCGGAACGTTGACAGGGCGCCTCCCGGCGACACGAATATACACCCACCACGCTGTATTTTACGGTCGCCACTCGATGGGCCAAGTATATCAGTAACCTCTCCAGACGGGTACTTCCCCGCCCAATCAAAACACCACTCCGTGGAATTGCCGGCCATATCGTATATGCCCAGCTCATTGGGTTTTTTCTGGCCCACCTCGTGCATCATGTCGTTACTGTTACCTCCAAACCACGCGACCTCATCGATGATATTGCTCCCGCTGAACCGGTAACCCCTGCTTCTGTTTCCCCCGCGAGCGGCATACTCCCACTGGGCTTCCGTTGGCAGACGAACTGCATACCCTTCCGGGATTTGGCCTTTCAGCCTTTTGGTCAATCGGTCACAGAAGCGACCGGCATCAAACCAGCTGGCCGGTTGTACCGGCTTGTTTGGCCCACTGACATTGGAGATATTTTCATTAGGATTATTGCCCATAATCTCCTGCCACTGCTCTTGGGTCACTTCGTACTTACCGATCCAATAATCCCCAGTGATGGTGACCTTGTGGACCGGGGAGTCCTCGGCCGACCCCATCATGAAGCTCCCCGCCTGCACGTGTACCAGGTGCAATGTTTTCCCCCCGCCTATATCTACTGATCTGGAATCGCCCCGATCCGTCACATACGTGTAGTTCTGTACTGGGGCGGTTTCGATATACCCGGTCCCATTGCATACAGGACACCGGTTTCTTTCTATTTTATCAGGAGGGCGGTTTGGATCATAGCCGTTAAACCAAAGTTTAGCCTCCTTATAACCCTTGCCTTTGCAGCTGGTGCATGGTTCCTGGCCCGGAAAAACCCGGATGGTGAATGCCACCTGAACACTAAATGCCATCACAATGACAAGAGTCGGTCTGTAATTAAACATTGTTACTCCCTCTTTTCATGTTTTCTGTGGACACATATGCCGAGATAGATCCAGACCTCAAACTTACACTGTTTAAATACATTCCCGGGTATTTTCCTGCGGACCGCGTTCCCAAACGGTCGGAGCGTGCGCTTCGTCATAACTCCTTAGCCAACCAAGGTTTTATCCGGCATTAATTACCCGGTACAAATTCTGCCAGTTGAGCAGTTTGTGGAACAGCCCACATAACCTCATGGATACGATATGGTTTTGTCCGAGTTCATCCGAATGGTTTTTTGCCATCCCTTATCATCGGTAATGGTGACTGTATTGCCCTGGTCGATGTTGTATAGGTCATTTGAACTGTTTGATAGGATGCTCAAGGGTATGGCCTTGTTGAATCCGGTTACGTTCCCAGTGACATATAGAGTCACATTTTCCGAAGTCGTATTACGGATGGTCAGCTTGCAATATCCTCCGGCCACTGCAACATTGATAATGATTATGGCCGCCAGCATTGCAGATAGCGAGGAAACTAGCTTCATATATCACCTCCATTTACTACCATTGCATTTACTATCTATAGCGCTCCCAATCATCCTTCATCGACCACCGTAACGCTCATTCCACTGCTTGTTGCAGGAATCAGTTGCATCCTTCATGGCAGCACATCCGAAAAGAAATATTGTTAGCACAACTAAAGCAATATAAATAACCATAGGAGTGATATTATTTTTTTCGATATGTGTCACTTTTAATGTTCTCACAACACTCATCGCGAATCCTCCTTAATTTATATTGTAATCTCCCGTAGAGTATGGATAAATCTTTGTGATAACTGTTCCATTATTATCATAAATAATCACATATGCATCTGGGCGGAAACGGGCAGTATGTGATCGACGAGGGCTTAACGTAAAACTAAACATCCCATCATAATGATGGCTCTCAAGCTTTACTGAGGTATTCCTATTATTAGTAATAGTGATTGTTTTATAATCATCTGCTTTAACGTTGTCCCCTAAAAATAATACTAAAAGACAAAGTCCAATTCCGCATACCAATATCTTGCTACAGCTTCTCATTTGAACCTCCCCAAATCACTATTGGACTTGTTGATATTCTCTAATATTGGTATTATATCACATACTCACAATCATAAGTCACCTCCTGTATTTTAGTCGATAATATGACAAATTAGCTCAATCAATGAGCAATCATCATAGGCTCGGTAGAATGGTATGTGGTGGAATGTGACGGCTGGGAATTTAAATCCTTTAGCCCTTGAACACAAGGTCCTATTGATCTTAAAATCAGCGCCAGCACCACAGTCATCTTGGAGTCTTTTTACCTGCTTTAGATTGATGGAAGAAGTCGTGGTTTTGGTGCTAGAATCGGAATTACTTGTAATGCTATGGCCTAAATCTGTTCGTGTTGTTCCAAGAACATTGGTCTGAGCTGGCGCTTTGACTGGTGGAGGATTTATTTTTATTGTTTCCGATAGCCCAACACTGCTTAGCCCTATAAAAGCTATTCGAACTGTAATCAAGAATATTATCATTTATTATAATTCCGATTTCGGAATAAATAGTTATCCTACTACTCTTATTTTATTGCGCCGTTCGAGAGTATGATGTGATAATTACTCCCGCCATCACCTTTCTCTGTGCTGGCGATCAATACATCGCCCAATACCTTAATTTCACGTATGCCAGCACTTTGTTCTGGATTAGGGAATGTGTACCAGATCTCATTTCCTTTACCAATACTTCCCTTTCGAGGGGGCGCTTCTCCGCTCATTCTTCGAGCATCTAGAGCAAAAACAGCTGGGATATTGAAGTTGTTGCCTTTCCCCGCATCGTTGTTCGTTGCTCCGCACACAATCTCGAATACCCCGTCTCCGTTGATGTCATGCAACACCATTGAATATATCCATCCCGGATTCCAGTACCGGCCGATTTCTTTGCCGTTGGCCTTAATCGCGTAAACCAACGCGGGGTAGTATCTACGATGTCTGGCGACAATCACCACATCTTCCTCGCTGTCGCCGTCCACATCGCCGACACCAGCCTTTTCAATCACGTAATCGTTGTCGGGCCAGAAGGGACTGGAAGTTATGCTGACGCGTCCCCGCCATAGAATTGAACCTCCAGCACCCTTGACTGAATACTTGGGTCCGTCGTAATCCACCGTGACCGCCGTATCTCGAATTCCTTTGTCGGGAGCCACATTCTCCATTTGCAATGGATTTCGCTCTACATAAGCTGATAAACGCTCGGCTAGACTCATAACTTCCTTTTGCTGATCCAGGGCATTTTTGGTATCGGCGATCCAACCAGCGATGGCAAGCAAGGCTAAGGGAGAAGCACCGCTCGATATGCCGGGTGAATCCTCCGGAATGTTACTGCGAGTATCCAGCGTCTTGATATCCTGATAACGTCCGGTTAATAGAATACGCCTGATGGCCATATTCCAACTTGATTTAGGGTGAAACCCGACCAAAACCACTTCTCCAGAACCTGGCAAATCATAGATGTCAAAACGCCCATATCCGTATTCCTTGGTATCGCCCGTACGAGCATATCCAAGCACCTCCTGCCGGTCCACTGAGAGGGCAAAAACATAACCGCCCTCAATGGGATAGGCATTACCAACCGTATTCCACAGTTTGCCGGTAATCTGAGTCCGAGCCTCCCGGGGAAGTGATATCTGATCTGAATATCCAAATTGGCATATGATCATTCCTATTATTATGATAATGCCAATCTTGAATGTCTTGCACATTATTGGTTCCTCCCATTCATTACCTTTTCCATTTGGCTAATCTAATTGTTGAAAAAGAACATTGTCCCTTAGGGAAAAAAAGGGCGGCTAATCAGCCGCCCTGAAGACAAACTCTGAATTATTGAGACAATGTCCCCAACCCGAAACCCGGAATTCATTTGGTCGGAACATAGTTCGCCTGAAGTGCCTTACTGGATATTAAACAAATCAGCCAACCAAAGGACAGTTATATTCGATATGTCGTTAATCGTCAATCAATCTTTTTGAAAAATATTATGCCGAACAATCTCGACGGGATGCTGTCGTAAGTTGTTGATATAAAAGCTCATAAGTAGAATCTTGCGCTCTATCGCCCCAAACACAGAGTCAGGCTGATGAACCCCCTCAGTGGTTCCTCCTCACGAAATCCACCTCCGGTGGCGTCAGTACGATGTTGCTGATCGTGTGGTGCGGGGAGCGGACGGGGCGGAGGGCGATCAGCCCCTTCCCCTTCGGCAGCAGCCCCACGCTGGAGTGGATCCGGGTCGTCTCCAAGGCCTCGGCCAGGTTCCCCAGTCCCCGGACCTCCAGCCCCTCCACCACCGCCGCCGCCCTCACGTTGGCCGAGGGGACCAAAAGGCCCCGCCCTCCCCACTTCTTCGCCGCCAGGGCGATCGAGAGGACCCCGTTGACCGGACGAACCGTCCCGTCCAGGGCCAGCTCCCCAACTATGACCTGGACACCGAGCCGATCCCGGGGAAGCTGGCCGGAGGCGACCAGGACCCCGAGCGCAATCGGGAGGTCGAAGGAAGGGCCTTCTTTCTTGACGTCGGCCGGGGCCAGGTTGACGGTGATCTTGTCGTCGGGGTAGGAGAAGCCGGAGTTGCGGACCGCCAGCCTGGTTATCATCGCTTCGAACCTCCATCCCCGTGCGGCTGCCTGATGTTTGAACCAGATGACCGACCGGTCACTGCCGATTGCCGGGGCCACGGGGGAGGACGACATCGAGAACCTCCTGGGAACGTCGGGTGCGTGGGCTTTCTTGCCCATAACCCGTTTTCCTTTTTATAATACTCCGGGAGGAATAACTATGGGTCCCGGGTAAATCCGATTGACTGAATTCGAACGGAGGATAATACTATATCCAAGCGTTTCCCATTAACCCGGCAGGTGCTATCGTACGGATAAACCGGGGGAGCAGCGTTGGCGAAGCTAACGTCCGGAGTGAAAATGAAATACTCGCATTTGATACTTGCTGTTGTTTCCATTGTATTAATCTGGGGCTGCGCCTCAACGCTGCAAAAATCCGCCGCCGACGGCGACCTGGCGAAAACCAACGAACTGATCGTTGAGGGACAGGATGTAAACTCCAGGGATGGCGAAGGCCGGACGCCGATTTATCAGGCGATTCGGAACAATCATCCCGAGGTGGTCGAGGCCCTGATCACAGCGGGGGCGGATCTCAACGTCCGGGATGTACACGAGCAGCCGCCCCTCTCGCTGGCGGTGGTGTACAGCGATGTCGGCACGGCGGAGAACCTGATCGAAGCCGGCGCCGAGGTCAACGCTGAAGACAACCTTGGCTGGACCCCCCTTCATAACGCCGCCCTGGAGGGAAAGCCGGAGATGGTCGCGCTGCTGATCTGGCGGGGAGCGGAGGTTAACCCCCGGAACAGCGTCGGCTGGACGCCGCTGGACTTAGCTGTCCGGCACCGTCACCCGGCGGTCATCGAAATTCTCCTCGAGAACGGGGCCGTCGGTTATTCGTACGATGCAATGGAGCTTCTTCTGGAAGAGAAGAGGTCGAGAGAGCAGGAGAGCGCGGCGCCCGCGCCCGCTCCCCCTCCGGAGATCAGGGCGGTGCGGGAAGAGGTCTATGACGAGTTCAGCGAGCAGACCGCCGTCTCGCTGACTTACTCTATCGAGTCCCTGAAAACGTCTCCTCTCTACCGCGAATACCGGTCGATCGTAGCGAACCTCTCCGGGGAACCGATTCAGTTCTTTCCGGCGGGGAGAAAAGGCTGGCTGATCGGGCCCTGGCGGACCGTAACCCTCAGCACCGACGGCGGTCTCTATCCATCTGCCAGGTTGAGTGTAAGTCTTGAAAGCACCAGGTATTACTTCTTCTCCCCTCACCCGGCCCAGTTCAAAATCGGCGATGAGATTGTTGAAGCCGCGCGGACAGAATCACTGGCGGATACGGCTGGCGATACGGTCGTGACCCGGTGCGAGTTCCTCCTCACCGAGAAACTGGTGGGAGCGATACAGGACGCCCCCTCCCTGACGATCAGGGTGCAGTTTGACAATTCTCCGTCCCTGACCTGGCAGGTCCCCGCCGGGGTGCTCGCGGATTGGAAACTATTCTTCACCGACGCCGCACGGCTGTTCCGATGAGGATAATTATCGGTTAGACGGCGCCCATCCCTATGGTATCCCCGGCACCCGTGACCTGCCCCCATTATTTGGGCCACCCTTCAAGTTAGTATCACCTGACCGGCCCCGGAAATCGGTATAGTTTTTATGTTATGATTAACGGCTTGATGACCTGTTACCCTAAAAACTCGAAAGGTGATAGGATCGCAGGGAAAAGGAGGACGTGGTTGTCGGCGTCCCGAGTAAAAAAGGAGGAGGAACGGTGAAGAATAAAGTCCTCAGCCTGGCCGGTGGGTTGTTCTTATTGGCAGCCTTTAATTTGGTTACCTCGGCCCAGGCCGCGCCGCCGGGAGCGTGGGCGATCGAGAAAGACGCCTCCGGGAATGTCCGGATTTGCGCCGCCGCGGATCCGGCGGGTGACTTCGTCCCGGAAGAGGGCCCTCGATCGGCCCGGTGGGACAGCTGCACGTCCACCATCCCCACCCTGATCTCCCCCGCCAACTGGTCGCAACTCACCACGATCGCCCCTCTCTTCGAGTGGAACCCGCATACCGATTCCTGGATGATTATGATGAAGCTGGAGGTGGCCCGGGACGCCGAGTTTTCCGACGTGGTCGTCAACCTGATCACCAACTGGCCCGCCTTCCGCGACTCGGATAACTTCGACCCGGCCACGACCTACTACTGGCGGACCTGGATGGTCTGCGAGGAGGGAGACGGTCCCTACTCGGAGGTCTGGTCTTTCATCACCGGTTCCGGGGGAGTCCTGCCCCCCGCCCCGGTCCCGGCCGGGCCGCCCGACGGGGCCGCGGTCCCGCTGGGAGCGGTTCCGGTCCGGGTGAGCTGGTCGGCGGTCGCCGGGGCGGAGGATTACCAAGTGATGCGGCACGACAGGGGGGGCGGAACCTATATGTACTCCAGCACGGAGAATTTCACGGATATATCTTACCTGGATGAGAATACCACTCACGAGTGGTGGGTCCGGGCCCGGAACGATTACGGTTACGGCCCCGATTCGGCCGTATGGCGGTTCCGGCAAAACCTGGTACCGGGGAGCGGGGATTATGACGGGGACGGCCGGACCGACGTCGCCGTCTTCCGCGACCGGACCGGGCTCTGGGCGGTCCGGGGCTTGACCAGGGTTTACTTCGGGGCACGTTACGACATCCCGGTGCCGGGGGATTACGACGGCGACAGAACGGCGGAACCGGCGATCTTCCGGGGCGATTCCGGCCTCTGGGCGGCCCGGGGAGTGACCCGCTTTTATCACGGGGCTGCCGGCGATCTCCCCATCCCGGCGGATTTCGACGGAGACGGGACCTGCGGGGCGGGGATATTCCGGGGGGCGGAAGGGTTGTGGGCCCTGCGCGGGCTGACGCGGTTTAGCTTCGGGGTTTACGGGGACACCCCGTTTCCCCCCGGGTACAAGGGCAGCCCGGCGCCCGCGGAAGCAGTGATCTTCCGCGCGGCCGCCGGTCTCTGGGCGGTGAGGGGCGTCACCCAGGTCTGCTACGGAGCCGGCGGGGACTGGCCGGTGCCCGGCGATTATGCCGGGGAAGACTCCGCGCCGGCCGTCTTCCGGGAATCAAGCGGTCTCTGGGCGGTGTCGAACGGGACCAGGTCATATTTCGGCGACCGCGGGGACGCTCCGGTGCCGGGTGATTTCAACGGCGCCGGCCGGGACGAGATCGCGATCTTCCGCGATCGCAGGAACCTCTGGGCGGTCCGGGGGGCGACCCGGTTCTATTTCGGAAGGTGGGGCGACCTGCCGGTGACGAGGTAGTGGAGGGTTGAGGGGGATGGGGATGCCGGGGGTATTTCCTGCTCCGGGTTGCCATTGTGAAAATTTTTCCTTGTCCAATACAGGGCAAGGTGATATAGTCAAGTAGGCGCCTGCATCTGCCATTGGTCTTTCCCTCTCAGCCGGGAATTGATCGTGAGAAGCGAAGGCATTACGTCGTTTTTTTCAACTGCCCGCCTTCGGATCGAGTATCCGGGCGGGATTTTATTTGATTGGGACCTGGATTACCGGTAGCGACAAGCAAGAGGAAAAGAAAGTGATCGGGATAAACTCCACGGGGGGTACCGCGAGCGGAGGAGCGGCAGGAGAGCAGTTCCATCACCTGCTTTTAGTCCTCGATTCGGCGCCCGCGCTGATCGCCTGCAAGGACCTGGATGATCGTTTCCTGTTTGCCAACCAGGCTTTCTGCCGGGCAATGGAAATGAGCTGGCAAGAACTGGCGGAGCGGCCGTTCTACGACGTATTCCCCCCGAAGCAGGCAGAATCGTTTCGGAGATGCGACCTCGAAGTCCTGGAGTCGGGCCAGCCCAAGACAGGAATCGTTCATCTGGCCAATCTGCGCGGAGAGCAGATATGGCTGCGGTTGGACAGGTCGCCCGTGCGCGACGCGGCGGAGAATATAATCGGAGTGGTGGGCTCGGCCCTCGACGTGACGCCCCTGGTGAAAACCCGGGAGGCGCTGCTGCTTGGCGACCGGGAGGCGGAAGGGATTTCACTCGAGCAGGAACAGCTGGCGGCCGGCTTGAAATCCGAACTGGCAAATCTCTGCCCCACAGATAACCTCATCCCCATCTGTTCGGTTTGCAAGAAAATCCGCGACGAGGCCGATCGATGGCATCCGATCGAGAATTACATCAACACCCGCACCGGCGCGAAATTCACTCACGGGTACTGTCCCGAGTGCGCGGAGAAGGTGCTCAGGGAAGTTCAGCCTCTCACAACCGTCTGCAACAAGTGCGGCCGTAACCTGGACGTGACCCGGTATATCCTCGAGGGGCGCCATTTCCGGAGATATTCCTGTCCGGAATGCGGTTATTCCCAGGAATATGTCCGGGAAAGGCTGAAGAAAGAGTAATCAGCGGCCCGCCGACGGCAGACCCAAGACCCCCGCGGCCTCGCGCCGCGGGTGAAGAAGTTCAGCCGCTAACCTGCTCCGCTTCCTCCTCCCCGTCGGGGAGGGGGTTATATTTTGGAGACCCGGCGCGGGATGTGGTTCGGTTTGGGGGACCCGGCGGGTAAGGGGATTCCAGGTTTTCCTTGAATGCTCACCGGCCTAAGTCATAATCTGCCATCAACTTGCCAAAACTTAATCCTACCTCAGGGGCCGAATCACCATACGATGCAACGGGGATCGGGCTTCCGCATCTTCCATCAAAAAGGGAACCTCGAAAAAGGAGCCGGTCATATGAAACTGAAGAATAGCCAGGCGTTCATTATTGCCTTAATCCCGATTTTATTAGGACTGACAGTGACGCCAACCATTGCCGCGGAGACCGCAACCCCGCCCGCGCCCTACTGCGTAGGCCAGTGGCTGCCCTCCGACCAGAAGGTCCTGGACCGGTGGATGGCGAAACTGGCCAGGGCCGCCGAGGTTCAAGGCGGGCCGCTGCTGCCGGTCGTCGAGGAGTTCAAGGATTTAATCGAGGACGACCCGGAAATCTATATGCTCTTCAACCAGGCGTTCACCCAGGTTCCGCGGCGGCCCCCGTTTCTCAACGATCCCGCCGGCCAACCGCAGGTTCGGGACTACCATCATATGCTGCAGCTGATCAACCGGGTCCTGACCACGGCGCCGGAGTTCAACAAGAGCGGACTGGTGGGCTTCCCCATCAACGCGATTCTCGACTGGCCGATGGGCACGCCGGCGGGCGCTTCGCTTTTCCTGAACGCCCAGGTGAACCGCCAGCTGAAGAAAATCCTCCAGCACTGGGCCGTCTTCCTGGACTCGCCCGATTCGCGCTACGTGCTCAGCAACGACCCCGAAGCGGGGTGGTTCGGGCGGGATGCCCGGGAGGCGATGCCGGGTTTCGAGGAGGATTTCCAGTGCGATCCGGCCCTCCCCTACCACGGCTTCGCTTCCTGGGATGATTTCTTCACCCGGCAGTTCCGGGACGGCCGGCGGCCGGTGGCCGGCCCGGAAGACGATAACGTGATCGCCAACTCGTGCGAATCCGCGCCCTACCGGGTCGCCCGAAACGTCAAAAAGCGCGACCGTTTCTGGATCAAGGCCCAGCCCTACTCGCTCCACCATATGCTGGCGGGAGACCCGCTCGGGGAGCGATTCGTCGGGGGGACGGTTTACCAGGCCTTCCTGAGCGCGCTGAGTTACCACCGCTGGCACAGCCCCATCAGCGGGAAGATCGTCAAGACCCGGATCCTGGACGGCTCGTATTACGCGGAAGCCGGTTCCGAGAGATATGACCCGGCAGGGCCGAACGACTCCCAGGGGTATATCACGCACGTCGCGGCCCGGGCGCTGATCTTCATCGAGGCCGACAACCCGGCGATCGGCCTGATCTGCTGTCTGTACGTCGGGATGGCGGAAGTCTCATCCAATGAGATCACGGTGTATGAAGGCCAGCACGTGAAGAAGGGCGACCAGCTCGGGATGTTCCACTTCGGCGGCTCCACCCACTGCCTGATCTTCCAGCCGCACGTCAACCTGGAGTTCGATCTCCGCAACCAGACGCCCGGGGTCCACGCCGTGAACATCCCCGTCAGAGCCCGGATCGCGACGGTGGTGGAATAAAACCTTCGAAAAGGGGACCGGGATCCGAAGGCACCGCGCGGACCGATCAACCCCGTTATTCCCGGCTTTCTCCCTGGGAAATCGGGTCGTGGGCCTTCCGGCCGTAGACCTTCTCGTAGGACCGGCAGTTGGGGCAGATCCCCCGCTCGAGGAACTTGACGAACCAGAAGGCGATGCCCTTCTGCTTCTTCCGGGCACGGTTGCAGAGCGGGCACTCCAGACACCCCCGGGCCGCCTTCCGGTCCTTCTCGGTAATCTCTTTTGTCGTCATCCTCTCACCCTGACCTCCCCCCTTGAGGGGAGGGGATCATAATTTCGATGCCATCAAAATGGGCTCTTCTCGGGCAAAGTCTAATTATCCGCCCTGGTCATCGGAACGAGATGAGGATCCCAGGAGATGCCTCCCTTCTTCTTGGACTCTTCGACGAAGCGTTTCCACGACCAGGACTTCGTCTGCTCGAGGTACCCCTCTTTCATCGTTTTCAGGGTCACCGATTCGGCCTTTTTCAGGGCCTTGAAATCCATCGCCCGGACCGCCACCAGGGGCGTGGTGCCCAGGTAAATCCAGTCGTACATACCCGCCTTCGGGACCAAAAGCTGGAGGAGGACGTGGCTTCCGGGGGGCTCGGAACTGACGGTGAACGGGATCTCCCGTATGCTCGAACACCCGACCATAACGAAAAAGAGCAAGCAAAAGAACCAGGCCGGACAAAACAACCCCCCTCTTCCCGCCCTCTCAGTCCTCATCTTGATCCTCCTTCATCTCGATTTCGACCGCCTGCGGCTTCCCCGTGTCGGTGAAGGTCATCAGCCGGTCCTGATACCCGTGCTTCTGAAAGCGGACAGTGACCAGTTTCGGTTTCCGGCGCGTCCCGCCGGGAGCCGTGTCGCAGGGGGTGATGCCGAGGAGGGTGTTGTCCCCGAGATCGACCACCTCCGCCCCCGGGGGGATCGACTTCAGAATGACGTTCCCCTTGGTGCTCCGGCAGGCCGCTGGCATCCCGGACAGCAGCAGCAAGAGCAGAACGATATGGACGGCCGAGATACTTTTCCCAGTGCAAAACTTTTTCATCGTTGACTCCTCGATGGAGGTTCGACATTCGTAGGGGCGGATACAATATCAAACCGCCGGTCCGCCGGCGAGCAAAAATACCGGCGCGTTCGGCCGGTTTGACTGTCTTGAGTGGCCAGGCCCTCCGCGGTATGGTATTGTCTGCCGATGGAAGACAGGGTTGCCGTTCCCTGACGTCCGGCAAGGCAAACCAAGGCGATAAAGGAGCTTGGGCAATGAAGAGAAAACTTCTGGGAATGACCATCGTCATCCTGGCGGCGGCCTTATCTCCGGCCCGGCCGGCGGCGGCCGCGCCGGTCTACGACTACACGACTCATTTCCTGGGGGTCTGCTACTCCCCCACCCATTACGACGCCGCCGACAATTCCAACCCCCAGACCACCCTCGACGCCTTCGCCAAGGATTTTCCCCTGATCGCGAGCAAGGGGTTCCAGGTGATGAGATCCTACTGGCTGAGCAGCGAGGCCCACTACCTCAACTTCGTCGGCCGGGCCTACCGCAACAACCTGAAGGTCATCATCGAGGTCCCCGTCAACCCCAACTTCCCCGACAACAACGCGGCGGTGATCGCCAAGTTCAACAGCTTTCTCGCCTTCGTGAAGAACACGCCGGAGTCGAGAAAGGGCCAGGTGATGGCTTCCGTGACCTTCGACAGTTACGCCTACCACAACGTGGATTACGTGACGCCGTCGATGTTCCGGTCCGCGGTCATCCTGGTCCTGGCCGGAAACGAGAACATCCCGGCCGATCCCCACCAATCCGCCTCGCTGATCTCCCTGAAGAACAGCATCCAGGAGAAACTCACCGCCAACGGGTTCGGAACCGTCGCCGTCTCCTACTGCCTGGAAGCCGACGTCTGGGCCGGGGACCCGTCCGTCTATCCCAACCGGAAGGCTCTTCTCGAGTCCCTCGCCCCCGGTGTCCCCTTCCTGATGACCTGCTATCCGTTCGAGTGGGGGATGCCGGTGGATAAATCGGTCGAGGGCGGCGCTCATTCGCTGGCGTCCTACGTCAGCCAGATCTCCGGGCATTACCCCGACCTGGTCAGGAACCACCCGATCATCTTCGGGGAGACCGGCTGGGCGACCGACGGCACCGCCGGCACCAGTTCTCCGGCCAACCTCGCCAACGCGGCGGCCTACCTCGCCCGGGTTTATGCCTGGCCCGGCCGGAAGAGCAAACCCATCGCCGGGATCCTCTTCTTCGAGGCGTTCGACGAATCGACCAAGACCGGCCCGGAATACCAGAGACATTACGGCCTCTGGACGGGCGGGACCCCCGCGGTGGCCGGCGCCTGGAAACCGGGTCTCCCGGTCCCGCCGGTCAATCAGTGCAATCTCGCGGTGAAGGACTACGACGGCGACGGGGCGGCCGAGGTCGCCGTCTTCCGCCCCTCCTCCGGCCTCTGGGCGGTCCGGGGTGCGACCCGGGTCTACTTCGGGGTGGACGCCCATCTGCCCCTCGGGGGCGACTTCAACGGCGACGGGACCGCCGAGACGGCGGCGTTCCTCCGCTCGCAGGATGGTTCCCTCTGGACGATCCGCGGCGGCGGCAGCTTCTATTTCGGGGGGCCCTGGGAGGACCCGGCCCCCGGCGATTACAACGGTGACGGGAGTCTCGACGCAGCGGTCTTCGGGGGAGAGAGCGGTATCTGGAAGGTCAGGGATCTTACCCAGGTCTGCTTCGGCCGGAGCGGGGACTGGGCGGCTCCCGGCGACTACACCGGGGACGGCAGTTCCGACATCGGGATCTTCCGGCCGGGTTCCGGCCTCTGGGCGGTCCGGGGGGTGACGAGGTTCTACTTCGGAACGGAGTCCGATATCCCGGTCCCCGGTGACTATGACGGCGACGGGATCCGCGAAGCCGCGGTCTTCCGTCCCGACACCGGCCTCTGGGCGGCCCGGGGAGTGACCCGGGCCTACTTCGGGCTCGGTCCTGACCTTCCGGTCCCGGCGGACTTTACCGGGGACGGGTCCGACGAGATCGGAATCTTCCGAAGCTCTTCCGGCCTCTGGGCGATCCGAACGGTTTCGCGAATCTACTACGGGGCGAACGGGGATATGCCGGCCAGCAGATGAGAAGGAGCCGGCGGCGGGACGGTCGGGATAATCGCTTGTGACACCGCAAAGAAAAATATTCCAGGGCAGGGGAACCTGGCTGGCGGCCGCGATCCTGGCGCTGGGCGCCATCGGGCCGGCGGCCCGGGGCCAGAACCAGACCACGCTCCGCGACGCCGCCCGTCAACTGGGCCTGGACGGGGTCGAGGAGTATGTCCCGGGAGAGGTGCTGGATAGCTTCTCCCTCCCCACCGATGACGAGTGGCGGCGTTTCTGGACGGGCGTGGAGAGCGCGCTGGAGTCGGGAGATTTCGAGGAACTGGCCTGGATGCGCCCGGAGGCGGAACGGGCCCTTGACCTCCTGGACTCGATCCCGGGCGGCGCGGCTTACGCCGACTGGCTCGTCCAGCGGCTCGATTACTTCGAGGTCGCCGAATGGGTGACGAA
Organism: PVC group bacterium; assembly: GCA_040773245.1. GTDB lineage: Bacteria > Auribacterota > Erginobacteria > Erginobacterales > Erginobacteraceae > Erginobacter. The sequence goes on from JAXGWO010000044.1 coordinate 15,841, forward strand.
GCGGGTCCCGGGGGAAGGTCCTCCACCCATCCGACCCCGGGGGACCCCGGCCGCCCGGAGGGTGTCGGTCGTCCCCCCGCCCGCCCCGAAACCCGCGCCGGTCCCGGCGGCGGTCAATCGGCAGAGAACCGAGACCGTGACCAATCTCGAGCTCTGGAAGGAGAAGACCCGGGGAAGGCCGGCGCCCTCCCGGGCCAAGCAGCTGGTCCCCGCCCTGAAAAAGATCTTCTCCGCCGAGGGCGTCCCCTCGGCGCTGGTCTGGCTGGCCGAGGTCGAGTCCTCCTTCAACCCGGAGGCGAAAAGTCCGGTCGGGGCCCGCGGCCTTTACCAGTTTATGCCCGCCACCGCCCGGAGCCTCGGTTTGGAGGAGGGGCCGCCCGACGAGCGGACCCACCCCGAGAAGAGCGGCCGGGCCGCCGCCCGCTACCTGAAGAACCTCTACCGGAGGTTCGACTCCTGGCCGCTGGCTCTGGCCGCCTACAATGCCGGGGAGGGACGGGTGGGGAGACTGTTGAAGGAGCAGGGGGCGGCCACTTTCGCCGCGATCGCCTCCCACCTCCCGTCGGAGACCCGGATGTACGTCCCCAAGGTCCTGGCCACCGTCTACCACCGGGAGGGGGTCGAGCCGGAGAAGCTCCCGCCGCCTTCCGGATCCTGAATGCTGGGGATCAGTTCGGCCGGGGCAGCGATCCTTCGCACAGACAGGAATGTCTGTTACCGTGGGGACGTCACCGGGTGACCGGGAGATCGGTACCGCGGCCGAAGTAGAACCGGCTCATACCACGCACCACCCAGAGGCCGGAACCGTTCCGGAAGATCCCGATCTCGTCGGCGTTCATCCCGTTGAAGAATCCGGGGAGGGGCAGGTCGCCGGCCCGGCCGAAATATGACCGGGTCACCCCCCGCGCCGCCCAGAGCCCGGAAGCTTCCCGGAAGACGGCCGGGGTCCATTGCCCGGTTCCTCCGTAGTCCCCCGGAACCGCGAGATCCGCCGTCACCCCGTAATAGATCCGGGAAACCCCCTGGACCGCCCACAGGCCCGTGGAAGGCCGGAAAACGGCCGGAAGGGCGGCGGGACCGGAGTAATAACCGGGGACCGGGATGTCGTCCCCGCGACCGAAGTAGAATCTGGTCAGATCGCGAACCACCCAGAGGCCGGAAGCCGGGCGGAAGACCGCGATCCCTGCCTGCCCTGCCCCCCGGTAGTCGGCCGGCCGGGGAAGATCTCCGAACTGCCCAAAGTAAAGCCGGGTCTCTCCCCGCACCGCCCAGAGGCCGGAATCTTCGCGGAAGACGGCGACCTCGGCCATCCCGTCCCCGGTGTAGTCGGCGGGGACGGGCTGGTCCCCCTCCCGCCCGAAGTAGAGCCGGGTGAGACCCCGGATCGCCCAGAGGCCGCCGGCGGGGCGGAAGAGGGCGATGTCGCTCGTCCCGTCGCCGTCATAATCTATGATCCAGGGGGGAGCGGGGACCGGGGAGGATGTCGGCCGAGGCGTGGAAGTCGGGGGCGAGGCGGTCGGCGGCGGGGTGGGCTCCGGGGTGGCGGTCGCCGGCGGCCAGGGGGTCGGGGAGGGGGTCGGAGAAGGGGCGGCGGGCGCCGTCGGCAAGGGGGTCGGGCCGGGGAGGCACTTGACCAGGATGTCGTCAAGGGCCAGGGCGCCCGAGCTCTTGTTGAAGGTGAAGCGGACCTGACTAGTGGAAGGGTTGAGGGTCAGGCTGGTATAAAAGCGCCCGGAAACCGGGAGCGGTCTGATCTCGGCCAAGGTCACCCAGCTGGAGTAGTACTCCTCCTCAACCAGCAGGCTGCTGGTGACGTCGGTGGCCTTCCCCTTGACCCAGAACTGGAGCCACTCCCCGCCGGCGAAGGCGGCGCTGGTCACGCGGTCGCCGTCGCCGGCGAGCTTGAGCGAGGGCGAGCCGGCACCGTAGTCCCCTTCCGTGGTGTAGGTGTCGGAATCCTGGCCGCAACCGGTGAAGGTCCATCCGGCCGGCCGGAACCCGGCGTCGAAACCGTCGAAGCCCTCGTCGATCCGGGAGCAGATCTCCGGGGTGGACGACGGCGTGGGCCGGGGAACGCCGCTCACGACCACATTATCGACCCCCCAGTACCACTCCCACTCCACGTCGTAGTAACGCCAGCGGATCCGGATGTCGGGTTTCTGGTCGGCGTAAGCGGAGATGTCGATCGCTCGCGACCCCGAGCTGGTGGCGGTGTAGCGGGCCAGGTTCTGCCAGGGCCCGCCGTCGACGCTGATATCGACGTCGCCCTTCTCCGGATCGCCGTAAGAGTAGTAGAAGAAGTAATGGCTAAAGCGGAGTTCCAAGTTACCGAAACCCCGGCAGTCGATCGGCGGGGTGATCAGCTCCTCGTCCATCGGCCTCACGTTCGCCCAGTCGCTGTCCACGATCATAAAGGGGGAGACCAGGGAGGACGAGGATCGGCCCCCCGGGTTCCCGTCGGTCCAGGTGTAGCCATCGTCGTAACCGTCGATCACAGTCCAGTCCGCCGGCAGGCCGGCGGAGAAGTTTTCGCTGAAGATCGTCATCGGCGGCAGCGGTGAGGGAGAGGGAGAAGAGGTGGGGACCGGACTGGGAGTCTCGGAGGGCGTGGGAGCCGGAGTGGCCGTGGGGATCGGGGTGGCGGTGGGGCTCGGTGTCCGGTAACCTACCGGGGTCGGGCTGGGGCTGAAGGCCAACCGCCCGGCCGCCGCCTCGTTCGACCAGCGCCGCTCCTGGGTGGTGGTGTAGCCGCCCTCGGTATAACTGCTCACCGCTGCCACCCGGTAGCGGTAGGGAACACCCGGGGCGCCGGAGCTGTCGGTGAAGCTGGTATCGGCGATCGGGGCGGCGGTCAGACGTTCGTAGATGCCGGTCTCCTCCCCCGGATCCAGCCCCGGCTGGAGGAGCCGGCCGGCGCCGTCGTCCCCCCCGGCCATCCGGGAGCGGAAGACCAGGTACCGGTCGCCGGCCCCGGCGGGCTCCCACTCCAGGACGACCCGGTCCACGGTCTGCTCCCGGGCGGCCAGGCCGGTCACCAGGGCCGGCGGCGGGGTGACCAGGCCTCCGGACGAACTGTAGGTGCCGTCCCAGACATAATTACGGACGATCTCGTAGTCGCCGGAAGAGTCGCCGAGAACCGTGACGTGGTGGTCGAGGTCGTTGCGGTAGAGGATCGCGCCGGTGTTATTGATCCGGTCCAGCACCGCCGCGTAGGGATGGCCGGAAGAGGAACCAAAAGCTACGGGAACCACCGCATACCTCGGCGATATCTGATTGAGAAACGTCTGCCCGTTGGAACCGGAAGTGTCGGCTCCGTGGTGGTGGACGGCGTAGATGTCGGTCGCGGCCAGCTCGTCGGGGTAGTTGTTTATGGCATAACTCTCCGTGGTGCCGGTGGCGTCGCCGCCCCAGAGAAAGACGCTCTCCCCGTTGCAGACCTGGATGATACCGGAATCGGCGTTGGGGTCGCCGGTGGTGAGGGCGGCCAGGACCCGGGCCTCGATCCGGGGGTCCCAGCCCGGGCCGAGGTCGGTCTCGGGTCCGCTCAGGTAATGACCGGGGTTGTAATAGTAAACCGGTATTAGCCGGCTGTCGATCTTGTCCCGAAAAGTGTCGTAAGCCCCGGAGGCGCCGGTCGCGCGAAAGTTCTCGTAATAGTGCCCGACCTGATAGCGGTCCACGGCCATACTGAGCCCATAAAGATGGTCAACGTCAGGGTGGGAGAGGACCATATGGTGGATGACCCCCCCGACCCCGATCCGCCCGTCGAGAAATTCGGCCAGGGCCGAGCTGGTGGAGGTGGAATTGCCCCCGTCGTAGAGAACGTTGACGTCATCGGCGGTGTCGAGAAGACCGTCCGAACCGGGGAGCTCGGCGTAGATAATCTCGCCGTACCGGCTGCTGTCCCCGATTTTGGTCCAGGAGAGGAAATAGACGCGCAGATAGGTCCCGGAGCGGACGACGACGTCGTCCAGCGCCAGTCCGCCGCCGTCCGGGTCGCCGGAGAAACGGACCCGGGTGGCCGACCCGCCGAGGGCCAGGGGCCCGATCACGGCCCCCTCTTCCGGAAGCGGGCTCACCGTGGTCAAGGCGCTCCAGGAGGAACCGTAGCCCTCCTCGACGGTGAGGGTACCGGCCGGGCCGGCCGCGATATCCTTGATCCAGAAACTGAGAAAGGAGTTCTCCCCCGCGGCGAAGGTTTCGGTCGCAACAAGGTCGCCGGGGTCGTCCAGTTTCAGGGCGGGGGAGGAATCGCCGTAATCGCCGGCGGCGGTGTAAACGTCCCCGCCGCCGAGGCCGGAGAACTCCCAGCCCAGCGGACGACGGCCCAGGTCAAAGCCGTCGAAACCCTCGGTCAGGAGAAGCCCGGCGAAGGCCGGCGCAGGGAGCACCGGCCAGACCAGGAACGGCAGCAAAAACCAGAGCAGCAAACGACGCAGGAACACGGCATCACCCGGAGGTTGAACAACAAAGATTCGGTAATTCCCCGCAATCTAACCCTTCCCATAACCGGCGGCAAGCCGAATCACAAATTAATTTATTGCCGCGGCACCGGGAAGATCGGTAGTATTGCCGGTCCACAACCGCAATCATTAATCAGGAAAGGAATCGTTATGCTCAAGGGAATGCGCCGAAGCGCCAAGCATATCCTCTGGCCGCTGACCATCGCGATGGTGATCGCGATGGGGGGGTTCGGGGTCTGGAACCTGGTCGGCCCGGAGACCAGCCGGACGAAGATCGGGGCGATCTGGGGCGAACCGGTCCAGCTGGAGGAGTTCATCCAGACCGCCCGGACCGCCCGGGCCCTGGCCGCGCTGGCCGGGCAGGAACCGGACCGGAGGGACCTCTACCTGACCGCCTGGCGGCGGATCCTGCTGCACCGGGAAGCCGAGCGCCTGGGGATCGCCGCCACCCGCCGGGACCTGGCCCGTTTCCTGGCCCGCTGGCCCGCCTTCCAGGTCGACGGCCGCTTCAACGCCGACCGGTATTCCCGGGTCCTGGGCGGCCTGGGACTGGAAACGTCGGTCTTTGAAACCGAGGCGGAGAAGCTGCTCGGGGTCGAGCTGATGAATATGCTCATCCGGAACCAGGCCCTGGCCACCCCGGCGGAGGCCCGGCGGATCTACGGGCGGATGAACGAGGAAGTCCGGGTGGAGTACGCCCGGGTGGGCAGCGAAGGGATTTCCCCCCTCCGGGAAATCCCGGAAGAGGACATCAGCGGGTATTTCCGGGAGAACCGGGGAGAGTTCCAGGTTCAGACCGAGATCGCGATCTCCTATGTCCTCCTGGAGTTCGACGACTTCGCCGATCCCGACCGGGAAACGGCTGAACCGGAAACCCTCGCCGCGGGCGAAGAGGAATCCGGGGCGGATCAGACCGGGACCACCGCCGGCGAGGCGGCGGCCGCCGCCCAGGCCGACGCGATTATCCAGAAACTGGTCTATGTGGATTCCCTGGCCGGGCCGGCGCAAGAGTACGGCCTGGAGATCCGGGAGAGCGGCTATTTCCCCTCCGCCGGAGAGATCCCGGGAGTGGGCGCCGCCCCGGAGATCGGCCGGATGGTCGGGTGGATGGAGATGAGCGAGATCGCCAGTTACCCGATCCGGACGGATAAAGGTTTCCTCATCTTCCAGCTTACCGGAATCCAGGAGGCCCGGCAGCAGGAGATGGAAGAGGTCCGGGGAGAGATCCGAGAGATCCTGCTCGGGCGCGCCCGGAGGGAGGAGGCGTTGAAGATCGCCCGGGAGAAACTGGACCAGGTCCGGTCCCTGATCGAGACGAAGGAAATGGACTTCGCCGCGGCGGCGGGGGAAGCCGGGCTGAAGACGGAGACCACCACCTTCTTCACCCGCCGGGGCGGCGACGGCCTTCCCCCCGCCCCCCAGTTTGTTAACGCGTCCTTCCTGATCTCGCCGGGAGAGGTCAGCAACCTGGTCGAGGGTGAAGACGGCTTCTTCTTCCTGACCGTTCTCGAACGGAAAGCCGCCCCGCCGATGCCGGAAGAAGCGGAGGCGGAGTGGATGGAGATCGCCCTCCGGTCCGGGGCCGGAATGCTCTACGACTCCTGGTTCAACAACCTCATCCGCCGGTCCGGCTTCTCGATCCTGCAGGAGGAATTCGCCCCCTGAACGGGGGCGAGGCGGGCGAACCCGGACGGCTGACCCTAAACCTCCCCGCGCCAAACCCGGAAGAGCTCCGCCCCGGCCAGGGGACCTTCCCGGAGCAGGCGGGGAGGAGAAACCGTCAGGTCGAGCACGGTGGAAGCCGCTCCGGACAGTTCCCCGCCGTCGAGGATCAGATCGACCTCGCCGGCGAAGACCTCCGCCACC
>JAXGWO010000045.1:0-21700 GCA_040773245.1 PVC group bacterium
CGCCGACGACCTCCGGTCCCTTCTGAGCAGGGGCTCCATCATGGAGCAAAAGTCCTTCCTGCGCTCGTTCGTAAAACGGGTCGAGGTCAATCTCCCCGATGTAACTATTGACTATACAATCCCTTTGGAAAGCAAAAAGGTAGAACCTCTCGCAAGAGAAGTTCTACCTTTTGCTCAAAATGGCTCCCCGGGCAAGATTCGAACTTGCAGCCTAGTGGTTACAAGGGCCCCGAAGTTTCCTTCGGGCTTGGACTATCTCATCCACCTTATTAAAGTAGGTGGTCGGGCGCTGGCGAGGCTTATCGGTTGGGTATCCTCATCCTCTAGTCTCTGCACGTTCCTGCTTATTGGCAGGGCTAAAGCCCTGCGCTACAAATCCACCCTTTCGGCAGGCTTCGCTCAGGGTCGCCGTATCCCGATCAAATTCGGAACTTAGGTTTCCCTGAATTCACCCGATTTTTCGACCGCGGTCACCCGCGGAAGCTGCCTGATTTCGCCAAAGCGAAAATATTGACAGCCACCCGCTCTACCATTGAGCTACCGGGGAAAGAACAGTAATCAGTGGCCAGTAATCGGTAATCAGTGGAAGGAACACACTGCCGATGGCCAACCCCTGATATTTTTCAAAGAACTGGTGATGGCCCAGGCCATCAAAATTCCAGAGTGAAGTCTATTGCAAACCAGCCCGATTTCAACAAAAAAAGCCGGAACGGCCGTCACAATGAGGTAAGGGTGCTCCGGAAAACCGGATATCGTCCTGGCACCTCAGGTTATTTCAACCTCGAACCTGATTCGCGGACCCGTGCTCGACCGCCCGGCTATATATCAGTTTTCGCTGTAAGAGAACTCAAGAAAAATGCTGGACGGCTCAAGGGGTGGTAGCGCTTCGGTTTCCCGAATGGGCGCCGCTTTCGCGTGCTCTCCCGTCCAGACGCTTCCGGAAGTCGCAACCCAATCTTCCGGTATCTTGGACTGTCTCTTGCCGTCCAGCGATCTTAATATACAACCCCCGGCAATCAGCGGCAAGGAAATTTAATAAAATTTTTTCCGGATCAATCGGTTGGCGCTAAAGACCCGGTTATCTAAGATTAGCGGTAAACTACTTCACCCGCCGCATAAAGCGGAGGGCATCAAGGGATGAGGAGGACCGGCGTCAGACGGCGACTTTCTGGACCTGGTCGCCGGTCTTCGCCAGGAGGGCAGTCCATTCTTTGTCGACGTTGGCCTGGAACTCCTGCAGCAGAGGCTTATTCTTCTCGTCGAGCAGATGCTTGAACCGGCCCTGGACCTTGATCCACTCCTCGATCGGGAGCTTCTCCTTCGGCTTGTAGTTCAGCTTGTACTCGCCGTTCTCGACCTCGTAGAGCGGCCAGAAACAGGTCTCCACGGCCGACTTGACGATATCGAGCGAGGTGGTCGGCTCGGTCCGCCATCCCCGGAAGCAGGAGGCCAGCACGTTGATGAAGGCCGGGCCCTCGATCGCCAGGGCCTTCTTCACCTTGCCGATGTAATCCCGCCAGTTGTGGGGGGAGGCCTGGGCGGCGTAGGGAATGTGGTGGGCGGCGACGATGGCGGTCAGGTCCTTGGGGAACTGGACCTTGCCCGGGATCACCTCTCCCGCCGGGCTGGTGGTGGTGGCGGCGCAGAAGGGGGTGGCGCTGGAGCGCTGGATCCCGGTGTTCATATAGGCTTCGTTGTTGTAGCAGATGTAGAGGAAGTCGTGGCCCCGTTCCAGGGCGCCGGAGAGAGACTGGAGGCCGATGTCGTAGGTCCCGCCGTCCCCGCCGAAGGCGATGAACTTCATATCGCCCTTGATCTTCCCCCGCTTCTTCAGGGCCCGGTAGGCGGTCTCCACCCCGCTGATGGTGGCGGCCGCGTTCTCGAAGGCGTCGTGTATGTAGGGGATTCGCCAGGAAGTGTAGGGGTAGATGGTGGTCGAGACCTCCATACAGCCGGTGGCGAAGGCGACCACCACCGGGCCCTCGACGGCCATCAGGGCCTGGCGGATGGCGATCACCGAGCCGCAGCCGGCGCAGGCCCGGTGGCCGGGGCTAAGGAGTTCGGGTTTCCGGGAAAGTTCTTTCAAGTTGAGGGGCATAATGTCTCCCTTGAAATTTTGCGCCGCGGGTCCGCGGGGTTATGATCTGATATCTCTAATCGGACAACACCCGCAGGGCTAAAGCCCTGCGCTACGAGGACAAATTCCACAGGGCTGAAACCCTGCGCTACGAATCACGGCAAACGCGCTGAACCTACTCCCGGACGCCGAGGTGGCAGGCCTCGTCCTCGTGGAGACGGCCATCCTTCAGGTCGGCGAAGACCCCCTCGATCATCTCCGGGGTGATGTCCCTCCCCCCGAGTCCGTAGACGTAACCGGAGACCGGGATCGGGGATTTCCGGTAGAGGGCGGAGCGGACCTCCTGGAAGACGGGGCCGCCGATGGAGCTGAAACCTTCCGAACGGTCGAGAACGGCTACCGCCTTGGCCCCGGCGAGCGCCTGGGCCAGTTCGGGGGCGGGGAAGGGGCGGAAGACCCGGAGCTTGAGCACCCCGACCTTCTCTCCCCGTTCGCGCATCTCGTCCACGGCCGCCTTGGCGGTGCCGGCGGTGGAACCGAGGGCGACCACGATGTAGTCGGCGTCCTTGGTCTGGTACTCGTCAAAGAAGCCGTATGGCCGGCCGGAAAGCTTCCCGTACTCCTCCCCGACCTCGAGGATAACCCGCTTGGCGTACTTCATCGCCTCGGCCTGCTGCTTCTTGTGCTCGAAGTAATAGTCCTGGAGGTCGAGGGGACCGTAGGTGACCGGGTGGGCGGTATCGAGCAGGGGGTAGCGGGGCGAATACTCGCCGACGAACTTCTTCACCGGCTCGTCTTCCAGAACATCGACCCGCTCCACGGTGTGGCTGATGATGAATCCGTCGTGGGTAGTCATCACCGGCAGGAGAACGTCCTTGTGCTCGGCGATCCGGAGGGCCTGGACCATATTGTCGTAGACCTCCTGGGGGTTCTCGCCGTAGATCTGGATCCAGCCGGAGTCCCGGCAGCCCATCGAGTCGCTGTGGTCGGCGTGAATGTTGATCGGGCCCGAGAGGGCCCGGTTGACCACCGCCATCACGATCGGCAAGCGGCAGGAGGCGGCGATGTAGACGATCTCCCACATCAGGGCCAAACCGTTGGCCGAGGTCGCCGACATCACCCGGGAACCGGCGGCGGAGGCGCCGACCGCCGCCGACATCGCGGAGTGCTCGGATTCGACCAGGATCATCTCGGTCCGGACCACGCCGTCGGCCACGTACTGGGAGAAGGTCTGCATCAGCTCGGTCTGCGGGGTGATCGGGTAAGCCGGCACCACGTCGGGGTCGATCTGCTTGAGGGCGTAAGCGCCGGCCTCGTTGCCGGTCAATGCGAGCGTCTTGGTCATACCGTTATCCTCGAAGATTCGGGCCTATGTTTTCTGTCAGCTTCGCGCCGGCGGCGAAGGTTTGATACCCCACTCGTCGATCTCGACCTCGGGGACCTTCTCCTCCGGGATCATCTCGATCGCCTTCACCGGGCAGACGTGAGCGCAAATTCCGCACCCCTTGCAGTGGCCATAGTCGAAGCCGGCCATCTTCTCTTCCTCGACCAGGATCGAGCCGTCAGGGCAGAAGATCCAGCACTGCAAGCAGTCGATGCATTTGGTCTTGTCCACAACCGGGCGGGCGGCGCGCCAGTCGCCGGTCTCGTACTCGAAGGAGGAGTTGGCCGGGTGGAGCAACACTCCTCCAATCGGCAGATCTTTCCATCCGGGGGCTTTCTCGCTCATATCATCGTCCTCAGTCCTCAGCTGCCTTGCGCCTCCCGGTGCGCCCTCTCCACCGCCCTGATGTTGCCTTCCAGAACCTTGGGAGAGAACTTGCGGGAGAATTCCTTTTTGATATCGGAGGTAACAGACTCCAGTTTGACCACTTCGGTGGCCCGGACCAGGGCGCCGAGCAGGGGCATATTCGGCATCGCCCGGCCGATCTCGTCGGAGGAGATCCGGTCGGCGTTCAAGGTCCAGACCTTGCTCCCCTGGAGGAAGGGGAACTGCTTCCGGAGCTGGCCGGCGTCGGAGGTGGTGTTGATGATCACCGTCCCGTCTTTTTTCAACCCCTCGCAGACATTGATGGTCTCCAGGAGACTGGCGTCAAGAACAAGGACGATGTCCGGGTTATAGACGGCGGAGTGCATCTTGATCGGTCCGGAACTGATCCGGGTGTAGCCTTTGATCGGGGCCCCGGAACGCTCCGGGCCGTACTCCGGGAAACCCTGGCTGTACTTGCCCTCGCGGAGGGCGACCAGGGCGAGAAACTCCGCCACCGTCTTGGCCCCCTGGCCTCCCCGGCCGTGCCATCTTATCTCGGTGATCTCGGTCACGTCTTCACTCCTGAAATTCCGGTTGGCGTAAATTCAGCGGTTGGGAAAATCTTAACACCGCCGGGAGGGGGACACAAGCGCAATTTCCCCCGGGTCAGTACTCACGACGCCCCTCGAGGGCCTTCATCAGGGTGGCCGGATCCATAAAGTCGAGCGAACTCCCGACCGGGATCCCGGCGGCGATCCGGGTCACCCGGACGCCCAATTCCTTCAGTTCCCGGGCGAGATAGAGCGCGGTGGTCTCGCCGTCGATATCCGACCCGGTGGCGATAATCACCTCGCGGGGAGCGGATTTCTTCACCCGGTCGAGCAACTCCCTGACCCGGATATCCTCGTGGCCGATCCCGTCAAGCGGGACGATCTTGCCCATCAGCACGTGGTAGACCCCGGGGAACTTGCCGGCCTGTTCGAGGGCGATGACGTCCTTGGGATCCTCGACCACGCAGATTAGCGCCCCGTCGCGGCCGGGGTCGCGGCAGATCGAGCAGGTCTGGTGAGAGGTGAGGTTGCCGCAGATCGGGCAGAAGCGGATCCGGGCCCTGACCGCGGCCAGGGAGTCGAGCAGGTTGCGGGCCGTCTCCTGGTCGGCCCTCAGGAGGTGAAAAAGGATCCTCTGGGCGGAGCGGGGTCCGATCCCGGGCAGCTCGGTCAGAGCGTCGAGCGCCTTCTGCATCAACATCGGATAGCGGGCCATCTCCAAATTACCCCATCAAGAACGCGGTTCGCGAAAGGCGACGACCAGTGAAAAAATCCCCGGCGCCCCGTCCCCGGTCGGGGAACGCGTTTACATCCCCAGGCCGGGGATATTCATACCCCCGGTCAGGCCGGACATCTTCTCCTGGCCGATCGCTTCGGCCTTCTCGGCCGCCTGGCGGACCGCCGCCAGGATCATATCCTCGAGCATCCCGACGTCGTCGGGATCGACCGCATCCCGGTTGATCGAGATGGAGACCAGATCCTTCTTCCCGTTGACCACCGCCTTCACCATCCCGCCCCCGGCGCTCCCTTCAGTCTCCATAGCGGCTATCTCTTCCTGGAGACGGAGCAGCCGAGCCTGCATCTGCTGGGCCTGCTTAAGCATCTTTCCCATTCCGGCCACCATTCATACCTCCCAAATATACTATATTATACTATATAACTTTATTTTATATCTATTATAGTACCGTCGAACTTGTCCAGGGCTTTTTCGATCAGGGGAGTCTCCCGGATCAGGGAACTTTTCTTCCGGGCCGGCCGGGGGGGTGGCGGGGGAGGTTCTTCTTCCCGTCCGGAAGAGCCGGCGCGGACCCGGAAGGCGAGCCGGACCGGAACCCCGACCTTGTTGGAGAGCAGGGTCTCCATAAAAGCGCGCTTGGGGGACGATTCCACGGTCTCCCGGTGGAAATCGAACTCCTCCTGGAAATATACGGTCACCACTCCATCTTCAATCTCCCCCGGTTCTCCCTGGGCAAGGTAGGCCTTGAGCATCGGGCGTTCGGCCCCCAGGGTTTCCAGAAACCCGGGCCAGGCCTCCTGGAGCGCGGAGGAGGTGAGCAGGGCCGGCGGCGCCGCCGCGGACGCTTCTGGCCGGGCGGGAGGCGGACAATCGCCCTCCCCATCCCCGGCCAGCGTCGTCGACAGGTCTTCCAGGCGGGCCACCAGGTCGTCAAGATAGACCCGGCCCCGGGAGCGGGCCGCCTCGATCAGGGTCATCTCCAGGGCGATCTGCTCCGAAAGGCTGTTGCGGATCGCATTCTCCTCCCGGATTAGTTCATTGAGGATCCCGAGCAGCCGTGGGCGGGTGAACTCCGCGCTGAGCCGGCGGGCCTCTTCCAGTTCTTCCGGGGGGGTGTCGGTCAGGCTTTCTTCCGCACCGGCGACCGCAAGCACCAGAAGGTCCCGGAAATTCCGGACCAGGCTGGAGAGGAACTGCGGGACGTCCCAGCCCTGCTCGATCACCTCGCCGACCAGGGAGAGGATCCGCGGAAGGTCCTCCTGGAGGATCGCCCGGGAACAGTCGGTCACCACCTGGCGGGGGACCAGGCCGAGCAAGGCGGCCACGTCCCCCCGGCGGATCTTCTCCCCGCTGTAGACCATCAGCTGGTCGAGGATCGACTCGGCGTCCCGCATCCCCCCCTCGGCGGCGGCGGCAACCGCCAGCAGCGCTTCGTTGTCGTAGGGGACCTTCTCCGCCTCCAGGATCTGCTTCAGACGCTCGACGATCTGGGGGCGGGTGATCTTCCGCAGGTCGAAACGCTGGCAGCGGGAGATGATCGTGTCCGGAAGCTTGTGGGGATCGGTGGTGGCGAAGAAGAATTTGACGTGGGGCGGGGGCTCTTCCAGGGTCTTGAGCAGGGCGTTGAAGGCCGGGCCGGAGAGCATATGGACTTCGTCGATGATGTAGATCTTGTACCGGCTCCGGGAGGGGGCGTAGCGGACGTTCTCCCGCAGCTGCCGGACGTCATCGACGCTGTTGTTGGAGGCGCCGTCGATCTCCATCACGTCGATGGAACTTCCGGCGGCGATCTCCCGGCAGGAGTCGCACCGGTCGCAGGGGACCGGGACCGGCTCGTCCGAGGAGAGGCAGTTGAGACTCTTGGCGAAGATCCTCGCCAGGGTGGTCTTCCCGATCCCCCGCGGCCCGGTGAAGAGATAGGCGTGCCCGAGCCTTTTCAGCCTGATCGCGTTGACCAGCGTGGTGGTGACGTGCTTCTGCCCCACCACCTGGTCGAACTGCTGCGGCCGCCATTTGATCGCCAGGGCCTGGTACATTATAAACTATTTCCTCCGGAAATATTTTAGGGGGAAAAACTTCTCATTCGTCGATTATATTACACACCGAATTAAGACTGGAGGCATCGTCAGATGGTATCCCTTATACCGTCTCAACACCAAAGGCTTTTTCAACACTTTGAGTATGGCGTCTGTATGTCCCTCACTATTTTATTCCCCCTCTCCCCGCCAGGGGAGTGGGGGGAATAAAATACCGCGCACCCTCTGTCGAGGCTCCCGGCACCGGCTTCCCCGCCGCTCGGCTCACCCCGGGTGATTCCGCGGACCGCGAGAGGCCGGCTTACCGCTGCTTCCTTCCGGACCTGACGGGGTTCGCCGGCATCGCGTGCGCGGGACCCGGGCTTCAACGCCTCGCTGAACGGTTCCGCCGGGACCGGGAAAACCCCTCGATCGGGAATTCGGCCCTGCGAAGCGGATTGCAGGTCACCCTTCGACAAGCTCAGGGATCGGGGCACCGCTGGCTCCCCGCTTAGCGCGGTAGTTTATTTCTGCGAAATACAATAGGGGCAATTTTCTGCCTCCGGCAGAAAATTGTATTAGCTCCTTGTTCTTTGATAATCTCGCGGATCTTTTCCCGGATCAGCACAATCTTGTCCCGGGTCTTCTCTCCGGCATCCGCTAGATCGGGGGAATCGGGAAACCCGGCCAGAGCCGGGTTCACCGCTGCGGCGAACGGATGACCGGCCAGATAACGCCTGGCCTCCTCGACCGTCGCCAGGCTGAACAGTCCGCCGTAAAACCAGGGCTTGGGGTCGTCGAACTCATCCCGGACTTCGAGCAGCCGCCGGGCCAACCCGCAGGACCGGTCCAGGCGGGACGGATCGGCTTCGCCCAGGTAATGCATATAGGCCGCCGCCGCGGAGTGCAGGCCGCCGTGGACCAGCCAGGTGGCGTTGACCTGACGAGCCCAGGCGACGCAGTCCGTCGGAGTCTTGCCCCCCTTGGGCATATCCTATTCGGGAGCCTATCCCGGCGCCTCTTCCGGCGCGGAGGCCCTCTGCAGGTAATCCCGGATAATTTCCCGGGCCCGGGCGGCGTCCTGATCCAGGACCATCAGGTCGCCCCAGTACCCGCGGGCGGTCTTCATAATCCCGTCCATCCAGGGGATCTGCTCGGACCTGATCTCGGAACAAATCCCCTCTTCTTCCAGAACCTTCCGGAGCAGTATCCCCAGCCCTTCTTCCTCAAACCGCCACACCACCACCAGCTGGTCGTTTGCCGTCATCAGGATGGTCTCCGGGGATGAAAGCGGAACAACCCCGCGGTCCGCCTTATTCCTCCAGCCGGAATATGGCAGTAATTCCGCCTCCAGTATCTAAACACTATTATTTTCGCAAAGCGAAAATAATATAACGGAGAGGCAGGGATTCGAACCCGGGATACCCTTGTGGGGTACACTCGCTCGCCAGGCGAGCCGATTCAACCACTCTCGCACCTCTCCAATATCCAATATTTAGAAAATCTCTACCGTATATTCAGCACCTTAAATTTCCCGGATCGAGTATCTTCAGATATGAAATTTATGGCAAAAGAAATTTCATATCACTCTATTATTTTTGCACAGCGAAAATATTCAAACGGAGAGGGTGGGATTCGAACCCACGGAGGACTCGCGCCCTCAACGGTTTTCGAGACCGCCCCGATCGTCCACTCCGGCACCTCTCCTGTAAAATTTTTCCTGTGGAAAAATTTTAGTTTTGAATACTAACACCGCGGCTCAGGGAATTGTTGTTTCTTTCCCGGATTGGACGCATTCCTGAGATTCCTGAAAAAATCCCGGAGCAGGGCCAGGCATTCCTCCGACCGGATCCCGCCGACGCAGGTCACGGCGCTGGACAGGGCGGGGCTGTTGAGCAGATTGATCGCCGAGCCGGCCGCGCCGTCCCGGGGAGCGGGGGTACCGTAGACCACCGTCGAGATCCTCGACTGGAGGATGGCCCCCGCGCACATCGGGCAGGGCTCCTTGGTCACCACCAGGGTGGCCCCGTTCAAACGCCAGTCCCCAATATACTCCTCGGCCTGGGTGATGGCAATCATCTCCGCGTGGGCGGTGGCGTCCCTCAACAGCTCGACCTGGTTGTGCGCCCGGGCGATGATCCGGTTCTCGAGGACGATCACGCAGCCGACCGGGATGTCTCCGCTCTCCCCGGCCCGGGCCGCCTCCCGGATTGCCTGTCCCATCCAGGAATCGTAGAGCCCGCTAATTTCTTCCGCCGCCGCCATCCGAAAAAAATCGCGAAGCCGGACCACGCTTCGCGTTGCTTCCTCCCTTTAAGCCCAGAATTTTACGTGCCTGGAGGGATTCGAACCCCCAATCCCCTGGTCCGTAGCCAGGTGCGATGTCCAGTTTCGCCACAGGCACAGTCTCCCCGCCGGCGGGAGATGCTTCTACGCCGTGACCCCGATAACCATCAGGCCGATCAGCACCGCCAGGGCGGCCAGGGCGATGATCAGGGCGGAGACCGGCCGGAACCGGTCCCCCGGGTCAATAATCAGCAGCCTTATACCGCCGATCGCGGCCGCCGTCAAGATGCAAAATGCTCCGAGCAGGCCCAGGCCGGCCGCCAGGGCGACCGCCGAGAACAGAGGGAGATCGCGGACAAAAGTGTAATGACAGAGACGGATCGAACCCGCCGCCAGCGCCGCCCCGGCCAAGGCGATCCACAGGATCCGCCGGGCGAAGACGCCGCCGGACTGCGCTTCCGGTTTTCCAGAACTGCGCTTGAACATTATATCCTTATGTCTTGTCTTAGCGCGAATCAATTTCCCAGCCGGGGGGAAACGGGGGATAAGAAGGCGGCGAGGAGACGCTGGGAACGGATGGTGAGCTCGCCGGCGGCCGGCTCCGGCGGGAGGACGGAGAATTCCAAGCGGAGCTCCATACTCTCCGTTCCGGTGTATGCCGCCCGCAGGGTGCCGATAACTTCTACCCCGTCGGAAAGCCTGAGAGATGCCGGTTCCCCGGCCCGGAAGATCTGGAAGGGGAGACGGGGAACAGAGGTGGAAAAGATCCCTTCCCCGGCCGGGACCAGCTCCGCCCGGTAGTCGGTCTTCATCCGAACCGACCAGAAGATCCCCCCGATCGCCGACCCGAAGGCGGCGATCAGCAGGAGGGCCAGGGCCCAGATCAACAACCGGCGGCGTTTGAGATGGCGGAATGGCGGCTTCACCCTGTCCCTCCCCCCGTCTCCGCCTGGAATAACGACCGGTAAAAGCCCCGCTTTTCCCACAGTTCCCGGTGGTTCCCCGTCTCCGCCAGTCTCCCTTCGCCCAGGACCAGGATCCGGTCGGCGTCTCTCAGCGAGCCGAGCCGGTGGGTGGCGGAGATGATCGTCGCGCGGGGGAGAAGGCTTCGGATCCGGGAGAGGATCCGGCCCTCGGAATCGTACCCGACCGCCGAGGCGGCCTCGTCGAGGAGGAGGAGCCGGGGACGGCCGAGCACCGCCCGGGCGATGTTGAACCGCTGCCGCTGACCTTCGGAGAAGTTCGACCCCGCCTCACCGACCGGGGTCTGCAGGCCCTCCGGGAGCTTCCGCACCGTCTCCTCGAGGTCGGCGGCCCTCAGGGCTTCCCAGAGCTCGGCTTCTTCCGCCTCCGGGCGACCGAACCGGAGGTTCTCCTCGAGGGAGAGGTTGAGGAGGTAGGCCTCCTGGAGGGCGATCCCCAGCGCACCCTGGATGGACGACCAGCGGATGGATTCCAGCGGCCGCCCGTCCAGCCGGATCTCGCCCCGCCGGGGCTCGAGCAGACGCAGGAGAAGCAGGAACAGCGTGGTCTTCCCCGACCCGCTGGGGCCGGCCAGGCCGACGAACTCCCCCGGCCGGACGGTGAAGCTGAGATCGGAGAGAACCTCCCGGTCGGGCCGGTATCCGAACGAGACCCCCCGGAATTCGACCGCTCCCCGGAAGTCGGGGAGGGGACGGGCCGAACCCGCCTCCCTCTCCTCGGGAAGCCGGAGAGTCTCCCCCACCCGGTCCCAGGAAACGATTTTGATCATCACTCCCCGGTAGAGCGCGCCCAGGCCCTTCAGGGAGACGAAGAGCTGGGTCAGGTAGATGGTCAGGACGATCATCTCCCCCAGGGAGATCCGGCCCGCGATCACCCGCACCCCGAGGTAGTAGCTGAAGCTGATCAGGACGATGGAGTTGAGGACCCCGGCGGAGAGGTTGCCGGCCAGCGTGATCCGGACCTTCCGCAACCCCAGGCGGATCATCTTCAGCCTCTGGTGGAGATAACTCCGCACCGCCCAGCCGCCGCGGCCGAAGGCCTTGACCAGCTTGACGTTGGCCAGGGCGTCCTGGATCAGCGTCGCCGCCTGTTGGGACTCCTCTTTCAGGATCCGGGTGACCGCTTTCTGTTTCCGGCCGAAGAAACGGCTGTGAAGGTAGAAGAAAGGGGAGAGGACAATCGCCGCCAGGGTCAGGTCCCAGCTCCGGTAGAGGCAGATGGCGAGGAGGAAGATGATCCGGCTGGAGTTGACCAGGATCTCGGGGATCGACTCCGAGGCCAGGCCGGCGGCGGTGTCGATGTCCGTATCCAGCCGGTAGAGCTGCTCCCCGGTCGGGCGGCGGTGGACGTCGGTGAAGGAGAGGCGGAAGAGGTGGCGGGTGTAGTCCCGCCTCAGGTCGAAGGTGAGCATCTTCCCGATGTAGGCGGTCAGGTAAGCCTGGATATTGGAGATGGAGCTCTGGAGGACGGTGAGGAGGAGACCGGACAGGAGCAGCCAGCGGAAGAGGTAAAGGTCGCGCTTCAGGAAGGCCCGGTCGATGGTGACCCCGAAGATGGCCGGACCGAGGAGCCCGAGCACGGAGACCAGGAGCACGATCAGCAAAACCAGCGCCTGCAGCGACCAGTAGGGAGCGAGGTAGCGGTTGAAGATCCTGAACTGCCTCAGTGCCGAAGAACCTCTCTTCATATCGGAATTTCTACAATCAACCGCCGGAAAGCGGAAGATATATTATCTCTCCCCCCCGCCGGAACATCCCTTATTTTACAAAAGTGGTATGACTTGATTTGTAAAATAAGGAAGGGGGTGGAAGAGGAATATCAGGTTGATTTACGGCGGAGCCTCTCGGCCGCGGTCTTGAAGTATTCCGGGCCCAGGATCGGCTCGGCGGCTTTCATTATCTCCACGATCCGCTCCTGAAAGCGGCACTCCGAGGGGGCGGGCCGGAAGATGTCCCCGGTCTCCTGCCAGTTGACGGCAAAGCATCCACCGGCACAGATGTCTTCCCGGGGGCAGCCGGCGCAGGCGTTATCCGGAGGCGGGAACAGGCCGCAGTAACGGAGGCGGTCGTTGATCGCGGTGATCCCCTCCTCCAGGCTGCCCAGCGGCCGGAGCCTCTCCCGCCCCATCACCCCGACCATCTTGGAGCAGGGGTAGAGCAGGCCATCCGCAGTGACGGTGAGCGACTGCCGTCCGGCCCGGCAGCCCCGGTACCGCTTCTTCCCGGCCCGCATCTCCAGGCTCTCTTCCAGGGGGTTGACCCGCAGCGGCCGGCCGGCGTCAAGCAGCAGTTTCAGCCTCCGGGCGATCTCGATCATCCCGTCCCGGTAGAGGTCAAGGGCCTCTTCCGGCCACTCCACCCCCGTCACCGGTCCGATCAGGAACTGGCTGAAGCCCAGCTCCGCCAGGTGGGAAAAACTCCCCGCCATCTCCCCCGCTGTATCGGGGTGGACCGTCATCCGGGCGCCGAGCCAGGGCTGATACTCCTTCATCAGGGGGACCTTCTCCGAGATCAGGAGGTAGGAGCTCCCGCCGTCAGGACGGCGGCGGTGGCGGTCGTGGACCTCCCGGGGGCCGTCGATGCTGACCAGGTACTTGACCCGGCGACGGGCGAGAAATGCGCAACGCGGGCGGTTGAGGAGAGCGGCGTTGGTGGTCATATTGAAGATCACGGTCTGTCCGCTCCGGGCGGCCTTGGTTTCCGCGTATCCGACGATCTCCTCCAGGAGGTCGTACTCCAGCAGGGGCTCGCCGCCGAAGAAGAGGATCTTGAGCCGGGGGCTTTGCCGGGACTCCCGGAAGAGGAGATCGACCGCCTTCCGGGCGGTCTCCCCGTCCATCGGACGTCCCCGGCCCTTCCCTTCGACAAAGCAGTAATCGCAGCGCTGATCGCAGGCCTCGGTCAGCAGCAGCTCCATCTCGGTCACCGCGGGGAAACTCTCCCGGTTCAGCTTTTCGGCCACCGCACCGGCCAGTTCCTCGGCCTCCGCCGGCTCGAGTTTTACCCTCTCGGCCAGGAAAACCCGGAGCGATCCCCGGTCCGCCCCCGGCTCCCGGAGGTGCTCCCGGATCTCCCGCGACAACCGGTCCGGTTCCCCTGTCGGCTTCTCTGTCATTTCCGGTGGCAATGGCAGGTCAGGCGGGAATGCCCGACCTGCTCTTCAGGATCTCACGGCACTTTTTCCCGATCGCTTCCAGATCCTCGGCTTCCACCGGCCGGCCGGCCGCCAGCCCCTCCAGCATCCCGGCCCGGATCGCGGGGTTTTCCCCCGGGGGCCCCGGGCGGAGAAGGTAGGCCGGCGCCCGGGAGAGGATCGCGACCAGCGCCTCAACCGCCGCCCCGGCCGCGGAGGGATCGAGGAAGGAGGTGTTGACCGCCATTTTTACAAGGAGTTCCAGGGCCCGGCCGGCCGCCAGCGGACGGGCGGAGGTCGCGGTATCCGCGAAACCGTCGAGGACGAATAGCGCGGCCGGCGGGACCGGCGAGTCCCCGATGGCGGAGAAGACCCGGCCGGGAGCGAGGATATAGCGGCGGGGCGGACCGGCCTCGCCCGGCCGCCGCTCCTGGTCATCAAGAAAGTAGGGGAGTTCGCCGACGCCGGGCAGGCGGGAAAGACTTTCCCGGCCGAGGAGGAGGGAGCGGGGGAAGGGATATACCTCCCCACCGTCCAGGGAGAGGGGGGCGAACTCGTCGGAGCAGAAGGAGAAACCCTTCCCGGCCAGGGAGAGAACGAAGCTGGTCTTCCCGGAACCGCTGGGTCCGGCGAAGACCAGGCCCCGGCCGTCCCGGTCCAGGACCGCGGCGTGGATGAAGAGGAAGGGCAGGCGATAGAGATGATTGCAGGTCAACTGGGCCCCCCAGAAGGAGACCGCCTGGCTGGTTTCGGAACAGAGAAAGGTGTTGTAACCCGGGTCGATCGCCAGGTAAGGCGTCAGCGGATCCGCCGGGTCTTCCAGCAGGTAGAAAACAGACGGACGTCGGGTAGGCCGGTCAGCTCGGAATCCCTCGTAGATGTGATCACAGAGATCGGCCAGGGGTTGAGAGTTCGACTTGATTTCAAAAGGATAATCGAGGAAGCGGTACCCCCTCTCGAATGGCAGGCGATCGCGTCGACATTCTTCCAGCTCCGGCGCGAGATCTTTAACGCATTTAATCATATCGGGGTTGTCTTCCGCGACTCGGCATCTCCCTTCAGGAAGCGGCCAGATTACCACGGACGAAAGCGATAATATAGGTAATCCATAAGGTTCCCCAGGATTTGCCGGACCGCCCGGACAGCCTGGAATATGGCGGCCGGGATTATGCCCGCCCCCCGCACCCGATAGCGCTCTCTCAGCCAGCCGGATCCGGGAAAGATCCAGCTGGAGAGATCGAGGAACCGGACCGGCCGGAAGATGGTGTCCGTCCGAAGCCCGAAGAGCCGGCGGGTCAGCAGGCGGGACCGGACTCCCATCTCCAGGTATTCCAACTGCCGATGGTAAAGGCATCTCCTCAGGCGTCCCCGCGAAGGAAATGAAAGGCCGCGGAGCGATTCACCGCCCGGAAAATCACCCCAGACGGCGGCCACCGCTTTCAGGCCGGCGGCCGTCTCCCGCTCCAGGCGCCAGCACTGGGCCTTGACCGCCAGGGTGGCCCAATTGATTTCCGCCCCGGAAACCAGAATCGTCCGGCGGAGATCGAGCAGCCAGAGCAGCCACCTGCCCCGGAGGAGAAGATGGAAAAAATCCTTCTCCTCCAGCAACTCGGGGAGAAAGGGGCAGTGCTTGACCAGGTGGAGGGAAAGGGTAAGAACTCGATCCTCGGGGGAGAGGACCGGGATGGGGATCCCCTCGAATGAGACCTCCCTTTTCTCCTCCAGGAGAGCCGGATAGTCGACCAGGGCCAGGGTATAGGGATGATCAAGCGCCCAGTGCAGTTCCACCGGAAGGTCGTTATTCGGCTGAAGATAGGTGAGATGAAGGTGGTTCCGCTCGAAATAGCGGTCGGGCAACAGCCCGGGCGCGGGACCGAACCCTTCTTCGTCCAGTAGCTTCTTCGCCCGGACGAGGTCGCTCTTCAAAACCAGGAGGTCGAGATCGGAGGAAGGCCGCAAAAAAGGCCGGGGATAGACGGTCAGGCCGAGGGCCGGACCCCGGAGGACGGCTAGGGGTACCGCGGCGGAGGCAAACCGACCGGCGAGCCGTCCGGCAATCTCCAGGTTTCTCCGGACCGCGAGAATATCCCGGAGATAATCATCTTCCAAGCCTGTCCGGATCTCCTCCGGGATGCGCGGCAACAACCCGTTTACGTCCAGCCCGTCAAATATCATCCCTCCGCAGCGGTTGGCCCGGCATACCCGGAGAAGGCAACCCCAATCCACTTTCCCACTGAAGAGGGAGTGATCAACCGTCCCGCCTCGGGTCAGCTCGACGATCAGGCGGTCTTCGATATTCATCAGGCGAGAGGAAGAACTATTCCCGGTGGCGGGATGGGACATCCAATCCGGCCCGATAGATCTCGCTCTTGGGCAGACCCCGAAGTTCGGCGACCAGCTTGATCGCCTCCATCCGGGAGATCCCCAGGCTCCGCACCGCTTCTTCAATCTGCCCGGCCGGGGAGGTTCCGGTCCAGTCGGGGGGACCGGACCGGCCGGCCAGAAGGAGGACGATCTCGCCCTTGATCTTCTCCCGCTCCTGCAGCTGCCCGGCGACCGCGGCGGCGGACCCCCGGAGGAACTCTTCGTGGATCTTGGTCAGCTCCCGGGCCAGAACCACTGGCCGGGCACCGAAAATCGTTGCCACCTCCCCGAGGGTGGCCAGGATTCTCCGGGGGGACTCATAGAAAATCATCGTCCGCTCTTCGGCCAGCAGGGAGTAGAGGCGCTTCCGCCGGGCGGCGAAGGCAGAAGGGAGGAAGCCTTCGAAGACGAACCGGTCGGAGGCCAGGCCCGAGGCGGCCAGGGCGGCCAGCGCGGCCGACGGCCCGGGTATGGGGATGACCGGAAACCCGGCATCCAGGGCCGCCGCGACCAGCCGGTATCCGGGATCGGAGATCCCCGGCGTCCCGGCCTCGGAGATCAGGGCCACCGAACAGCCGGATTCCAGGTGGGTGATCAGTTCCGGGGTCCGGGATGTTTCGATCGCATCGTAATAGCTGATCACCGGGTTCCGGATTCCGTAGTGGTCCAGAAGCTTCCGCGCGGTCCTGGTATCCTCGGCCGCGATCAGGTCGGCCTCCTTCAGGACCCGGAGCGCCCGGAGCGTGATATCCTCCAGATTCCCGATCGGGGTAGCTACCAAGTAGAGAGTCATAAGATTAGTTTTCTCCCTGGTTCCTCCGGCGTCTTAATCTTACCCAACGGAAACCGGGTATTCACGGCATATTTTGAGATGGATCGCATTTTCCGCTTATGCAGAAGCGGGCATACCCGCCCGTGCTGCCGGCCCCGCATAGACAGGAATGTCTGTGTTACCAGCGGTGAACGTTGCAGATGGGCTGGCCTTTGACTGCTATCTGGAAGACCGGTTCTCGGGCCGGTTGGAGCAGGGGGTCGATATCGCGGAGGATGTAGATGCTGTAGTCGTAGCGGATAAAGGGGTCGGCCGCGGCTTGAGGGGGAAGAACGGTGATATCCGGCCTCAGGTACCAGCGCGGGATCCCCTCGGCGACCAGGGCGAGGACGACCGCCCCCTGCGAGGCTTCAAGGTTGATCCAGCGGCAGGCGGCCTTGTAAGCGTTCCCCCAGTTCTCCATCGAAAAGCGGGTGAAGGCTCCGCGGGGGCCCCCCACCAGCTCGTTGTAATAGATGGTGTAATAAGGATGGTAGGAATAAGTCGAGACGAAGAGCAGGATAAACAGGAGCGCGACGGCCGCCCGGGCCGGGCAGCGCAATCTCCCCCGCAAGCGGGAGATGAGGAAGTCCAGGCCGATCCCGGCCGTTACGCAGAGGGCGGGGACGACAAAGAGGAAGTGGCGGATCCCGCCGTACACCCGCTGCCCCGGAAGCATAAAGGGAAGCAGCCCGCAGATCACCCAGAGAAGATAGAAATATCCGGCAAACTTCTCCTTAACCGGGCGCTCCCGGAAAATGACGGCGCTTATCGTTCCCCATCCGATCACCATCGCCCCCAGGATAATGATCGGGGTGGTCACCGCCAGCATCACCGGAACATAATGCCAGGGAAGGTCTAACCCCGGGATGTAATCATTTCCCAGGTAAAGGATCAGGAGTTTGGCCTGGACCGGGTGGCGGAGGTAAAAGTCGAGCATAGCCGACAATTTTTCCAAGGGAGCGTTCCAGAAATACGGCCAGAAGAGCATCCCCATCGGGACGGTAAGAAGAAGTGAAACCGGAATGTCCCAGTACGAGGTCAATCGGACCTTGAACTGCTGGATTGCTCGCTTGTTTACATAATAATATACTATTGTTAATATCAATATCTGCGGCAAGGCGATCAAATACTGAATTCTGGTAGCGAAACCCACTCCTCCGGCCAGGATGAGAAATATGCTGTAGAACCGTTTTCCGGAAACCAGTCTCCGGTGAAAGATATACAGGCAGAGGAGAAAAACCAGGGTCAGGGGGATATCCTTGGGGTTGTTGAAGGAATGTCCGACAAATCGCGGGAACCCGGCCAGAAAGAGACCGGAGAAAAGTCCGACCCGCGGTGATACCGACTGCCAGGCCAGAAGGACGGTCAGAAAGATCGTGAGGGAACCGGACAGAAGGAGATGGAGGTGGCGAGCGTTATCTTCTGCAAGGATGCCGAGGCGAACGGTAAAGATCCGATGATCCAGAGCTCCCCAGATGTCGAATACCGGACCGTAATATTTGATGTCTTCTTCAAAATCTACATCTGAAATTTCTATCGGCATATCAAGATTTAAAATCCGGTTCAGATACAGGTCGCCGGCGGCAAAATGGAGCGGTTCGTCCCAGGTCACCCCGAAGTCATCAATGGTGGCCAGACCAAAGAGGAAAAAAACCCCGGCGATCGCCACGGCCGCGATCGCCGGGTGGTTATTCCAGCCGATTGTTTTTAACATCGTTTATTAACAACGTTTTTACATTGCCACCACAGCACTACCAAATTAAATCAACTGCCAATATAGTATAATATAGTATAATATACTATATTTAGTGGCCGGCCTGAGAATTTTGCCGGCAAAATGGCGGTTTTAACCTACGGCCATCATCGTGAAGACCATCACGAAGAGGGCCACGGTCTCGATCACTCCGAGGACCATAATGTAGTTCCCGAAGCCCTTGCCGGTCTCGGCCAGGGCGTCGGAACCGCCGGCCCCGGCCTTGCCCTGCATCAAGGCCGATATCCCGATCGCCAGGCCGGCCAGAACCCCCAGTCCCCAGTGGAATTTACCGGCCTCGGCCAGGGGCTTGAGCGTGTTCATTACGATCATCCCGTAGATCGTCTGGGAGAGGGGAGCGCCGACGAAGACGGTAAGCATAAAAGGTGCTGCCTTGTTCTGCGCGAAACACTTCTTCCAGGCGCCGATCGCCGCCATTCCGGCGATCCCGGTTCCCAGGGCGGAACCGACCGCCGCCAGGGCGAGGACCGCGGCAACTCCGAGGTCCTGAAACTGCATCAAGGTTGATGTCTCCATTGTTTCTTCCTCCTTTATTGTTTGTTATTGCCCGTTTTTGCTCCCTTGAAGGGACTGAACCGCCGCCCGGTCCACTCGTTCCCGAGGTGGCCGGAAAATTCCAGGACATTGAGCCGGACCCCGTGGACCAGGATCGCCATCCCCCCCAGGGTCATATTCAGGGCGTGACCGAAGAGGAGGATGACGGCGGCGACCAGGCCGGTCAGGACCGACGACCAACCCAGCGAGGCGGCCATCGTGTTGAAGGCATCGGCGATGGCCACCGTGGCCAGCCCGACGGCGAAGAGCCGGATGTAAGAGACCACGTCCCCGAAGCTGCTGATCACGCTGAGAAACAGGGAGAAGTTCCTCGGAACCAGGTCCCGGAAAAACTGCCGGGGGTGGACCGAGAAGGCGATCACCAACAACACCCCGGCCGCCCCGAGGATCCCGGCCCAGTAGGGGAAGGGTTGGTTGAGGATGAACATCCCGGCGACAAAGAACATCGTCCAGATGATCATTATCCAGCCCAGGTCGGCCAGGGCGAGGACCGACGGAGCCTTGCGGACCAGCTTCCAGAGGTGGGCGATCGTGAGCTGCACGGCCCCGATCAGGAAACAAAGCCAAATCACGTTTTCCGTCTTCCGCAGCCAGACTTTTCCCTCAGCGAGGCCCCTCAGCCACGGAACCGCCTCGGTCACCGCCGGGGGGATCCAGGCCGTACCGAAAAAGGTCCCGGTCAGAAATCCCCAGATCACGGTTCCGCCGCTCAAAAGGTAGAGGAGGAAAAGGACCTTCCTGTCGGGCATCCTCCGCCCGAGTTTCCAGTGGGCGAATCCGGTGGCGGCGAGAAAGATCAGGCCGTAGGCGGCGTCGCCGATCAGCATCGCGAAGAAGAGGGAGAAGAAGACCAGGAAGACGAAGCTGGAGTCGATCTCCCGGTAGCCGGGGACGGTATCGATCAGCCGGAAGACCGGTTCGATGATCCCCACCCAGCGGGGGTTGGTAATCAGCGTCGGAGGTTCGTCTTCCGGAGACGGGTCTTCCGCCAGGAGCCCCCAGTGATTTTTCCGGGCGGCCTCCTCGATACCGGCCAGTTCGGGGAGGGGGCAGTAGCCCTTGAGATAGGCGAGCTTCCCGGTCCCCGCCATCCCGGCCCGGGCTTCCTCGAACTCCAGCTCCCGCGCTCGCCGCTCCTCCTCCTTTTCCAGGAGAGGGCGGAAGCAGGCCAGACGGTTCAACTCCCCGTTCAACCCGGCGGTCCGGTTATCAATCTCCTCGCCTTCCCGGATCATTTCCGCCAGTCTTTTCTGGGGTAATTCGTGGGTCTTGAAATGAAAGTACTTCAGTCCCTGGGAGATGATCCCGCAGTAGACCATCCCGCCCTTTTTCGCGAAGACCGCCAGACCGACGTCCGCCGGGAGTTCCTTCAGTTCGCGCTCGGGAAGGACGGAGAGATAGACCCAGATCCCCTTTCCGTTCAGTTCGCGGAGCAGGTGGGGATCGAAATCCCCCCAGACCTGCCACTCCTCGATCAGCCGCCGGTTCTTCTCCCTCCGGTCCCGCAGCCGCGTTTGCTCCTCCTGCAGTTTCGCCACCCGTTCGACCAGTTCCTCGACCCCCGGGGCGGGACCTTTCTCCCCGGCTTCCCCTTCCGGCGGGAGAGCGGCCAGGGTCTTCTTCACATCGGCCAGCCGCGCCCGGGCCGCCTCCAGGGAGCGCCCTTCCGGCTCGCGGAGATGCTCGAGGTGGACCAGGCCGAGACGGGCCAGGCGGGAGAGGGTCTCCTCGCGGTCCTTTTCCTGGACCACGACGATGACTTTTTTCATCGGGACGATCATTGTATTTTTTTGCTTCGCAAAAAAATATTCTATGCGGCCTGGGCGGTCTCGATCTTCCGCTTGGCGATCTTGGAACGGCAGACGGCGTTGGTGTCCTGGTCGCCGAGGTAGATCCGGATCACCCGGATGTTCTCCCGGCACTCGGGGATCTTCACCTTCTCGAAGAGGTTGACCCGCTGCATCGTGATCCGCAGCTCCCGGTTGAGAAGCTGGAACTGCTCCCGGAGGATCTCCACCTCGACGATGTCCCCGGCCAGCTTCCGCAGTTTCTCCACCGCCAGGTCGGCCCAGAGGGGGGTGGAGTAGAGGTCGTAATCGACGGGGGCGAACTCCACCCGGTCAAGAACCGGGATCGAGACCCCGGCGATGTTCTCGGTCCGGGTCCGGACGTCTTTCGGGCGGACCCAGGGCGAGAGGTCGAACCCGGTGAAACCGAGGATCCCGACCCAGGAAGTCATATCCTCCTTCAGCCGCTCGAGCTCGACCTCTTTCCGGTAGAGGAGGGACTCGATCCGCCGAACCTCCATCTGGAGCTGCTGCTGCTTGAGCTGGAGGGTGGGGAGATAACGCTCGAAACGTTCCCGGGCGTCCCGCTGCTTTTTCAGCTCCCCCTTGGTGAATTTAACCTTCTTCCGGGCCATAGCCGGTTGATAAATCAATTGTGCCGCCCCCTGCGGGGGCTGGGAATAATTGTTGGACTCTTCTATCCCACGGGCTCGCGCCCGTGGCTAATAGTGTGTCGCCCCCTGCTATGTAAGGGGCCAGTCAAGCTCAAAATTTCGGCAGTAATGAATCTCGATCGTCGAGTTCGTGCAGCCTGCTATTCGGTCGTCTCCAGAAATCTGGAGAGATCAGTTTTCTTAAACGCGGGGGGCGGACTA
>JAXGWO010000046.1:0-21203 GCA_040773245.1 PVC group bacterium
GGAAGTACGGCCTGGCGCCGGATCTGCCGGCGGTACTCCTGATGGGGGGAGGGGAGGGGTCGGTCTCCCTGGAGCGGCTGGTCAGGGCCCTGGACGGAAGCCGCGAGAGGTTCCAGGTGGCGGCCCTGGCCGGGAGGAACCGGAGGCAGTTCCTCCGGCTCCAGGCCCTCCGGGGCCGGATCGGCCGCCCGCTGGCGGTCTTCGGCTTCACCGACCTGGTCGAGGAACTGATGTCGGCGGTGGAGGTGATCGTGACCAAGCCCGGTGGTCTGACCACCGCCGAGGCGCTGGTGAAGCGGCTGCCCCTGGTCCTGATCGACCCGCTTCCCGGGCAGGAGGAGCTAAACGCCCGGTTCCTCGCCGGGCACGGGGCGGCGATCCACGCCGGGGATTATCCGGCGTCGGCGGCGGTGGTGGAGGACCTGCTCCGGGACGGGGGTCTCCGCCGGCGGTTGCTGGCGGCGATGGACAATATCCGCCGGCCCGCCGCCGCCCGGGACGGCGCCCGGGAGATTATCGCCTTGTTTCAGGGATCAGCCCGAAACGCGGTGAAGGAATAATGAACAGGTACTACCTCTTCGAACTGCTCCGCTTCCTGGTTCACCTGCTCCCGCCCCGGCTGGCCTACGGGATCGGGGCCTTTCTGGCCGAGGCGACCTACATCTTCTCCCGGAAGAGCAAGCCCAACTTCCGGGCCAACCTGGTCTGGGTTCTCCGCTGGCAGGGGGAGGAGACCGAGAGCTCGGAGGCGCGGTGGCGGATCCGGCGTCTGATCCGGAAGAACTTCCGCAACTTTTCCTACTACCTGATCGACTTCTTCCGTTTCTCCCGGTTTAACGCCGGGGAGATGAAGCGGCTGGTGAAGTTCTCCGGGGTCGAGAACGTCCGGGCCGCCCTGGCTGGGGGGAAGGGGGCCCTGGGGGTGACCGCCCACGTTGGCAACTGGGAACTGGGGGGGATGATGCTGGCCCTGTCCGGATTTCCGGCCAACGCGATCGCCCTCTCCCACGAGAACACCAAGCTCAACCGCCTCTTCGTCAACCAGCGGGCGATGACCGGGATGAAGGTGATCCCGGTCGGCCGGGCCGCCCTGAGAAGCCTGAAGCTCCTGAAAAAGAACGAGCTGGTCCTGATCCTGGGGGACCGGGACGTCACCGAGCGCGGCGTCGAGGTCGAGTTTTTCGGCCGGCCGGTCTCCCTTCCCCGGGGGCCGGCCGGACTGGCGGCCCGATCGGGGGCGTCGGTCTTCTTCGGCTACCTGGTCCGGGAGTCGACCCATCGCTACCGGGCGGTCTTCCGGCCGCCGCTGGAGATCGACCGGGCGGCGGACCGGGAGGTCCAGGAAGACCAGATCATCCGCGGCCTGGTCCGGGAGATGGAGGAGTGCATTGCCGCCCATCTCGACCAGTGGTATATGTACTACCCGGTCTGGAATTAATCGGTATCCGCCTTCGTGTAAAACTTCGGCGGACATAGTCGCTATCGCTATCGAAGCCGACAGGATAACAAACTCGATACCGATAGCGATTGTGATTAATGCTCGAAACAAGCAACTGGTTTGCAGCGATGAAAGATAGCACCACCAAAACCCCCGGCGTCCTGATCCCGGCCTATAACGAGGAGGTTCGGGTGGGGCAGGTGGTGAGAGAAACGCGGAAGCACCTCGGCCGGGTCCTGGTGGTCGATGACGGCTCCACCGACCGGACAGCGGAAGCCGCCGCCGCCGCCGGGGCGGAGGTGATCCGCCACCCGGAGAACCTCGGAAAGGGGGCGGCACTGAAGACGGGGCTGAAGGCCCTGGTCGAGCGGGGGTGCGACCCGGTGATCGTCCTCGACGGCGACGGCCAGCACGATCCGGCCGAGATCCCGGCCTTCCTGGCCGAGGCCCGGCGGTCCGGGGCCAGGATCGTGGTCGGCAACCGGATGGCGGCGGCGGAGTCGATGCCGAAGGTCCGCTATTGGACCAACCGGACGATGTCGGCGATCATCTCCCGCCTGGCCGGCCGGAAGGTTCCGGACACCCAGTGCGGCTACCGGCTGCTCGCCGCGGAGGTGGTCGGGAAGCTCAGCTTTGCCACCAGCAACTACGACACCGAGTCGGAGATGCTGATCGAGGCCGGCAAACTGGGGTTCGGGATCTCCTCCGTCCCCGTCAAAACGATCTACTCCGGCGAGGTCTCCCGGATCCGTCCCGGCCGGGACACGGTGCGAT
Organism: PVC group bacterium; assembly: GCA_040773245.1. Lineage (GTDB taxonomy): Bacteria > Auribacterota > Erginobacteria > Erginobacterales > Erginobacteraceae > Erginobacter. The sequence continues at coordinate 2,213 of JAXGWO010000046.1, forward strand.
TTCTCCGCCTTCTCCTCCGGACGCTCCTCCCGGGCAAGAAATGAACCGCAGAGAACGCAAAGGACGCAAAGCAAGATAGGAGATTAAGACGGGAGCAAATTGAATTTAGCTTTCTTCGGGTTTTTTGCGGCTCAAAACAGAGTTAAAAGTCAATGAGCGGGATGGAGGGAGAGAAGGACCAGCTGGCGATCCGACTGCGGGAGGAGATGGTCTCCCGGCAGCTGGAGCCGCGGCGGATCCGGGACGAGCGGGTGCTGGCGGCCTTCCGGGAGGTGCCCCGGCACCTCTTCGCGGCGGGGGCGGGGCTGAGGGAGGCCTACGCCGACCACCCGCTCCCGATCGGGGAGGGGCAGACCATCTCCCAGCCGTTTATGGTGGCGCTGATGACCCAGTGCCTCAGGCTGTCCGGGGGGGAGAAGGTCCTGGAAATCGGGACCGGGTCCGGCTACCAGGCGGCGATCCTCTCCCGGCTGGCGGGGAAGGTTTACTCGGTGGAGCGGGTCGCCGCCCTGGCGGATCGGGCCGGGGAAATTTTCCGGAGCCTGGGCTACGAGAACATCTCGGTCCGGGTCGGCGACGGGACCCGGGGCTGGCCGGAGTTCGCCCCCTACGACGCGATCATCGTCACCGCCGGTGCCCCCGGCGTCCCGCCGCCCCTGGTTGAGCAGCTGGCCGATGGGGGGAGACTGGCGATACCGGCGGGGGGCGGCTACTCCCAGCGGCTGCTGGTTCTGGAGCGGAGGGGGGAGCAGATTATCGAGCGCGACGAGGGGGGGTGCGTCTTCGTCCCCCTGATCGGCGAGTATGGATGGAGGGAGCGGGGGTGAAGGTTTTTCAATCGGTATCGCTATCGGTATCGCGGAACAGGAGAAAGGCAATCGTTTTCGATCCCGATAGCGATCCCGATAGCGATCCCGATACCAATACCGATAGCGATCCCGATAGCGATACCGATAGCGATACCGATTAACAATACAGGAGTAAATTATGAGTGAGGAACAGGAGAGAACATTGAAAGAAGTATTCACGACCGTGGTCAGGGGGATGTGTATGGGGGTGGCCGACGCCATCCCCGGGGTCAGCGGGGGGACGATCGCCCTGATCCTGGGGTTCTACGACCGGCTGATCGATTCCATCTCCGACCTGATCCGGATCATCAGGGCCCCCCGCGACCTTCAGCTGCAGGGAAAATTTCTCCGGGCCCTGTCCTTCCTGGTCCCCCTGGCCGCCGGGATCGGCTCCGCCCTCTTCGTGGCCACCCGACTCCTGGTCGGCAAGGGCTACGCTGACGAGGCCGGCCTTATGAAAAAAAGTTTGGCCGAGGGGCTCAGCCATTTGCAACTTTTTCCACCCCCCGGCCTCCTGATCAACCCCCAAACCGCTCCCTTTGTCTTCGCCTTCTTCTTCGGCCTGGTCTTCTGGAGTATCCGGGACCCCTGGACGAAGAGGCGGGAGAAGAAGCCGGTGGATTTTCTCCTCTTCCTCCTGGGGGCGATTCCCCCGGCCGCCCTGGCCCTTCTCCCCGGGCTGGGGATCCCGGTCAACCCCCTGACCCTCCTGGGGGCGGGGGCCCTGGCGATCAGCGTGATGCTCCTGCCGGGGATCAGCGGCAGCCTGGCCCTGCTGGTGATCGGGATGTACCAGCCGGTCTCGGCGGCGGTTCACAACCGGGAATTCGGGACCCTGCTGGTCTTCGCGGCGGGGATGGTTGTCGGGGTCCTGGTCTTCATCCCCATCCTCCGCCGGATCCTCCACCGTTACCACGACCGGACGATGGCGGTTCTGGGCGGTCTGATGGGGGGGAGCCTCCTGGCCCTCTGGCCCTGGAAGGCCCACTATATGCCGAAACTGATCCCCCACTGGGGGAATATGAGTCCCCGGCTTCCGGAGGGGTGGGGGGCGGTTCTCGGCTGCCTGCTGGCGGCGGCCGCCGGGGGGGTGGTGATCGCTTTCGCCCGCCGCCTTGCCCCGCCCGACCGGCCGGAATCCGGGACAAATGCTCCTTGACAAAGCGCCGCTGATCCCTTATCCCGTAACTGCATATTCAGTAGTTGCCGGCCCGGCATTCCTGCCTGACCGGCCGTGATCAGCCGAAGTTTCCGGGGCGTAGCGCAGTCTGGCTAGCGCGCACGGTTCGGGACCGTGAGGTCGGCGGTTCGAATCCGCCCGCCCCGATTGTTCCGCCGGGGGAGGGGACTCCCCCGGCGAATCCCCCCGTGATGGAGAGTCGCCGGCTCCCAAAGCCGGTCCGTCCCCGATGAAGTACGCCGTCATCTCCGACATCCACGGGAACCGCGAGGCCCTGGAGGCGGTCCTGGAGGAGATCCGCCGCCGGAAGGTGGAGCGCTGCCTCTGCCTGGGCGACCTGGTCGGCTACAACGCCGATCCCGGCTGGTGCCTGGCCAAGGTCAGGGAGCTGGAAATTCCGTCGGTCCGGGGAAATCACGACGCCGCCGCGGCCGATCCCCGGGAGCTGGAGAATTTCACCGAGCTGGCCCGGCAGGCGATGGAGTGGACCATCCCCCGTCTCGAACCCGGGGCGATCGCCTGCCTCGGGAACCTGCCCCTGGTCCGGGCGGAGGAGGGGATCACCATCTTCCACAGCTCGCTCGCCGACCCGGCGGGCTGGCGGTATATCTTCACCCCCGACGAGGCCCGCTCCAGCCTGCGGATGCTGGAAACCCCGATCGGTTTCTTCGGGCACAGCCACCGGCCGGGGTTCTTCCGTCTGCGGGGCCGGAAGGTCTCCTTCCTCCCCGGGGCGACGGCCCGGCTCGAGCGGGGTGACCGCCTGCTGGTCAACCCGGGCTCGGTCGGCCAGCCCCGCGACCGCGACCCGCGGGCGGCCTTGGCCGTTTACGACCGCGACCGGGGATCGGTCGAGATCGTCCGGGTCGGATACCCGGTGGAGGAAGTCCAGGAGAAGATCCGGAAAGCCGGCCTGCCGGACCGGTTGGCCGTCCGGCTGGCCGGAGGATGGTGAGAAAGATGAAGAAGGCCGCCGCCGGGAATAGGATCGAGGAACTGCGCCGGGAGATCGGGCGCCACGACTATCTCTACTACGTCAAGGACTCTCCCGTCATCTCCGACCGGGAGTACGACCGGCTCTACCGGGAACTGGTCGACCTGGAGGCCGAGCATCCCGAGCTGATCACGCCCCACTCGCCCACCCAGCGGGTCGGGGGCGGGGCCCTGAAGGAGTTCCGGCCCTTCCGCCACCGTATCCCGATGCTCTCGATCGACAACACCTACTCCGAGGAGGAACTGCGCCAGTTCGAGACCCGCAACCGGCGCCTGCTGCCGGAAGCCGATTTCTCCTATACCGTGGAGCTGAAGATCGACGGCGTCTCGGTGGCCCTGGTCTACCGCGACGGGGCGCTGGCGGCCGGGGCGACCCGGGGCGACGGGGTGACCGGGGACGACGTCACCGCCAACATCAAGACCATCCGGGCGATCCCTCTCCACATCTCCGGTGAGAAGTTGCCCTCCGAACTCGAGGTTCGGGGGGAGATTTACATCGACAAGGCCCGGTTCGCCGGAATCAACCGGCAACAGGAGGAACGGGGGGAGGCGGTTTACGCCAACCCCCGCAACCTGGCCGCCGGTTCGCTCAAGCAGCTCAACCCCGCGGTGACCGCCACCCGCGGTCTGAAGTGCTGGATCTACGCCACCCCTCGGCCTCGTGACCTCGGGGTTGACTGCCACCACCGGCTGCTGGAGAAGCTGGAGGAGCTTGGTCTCCCGGTCGAGCCGAATTACCGGTACTGCCGGGATATCGAGGAGGTGATCACCTGCTGCCGCGACTGGCGGGAGAAGAAGAACCGGCTCGACTATATGGTGGATGGTCTGGTGATCAAGGTCGACTCCTTCGCCTTGCGGGAGGAGTTGGGGGAGACCTCGAAGTCCCCCCGCTGGCAGATCGCCTACAAGTTTCCCGCCGAGCAGGGGGAGACCGTCCTGAAGAATATCTCGGTCCAGGTGGGGCGGCTGGGGACCCTGACCCCGGTGGCGGAACTCGAGCCCGTCACCCTCTCCGGGACCACGGTCCGGAGGGCCTCTCTCCACAATCAAGACGAGATCGACCGGAAGGACATCCGGATCGGGGACCGGGTGCTGGTGGAGAAGGCGGGGGAGATCATCCCCCAGGTGGTCTCGGTCCTGAAGGAGAAGCGGACGGGGAAGGAGAAGAAGTTCACGATGCCGGAGAAGTGCCCGGCCTGCGGCAGTCCGGTGACCCGGGAGGAGGGGGAGGTCGCCCACCGCTGTCCGAACATCTCCTGCCCCCCCCAGGTTCGGGAACGGATCGGGCATTTCGCCTCCCGGACGGCGATGGATATCCGGGGGCTGGGCCCGAAGCTGATCGACCAGCTGGTGGAGAAGGACCTGGTCTCCGCCCCGCCCGATCTCTACCGTCTGACCGGGGAGGAATTGGTCAATTTGGAGCGGATGGGGGAGAAGTCGGCCGCCAATCTGCTGGAGGCGATCGCTGAGAGCAAGAACCGGTCGACGGAGAGGCTGATCTTCGGCCTGGGGATCCGCCACGTCGGGCGGACCGCCGCCCGGATCTTGGTCGGGGAAGGGATGAACCCGGAGAAACTGGCGGAGGCTTCCCCGGAAGAGCTGGAGAAGATCCCCGAAATCGGGCCGATTATCGCCCGCTCGATCGCCGGGTTCTTCGGCAATCCCTGCAACCGCGAGGTGATCGAGGACCTGCGGAGGAACGGGGTCGGGGCGGGTCCGGCGCCTTCCGGTGCTCCCTCGGGAAAGCTGGCCGGGAAGACCGTGGTCTTCACCGGGGCCCTGAAGAACTATTCCCGTCCGGAGGCCGAGGAACTGGTCGCCTCCCTCGGTGGGCGTCCTTCCACTTCGGTCAGCGCCCGCACTTCCCTGGTGGTGGCGGGGGAGAACCCCGGTTCCAAGATGGAGAAGGCCCGGAAGCTGGGAATCAAGATTATTTCCGAAGAGGAATTTGTTAAACTGATTTCGGAAGGGCCAGACTAAACCGATCCCGATTCCGATAGCGATCCCGACCCCGGGCCAGGCCGCGGCGTCAGGTCGTATCGGGGTCGCTATCGGCATCGAATTCGGTTCGCCAGAGCAGGTAAAATTACCGGAATGACCGCGAAAGTATATCACGCCGATCCCGCCGCCCGGGCCGGGCGGTCCTGGCTGGACAAGCTCTCCGACCTCTTTGACCGGGCCGGGGGAGGGGAGGTCTTCCGCCCCGGGGACCGGGTGGCGGTCAAGGTCCACTTCGGTGAACGGGGGAACACCGGATACCTCCGTCCCGCCTTCGCCCGCCGGCTGGTCGGGAAACTGCGGGAGCTGGGGGCGGAGCCGTTCCTGACCGACTCCAACACCCTCTACCGGGGCGGGCGGCACCGGACGCAAGATCATCTCGAGACCGCCCGCCGCCACGGTTTCACCGAGGAGGAGATCGGGGCCCCGATCGTGATCGGCGACCGTTTCCTGGAGGAGAAGGGGCTGAAGATCGGCGGGCGGCCGGCCCGGATCGCCTCCGCGGTGAAGGAGGCCGACAGCCTGCTGGTGATCACCCACGCCACCGGGCACGTGATCTTCGGGTACGGGGGAGCGGTCAAGAACGTCGGGATGGGGCTGGCCTCGCCGGCCGGGAAACAGGCGATGCACAGCGACCTGAAGCCGAAGGTGAAGCGGGAGAAATGCGTCGGCTGCGGGACCTGCCTGAGATACTGCCCGGTCTCGGCGATCGTCCTCGACGGGGAGGGGAAGGCGGTGATCGACGGGAAGAAGTGCGTGGGCTGCGGGGAGTGCGTCGCCGTCTGTCCCGAGGGCGCGATCCCCCCGGTCTGGAAGGCCGATCCGTCGGCCCTGGCCGCCAAGACGGCCGCCTACGCCCGGGCGATCCTCTCGGGGAAGGAGGGCCGGTCCCTCTTTGTCAACTTCCTGGTCGAGATCACCCCCGACTGCGACTGCTGCGACTGGAGCGAACCCCCCTTCGTCCCCGATCAGGGGATCCTCGCCTCCCGGGACATCCTGGCCGTCGACCAGGCCTCGGTCGACCTGATCCGGAAAGCCCCCCTGATCCCCGGCTGCACCGCGGTGGCCGACCGGGTCCGGGTCTCGGAGAAACGGGTGACCGAGAAGATCGCCGGGCAGTACTGCTGCCTCCCGCGGCTCCCGGACAAGTTCAAGACCCTCTTCGGGGTCGACCTCGAGCCCTTTCTGGCCGCCGGCGAACGGGCGGGCCTGGGCGAGCGCGGCTACCGTCTGGTGAAGGTGAACTGAGATGAGAAGATTGCTGCTGCCGCTGGTTTGCTGCGGGTTCCTGGTCCCGACCCCGGCGGTCCCGTCCGAGGGGAGGGAGGAAGCGGTCCGGATCCGGACGGCGATCGTCAAGATCAAGAACGTCAGCCAGCGGCCCGACTACGGTTCCCCCTGGCTGCGGCAGGATTTTGCGGTTGGCCGGGGCTCCGGGGTGATCATCCCCGGTAACCGGGTGATGACCAACGCTCACGTGGTCAGCGATTCCCGCTACCTCGAGGTCGAGAAGGAGGACAGCGGCACCCCCTACGGGGCGGTGGTCTCCTACATCGGCCACGACTGCGACCTGGCCCTGCTCGACGTCCTCGACCCCGAATTCTTCGAGGGCACCTCCCACCTCGAGTTCCACCGGGAGATCCCGCCATTGGGGACGATGGTCGAGGCCTACGGTTTCCCGGCGGGCGGCCGGAGGATCACGGTCACCCGGGGGGTGGTCTCCCGGCTCGATTACACCTTGTACAGTCACTCGGCGAGGGATTATCACCTGATCGCCCAGATCGACGCCGCCGTCAACCCGGGCAACTCCGGGGGCCCGGTACTCCGGGACGGCAAAATCGCCGGGATTGTCTTCCAGGGGGTCCAGCCCGCGGAGAACGTCGGCCACGTGATCCCGATCACGGTCATCGACCACTTCCTGGAGGATATCAAGGACGGTCACTACGACGGTTACCCCGACCTGGGGATCATCACCGTCAACCTTCTCAACCCCGCCTACCGCGAATACGCCGGTCTCCCGGAGGGGAGGACCGGGGTGGTGGCGGCGGCCCTGGTCGAGGGGCACTCGGCGCAGGGTTTGGTAATGCCCGGAGACCTGCTCCTGGCGATCGACGGCAACCCGATCCGGAACGATGGGACGATCCTGATCGGGGGGGAGAACTACTTCCTGGAGGAGGTGGTGGAACGGAAACAGGCGGGGGACGAGGTGGTCATTGACTTGATCCGGGAGGGAAAGGAGATCAGTCTTCGGATCCCGCTGCGCAAGGGTCGGAAGATGTTGCGGAACTGGAACGAGTACGAGGCCAGCCCGGAGTACCTGCTCTTCGCCGGGCTGCTCTTCCAGCCCCTCTCCCGGGAGTACCTCAAGACCTGGAGCGAGGACTGGGCCAGCCGTTCCGACCCGCGGCTGGCCTACTATTACAGCTATTACGACGAGGATCGAATCCACCGGGAACGCCCGGAGATCGTGGTCCTCTCCCGGGTGCTGGCTGCCCCCGTCAACCAGTATTACGCCGACTTCTCGCAGCGGGTGGTGGACCGGGTCAACGGGATGAAGATCTCCGCCCTGGCCGACCTGGAGCGGGCCTTCGCCCGGCCGGTCGGGGACTTCCACCTGGTGGAGTTCGACGGCGGCGGTCCGCCAGTGGTTCTCGACGCCTCCGCGGCGGAGGAGGAACACGGGCAGATCCTCGAGCGCTACCGCATCCCCGCCGACCGCTATCTAGCCCCTCCCCAAGAGAAATTTTGACGGGATAACAGGATAAATGCGGATTTAATAGTCGTGATTCGGATGGCGAAAAGATATCCGGTGTTATGGGCATTATGCGGGATTCTCTTCTTCCCGTTGCCGGCGGCCGCCTCCGGCCCCGCCCCGTCGGCGGAGCCGTCATTGGTCCGGTTCCACGTCACCTACCAGGAGACCGATTACTCCAGCCCCTGGCAGCGGAAGCGGGAGGAGAGGCGGTCCGGTTACGGCTGCGTGGTCTCGCCGGGGCGGATTCTCACCACCGCCGACATCGTCAAAGACGCGACGATGATCAAGGTGGAGAAGAGGAGGGAGAAGCGGTACTACGAGGGCCGGATCGAGGTGATCGACTGCGACGTCAACCTGGCGCTGATCACCGTCGATGACAACTCCTTTTTTGCCGATCTCCCCCCGGTAGCGCTGGAGGAGCGGGTGGAAGTCGACCAGCCGGTCCAGGTGCTGGTCTTCGAGGAACCGGACCGGATCCGGGCCATCCCCGGCTCGATCGTCAAGGCCTCGGTGGAGTTCTACTTCCTGGGGGTGGAGCGGTTCCTGACCTTCGGGGCGTCGGTGAACTTCGAGGACCGGGGCGGGGGCTGGAGCGAGCCGGTGGTGGCGGGGGGGAAGCTGGCCGGGTTGGTGATGACCTACGACGGCCAGCGCCAGTACGCCACCATCATCCCGGCCGCGATCATCGCCCGGTTCCTGGAAGCGGTCGGCCCGGATGGATATGCCGGGTTCCCCCACGAGGGTTTCTCCGGCTTCCCCACCCGCGCCCCCGCTTTCCGGGAACACCTCGGGCTTCCGGAGGAGTCTGGCGGGGTCTACATCACCGCCGTCTTCCCCCAGGGTTCGGCCGCCGGGGTGCTGGAGGAGGGGGATGTCCTCCTGGCGGTGGATGGTCGATCCCTGGACGCGGAGGGATACTACCAGGACGACCGCTGGGGGAGACTCGATTACCGGGACCTCTTCACCCGGTTCTACCGCCCCGGCGACCGGGTCACGCTGGATCTGATCCGGGACGGCAAGCCGCTCGGTGTCGAAATGGAACTGCGGCGCTGGCGGATCGAGGATTACCTGGTCCCGCCTTACAGCTGCGGGGAACCGGCCAAGTACCTGATCGTCGGCGGGGCGCTCTTCCAGGAACTGACCGCGGACTACCTCAAGGTATTGGGAGGGCAGTGGAGGCTTAGAGCAGACAAGAAACTCTACTACCATTACCTGTACAACCTCCGTCGACCCGGCCCGGGCCGCGAGAGGATCGTGATCCTCAACCGGGTCCTCCCCGACGAGGTCAATCTCGGTTACCAGGGGTCGGAGGATCTGGTCCTGGCGTTGGTGAACGGACGGCCAATAGCGAAGATCGAGGACGTGGCCGAGGCACTGAAATACCCCGAACGGGGTTTCCACCGATTCACCTTCGAGGAGTTCGACCGGGAGATCGTCTTCCGGGCCGCCGGCCTGGAGGAAGCCGACCGGCGAATCGCCCTCCAGTACGGGATCCCCGAGTTGCGGCTCATCGAGTAAGGCCGGCCGTCTTCTGTATTCTGAATCCTGTCTTCTGAATTCTGTATTCTGTTATGAACTTCCTCCGCCGCTCGGGCATCCTCCTTCATCCAACCTCCCTGCCGTCTCCCGGCGGGATCGGGGATCTGGGGAAGGAAGCATACCGCTTCGTCGACTTCCTGGCCGCGGCCGGCCAGCGGCTCTGGCAGGTTCTGCCTCTCTCCCCGCTCGGGTTCGCGAACTCGCCTTACTCCAGCCCCGCGGTCCTGGCCGGCAACCCGCTCCTGATCAGCCTGGAGAACCTGGTCCGGGATGGTCTGCTGTCGCCCTCCGACCTGAAACCGGCCCCGCGGTTTCCCGCCGGCCGGGTCGATTACGGCGGGGCGGCGGAATTCAAGATGAAGCTGCTGTCCCGGGCCCGGCGAAATTTTCTCGCCTCTGCCGGCGAGCGGGAGAAGGGAAATCTGGAGGAGTTCTCGCGGAGCCAGGCGGACTGGCTGGATGAATCGGCTCTCTTCCAGGCGCTCAAGGAGCGTTACGGGGGCCGGCCCTGGTACCGGTGGCCGGAGGAGATCGCCTTCCGCCGTCCGTCGGCGCTGCGGGCGGCCCGGGAAGAGCTGGCGGAGGAGATCGCGCTCTCCCGGTTCCGCCAGTGGCTCTTCACCCGGCAGTGGCGGGACTTGCGGAGGTACGCCAACGACCGGGGATTGGCGGTGATCGGTGACCTATCCTTCTTCGCCAACCACGACAGCGTGGACGTCTGGCGCCGGCGCGACTTCTTTCTCCTCGACGGCCGCGGGCGGAGGCGGGAACTTTCCGGGGTCCCGCCCAGCCGCGCCGGGGTGAGCCAGATCTGGGATATGCCGCTCTACAACTGGGAGGCGATGGAGGAGGCCGGCTTCCCCTGGTGGCGGCAGCGGTTCTCCCGCGTCCTCGACGATTTCGACATCGTCCGGGTCGACCACTTCTCCGGGTTCTACGCCTGCTGGCACATCTCGCCGGGAGCAAAGACCTCGGCCGAGGGGCGCTGGGTGAGAGGCCCCGGGACGGCGCTCTTCCGGGCCCTGGAGAAGGAACGGGGGCGGCTCCCGATCATCGGGGAGGCCCTGGAGCCGAAGATCAAGAGGGAGACGGCGCGGATGCTCCGGGAACTCGGCTACCCCGGGATCAGGATTTTCCAGCACGGGTTCTCCAGCCGGGCCAACGAGTCGCACCTCCCCGGGAGATACCCCGTCCGCTGCGTGGCTTGCCTCGGGACCCACGACGACGACACCGCGCTGGGCTGGTTCGCCGCCCGCTCCCCCGAAGAACGGTCGCGGATTCTTAGATACCTGAAAGCGGAGGACCGGCGGAACGTTAACTGGCGATGCATCCGGGCGGTCCAGGAATCCGCCGCCGCCACCGCGATCATCCCCCTCCAGGACGTTTTCGGCCTGGGGAGCGAGGCCCGGATGAACATCCCCGGCGCCGAAAGCGGGCAGTGGGAGTGGCGGTTCGGCCGCGAGTTGCTGACCGACCGGCTTGCCGGGCGGCTGGCCCGGGTTACCCGGGATGCCGGGAGGTGATTTGAAGATGCGCTTTCCCCGTCGCGCCGGCATTCTGCTCCACCTGACCTCTCTCCCCGGCCCCTTCGGGATCGGCGACCTCGGTCCGGGGTCGCTGCAGTTCGCCGATTTCCTGGCCGAGGCGGGGATGAAGCTCTGGCAGATCCTGCCCCTGAACCCGACCGGGGCGGGGAACTGCCCCTACTCCAGTTATTCGGCCTTCGCCGGTAATCAGTTCCTGGTCAGCCTGGAGGACCTGGCCGGGGAGGGCCTCCTGGAGCGGAAAGAACTGAAGGACCATCCGCCCTTCCCCCCTACCCGGGTCGACTTCGGTGCGGTGATCGGTTACAAGACCGCATTGCTGAGAAAGGCCTGCCGGCGGTTCGTCTCCGGGGCCGGCCCGGCGGAGCGGCGGGAGCTGGAGGCATTCCGCCGGGAGAATTCTCCCTGGCTGGAGGATTTCGCCCTCTTCGTCGCCCTCCGGGAGGAGCTGGCCTACCGGCCCTGGTATCTCTGGCCGTCTCCCCTGCGGCGGCGGGAGGAAAAGGCCCTGGAGAGGGCGCGGGAGCGGCTGGCGGAGCGGATCGCGGAAGTCCAATTCGGCCAGTATCTCTTCTCCCGGCAGTGGGAAAGGTTCCGCCGGCAGGTCAACCGGCGGGGGTTGCTGCTGGTCGGCGATCTTCCGTTCTTCGTCAACCTGGACAGCGCCGATCTCTGGGGGAGCCGTGACCTTTTCCTGGTGGACGGCAAAGGCCGGCGCGCGGCCCTTTCCGGGGTTCCGCCGCCGCCGGGCGGGGAGGTGGGGCAGGTCTGGGGGAACCCGCTCTACCACTGGGGGCGGATGCGCCGGGACGCTTTCGACTGGTGGCACCGGCGGTTCGGCCGGCTGCTGGAAGCGGTCGACATCGTCCGGGTGGATCACTTCTCCGGTTTCTACGCCTGCTGGCACATCCCCCCGCGCCGGCCTTCCTCCCGGAACGGGAGCTGGGTGAAGGGGCCGGGGGCGTCCCTCTTCCGTTCCCTGGAGAAGCGGATGGGACGGCCGCTGCCGATCGTCGCCGAGGCCCTGGAAGCCGAGATCGAAAAGCCGGTGGACCGGCTGATGCGGACTTTCGCCATCCCCGGGGTCCGGGAGCTGCAGTTCGGCCTCGAGGGCGGTCCCGGCAGTTACCATCATCCCGACCGGCTCCCGGAGAACTGCGCCTATTACACCGGTCTCCACGACAACGACACCTGCCGGGGTTGGTACCGTTCGCTCCGGCCGGAAACGCAGCGGCGGGTCCTCGACTTTCTCGGGACCGGTCCGCGGGGAGTGTACTGGGGGATGATCAAGGCCGTCTTCCGCTCGGCGGCCGATACGGCGATCGTCCCCTTCCAGGACCCGTTGGGGCTGGGGAGCGAGGCGAGGATGAACATCCCCGGCCGTCCCACCGGCCAATGGGAATGGAGGTTCGAGGGCCGGTGCCTCCGTTCCAACCTGGCCGCCCGCCTGAAATCCCTGGCTGCCGATTCGGGGCGATAAAAAAAAAGACCGCGGCATTGCTGCCGCGGTCTTTTTCAATGGACTGCCTGGCGCTTTAGACGACGGCGTCCTGGGCGGCCTTGGAGACCTTGAACTTCACGACCGTCTTGGCCGCGATCTTGATCTTCTGGCCGGTGGCCGGGTTGCGGCCGATCCGGGCTTTCCGGCGGACCTTGACGAACTTGCCCAGGCCGGGGAGGGTGATCCCGTCCGGGCTCTTGGCGCCCTTGTAAACCTGGACGACCAGGGAACCGTAAGCCGCCTCGGCGGCCTTCTTGCTCACGCCCGCGTCCTTGGCGATCTGGGCGATGATCTCTTTCTTTGACTTGGCCATTTTTCTTTCCTCCTTTGTTTGGAAAGATTGTGATTTTTAACCCGGCGCCACGGGCGCCGGATTTGACTGGGTTATCGACAGTCGATTAAGCACATTACCAAACCGGCCCGTGAAGTCAAGACGAATTTTTCCCTTCCCCCGGATTCTCCCCGGTTCCCCGGGTTCAGCGGGAGGGGAGGGTGGCCCGGTAGAGGACGGCTTCGCCGCGGATGGTATACTCTCCCGCCCCGAAGGGGATGAAGACTGAATCCCCCCGGGCGAGATCGCCGGCCGATCCGGACTCCCCGTCCACCCGGGCCCGCCCTCGATAGCAGAAGACGATCTCCGGCCCTTGCCGGCGTTCGGACCGGAAGGGGGCGGAGGATACGGGCTGCAGCCGGGAGAGCCGGAACTCTTCCGCCGGGGATGGATAGAACGACTCGACACCGGCTCCGGGGTCCGCCCGGAAGGATTGAGCCGGTCCGCAGCGGCAGCTCAGGATACCGGCCAGTTCCGGGCCGTCGATATGCTTGGCGGTCAGCCCTCCCCTGAGGACGTTGTCGGAGGAGGCCATTATCTCCACCCCGGCGCCGTTCAGGTAGGCGTGGAGTTCCCCGGGGGCGAGGTAGAGGGCCTCTTCCGGTTCGAGCCGGACGAGATTGAGGAAGAGCGGGGCGATCATTCCGATGTCGCCGGGATAAAGTTTCCGGAGACCGGCGAACCATCTCTTGACCTCGGCCGGCAGCGGGCGGATCTTCCTTGCTCCATCGGCCAGTTCGCCCAGCCGCGCGAGGAGAGTCTTCTTCTCCGCCGCCGGGAGGGCGAGCAGGGCCCCAAAGAGGCGTCGGAGATTCTCTCCGTCCGGGGTCTCCCGGAAGCGCTCCGCCTCCGGAAGAAACGAGCCAAGATCGAGATCAGAAACGGCGGCGGCGATCTCTTCCCGGTCCCGAAATCCGCAGAGGGCTTCGAACGGTGTCAGGGCGCAGAGGAGTTCCGGTTTGGCGGATTCGTCGCGATAGTTCCGCCCCGGGTCCCCGATCGGAACTCCGGCGGCGTTTTCCCGGCGGAATCCCCTCCGGGCCTGGTCCCGGTCGGGATGGGCCTGGATGGAGAGCGGCCGCTCGACGGCGAGGATCTTCAGGAGAAAGGGCAGCCGGTCCCCGAACTTCTCCCGGGCCGCGGGGCCGAGCGTCCCCTCCGGATCCTTCCGGATCAATCGGTCGAGGGGGATAGAGCTGCCCGCCATCTCCACCCGGGACGGTCCCCGGGGGTGGGCCCCCATCCAGAGCTCGGCCGCCGGTTTCCGGGACGGGGAGGGTCGCCCCAGCAGCCCGGGGATGAAGGTGGAGGATCCCCAGGCGTATTCCATCACCGGGTTTTCCAGCCTCAGGATCTGCCGGGCCGAGGAGTTCAAGTCATCTTTCCGCTTTGATTACGCCGGGCCTTGAAGTAGTATGACCCCGCAAAATTAGCAGATCTGACTGCAAGATCAATCAATAATCGCTTCGGGTGACAGCATTCCACCGGCGGCAACTAACGAGGAGAAGAGATGACCAAGCAGGCTTTGATCACCGGGATCACCGGGCAGGACGGTTCCTACCTGACTGAATTCCTGCTGGAGAAGGGTTACCGGGTTTTCGGGCTCCAGCGCCGTTCCAGCACCATCACCACCGCCCGTCTTGAGCACCTCCTCCAGGAGGGGCTGGAGCTGATCTCCGGCGACCTGATCGACCAGAACTCCCTGATCAAGGCCCTGGAAATCTCCGCCCCGGACGAGGTCTATAACCTGGGGGCTCAGTCCTTCGTCCCCGCTTCCTGGGACCAGCCGATCCTGACCGGCGAGGTGACCGGCCTCGGGGTGACCAAGATGCTCGAGGCGATCCGTTTGGTCAACCCGGAGATCCGTTTCTACCAGGCCTCCTCGAGCGAGATGTTCGGCAAGGTGGTGGAGACCCCCCAGAGCGAGACCACCCCGTTTTACCCCCGCAGCCCCTACGGGGTGGCCAAGGTTTACGGCCACTGGATCACCATCAACTACCGCGAGAGCTACGATCTCTTCGCCGTTTCCGGTATCCTCTTCAACCACGAGTCCCCCCGTCGCGGGCTGGAGTTCGTGACCCGGAAGGTGAGCTACGGCGTGGCGATGATCAAGGCCGGCCGCCAGAAAGAGCTCCGGCTGGGGAACCTGGAGGCGAAACGGGACTGGGGATTCGCCGGGGATTACGTCCGGGCGATGTGGCTGATGCTCCAGGGGGAGACCCCGGAAGATTTCGTGATCGCCACCGGGGAGACCAACACCGTCGGGCGGATGGCGGAGATCGCCTTCGCCCGGGCCGGGCTCGACTGGAAGGAACACGTGGTGGTGGACCCGAAGTTCTACCGCCCGGCCGAGGTCCATCTCCTCCAGGGAGACAGCTCCAAGGCCCGCCGGCTCCTGGGCTGGAAGCCGGAGGTGGATTTCCAGGGCCTGATCGAGATGATGGTCGACGCCGACATCGAACGGGTCAACGAGCTGATCAGGTGGGGGAAGATTTAGGGGAAAGTTCAAAGTTCAAAGTTTGAAGTTCAAAGTTACTTTATTCCCCGGCCCCGGGAATCGCGGAGGCGGTAAGGTAAGCAGTAAGCAGCGGCCGGCAGTCCGAAGCGTCCGAATGGCAAGCTATGGTAAAGCAGTGAGCGGTAAGCGGACCTGGCGCATAGAGCATAGCGCTTAGTGCCCGGTTCGCGAAGATTCCCGGGATAGACGGTTAGGATAGGCAGTGGAAACCCATCTGAGTAATCCGTGAAATCTGTGGACTAAAAAGGGATTTGAGGCAGAGGACTCCGAAATAATTCGTGGTAATTGGCGTAATTAGTGGACTGAAAAGGGGCCGCGGTGGGGGGTAATTCGAGTTAATTAGGGTAATTGGTGGATTCAAATGCGCAAGGCGCTGATAACCGGGATCGCGGGGTTCGCCGGCGGGCACCTGGCCTGGGACCTGGTCGAGGCGGGCTGGGAGGTGGTGGGGGTCGAGCGCCACGGGGCGGTCTTCGACCACCCGGTCTTCCTCCTGGATCGGGCCCGGGTCGAGGAGTGCGACATTTTGGCTGCCCGGGAACTGGGGCGAGTGATCAGGAAATTTCAGCCGGAGGCGATCTTCCACCTGGCCGGCACCACCCATATCCCGATGGCCCAGAGCGATCCGCAACTGGCCTTTGAGACCAACATCAAGGGCAGCCTGAATATTTTCGACACCGCGGCCGAAAACTCCCCCGGGGTCCGCCTGATCCTGATCAGCTCGGCCGAGGTTTACGGGAAGGCCCTTCCGGAAGAGATGCCGCTGACCGAGGAGCACCCCCTCCGGCCGGTTTCGATCTACGGCCTGACCAAGCTCTGCGCGGAAGAGACGGCCTCCTACTACTCCCGGGTCCGGGGTCTCGACGCGTTCATCCTGAGGCCCTTCAACCACATCGGCCCCGGCCAGCGCCCCCGCTTTGTCTCCGCCTCCTTCGCCCTCCAGATCGCCCGGATCGAGAAGGGCCTGCAGCCGCCGGTCCTGGAGGTCGGGAACCTGGAGCCGGCCCGGGACTTCACCGATGTCCGGGATATGGTCCGGGCCTACCGGCTGGCGGTCGACAGTTGCGAAGCCGGCGTTGCTTACAATGTTTGCGCCGGCCGGGCTTACACGATCCGGGAGATCCTGGAGCGGCTGCTCAGACTCAGTGCCTGCGAGATCGAGGTCCGGACGTCGGAGGGCAGGATGCGGAAGACCGATGTTCCCATCTTCCGGGGGGACTCGTCCCGATTCGCCGCCGCCACCGGGTGGCGGGCCGAGTACGATATCGACCAGACCCTGGAAGCGATCCTCCATTACTGGCGGGAACGGGTCAAACTCAATCCGGTGGAACCTTGAATTAGCTCAGGAGGGTAGTTCAATGTGGGAGATTATCGCCCTGGCGCTGGCCGGTCTCGCCCTGCTTTTGCTGTCCTGGCTGATCGTGCTGCTGATGAGGCTGAAGAAGATCCAGTTCCGCTTCCGCTCCCTGGCCAGGGCGGAGAGCGAGAAGATCAAGGATACCCGGCACCTGAAATTCGAGGAACTTCGCGAGCACGCCCGCCTGCTGGAAGCCGGATACCGCTTCTTCTTTGAGGAGACGCAGGCTTTCAACGTGCGGCTCGACCGGGAAGGCCGGATTCGGGAGATCAACCAGGCCTTCGCCAATCTCTTCGACCGGGAGAAAACCGATCTCGAGGGAGTTCCCCTGCTTGACCTGGCCGCGCCGGCGGACAGGGACGGCTTCGGCTCGTACCTCGAGGAGCATCAGAAGGACAGGTATACCCCGGAACGGGAGGTGGAGTTTTCCGCTCCCCGCGGAAACCGCTGGATTCTCTTCGGGGAGAGGCACCTGACGGCGGTGAAGGATTTCGTCCCCGACGGGATCGTGATTTCCGGGATTGACGTCACCGAGCGGCGTCGGGTGAGAGACGAGGAGATGGACCTGAAGAGGAAGCTGGCGCTCTCCTCCCGGATGGAGTCGCTGGGGATTATGGCCGGAGGGATCGCTCACGATCTGAAGAACCTCTTCAACCCGGTACTGTCCTATCCCGACTTTATCGCCGACAAACTCCCCCCCGAAAGCGATCTGAGGGGTCCGGTGAAACGGATCAAGAAAGCCGCCTCCCAGGCGGCGGAACTGGTCCAGAATTTTCTGGCCCTGGCCCGGCGGGGACGGCTGGAGCTGCAGCCGCTGGACCTGAACGAGGTGGTAGGCGCCTATGTCCAGTCGATGGGCTGCAAGACCCTGGAGGACCGCTTCCCCGGGGCGCGGCTGAAGATTGAACTGGCCGAAGACCTCCCGCCGGTGATGGGGCTTGCCCCTCAGCTGAACAGCGTGTTGATGAACCTGGTCAAGAACGGCTGCGAGGCGATGGAACAGGGGGGCGAGGTCAGCGTCTCCACCTATCCCCGGCAGCTGGCCGAGCCTTACCGGGGGCTGCAGCAGATTCCACGGGGCGACTACGTGGTTTTGAAGGTCGCAGATTCGGGGAAGGGAATGGGCGCGGAGGAGATCAAGAAACTCTTCACCCCGTTTACTTCCGGCAAGGAGATGGGAACCTCGGGCACCGGCCTGGGGATGGTGGTGGTGGCGGGGGTAATCGAGGATCATCGCGGCTACATCGACGTGGAGTCGGAACCGGGACGGGGAACGGCGGTTATGATCTATCTCCGCGCGCTCGAGGAGGGCTGGGAGGAGAAAGCCCGGCTGTCGGGCAAGGGGGAACGGATCCTGGTGGTGGATGACAGCGGCGATGATCGGAGGGCTCTGGTCCGGCAGCTCTCGGCTCTCGGTTACGATGTCATCGAGGCGACGGACGGGGAAGAGGCGTTGGGTTATGTCCGCCACCACCTGGTTGATCTTCTGGTGATGGACCTGATGCTGGATAATGAAAGCGGGATCGAACTTTACCGCCGGATCCTCGAGATCCTTCCCCGGCTCCGGTGTCTCCTGGTCAGCGGGGGGCTTGATCAGCGGGCCCGTCAGAGTGCGGCCGGCCTGGGAATTAGCGGCTACCTGGACAAGCCGGTGGTGGAAGAGGACCTGGCCCGCCTGGTGCGGGCGGAATTGGATAAAGCAAGACCCGCCGCTGAAGTCCGGTATCAGGGTCCGCAAGGAATGTGATATGTCGCGGCGGGCACTGATTCTGAGTCTGCTGTTTGTCGCTGCTTCTCCCGGCCTATCCACCGGGGAGGAGGGACCGGCGCCATCCGTCGGCCTTCCGGCCAAGGCGCCGGGCGCGGGCTTGGTTGCAAGCGAGGAGGGACCGGTAACTTGCCTCTGGAGATCGCTCCTGCCGGACCGGGATTTCCAGCCGGAAACGGGGGATGCCTACCGGATAACCGTCACCGGCTCGGACCGGACCAGCCTGTCCTTCGCCTACCAACGGCTGAAGCCGCACCGGGGAGATGTCCGGATCGCCGTGCACACCCAAAAGACCCCGGATAACCGGATCCTGGTCGATCAGGCCAACCCGGCGCTTTTTACCGCCGAAACCGGGGAGTTCACCCTCTCGCTGATCGTTCCTTCCGGCTGGCCGCTCTACCTGGTGGAGGAGCCGGCCAACCCCTACGCCGACCCGGTGGTGCTCAGCAATATCGTCGAGCTGCCCTGAGGGGAGGGTCAATACCGGGCGCAGATCGGCATTCTCCTTCCGCTTCCGAAAGCCTTCCCGGTCACCTTCAGGCCGGGCGGGGCCTGCCGCCGCTTGTACTCGTTGCGGTTGACCGCCCGCACGGTCCATCTCACCGCCGCCGGGTCGAGACCCCGGGCGATGATCTCCTCCTCGGAGAGGTTCTCCTCGA
>JAXGWO010000047.1:0-20239 GCA_040773245.1 PVC group bacterium
CCGCCGAAGTAGGCCCGGGTCAACCCCTTCACCGCCCACAATCCCGAGGCCGGCCGGAAGATCCCCGGCAGGTCGGTCCCGTCTCCTCGGTAGACGCCGGGGACGGTGAGGTCGGTGGAGGTCCCGAAGTAGAGCCGGGTCACTCCGCGGACCGCCCAGAGGCCCGAGGACGGGCGGAAGACCGCCGGGGACCAGCTCCCGGTGCCGGAGTAGTCGCCCGGCACTCTGACGTCGGTGGAGGAGCCGAAGTAGAGCCGGGTGACGCCCCGGACCGCCCAGAGGCCCGAGGACGGGCGGAAGATCGCGGGCGCGGCGGTGCTCCCCTGGTAGTAGCCGGGGACGGTGAGGTCGGTGGAGGTCCCGAAGTAGAGCCGGGTTACCCCCTTCACCGCCCAGAGACCCGAACTCTCCCGGAAGATCGCGGGATCGCAGGTGCCGTTTCCGTCGTAATCGCCGGGGAGGGGGCGGTCGGCGGAGGAGCCGAAGTAGAGCCGGGTGAACCCCCGGACCGCCCAGAGGCCCGAGGCCGGGCGGAAGACCGCCGGGAGGGTGGTCCCGTCGCCGCGGTAATCGCCGGGGACCAGGGTGTCGGCGTCGGAGCCGAAGTAGAGCCGGGTCACTCCGCGGACCGCCCAGAGGCCGGAGGACGGCCGGAAGACGGCGACGTCCGAGGTCCCGTCGCCATTGTAGTCGCGGATCCAGCGGGGGGCGGCGATGGGGGTCGGGGTCGGGGTTATCGGGTCCAGGAGGATGTCCAGCCCGGTAATCTCGCTGTAGCATTCCCAGGCGGTGTAAGAGTAGCCGGTCCGGTACCCCGGGTGCTCCGCCTCCAGGGTTACCGGTCCGGGGGTGTGGTGGTTGTAGATCTCGAAACTGTAATCGCCCCCCGCGCCGCTGACGGTGGTGTCGGAGAGGGTGTCGGCATAGGTCATCGTCACCTCCGCCCCGACCAGGGGAGAGGATGTCGCCTGATCGAGCACGGCCCCGGAGACCCGGAATTCGCAGCTCACCGAGCAGGTGGGAGAGGGCGACGGTGGAACGCTCGGGGGCGGGGTCGGGGGCACTGACGGCGGCGGGGTTGGAGGAATCGTCGGCGGCGGGGTCGGGGGCACGGTGGGAGTCGGTGTGCCGTACAGGAAACAGGCTCCGGTCAGTTCGTAGGCGTCGCTGAACTCGGCGAACGAGTCGACCACCAGGAAGTAACTCTTGGCCGTGGCCCCGATGTAGGTCCCGTCGGTGTTGGGCCCCCAGTGGGCGAGGCAGTCGTCGATGTCGCAGGAACCGAGCAGGAGGAGGTGGGCGGCGAGGTTGGCCGTGTTCAGCCTGATGGTGATGTCCCCCTCGCCGGGGAAGTCGAGCCGGTGGGCCACTTCCGGCCCGGTGAGATCGGCCTGGCAATCGTAGTCGATGGCGTTGTTCGCCGCCCCGGCCGTCGTCCCGGAGTGGAATATCGGGCAGCTGAGCATAACCGGGGCCGAGCAGTCCAGCCACTGGGTGGGGACGGGGGATGGGGTGGGGGTCGGGGTGGGTATCGGGGTCTTGTAGCCGACCGGCGTGGGGGTGAGCCGGCGGAGGATGGAGAGGAAGACGTCCCTGTTCCCCCCCCGGGCGGCCTGGAAGGGGTCGGCGGTGGGGAAGTCGTCGGAGACGGTCGCGCCCGCCAGGCAGATCCGCTCGCCGATCATACCCACCCCGCAGGTATTCTCCTCGGTGCCTGAACCGCCCAGGTAGGAGGAGAAGATGAGGTTGCGGCTGGAGTCGAAGCGGGCGACGAAGGCGTCGTAGGTCCCGGGGGCGTGTTCCTCCTGGAAGGGGTCGGCGGTGGGGAAGTTGGTGGAGGAGGTGTGCCCGGAGAGGAGGATATCGGATTCGGTGAACCAGAGGGCCCCGGCATAATCGTCGGAGGTCCCGCCCAGGTAGCTGGAGAAGACGCAGGTCTCGGCGCTGAAGATGGTGAGAAAGTTGTCGTAACTGGTCACGGTCAGGCCTTTTCTTTCCGCCTGGTAGGGGTTTACGGTGGGGAAGTTGTAGGAGGCGGTCCCCCCGGAGACGGCGAACTCCGAGGACGACGCTCCGACGTCCATCCCCATCTCGGTCGCGGTCCCGCCGGCGAAGGTCGACATCAGGAGGTTGCCCGAGGAATCGAACCTCGCCACCACCGCGTCGTTGCTTCCCGCGTAAGCCTGCTGGAAGGCCTCCGGGGTGGTGGGGAAGTCAGCGGAAGAAGTCATCCCCGCCAGGATCGCGCCGTCCCCGAAGGCGGCCAGGGCCGGGTAGGAGTCGCTGCCGCTCCCTCCCAGGTAGGTGGAGAAGTCGGGCTGGGCGGCGGTCAGGGAGCTGAAGCGGGTGAGGACCAGGTCGTAGGTGCCGCCGGCCTTGGCGGCCTGGTAGGGGTTGAAGGTCGGGTAGTCCGAGGAGAAGGTGTGCCCGGCCAGGTAAAACGCCCCGCCGGGGGCGAGGGCGATGCGCCCGTTGTACTCGCTGCCGGTCCCTCCCAGGTAGCTGGAGAAGACCAGCCCGCCGGAACCGTCGACGACGCAGTAGAAGAGATCGCGCTCCCCGGCGTTGGCCGCCTGGTAGGGGAGGACCGTGGGGAAGTTTGTGGAGGCGGTCAGGCCGCTCACGTAGGCGCTGCCCCCCGACGCCTCGATATCCCAGGCCCCGTCCTCGCCGCCGCCGCCCAGGTAGGAGGAGTAGACCAGGGATCCGTCGCCGGAGAACCGGGCCACCCAGGCGTCCCAGTCCAGGCCGTCGCTGGAGTAAGCGGGCTGGAACGCGTCGAGGGTGGGGAAGTCCCGCGACTGGGTCTTCCCCGCCAGGTAGATGTCGGTTCCCTCCACCGCCAGCCGGCGGACCTCGTCCCAGCCCGTTCCCCCCAGGTAGGTGGAGTAGTCGAGGGCGTATTCGGCCCGGAGGGCCGGCGCTGCGGTGATGGTGACGATAATCAGGGCCAGGGCGACGGCAGTCCTTTTCATTGACAATCCTCCAGGCGTTCCGGTTATCCGTGATCAGGCGGGAAAAGACGCTATCCTCCCGCCGGACGCGGTCGGACCGGGGAGGAGGTTGACTTCTCGGGTCAGAAGGTCCGAACTTCCGCGCCGAGCGAAACCGGTAATACAGTAACAGAAAAAACTTCCGACGGCAATGGAATCCGGATTATTTCCGTTGACGGGGCAGAAGACACCTGACTGCAACCTTCAGTTCCGCTTTCGTCGCCCCGCCGCCGGCCGAACACCGATCACCGGTTACCGATCACCGGGTGACCGGAAGGTCGCCCGAGCCGCCGAAGTAAACCCGGGTGAGGCCCCGGACCGCCCAGAGGCCGGAGGTGGAACGGAAGACCGCGATGTCGTCGGTTCCGTTCCCGCTGTAGTCACCGGGGCGGGCCTGGTCGCCGGCGGTCCCGAAGTAGGCCCTGGTCATCCCCCTGGCCGCCCACAGCCCCGTTCCCGGGCGGAAGACCGCCGGGCGCCAGGCGCCTTCCCCGGTGTAGTCGCCGGGTGCGGTGTCGTCGGCGGTGGACCCGAAGTAAACCCGGGTCACCCCCCGGATCGCCCAGAGGCCGGTGGAGTAGCGGAAGATTCCCGGGTCGGCCAATCCGCCCCGGTAGTAGCCGGGGACGGCAATATCGAAGCCGCCGCCAAAGTAGAGCCGGGTCACCCCCCGGACCGCCCACAGCCCCGATGACGGGCGGTAGACCGCCGGGACGGTGGTCCCGTCCCCGGTGTAATCCCCGGGGCGGGGGATGTCACCGGGGGAGCCGAAGTAAACCCGGGTCACCCCCCGGACCGCCCAGAGGCCGTTTTCCGGCCGGAAGACCGCCGGAGCGGTGGTCCCATCGCCGTCGTAGTCGCCGGGGACGGGGAGGTCGGTGGAGCTGCCGAAGTAAACCCGGGTCAGCCCCCGGATCGACCAGAGGCCGGAAGAGAGCCGGAAGATCCCGATGTCGCTCGTCCCGTCGCCGTCGTAGTCGGTGATCCAGCGCCGGGAGAGAGACCGGGAGAGGCGGTAAACCTTTCCGTCCCCGCCCGCCCAGATGTCCCCGGCGGCGGCGGCGTTGAGGGAGCGGATGCTGTCTCCGATCGTGGTCTGCAGTGTCCAGTCGGTCCCGTTGTAATGGAAGATATCGCCGCTCTCGGTCCCCGCCCAGGCCTCCCCGTTCCGGGCGGCGACGGCGTTGACGTTCAGCCCTCCCAGGTCGGTGGAGAGGCTCCACTGGCTCCCGTCATAGCGGAGTACACCCTCTCCCCCCGCCCAGGCCGAACCGGAAGCTGCGGCCGCGACGGAAGAGAAATTCTCCCCCGGCCCGGTCTGGACGGTCCAGGCCGCTCCGTCGAAGTGCAGCAGCCAGTAGGTTGTTCCCGCTCCCATCCCGGCCGCCCAGAGATTCTGGTCGCCGGCCCCGCTCAGCGAGGAGATCGTTTCCACCTCCGGCAGGGACCACGTCGTCCAGGTCGCCCCCCCATCCTCCGAGTGCCAGGCCAGGTTTCCACGGCCCGCCGTCCAGATTTTATCGGGGTCGGAGGCGTAGACGCTGTTGACGCCGGCGGGGAGGTTGGTGAGCTGGGACCAGGCGGTCTGATCGAAGAAGAAGACTCCACCGTCGATGGTGCCCCGCCTGACCGCCGAACGGGAGATCTCGCTCGCCATCCAGGCGTGTTCCCCGTCCAGGGCGAAGGCCCCGAAGAACTGTCCGTGTTCCTCGGGATAGACCAGGGTCTGCAGGGACCAGTCGACGCCGTCGAAGCAAAAGATCCGCCCCAGGCTGCCCGGATCGGAAGGGGCCGCCCAGACCCGGCTCCCGGGCGCCGCCGCCAGGGCGTGGATGTAGCTTCCCCCCAGATCGGTGGAGAGGGCCCACTCCTGGGCCGCCGCCGGCCCCGCCGCCAGGAATACAATCGCCGTCGCCGCCAGAATCTTCCTCGTCATCGCCGTTATCCTCCCGGAATTGGGGAAGTTATTCGGTCCACCAGGGACGCGGCAGGGCCGGGATGTCCGACTGCTGCCCGAAATAGGCCCGGGTGTAGCCCCGGATCGCCCAGAGCCCGTTGCTGCCCCGGTAGATCGCCGGGATTTCGCTCCCGTCCCCGCGGTAGTCGCCCGTAACCGGGTAATCCGAGGAGATGCCGAAGTAGGCGCGGGTTATCCCCTTTACCGTCCAGAGGCCGTTCGCCGGGCGGAAGATCGCCGGGGTCCAGGTCCCGTCCCCGTTGTAGTCCCCGGGGACGGGGACGTCGGAGGAACCGCCGAAATAGTACCGGGTGTACCCCCGGATCGACCAGAGGCCGGTGGAGGAGCGGTAGATCGCCACGTTGGATGACCCGTCTCCGCTGTAATCCCCGGGGACTGGGACGTCGGAGGAGTCGCCGAAATAGGAGCGGGTGTACCCCCGGATCGACCAGAGGCCGTTGTTCCGGCGGAAGATCGCTATGTCGGCGGACCCGTCTCCCCTGTAGTCGCCGGGAACGGCGGTGTCGCCGGAACCTCCGAAGTAGGCGCGGGTGTATCCCCGGATCGCCCAGAGGCCGTTGGTCTGCCGGAAGACCGCCA
Organism: PVC group bacterium; assembly: GCA_040773245.1. Taxonomy (GTDB): domain Bacteria; phylum Auribacterota; class Erginobacteria; order Erginobacterales; family Erginobacteraceae; genus Erginobacter. The sequence goes on from JAXGWO010000047.1 coordinate 5,551, forward strand.
CGTTGGTGGACCCGTCCCCGCTGTAATCCCGCGGGACGATGGCGTCAGGGGAGCCGCCGAAGTAGAGCCGGGTGTACCCCCGGACCGCCCAGAGGCCGTTGGTCTGCCGGAAGATCGCTATGTCGGTGGACCCGTCCCCGGTGTAGTCGCCGCGGCAGTCCCTCCTTCCCGGCCGCCAGCCGAGGTTGTAGACGGCCCCGGTGGTGGCCGCCCAGACCACCCCGGGATAGGAGGCGTCGAGGGACCAAACCGGCCCCGGGAGCGAGGTATGCGGCTGCCAGTTCACACCGTCGTAGTGGTAGATGCCGCCGGTATGGGTGCTCGTGTTCTCCGTCCCCAGCCAGACTTCGCTGGTCTGGGGGTTGGAAGTTAGGCACTTGGGCCAATGGTTCGGAATGGCGGTCAGGCTGTCCCAGCTGCCGTTCCATCTGCCCACCTCGGCACCCATACCGCCAAAGGCGTACCAGGGCGTGCCGTCCGTAGGGACAGAGACCACCGGGGAGGAACCGGAGAAATTGGAAGTGAAAAGATTCCAGTTTGCTCCATCCCAATGGTACAGGCAGGGATAATACCTAGCGCTGTCCGCCCCGGCGGCCCAGATGTCGCTGGGACCGGACCCGGCGATGCCGCTGAAATAGCCTACGCCCGTCACGTTGGATGTGTGGGACTCCCAGCTGGCGCCGTCGTTGGAAGACTTATGGATTCCGCCGCCGCCGCCCGCCGCCCAGACGTCGTAACCGCCGGAGCCGTTGGCGGCGGCGTAGAGGTGGGCGGAATATTCCCAGGGCGCTTGCAGAAGACCCACCTCCCACCAGCTCAGGGATTTGTTCGCTCCGCCGCTCTGCCGGAGGACGATGGGGAGGTAGATCGAGGCGGGGAAGCTGGCTTTGGACCCGCCGGCCGGAGGATAGCCACAGCCGGAGAAATAGGCGCGGTCGTTGGCGGGGGCGACGGCCCCAAAGAACTCCACGTCGGCCCAGCCGGTCACGGTGGTGACGACGGACCAGGCCGAACCGTCGAAGCGGTAGATGCTGTTGCTCTGCCCCGCCCAGGCGGTGCCGTTAGGGGCCACGGCCAGGGCCTCGATGTTCATATCGCCCAGCACGGTGGAGAGGGCCCACTCCTGGGCCATTGCCGGCCCCGCCGCCAGGAACATCATTGCCGCCGCCAGTATCTTCTTCATCATTTCCCTTCTCCTTTTCCCGTTTCCGCTTGTGGCAAGAAAAAAGCGGCCCGGAGGCCGCTGGAACAGACTTCAGTCGCCGGCCGGATAAGCCCGGCCCCGTGCTCCCGACAAAGTGGAACCACGAGTCTTGCTCACGAAAGGTTTCCCTGATTTGTTTGCGCCGCAGATTACCACCGCTCCGGGTTGAAAATCAACTTTTTCCCTCGGATCCGGGCAAAAAAATTCCGGGGAGGCGGCGGCCGCAAATGAACCCGGCCCCGCCTCCCCGGAGGGAAAAGCAGGATTGATTTAGAAGTAAACGCCCAGGCCGAGGCGGGCCTGGAAGTGGTCGAGCTTCCAGTCCTCCTTCACGCCGTCGAAGAGACCTATCTCCAGCTCCGGCTTGAGCCAGTTGTAGCGCATCTCCGGCCGGAGGACCAGGGATTCGGTCAGGCCGATCTCGGCGCCGAGGCAGGCGTAGTAGGTAATACAGTCCTTGAGGTCGACCCAGTTGCCCTTCCCCGAGGCGTCGTTGTAGCTGTAGCCGATCCCGCCGCCGACGTAGAGGAAGCCGAAGTCGAAGGGCTGGCCTACCCGCGCGCCGATGGTGATGGGGAGCAGCTCGATATCGCCGCCGTCCAATGCGGGGATGCCGGAGTCCTTCAAGTCGGCCTTGAGGTAGTCGATACCGAGGTCGAACTTGAGGTAGTCCGCGGCGGAGAAGACGATCGCGCCGCCGCCGCCGAAGCTGTCGTCGAGGTCGAGATCGTCCCCGCCCAGATCGCCGTCGAACTCGAAGGCATAGAGCCCGTGGGCCTCGATACCCACGGTCTGGGAGAAGGCCGGGCCGGCGGCCAGGACGGCCATTCCCAGGGCCAGTGTTATAGTCAAAATTCTCTTCATCTCTTCCTTTCCTTGCCCGCCTTGCGGGACCTGGTGACGAGAAAACGGTTGCACTCCCCCGGCCCGCGCCGGGCGAAGACTTGTTTCGATGATAATAGGACAACGGCATCCGGTTGTCAAGTTCTGCCCAATATCTTGTGCCCAATATCTTGTCCGATTCAATCTTCATACCGGTTCAGCTTGCTTTCGACGGGTTGGGCGGATAATATTGGGCTGAGACGACACCTGGTTAGGTTTCGCTTGAAAGGCCTCCCGCCCCCTCACCCTGGCTCTCCCCCTGGGGGGGAGAGGGGATGATACGGGCGGGCCGGCCTAACGAAACGGAGGAGTTGGCCGATGAATTCGAGTATCTTCCGGTTCCACCCGATTCTTCTCCTGCTCTGCCTGATTTTCGGTCTTCTTCCCGCCCCTGCGCGAGCCGAATGGCAGTTTGCCGCCGGGGACGCGGACGGCGACCGCCTGGACGACCTGGCCCTGATCGGCAAGGGGGAGTGGTACGTCTGGATGTCGGGGAAGAGTTACTCGATGGAGGGGCCCTACGACGTCGATCTCTCCGGGGGCGACTACGCCGTGGGGGACCTGGACGGCGACCTGAAGGCCGACCTGGCGATGCTCTCCGGCAGCAACTGGCACCTCTGGCGCTCGGGCAAGAACTACGTCCGCGAGGGCCCCTACGACTGCGGAGTCGCCGGCGGCCTCCCCCTACTGTTCGATTTCGACGGCGACGGGAAGTCCGATCCCTGCGTGATCAAGGGATACCGCTGGCACGTCTGGCATTCCTCCTCGGACTACAAGCGTCTCGAACAGTTCGGCGACGGACCCCTCGACGCCCCGGGGGTCATCCCGGTGGCTTTCGTTTCGGAGGGTCCTGCTGATATTCTTCCCCGGGGGACCTACTACGGGTATATGAAAGACGACTGGCTGGAGTTCCGACGCTATAACGGGAGCATCAGCCGGAAAATCAAGCTGGTCCAGGGGGTGCCGGTCCGGGGGCGTTTCGACAACCACCGGGGCGACGACCTGGTGATCGTGCAGACCAGGCCGGACGGTTTCCAGTACTACACCTGGCTCTCGAGCGAGTATTACAATCTGCGCGGCCCTTTCCAGCTGAACTCCGGGAACGCCCCCGGGGTGGCGGCGATGGCCTGGCAGGACTCCGAGGGCTGCTACGCCGCCGCCTCGGTCTACAACATCGGGGACATCTCCAACCTCCTGGTCTCCGTCAACGGCCGGAAGCTCGACTACCACAGGAAGCTGTCGTTCACCACCTCCGCCGGCCGCCGGGTCGGCCTGGACCTGCCGTTCTACTACGCCGCTCTTCCCAACGTGAAGACCGGAGACCGGGTCACGTGCTCCGTCCAAGCGGGCCTGACCCTGCTCTACCGCTCGAACCCAATCGTGATGCCGGCAAAGATCCGGGTCCTGACCCCCCCGGACGGGGTGCGCCTGGCCCCCGGGGCCGCCGTGCCGATGACCTGGACCCCGGCGGCGGGGGTGAAGGGTTACCTGGCCTACTACCACAATCCCGACGACCGCACCCCGGGCGAGGAGGGGTCCTGGCACATCCGGTACCTCCCCGGCCCCGGCGCCGGCTGCACCGTCCCGGCCGGTGTGACCACCCGGGGACCGGCCTATTTCGGGGCGGCGGCCCTGAACGGCGACGTCGAGGCCCTGACCGGCCCCGAGGACGCCAACGACTGCTTCACGGTGGCGGCCGGCTGGGACGAGACGGAGACGCGGATCACCACCCCGACCCCGGTGCCGGTCCCGACCCCGGTGCAGCTGGCCATCGCCCGCGAGTACTCGGTCAAGGAGGAGGGGCTGCGCTTCCTGATCCGGGAGACCGACCCCTACTCGATGCCCTACCCCGGCACGGTCTCGGTGAGCCTGAAGATGCGCAAGTGGCGGATCTCCATCGCCTTCGTGAGCGCCTTCGATATGGAGGGCAACGAGTACTTCTCCTGGGACAAGGCGCGGATCTACAAGCGGAAGAACAAGAAGTACACCGTGATCTTTCCCTGCCGGCCCGGCTCGACGATCGTCATCGGCACCCACCAGGCCTCCTTCAACGGCGCCGCGTACGACTTCCAGCCCGGCCGTTTCCTCGAATCCCGCGACCTGGTCGTCTACCCGTCTTTGGGGAGCGGGGATTTCGGCGAGACCTGGGAAGGGGGCTCGACGGCCCCCTGGAGCGGGATCACCCCCGGGTTCCTGGCCGATTCCGGGGATTACGACGGCGACGGGACGAGCGACCTGGCGATCTACCGGTTCCATTCCGGCCTCTGGGCGGTCCGCGGGGTGACCCGGGCCTATTTCGGGACGGCGGATGACTTCCCGGTCCCCGCCGACTACGACGGCGACGGGACCTCCGACTTCGCCGTCTTCCGGCCGGATACGGGCCGGTGGGTGGTGCGGGGCGGCGGGAGGTTTTACTTCGGGGGGGCGGGGGACCTGCCGGTTCCCGGGGATTACGGCGGGAGCGGGACCGCCGAGGCCGCGGTCTTCCGGCCGGGGCTGGGCCTGTGGGCGGTCCGGGGACTGACCAGGTCGTATTTCGGCGGTTCGGAGGACATCCCGGTTCCCGGGTATTACGCCCCGGACGGGGCCAAGCTCCCCGGGGTCTTCCGGCCGGCTTCTGGGTTGTGGGCCGTCCGCGGGCAGACCCGTTTTTACTTCGGCGCCGCCGGCGACTCCCCGGTCCCCGGGGCTTACGCCGGGGGCTGGATCTGGGACCCGGCCGTCTTCCGGCCGGCGTCGGGCCTCTGGGCGGTCAGGGGGGTCACCCGGCTGTATTTCGGGTCCGGAGATATCTTCCCGGTTCCGGGCCTCTTCGCCGGTGATGATGCCGACCGGCCCGGGTTCTTCGAGCCGGATCGCGGTCTCTGGGCGGTCCGGGGGCAGACCCGGGCGATCTTCGGCTCCGGCCTCGACGTCCCGGCGACCAGATAGCCCGGGGATCGGGCATCCCCCGGGCTCCGGCCGGCCCGACCGGAGCTTCCGGCGGCGGGAAGATCAGTCGGCGGCCGGGGAGTAGTCGCAGCAGCAGAAGAAGCCGGTCGAGCAGGTGAAGCGGTCGCTGCACTGGAACTCGGCCAGGCCGCCGCACTCGTAGTTGCCCGAGCACTCGTACCCGGTGCCGGAGCAGTCGAATCGGGTCTGGCTGCTGAAGGCCCCGCAGCCGGCCCGGAGTCCCCCCGCCGCCGTGAAGGCCCCCGCCACGGAAGCGGCGATTTTCTCGATCTCCTGTGGTCTCATCGGATTTCTCTTCTCATCTGCCGCCGCCCGGTTTAACGGGAGACGGGAACGGAATTCTCCACCCCCCAGTAAAGCCGCGTGTGGTTGCGCACCGCCCAGAGGAAGGTCGCGGGGCGGAAGACGGCAATGTCGGCCGCGCCGTCCCCGCGGTAGTCGCCGGGCTGGGGCCAGTCGAAGCGCCGGCCGAAGTAGGCCCGGGTCAGACCCCGGACCAACCAGAGCCCGGCGGAGTCCCGGAAGACGGCGAAGTCGTCGGCCCCGTCGCCGGAATAGTCGTGCGGGACCGGCAGGTCCTCCCCGCCCCCGAGGTAAATCCGGGTCAGCCCGCGGACCGCCCAGAGGCCCGTCTCCGGCCGGAAGACGGCGGGCCGTCCAGTCCCGGTACCGTCGTAGTCGCCGGGGACGGGGAGATCGGCGCAGCCGCCGAAATAAACCCGGGTCAGGCCCCGGACCGCCCAGAGTCCGTCCGGCGGCCGGCGGACGGCGATGTCGGCGCTCCCGTCGCCGTCGTAGTCGGCCGGGACGGGCAGGTCGTCGTACTTCCCGAAGTAGGCCCGGGTCAGCCCCCGGACCGCCCAGAGCCCGGCGTGGTCGCGGAAGACGGCGATCTCGGCGGTGCCGTCGCCGTCATAATCCCCGGGGACCATCTGGTCCCCCCAGTTCCCGAAGTAGGTTATCTGCGGGGGCGCGGCCGGCTCGAGGTTGATCCGCCAGGAGCTGCCGGCGCAGGCGAAGACCGCCGGGTCGCTGCGGCCGTCGCCGTTGTAGTCGCCGCCGGCCGCTCCGATCCGGGTGAAGGCCAGGGCCGTGTCGCGGGCGGAGACGGGTTGGCTGTCCGCGGAGGAGACCGCCTCGACGGTGTTGGCGATCCGCGCCCCCGCGGCCTGGAGGGTCTGGAAGCTGAAACTGGCCCCCGCCGGCACCGGGCCGGGGACGACCCCGACGACGTAGTCGTCGGAGGGGTCTTCGGGGGTCCCGGCGTCGTCGGTGATCACGATCTCCCCCAGGGGAGCGGAGCCGGTGTTGGTCACCCGGTACTCGATCAGGGACGGGCCGCAGGGCGGGAGGATCGAGATCCCCGGACCGCAGGGTTCGCAGATGACCTTGACCAGTTCGAGGCCGGCCGGGGGCGGGGTGGGCGGCGGCGGGGTCGCGGAAGGGGCGGGCGGAGTCGCCGCCGTCGGCGAAGGGGTCCCCCAGGGCGAGACGGGCGTGGGGGTCAGAGACGGCGTGGGAGAAGGGGTCAAGGCGGCGGCCAGGCAGACCACCACACCGCCCAGCACCTGGGTCTTGGGGCAGCCCCGGTCGCTCTGGCTGTTGAAGTAGGCCCGGAAGTAGAAGGTCCCCGGCTCGGGGAAATCGCCGATATGGGCGTCGATCTCGGCGGCCGGGTTGCTCTGGCCGGGCCCGGTCGCCGCGGCCCAGCTGCCCCCGTCCCACCAGCGGAAGGAGCCGGGGCCGTCGGCGACCTGGTAGGTGATTGTCCCGTAGCTGGTCTCCCCCGGGATCTCCCCGAAGGCGGCCAGGGGGCCGGGGTATCCCCAGCCGACCGTGTCCTCGATCCAGCCGTTAGCCGAAAAGCGGGAGCGGGAGGCGTAGATCTCGCCGTTGGCGGTGTAGCCGGCGTAGAGGCAGGAGCCGCAGGTGATCAGCAGCGAGGTGAAGTCGCCGGTCGCGGGGAGGCCGTTGACCGCCTGGCGGGGCGAGGTCCACCAGGCGAAGCTGGCGCCGCCGTCGTCGGAGCGGTGGACCTGGCCCAGCATACTGGTCGCCGCCCAGAGGCGGCCGGTCAGGGGTTCGCTGGCGAGGTCGTGGCCGAAGACGGCGTTGTAGCTGGTGTAGGAGTCGGTGGCGCAGGGGCTCTTCGGCCGGGCGGAGAGGTTGCCCAGCGCCACCCACCGGTTGCTCTCCGGGGAGGCGCCCTTCTCCAGCCGGTAGATGACCGCGTCCCGGCGGGGGTCGAGGATGAAGGAGCGGACCGGCTCGGCGTTGGTCGAGCCGGCGTAAACGTTGCCCTCGGCGTCCTGGTGGAAGTTGTCGATCCAGGTCGGGAAGGTTTGGTGTTGGGGGGGGTTGTCGGCGGGCGGGGTGCCGTTAAAGTGGGTCAGCTCGCTGAAGGTCCCGACGGTGTAGTAGTACTCTTCCGAATCGGCCGGGGGCGGCTCGAAGGAGCCGCCGTCGAACCAGTTCAGCCCGTCGGTGGAGGTATAGATGTGCCCGAAACCGCGGACCGACTTGCCCCCCGCCCACCGGCTGGCGTCGGCGGAGCTGGTGGAGAGGTAGATCCACCCGTCGCTCGCCCGGAAGAGCCCCTGGGTCCGGTCGGGACGGAAGGGCACCGGGTAGGCGTCGTAGGGCATCCCGGCGCAGTGTTCGCCGTAATTGTTCATCAGGTAGGCGCAGGGGGTGTCGTAGGGGGGCGGGTAGGCGGGGTAGTTGGGCTGGGGGAGAACACCCCCGACGGCCGCCGAGGCGGTGGTCCAGGCGGCGATCCAGTGCTCCGGGGCGCCCTCCGGGTCGGGGCAGCACCAGACGGTCCCGCTGTCCTTGGTGGCGGCGACGAGCTTCCCGTCCGCCGTCTCGACCACGCTGGTGCAGCCGCCGGCGTCCGGCAGTCCCGTCATCACCTCCCAGGCGAGGCCGTCCGAACTGCGCCAGACGGCGGAGATGCCGGGCTCGGGCCAGTGGATGGTGGTGTCGCGGGTGGCGGCGTAGAGCCGGCTCCCGTCGACGGAGACGGCCAGGCGGCTGGCCTTCTGGGCCCGGCGGACGCCGGGGACGAGCAGGGTGACCGGGGCCCAGCCGATCCCGTCGGTCGACCTCCAGATCACCGGACCGTTGAGGTTCTCGCCGGCCGCGTAAAGGTTGCCATCGGTGAACTGCACCAGGTCGTAGATGCCGGTGGCCGGCGCGCCGGGCAGCGAGACGTCCTCCCACTCCTCCCCGATCTCCCGGGTCCGCTCCAGGGAGAGCAGGCCCCCGGAGATGGCCAGGTTGGCGCCGGTGTATCCGTCCCAGCCGGCGAAGTAATAGGTGTGGCACTGCCCGGGGGCCGCGACGGGGGCGGCGGCCCCGGCCAGGAACAGGACGGCCGTGATCAGCATTCTGCACTTCATCGTTGTCTCCTACCGGGTCAGCGGGAGATCACCGGCCTTACCGAAGCGGGCCCGGGTGACCTCCCGGATCGCCCAGTACCCCTCCGATTCCCGGAAGATCCCGTAGCTGTCCCGCCCGTCGCCGCGGTAATCCGCCGGGACGGGTTGGTCGCCGCTCCGTCCGTAGTACAGCCGGGTGGTTCCCCGGACCGTCCAGAGGCCGGTGGCCGCGCGGAAGATCCCGGCCCGCCGGTTCCCCCAGCCCTCATAGTCCCCGGGGACGATCCGGTCTCCGGCCGTCCCGAAATAGAACCGGGTCAGGGAACGGATCGCCCAGAGCCCGGAGGCGCCGCGGAAGACGGCGGCGGCGGTCCGGCCGTCGCCGGAGTAATCCCCCGGCACGGCCTGGTCGTAGGGGGCGCCGAAATACCAGCGTCCCCCGCCGGCCGTCAGCCAGAGGTTCCGGGGACCGCGGAAGACCGCGAAGCCGTTGGTCCCGGTCCCGTCGTAATCTCCGGGCGCCGGCTGGTCGTAGATCAGGCCGAAATACCGCCGGGTCGCTCCGCGGACCGCCCAGAGGCCGGTGCTGCCCCGGAAGACGGCCACCTCGGCGGTCCCGTCGCCGTTGTAATCCGCCGGCGCCGGGTCGTCGTACCGGTTGCCGAAGTAGGCGCGGGTGACCCCCCGGACCGCCCAGAGCCCGACATCCGGACGGAAGACGGCCAGGTCGGCGCGGCCGTCGCCGTTAAAGTCGCCGGAGACGATCTCCGGGTGGAACGAGGCCGGGCCGAGCGCGATCTCGAGTCCGGTCACCTCTCCCCACCCCGCGTAGTCCTTCTCCCCTTTCATCGGCAGGTACTCCCGCTTCCGGGCCCCCGCCTGGACCAGTCCGTCGGGGAAATGGGTGCAGATGTTCACCCGGTAATCCCCCGCTTCATCGGTCACCGCGATCGTGGAGACCCCGTCGGGGAGGTAGGCCCGCACCTGGGCCCCGGCCAGGGGGGCGGAGGTATCCCGGACGGTGACCTTCCCCGATACGTCGAAGCACCGGATGATGATGGCGGTCGGGCTGGGCACCGGCGTCCGGGTCGCCCGGGGTGTGGGGGTCTCCGTCGGCACGGGTGTGGGGGTCGCGGTCGGCGGGGGAGAAGAGGTGGCGGTGGGGGTGGGGGTGAGCGTGGGAGCAGGTGTCGCGGTCGGGCTCGGAGTGGGCGTGGGGGAGGAGGCGGCGGCCTGCTCGACCTCGAAGGGATCGGTGGTGCCGTAGGAACCTCCCTCGAGAGGTTCCGGCTCGACCCGGAAATATACCCCGGTCGCGCCGTCCGGCAGGTCGGCGGCGGAGTTCCAGACGAAGTTGTGGGGGTAACCGCCGATCCCGGTCGCCAGGTCGGCGGTTCCGTCACCCCCCGTCCCCATTGTCGCGGCGATAAAGTTCGTCCCGTCGGTGCTGAAGGTGAAGGCCGCCGCGGGGCAGACCTCCCCGTTCCAGTGGTAGAGGAGGTAGTTGACGGCGATCTCGCCCCCTGAGGGGCTGGGGGGCGTGGCCACCTCGGCCGACATCCTCCCCTTCACGATCGCCGCCCCGGTGTTGTAATACACGCCGCCCGCCCTTCCGCCCCGGGTCAGGAAGTAGCTCTCGCCCAGCCTCACCGCGTCGAGGCCGTAGTTGCGCTGGTAATTCCAGTTGGTGATGTCGCTGGTGTTGACGTTGCCGATAGTGTTGATGGGCGCCTCCCGGGAGATCCAGTCGAAGCCGTTGGTGGAATAGTAGGATTGGATCGAGGGGTTGGTGGTGTAGCGGTCCACCCAGAGCATAAAGCCCTGCCGCTCGCCGTTGACGTAGACCTCCTCGACCGCGTCCACGTAGTTCAAGGTCGAGGTCAGTCCTCCCGTGAAGGTGATCAGCTTGCTGACCTCCGCCGGTCCATCGGTCCAGGCTTCCCACTGGGCCTGGCACTGACTGTCCCAGGCGTAGAGTTTCCAGTCGAGCCCGTTGCTGGAGACGTACATCTCGAAGAAACCCGATCCCCCGGAGGTATCGATAGTGCTCGCGTTGGAATAGAAGATGTAGCGGTTGTTCATCGGATCGGAGAGGTCCAGCGCCGACGAACCGTTGGCCCGGTAGAGGACATCCGGCTTGATCATTATCCTGGTCGTATTGGCGGCGGTCGGGGGATCCCAGTCGTAGGCTTTATAGGTCGGGGGACAATAGTCGGGCGCCAGGGCCGCCTCCCAATGCCGGCCGTCGGTGGACTCGGCGTAGCGGAAATCGTAAAAATAACCGGAATGGCAGTACCACATCTTGAACCTGACGTTCTGGCTCTGGTCGGTCCACATCACATCCGTCGGGGGGAAACCGTCGGGATCGCCGGCCAGGGCGTGGTGGGAGACCGACCAGGTCCGGGGGATGCCGATCGTCTCCGTCTCGGTGCCCGTGGTCCAGTTCCGGCCGTCGGTCGAGAAGGCGAATCGGTAATCGGCGGGGGAGACCTCTTCCGCTTCGTAGGAGAGGATGGCGGCGAAGCGTTCGCCGTCCCAGGCCGCCCGGCACTCGTAGAGGCGGCTATCGTAATCCCAGCCTTGCATCGCCGGGGCGGTCCCCGGGTTCCAGTCGGTATAGGTGAAGCCCGTCCAGGCCGGCTGGGGCCGGGCCGGCCCGGTGGCGGCGAGGAATACCAGAACGGCGGAAAGGATCGAAACGGCGGTGGGATTAGTCTTCACTGTCTTCTCCTGTGGGTGAACGTTGTTCAGGGCCTATTGGAGCCGTTTCCGGCGGGACGGAGCCGCGCCCAGGCGGAGGGGTAGAGGGCGTAGACCGCCGCCGCCGTCAGCAGGTCGGCGACCGCCACCCGGTCCTCGTAGCCGTGGATGTACCGGGCCTCGCCCGGTCCGAAACCCACCGTGGGGATGCCGAGCAAGCCGCCGGAGGCGACCCCGTTAGAGCTGACCGTCCACCGGTCGATCACCGGTCTCCGGCCGGTCGCCGCCCGGAAGGCGCCGGCCGCCGCCCGGATCACCCGGGCGCCGGCGGGAACCGACCAGCCGGGGAAGTACTTCTCCACCCTCTCCACCAGCCCGGTGGAGGCAGGTTTCTCGTAGGTGCGCACGGCGATGGCCGTCCCTGCCGCCCCGGGCAGCGCCGCGAGCTGGGCGAGGGCCAGCTCCCGGTCCTCGCCGGCCGTCAGCCTCCGGTCGACCGAGACGGTCAGTTCCTCGGGCAGGCGGTTGAAACCCGGGCTCTTGACCGTCACCTGGGTCGCCGCCACGGTGCCCTTGCCCAGGAACCGGTCCTTCTTCAGCCTCCGGTTGAGCTTCTCGATCCCCGCCAGCAGGGGCAGGGCGGCGTAGATCGCGTTCGCCCCCTGCTCGGGGGTCGAGGCGTGGCAGGTCCGCCCGGGGACGGTGATCGTGATCTCCATCCGTCCCCGCTGGCCGCGCATAATCTTCAGCTCGCTGAACTTGCCGATCACCACGGCGTCGGGCTCCAGGCCGGTCCGGGCCAGCGCGTACCACAGCCCCAGCCCGTCGCAGTCCTCCTCGAAGGCGGTGCCGGTGACGTAGACCGTGCCGGGCAGGATCCCGGCTTCCCGCATCGCCCGGACCCCGTAGATGATGGCGGCCAGCGCCCCCTTGTTCTCGGCGGCCCCCCGGCCGTAAACCCGCTCGCCGTCGAACCGGCCGAGGTAGGGGTCGAACTCCCAGCGCTCCCGCTCCCGGATGGAGACGGTGTCGAGGTGGGCGTCGAAGAGGATCGCCGGTCGGCCGGAACCGATCACGCCCACGGCGTTGCCGATTCCGTCGACGAAGGCCCGGTCGAAGCCGAGACTCTTCATCTCCTCCACTGCCCGCGCGGCGGCCCGGCCTTCCTCGCCGCTCGGGCTGGGCAGGGCGATGATCTCCCGGAGGAATTCGACCATCGCCCCGCGGTCGCGCTCCAGGATGGCCTTGACCTTGCTGACCGATGATTTCTTCATATCAATTCAATCTCCCGGCAATGATTCTATCGTGCGGACCGGGCGGACGTAGCTCAGGTTGACCTTTGCCCTGCCGATATTATCACCCATAAAAAACGATACCGTCCAGGCATTCCCGGTCTGGTTGTTGAAGGTGGTGCCGGTCCAGTAATGATCCACCCGGGTGAGCGGGAAATAGGTTTCGTCGATCGCGGGGTTGTCCCGGCCGGCGTCGACTAGCGATTCCAGTTGGCGCAGGTTGGGGAGCTGCCAGTCGGAGTAGCCGGCGAAGGTCAGGCCGACCGCCCAGTCGAGCGCCTCCTCCCAGGTCGTCTGGGCCCCGAAGTTGCATCCGGCTTCCTCGCCGTCCGCGGCCCACATCAGGCCGGTGACATTGTCCACGGCGACGATCTCGCCGTTGGCGGCCGGGTCCAGGGTCTGGTAGGCGAAATCCGCCCCTTCCAGGTAGTAGCCGTCGTCGTAGTCGTGGTAGCTGAACGTCTGCCCGGTCCGGGGCAGGCCGGGCCCGTTGTAAGTCCCCACTATACCATAAACGACCTCGTCCTTCCTGATGTTTCCCGCCGCCAGGTCCCCGTCCTCCGACTGGAGGTTGAAGGCGGCGTAGATCCCCTCGAGCTGATTCGGTTGCTCGGCGTTGATCGTCCGGTCGGGCAGCGTCCCGGTAATCTCGGTTCCGGCCACCCAGGCCTTCCTCCCCTGCCGGATCTCGTCCGCCGCCGCGTCGCCGGAGCCGGTGTCCGCCACGTCGGGGTCTCCCGCCACCCCGAAGATCGTCACCCCGCCGCGGATGTTTTCGCTGGCGAGGCCGGGCTGGACGCTCTGCAGGTTGAAGGCCGCGTAGAAGCCCGCCGCCTGGGCGGTCGCGGAATCATCGATCTCCCGCAGCGGGTCCCTGACCGGACCAGCCCCCAGGGCCTCGTCGTCGGCGGAACCGAAATAGGCTCGGGTCACCCCCTTCACCGCCCAGAGCCCCCGGGAGGGGCGGAAGATCGCGAAGCTCGAGGTCCCGTCCCCGGTGTAGTCGCCCGGCCTCGGCTCATCGCCGGTCTCCCCGAAGTAGGTCCGGGTCAGGCCCCGCACCGCCCAGAGCCCGCTCGATCCCCGGAAGACCGCCGGCCGGTCGGCCCGGTCCCCGCTGAAGTCCCCGGGGACGGGGAGGTCCCCCGCCGTCCCGAAGTAAACCCGGGTCACCCCCCGCACCGCCCAGAGCCCGGAGGCCTCCCGGAAGATCGCCACGTCGCCCGTCCCGTCACCGCTGAAGTCGGCGGCCAGCGCCCCCGCCCCCGCCCATACCATCGCGATCGCCGCCGCCAGGCCGAGCTTTCTCATTCGCTGCCTCCTGATTCTTCGCCGGGTTTCCCCGTTTCCGGGCGGCCACGGCGTGCCCTGTAAGCAAAAATTCGCCCCGGAAGCCTTCTCCGGAACGGATCGAAACAGCACTATGAGAACCTCCAAAGGACAGTCATCGACGCACCATTCTTTCGGGTTGGGGTTATTCTACCATTCCGGCCGCCCTCGTCAACGTAATTTGGAATGTAATTTGGAATGTGTAATTGGACCTGAGCATCGGCACCATCGCGTAATTGACTGGTGACGGCGGGGTTTTGTACTCGCGGGCCGTCCCCGGCCGGTTTATCCGGCCGGAGCGGGAGTTCCCGGGCTGAACCGTCGGGCTCCGAAACACCGTTCCCCCCTCCCCGCGGGGAGGGGGTTGGGGGGAGGGATCAGCCGGCGGGGTCTTATGCCGCGGCCCGCACCCGGGCGGTCTTACCGGGTGACCGCGGAATCGCCCTGGGAACCGAAATACGCCCGGGTTATCCCCTTGACGGCCCAGAGCCCGGAGGAGAAGCGGAAGAGTCCGATTTGGTCGGTACCATCCCCCCCGTAGACGGCCGGGAGCGGCATATCCCCGTAGGAGCCGAAGTAGGCCCGGGTCAGTCCTCTCACCACCCAGAGCCCCGAGCTTTCCCGGAAGACCGCCGGGGACCAGGTCCCGTCACCGTCGTAATCGCCGGGGACCGGTATATCGTCCCGCCCGCCGAAGTAGAGGCGGGTCAGCCCCCGCACGGCCCAGAGCCCGGCATCCATCCGGAAGACCCCGATCGACTTGGACCCGTCCCCGAGGTAGTAGCCCGGGGCGGGGATGTCGGCCGTTCCCCCGAAGTAGGCCCGGGTCACCCCCCGGACGGCCCAGAGGCCGGAGGAAGCCCGGAAGATCGCCGGTTCCCAGGTCCCGTCACCGTCGTAGTCCCCCGGGTGGTGCATATCGAACCCGCCGCCGAAGTAGGCCCGGGTCA
>JAXGWO010000048.1:0-17231 GCA_040773245.1 PVC group bacterium
TCCCTCCCCCCTCCCCCCCCATCCGTCGCCGGTTCTTGCCGGATGTTATCTTTCATCTCCGCCAGGATAAATCAAGCCCCGCCCAATGCCAATCATTATGGCCGGCGGACCAGGGGGGTTAACTTTTCGCTTGGTAAGGCCACGGCGGGATGGTATGTTTCCCATCGAGAAGTCAGCACCGCCAGAGGTATCTTCCTCCGGGAGGCGTAAACTTATGAGAAAGCTCATCTTCATCTCGATCTCTCTCCCCGCCGCGCTCTGCCTGTTCGCGCGCCCCGCCGCCGCCCGAACCGGCTATACCCGGGCCGCCAGCCCCGGCCAGAGGCGGGAGCGGCACCTGGTCCGGGAGCCGGACCTGAAGATCAGCGAGACGGTGACGGTCGCCGGGTTCTGGCGTCCCCGCTTCCGGACGGGCTATCGCTGGGTCCCGGCCGCCCGGGACGAGGCCGGCCGCTGGCACGGCGGTTACTGGGAACCCCTCCGCCGGGAAACCTGGGAAGAGAGGGTCTCCTACCCCGGCTATTGGGGACCGGCCTCCCGCTACGGTTACATCCGGATCACCTCCCAGGAACGGCCCGGCGACTACCTGGCCGGTTCCTGGGAACTGATGAACTCCTTCGAGGTCCGGGAGGAGCCCCTCCGGTGGGTACCCGGGTACTGGGACCGGCGGCGGTGGGTCCCCGGATACTGGCGGGTCCCCCGGAAGGAAGGATACGTCTGGATTGACGGTTACTACCACCCGGACGGCCGCTGGCAGGAAGCCCGCTGGGAGCCGGCCCCGGACCGGGCAGGTTAAAAGACCATTCCCCAGATTATCCAGGCGGCCGCCAGCAGGGCGATCACCCCGGCTCCGATCAGCAGCCGTCTCCGTCGGACCAGGTCGCTGTGGAACTTCGGGTGGTCGATGGTCTGAACGGACCCGGCGCCCAGGAAACTGGCCAGCCGCCGGCTATCGGCGGCCGCCGACTCCCCCTCCCGCCCCTCCACCCCCCTCCGGGAGAGCCGCCCGTACCCGGCCAGCCGCCGCTGCTTCCGTTCGATCCTCTCCCGGATCCGGATCTCCCGGGAGACCGCCTTCAGCTCCCGATCCACTTCCGCGATCCGGAACTCCAGGTAGCTTTTCCTCCCGATGCGCATCATATAACCCGCGATTACCGCTGAATGAACCGGTTCAGGTCAGGAGCGCCAGGAGGCGGACGAGAATCGCGACCAGCAGGGCCAGCAGGGCGGCCGGGAGGAAAAAGAGAAAGCCTTTCCGGAAAAGGTCCCCGGGATCGGCGGCGGGCGCCGGGGCAGGGATGACCGTTCCCCCGGCCGGAGCTCTCCCCTCCTCCAGGCCCCGGGTGCTGAGAGCGTCCACCTTGCCCCGGGCCGCGGTGTACTCCCGCTTGGCCTTGGCGACCACGGCCAGCGCCCGGTTCAGCTCCCCCTTCAAATCCTCTTCGGCCCAGGTCTCCTCCCGGATCCCCCGGACCTCGGCGATGATCTTCTCGAACTCCTCCCGGGTGGCCCTGACCATCGTGTTGGTCCGGGTCAGCTCGCTCTCCTCCTTGTCGAGGATGGCGATCCCCCGCTCCAGGTTGGACAGGGCCTCCCGCTTCAGGACCTCCAGCTCCTGGCGCTGCCGCTTCAGTTCCTCCAGCTCGGCCTTCCGCCGGGCCAATTCCTCCTGCTTCTTCTTCAAGAAGGAGATATTGCCGGCGGTCTGGTCCACCATCTCGGTCAGGTTGTCGATCGGGGCCTTACGGACCGCCTCCGCTTCGGCTTCCTGAGCTTCCGGCGCTTCCTTCCCCGCCGGCCGGGCCATCGTCCTCGGTTTTTCCTTCTCGCTCATCTCCTTATCCTCCCCGGATCATAATGGTATAGCGCCCTTACTCGTACCTCGTACTCGTCCTCGTACTCGACCACTCAAGCCCGGTCAGGCCCGAGTACGAGGACGAGAATGAATATCTATCCCCGGTCATTAAACTGCTCTTGTGGAAAAATAAATTCTCCGCCCCACCATTCAGCCCTCTGGACATCATCGGCCAGCGAGGTTAGGATACTAAGGCGAAACCGTCCGCCGGTCAATAAATCTCTCCCGACTCCGACGATGAACAATCCGACCCCCATCTGCCGCCATTTCGGGGAATGCGGCGGCTGCCGGTTCCAGGATCTCCCCTACGAAGCCCAGCTCCGGGAGAAGGAAGCCCGCTGCCGGGCGCTGCGGGACGAGGCCGGACTGGCGACCGGGATCCTGCCGATCGTCCCCTCCCCGAGGATCTTCCGCTACCGGAACAAGATGGAATTCACATTCGGCGAAGCGGACGGCGAGGTGATCTGCGGCCTTCACCGGCGGGGGCAGAAGCGATCGCTCTTCCAGCTGCGGGAGTGCCTGATCTCTCCCCCCGGAACCGGAAGCATCGTCGGAGCGGTTGTCGAATTCGCCCGCGGCAGCGGACTGGACGCCTATGATCCCTACCGCCACCGGGGGTTCTGGCGGAACCTGGTGATCCGGGAGAGCAAGTCGGCCGGGGAGCTGCTGGTCAACCTGGTCACCACCTCCGCCGGGGAGCCGGACCGGGAGGCTTTCCTTTCCGCCCTCGACGGGTCGTCGGGGGGAGACCGGATCGTTTCCGCCATCCATACCGTCAACGACAGCCTCGCCAACGCCGTGGTCCCCCAAAGCTGGGAGACCCTCCGGGGGGAAGCTTTCCTGGAGGAGCGGATCGCCGGCGTGACCTTCCGGCTTTCTCCTTTCTCATTCTTCCAGGTCAACCCGGAGATGATGGAGGTATTCTACCGGAAGCTGAAAGAAATTCTCGGGCTGGGGGGGCGGGAGAAGATCCTCGACGTCTTCTCCGGGAGCGGGGCGATCGGCCTGGTCCTGGCGGGGGAAGCGGAATCGATCCTCGGCATCGAGCTCGACCCGGAGGCGGTGGAAAACGCCCGCTTCAACGCCCGGCGGAACCGGAAGGACAACCTTTCGTTCCGGGAAGGCAAGGCCTCGACCGTACTGGCCGAGAATCGTCACCAGTGGCCGGGGCGGTTCGACCTGGTGATCGTCAACCCCCCCCGCTCCGGGATCAGCAAGAAAATCGCCCGGAGACTGCTGGAACTGGGGCCCGCCCGGATCGTCTATTCCTCCTGCAACCCCGAAACCTTCTTCCCCCAGGCCGGGCTCCTGGCCGAACTCTACCGGCCGGCGACCCTCCAGCCCTTCGACTTCTTCCCCCACACCCCCCACCTGGAGATGCTGGCGGTATTTGAAAAGTTATGAACAGCTTGTCGATCCTCGATAGCGATTTCTACCGCCGCGATACGGTCCGTGTGGCCCGGGAGCTCCTGGGGAAGATCCTGGTCCGGGAGGCCGGAGGCCGGAGGATGGCCGGGCGGATCGTGGAGACCGAGGCCTACACCGGGCCCGGCGACCCGGCTTCCCACGCCGGGAGAGGTCCGACCCCGCGCTCGCTGATTATGTTCGGCCCCCCCGGGAGGGCTTATGTCTATTTCTGCTACGGGATGTACCATCTGCTCAACGTGGTCACGGAGCGGGACGGGACGGCGGGGGCGGTTCTGATCCGCGGCCTGGAACCCCGGGAGGGCCTGGACCTGATGCTGCGAAACCAGGAACGGAACGAACCGGGCGGACTGCTGAACGGACCGGGCAAGATAACCCGGGCCCTGGAAATCACCCGACAACTGAACGGCTGGGACCTGACCCGGGGGGAAGAGCTCTATATCACCAGGGGAAAGAGGAAGTCCGGGGAAACGGTCGCCGCCGGTCCCCGGATCGGGATCCGGAAGGGGTTGGACAAACCCTGGCGCTTCCGCCTGGTCCCGGCTCCTGGATTCTGAATTCTGTCTTCGGAATTCTGCCCCTCACTTGCCTTCCAGGATCGGGATGATCTCGGTCAGGCTGGTAACCTGGTAGTCGGGGACCTTGATGTGCGACTCCGGGTCGAACCGGGCCTCCTCGATCTCCTTCTCCAGGTTCGCCACCAGCTCCGGCCCGTCTTCATCGGCCCGCTTGACCAGGAACGTGGTCATCCCGGCCAGGTTGCCCATCATCACGTCGGTCAGGCGGTCGCCGACCATCGCGGTCTCTTCCGCCTCCAGGCCGAGCTGGGCGAGAACGATCTCGGCGATCCGGGGGTTCGGCTTCTCCAGTTTCAGCCGGAGGGAATCGTTCCAGTCGAAGAAACCCCGGGGCCGGGGAACTCCGGGCTTCTGGAGGAAAGCCTCCATCACCACGTTCTTGGTGGTGAAGGTGGCCACCGCGAACTTGATCCCCGCCCGGTCGAGGTAATTGAAGATCTCGACCGCGTCGGGGAAGAGCCCGGCTTTTCCGGCCCGGGTGTAGGCCACCCGTTCCCGCTCGTCCACCGCTCCCTTCACCCTCTGGAACGCGTCCCAGCTGGTCTGGAGCCCGATCGTCTCCAGTTTCTCGATGAATCCCTTGCCGGTGTAATAGGCGAGCATATACTCGTCTTCTTTCCCCTCGGGGACCCGGCCGCCGCACTCCTCCACCACCTTGAGGAACACGTCCCGCCAGTAGATCTTCGGGTTGGGATAGATCTTGGCGATCGTGTTGTCATTGTCGAAAACGACACCCTTGAGCCTGGCGGCCATAATCAACCTCCCGGTCGCAAAAATTTTCCCCGGCACCTGAGTTGGGTACTGCCCACTGCTTACCGATCACCGGCCCCCGGTCCCGGGCGGAAGCTGGCCAAGCCTGATCTTCCTGAGCGCCTCCTCGGCCGCCGACCGGACCGATTCGTTTTCGTCGCCAAGCAGGGCCCGGAGCGGTTCTTCCGCTCCCGGCTCTCCCAGCGCGCCCAGGGCCTCCGCCACAGCTTTCCGGACCCCGGAATTCCGGTCCCGCAAGGCTTCGACCAGGTGCTCCAGCGCCTGCGCATCGCCCAGCTTCCCGAGGGAAGCCGCCGCCCGGGCCCGGACCGCCGTCTCGTCTTCCTTGAGGGCGAGCATCAACGGTTCCACCGCCGAGCCGTCTCCCGTCTCGCCCAGGGCCAGGGCGGCCTGGACCCGCACCCCCGAATCCTGATCGAACAGGAGATCGAGCAGGGGCCGGGCCGCCCGGCTGTCTTTCAGCCGTCCCAGGGCGGCGGCGGCCGACCGGCGGACCCAGGGATCGCCGTCGGCGGCGGAGGCGATCAGCGGCTCCAGGGCGTCCGGATCGGCCAGCCGGCCCAGGACCGCGGCCGCGGTGGCCCGGACCCCGCTCTCCCGGTCCCCGAGCAGCCCGATCAGCGCCCTCCCCGCCCGGCGGTCGCCCAGTCGGCCCAGGACCAGGGCCGCGCTGTTCCGGACCGAGGCGCCGGCGTCCCCCAGCACCTCGATCAGGGGGCCCACGGCGTCCTTGGACTCCAGCTCGCCCAGGGCCATAACCGCGCTCACCCGCACCGTCTCGCCGGGGTCCCGCAGGGCCCGGGCCAGCGCGGGGAGAACCGAGACGTCCCCGAACCGGCCCAGGGCGTCGGCGGCCGCCGCCCGCACCGCTTCGGCGGGATCCCGGAGGGCCTCCACCAGGGGAGCGGAAGCCCGCTGGTCCGGGAGCCGGGCCAGGGCGGAGGCGGCCGCCGGCCTGACCAGCTCCGATTCGTCCTTCAGGGCCTCGAGCAGCGGACCGGCGGCCCCCGGCTGACGCAGCCGGCCCAGCGATTCCGCCGCCGCCCGGCGGACCCAGGGTTCCTCGTCCCGCAGGGACTCGATCAGGGGCCTGACCACCCGGCGGTCCCCGATCCGGCCCAGGGCGTCGGCGGCGGCCCGCCGGATCTCCCGGTCCGGATCCTTCAGCGCCTCCAGCAGCGGGTCAACCCCCCGGCGGGACCCGATCATCTCCAGGGCGGCGATCGCCGCCAGCCGGACATCGAGCCGGTCGTCCCCCAGCATCCCGATCAGGTTATCCAGGGCCCGGCTCCCGCCGATCTTCCCCAACGCGCGAACCGCCTCCGCCCGGACTTCCGACGCCGGATCGGAGAGGGTCTCGATCAGGGGCTCGGCCGCCTGGTCGTCCCCGATCTCTCCCAGGGCCCGGACGGCCGGGGCCCGGACTTCCCGGTCCCCGTCCCCAAGCAGGGCGATCAGGGGTTCGATCGCCCGGGGATCGCGGAGGCGGAACAGGAGCTGGGCCGCGATCTTCCTGATCTCCGCTTCCCCGTCCGCCAGGGCCGCCAGCAGGCACCCGGCCGCGCCCCGGTCGACAACCTCCTCCAGGGCCCGGACGGCGATCTCCCGGTCGAACTCCTTGTCCTCTTTCAGGGACTTCAGGATCAAAGGCACCACCGCGGCCGGCTTCATCCTCGCCAGCGCCCGGGCCGACGCCCGGCGGACCCAGATCTCCGGGTCCGCCAGGGCTTTGACCAGGGGCCCGGCCGCGGATTCATCCGCGACCCGGCCCAGGGCGTCGGCGGCAGCCCGCCGGCCGGCGGGATCGCCCCGCGCCAGTTCCTCGATCAGGAGAACCACCGCCCGTTCCTCGCCGATCCGGCCCAGCATCGTGGCGGCCGTCCCCCGGACCGCGGAGGAACTGTCCCGCAGGGCCCGGATCAGCGGCAGGGCCGCGTCTTCCCCGCCGAGGCGGCCCAGGGCGTCAACCGCGGCCCGCCTCACCCAGCTCTCCGGGTCCGCCAGCGCCTCGGCCAGGGGTTTCAGGGCCCGCCGGTCGCCGAGCATCCCCAGCGCGGTCGCCGCCCGGCTCCGCACCCCCCGGTTGGGATGCCGGAGAGCCTCCAGCAGGGGTTCGACGGCCCGCTCGTCCCCGAGCCGGCCCAGGGCTTCGATGGCCGCCCGGCGGGCCGGTGCTTCCGGATCTTCCAGGAGACCCAGCAAACCCGGGACCGCCTCCCGGGCCCCCATCTTCCCCAGGGTCTGGGCGGCGTTGGCCCGGACGGCCCCCTCGGGATCGCTCAGGGCGGCGATCAGGGTATCGATCACCCGGCGGTTCTTGAAGGAGACCAGAAGCTTGGCGGTGAGCTTGCGGACCTGCCCGTTGGGATCCTGCATAATTTCCATCAGCCGGTCGATCAGCTTCTCGTCCACCAGTTTCTCCAGGGCCCGGGCGGCCGCCCGGGTCACCTCCTCGTTCTCGTCCCAGAAGGCGGCGATCACCGTCTCCACCGCCCGGCGGTTCCCGGTCTCCCCCAGCGAGTAAACCGCCGCCGCCCGCACCACCGCCTCCGGGTCCCCGACCGCCTGGATCTGGGCGTCGAGCGCCCGGTCGTCCTTCACCGCCCCGAGGGCGAGAACCGCTGCCCGGCGGACTTCCCGGTCCCGATCGCGGAGCGCCCCGGTCAGTTCATCGACCACCCCCACCCCGCCGATCTTCCCCAGGGCGAGGGCGGACGCCGCCCGGACTTCTCCCGCGTCGTAGCCGAGCGCCTCGGAGAGCGCCCCGATATCTTCGCGCTCCCCCACCGCGCCCAGAGCCTCGGCCGACCCGACCCTCTCCTCCAGGGCGCCTTCCCGGAGGGTGTCGAGGAGGATCGGCCGGGTCGAAGGATCGGCGAAACGCTTGAACCCCTCCAGGATCCGGCGGCGGACCCCCCGGGGAGCCGCGGGCATCAGGCGGATCAGGGCCTTGAGGGCCGCCCGGTCGCCGATCGCGGTCAGGGATGCCACCGCGTTCTCAACCACCGTCGGCAGGTGATCCGCCAGGGCTTCCAGGAGAGGGCCGACCGCTTCCCGGCCGCCGATCTTCCCCAGGGCCCGGGCGGCGGCGGCCCGCACCTCATTGGCGTCCTCTTTCAGGGGAGGGAGGAGAGCCGGGATCGCCTCCGGGCTGCCGATCGAACCCAGGGACTCCGCCGCCGCCGCCCGGACCATCACCGATTCGTCGGCCAGCAGGGCCTCCAGCGGCGGCCGGGCCCGGGCGTCGGCGAGCATCCCCAGCGCGGCGGCGGCGCGGTGCCGGACTTCCCGTTCGCCGTCCCCGAGAACCGCGGCCAGGGGCTCCAGGGCTTCCGGGGAACCGAGGCGGCCCAGGGCCTCGGCGGCGGCGGCCCGCACCTGCCGGTCCTCGTCGCCCAGCATCCGGATCAGGGGCCGGACCGCCCCCTCATCGCCGATCCGGCCCAGTCCCCGGACGGCGTTGACCCGCACCCCGCGGTCCTCGTCGTCGAGGGCGGCGACCAGGGAAGTCACCGAGCGGCCGGAGCTCACCTGGCCGAGAAGGGAGAGGGCAAGCGCCCGGGCCGGGGGCTCCCCGGTTTCGAGAACGGCCTGCAGCGATTCCACCGCCCGCTCGTCGACCAGGATGTTGAGGGTTCTCGCGATCTGCTCCCTGATCGCGTCTTCCTGCTCCGGGCAGATTTCGATCAGGGGCCGGACGGCGCGGGAGTCCCTGAGTTCTCCGAGCGCGGCCAGGGCGGCGAGTTTGAGATCGGACTCGTCCTCCCGGACGATCTGGAGGAGGGGCTTGACCGCCCGGGGATCCCCGATCCGGCCCAGGGCGAAGGCGGCGGCCCGCCGGACCCCGGTCTCGTCGTACCGGAAGGCCGGGGAGAGGGCGCGGGCCGCCGGTTTCCCCCCGACCCGGCTCAGGATCGAGGAGGCCAGCTCCCGGATCCGCTCCTCCTCGAGTCTCTCCGGGGCTTCCTCACCCTCCGCCGGTTCTTCCCGCGGGACGCCCTCCTCGATCGTGAATTCTTCCTCCGGCGGTTCCGGTTCGGCCGGAGTCTCCACCATCACCTCGGGGGAGGCCTCCGCCGGGCGGGCCGCCGCGCTCAGAAGGGCGCCGATCAGGGGATCAACCGCCCGCTCCGCCCGGATCTCGCCGAGGGCCAGGGCGGCGCTGATCCGCACCTGCGGCTCCTTGTCCTTCAGGCTCGCGACCAGCGGTTCCACCGCTTCCTCCGCCCCGATCCGGCCTAGGGCGGCGGCGGCGCTGGCGCGGACGGCGACGGAGGGGTCGCGGAGGCTCTTGACCAGGTCCGCCGCCGCCCGCCGGGATCCGGTCCGGCCCAGGGCCTCGGCGGCGCTGGAACGAACCTCGTCCTTCTTCTCCCGGCCCAGGAGGTCGACCAGGGGATCGATCGCCTTCTCCCCGCCGATCGCTCCCAGGGCCAGGGCCGCAGCCGACCGCACCGGGGGTTCGTCGTCCGCGGCGGCCCGGCAGAGGGGGGCGAGCGCCTTCTCGTCCCCCAGCGGCTCCAGGGCTTCGGCGGCCGCCCGCCGGACCTCCGGCTCCGCGTCATCGAGCAGGGCGATGACGGGCTCGACCGCCCGGAGATCGCCGATCTCCCCCAGGGCCCGGGCGGCCGACGCCCGGACCCTGGCCTCCGGGGCGGAGATCAGTTCCAAGAGCGGGGCCGCGGCCAGCGGGTTGCCGATCTCCCCCAGGGCGTCCGCCGCCAGGGAACGGATCTCCGGCGAAGGGTTGCCCAGGGCCCCCACCAGGGTCTCGATATCAGTTTTCAGGCTCATCGGAAGGCGTATCCCGGTAACCGACTGAGAGTGGTTGCATCATAACATCGGCTACCGGGGTTGTGAACAGAAAAAACCGGAACCGGAAACGCCGGGGCCCGGCTCAGAAAAACGGTTGCCCAATCCCGGCCGGGGCCATATATTTTCCTCCCGGACCGACCGGAAAGAACATCAATGATTATCTCTTCCATCTCCTGGAACGCCGCGCCGGAGCTGATCCGCCTCGGACCGGCAACCGTCCGCTGGTACGGACTGCTCTTCGCCCTCGGCTTCCTCCTCGGCTACCTGATCATCCAGCGGATCTTCCGGGAAGAAGGCGTGCCCGAGAACGACCTGGGGACATTGCTGCTCTACGTCCTCGGCGGGGCGCTGATCGGGGCCCGGATCGGCCATTGTCTCCTTTACGAGCCCGGCTATTACCTCAGCCGGCCGGGGGAGATTATCCTGGTCTGGCGGGGCGGCCTGGCCAGCCACGGCGGGGCGGCCGGGATCCTGATCGCCCTCTACTTCTACACCCGGACGCGGCCGGGACAGTCCTATCTCTGGCTCCTCGACCGGCTGGCGATCGCCGTCGCCCTGGCCGGAACTCTGATCCGGATCGGCAATCTCTTCAACTCGGAGATCATCGGCACCGCCAGCCACCTCCCCTGGGCTTTCATCTTCCCCCGGTCCGGCTTCACACCCCTGGTTCCCCGCCACCCGGCGATGCTCTACGAGGCCGCCGCCTATCTCCTGGTCTTCTTCCTGCTCCTCCTCGTCTACCGCGGAAGGCGCGGCCGGGTCCCGCCCGGGGAACTGATCGGCCTCTTCCTCCTCACCGTCTTCACCGCCCGCTTCCTGATCGAGTTCGTCAAGGAACCCCAGGCCGCCTTTGAAAATGACCTGCCCCTCAATATGGGACAGCTCCTGAGCATCCCGGCCGTCATCGCCGGGGCCGTGCTGCTGGCCGTCAGCCGGAGGCGGACGAACCCGCCCGGGAAGTAGCGTGATGACGGGCTGGTCGGCCAGAGAAGAAGGTTACGGGACCGGGCCGGGGGGAGATTACCAAACCACCGGCCGTTCGATCGGTCCGATCGCCCGCCGGTTTCCGACCGCGGTCTTCTACCTGAGACTCCTGCGGATAGTCCTCACCGCCGGGAGGGCGGCCCGGCGCGGGGATTACTCCTCGGAGGATTGGATCCGCTCCAGCCGGCGAACCCTGCAGGCGCTGGAATCGGTCGGGGTGCGGGTCACGATCGAGGGGACCGGCAACTTTGTCCGGCGGGAGCCGCCCTGCGTCTTCGCGGCCAACCATATGAGCATCCTGGAGACCTTTGTCCTCCCCGGGATCATCCAGCCCCACCGGGAGGTCACCTTCGTGGCCAAGAAGGAGCTCCTCGCCTACCCGTTCTTCGGCCCGGTCCTGGCCAGCCGCCGGCCGATCGCCGTTTCCCGGGAGAACCCCCGGGAAGACCTGGAGACCGTGCTCCGGGAAGGCGAAAAGAGACTCCGGGCGGGGATCTCGGTCGTCGTCTTCCCCCAGAGCACCCGGATGGAATCTTTCGATCCCGCCCGCTTCAACTCCCTGGGGGTGAAACTAGCCCGGCGCGCCGGGGTGGAGGTGGTGCCGGTCGCCCTCCGGACCGGGGCCTGGGGGACCGGGAGGTGGCTGAGGGATTTCGGCCGGATCTCAACCCGGGTTCCGGTCCGGATGGACTTCGGGGAACCGATCCCGGTCCGGGGGAGCGGACGGGAGGCCCAGGCGCAACTGGTCGAATTTATCTCCCGCCGGCTGGGCTGACTTACAGCCAGGAGAACCAATTCAGGTCGAAGATCTCCGCGGCCGTGGCCAGTCCGAGCATAACCACGTAAACAACCAGGACCGTCAGGCCGATGGCCGGGGAATGTTTCCGGAAGAAGGGAAATTCCGAGCGGAAGAGGCAGTCGGCGCACCCGGCGATCCAGGCCAGCAGCGCAACCGCCAGGAACGACTTCTGGGGCAGGCTCAACGGGGGGAAGAGCCAGGAGAGACCCCAGAGTCCGGCGAAGACCAGGACCACCAGGAACAGGTACACCTCACCGTGCCGGTGCAGATAGCGCATCGCATCCTCCCTGATTACTGCCTGAGCTGGACCGAGACCTCCACCGTGTCCTCCACGCGAAAATCCATATTGCGTCCCCGGAGAACCTGCTCGAAGGGCATCCGGATTTCCAGGCTCTGCCGCAGGGTGGAGCTGCCCGAGATCATCCTCCCCCGCGAAAGGTCAAAGCGGGTCGTTCCGCTCAGGTGATGGGACGACCCGCGGAGGCCGGAACCGGGCTCCTCCTCCGGTTTCGACTGCTCGAAGCTCCCGGTATAATCAATGACGGCGGTCTCCTCTCCCGGTTCGGCGAAACCGCGGAAAGTCGAATCCAGCCGGACCTCCCACCTCTCCCCCTGGTCCCAGTGTCTCTGGATGCCCGGCCCCGGGATCGCGATCGTCCGGCTCCAGGTCGAACCGATCGGGACCGGATCGCCGGGGAATTCCGGCTGCATCCGTTCCAGGAAGGATTCGAACCTCAGCGCGGGGAACAACTTTTCGGGGGGGGCGGGGACACGGGCCTCCCGGATGGTTCCCCGTTCATCCACCCGGAGTTCAAACTCTTCTCCGATCACCCCGCGGAGAGGGAATTCCCCGTCCCCGGCGCGGGTCTCCTGGATGACCCGGTCCCCCTCCGAGACCAGGACCCGGTCGTCGGTTAGGCGGACCGACATCTCCCGCTCCTGGATCACGCTGGTCGTGGCCAGATCGAACTCCCGGTAGGAGAGGGCGATCCGGGCTTCCCCCTGCGGGGACACCTCCCGGACCCGGAGGACCATCAGGTATCCCCCTTCCAGCCTGACCGGGAAGACGGTCCGATTTTCATCCTCGGCCCCGGCCCCCATCACCATCGTGACCTCGCCTTCGCCCCGGAGGGTGACCCGGTAAACATACTCCTCCCCCGGTTGGAACCGGTAACGGAAGAGAACTTCCGGCGGTTTCCGGCCGCAGCCGGCCGGGAAGAGGAGCAGGAAGATGAGCGGGACGATCCCCCGCCCAGCCGGAGGTTCGGGGATCAGACAAACTGAAAGTCCGCGGGACACGACCATCTCTCCTCTCGAAGCCGGGCTCCGGGTGGATTCTACCTCCGGGGGAGACCCTGGGCCCTTTCCAG
This sequence comes from PVC group bacterium, assembly GCA_040773245.1. Lineage (GTDB taxonomy): Bacteria > Auribacterota > Erginobacteria > Erginobacterales > Erginobacteraceae > Erginobacter. The sequence goes on from JAXGWO010000048.1 coordinate 12,598, forward strand.
CAATTCGCTGACGATCGGGGCCATATCTTCCTGCCCGGCCAGGCGCCGGATGGCGGCGATGACGATCTCCTTGTAGAACCAGTCCACCTCCGGGTCGTTGACCAGCCCGACCAGCACCTCGGCCGACTCCCGGACCGGGGTGTGGGCCAGGTCCCAGATCGCCGCCTGGCGGATCTGGTCCGGCTGCTCGGGATCGTTAAAGATGCCGGCCAGGGGCTCGACCACCCGCCGGTCCCCGAGGTAGCCGAGCTGCTGCATCGCCGTCAGCCGGTCTTCTTCCTTCCCCGACCGGGCCTGGCTCAGGATATATCCCTGGTAACGGCTGTAATTATGGTCGAAGCGGCAGAGCGCCTGCGCTGCTTTCAGTTTCAGGGGTACGGAACCGGTCTTCTGCCAGATAGTTTCCACCGCCTCCACCGCCGGCCGGTAGCGGATCAAGGCCAGGAGCTCGACCAGCTCGCCGGCTTCGTCGTCGCCGGCGGACGGCAGCGCCGCCAGCAGCGCCGGGCCGGCCTCCTCCCCCATACCGGCCAGGAGCGCCCGGGCCTGTAATTTTACCGCCGCCTCCGGCGACCCCAGATTCGCGATCAGGGCCTTGACGTCCGGCGGCTTCTCCTCCACCGCCGGCTCCTCGGCCGGGACGGCGGACGGACCGGAAACGACGAGAACAGCCAGGAACACAATTTTAAGAATATATCTCATAATCTTGATCCCCTCCCCCCGCTCCGCCCCCGATTACCGATTGCCGATTACTGATCACCGTCTTCACTATAAACCATAAACTTCGCCGGGGAAAAGATTTTTCGGCTCAATCTTCCCTCCCGGGCAGGGACAAGTCCCATTTCTCCAGCTCCGGGAGGAAGCGGTAATCGGTCATATTGAAATGGAGCGGGGTGACCGAGATGTAATTCTCCAGGAGCGCGGAGTGGTCGGAACCGGGGTCGTCCAGGGGACCGTCCATCTCCCCCCCCAGCCAGTAGTAGGGTCTCCCCTTGGGGTCGAGCCGTTCTTCCAGAACCTCCTGGAACCGGGCGATCCCCTGGTGGGTGACCTTCACCCCCCGGATCTCTCCCTCCGGGACGGCGGGGACGTTGACGTTGAGCAGGACCCGGGGACCGTTTTCCCGGGAGAGGACCTTCTCCGCCAGGCACCGGGCGAAGCGGGCGGCTGGCCCGTAGTCGGGGTTGACGAACGTCCCCAGGGAAACGGCGATCGCCCGGATCCCCAGGATCGCCGCCTCGGTGGCGGCGGAGACGGTCCCGGAATAGAGCACATTGGTCCCGGTGTTCGGCCCCAGGTTGATCCCGGAGATGACCAGGTCCGGGGTCCGATCGAGCAGGGCCCGGACAGCCACCTTCACCGAGTCGGCCGGGGTCCCGTTGACCCCGTAACCGAAGAGGGTGTCGTCGCGGTAGACCTTCTTCGCCCGGAGGGGTTCGGTCAGGGTGATGGCGTGGCCGACCGCCGAGCGCTCGGAGTCGGGGGCGACGATGGTCGCCTCGCCCAGCCGGCTGATCTCCCGCCAGAGGGCGTAAAGACCGCGGGCGTTGATCCCGTCGTCATTGGTGAGCAGGATGTAAGGTTTATTGATCATCGGTTTTCCTCGCGGTGCCCGGTTGCGGACGGCCCGAACGAAGGCGCTGCCAGACCGCCCAGAGAAACCACCGGCAGTACTCCGGTCCGACCTGGAAGAGTTTGAAGTGGGACTTCCCCCCAGTTCGGTCCTGCCAGATTGTGGGGACCTCGGCGATCTTGAACCCCGCCAGGTGGGCCTTCACGGTCAGTTCCAACCCGGTGGTGTAGTTGTCCGACCTCAGGATCCCGATCCGGTCCAGGATATCCGCCCGGTACATCTTGTAGGCGTTGGTGGCGTCGTTGGTCGGCAGCCCCACCAGGAGTTTCAGGGTCCCGCCGAGCAGGCGGGAGAGGAAGTGCTTGACCCGGTCCCGGTGCTCCCCTTCTCCCCCCGGGATGTAGCGGGAGGCCGAGACCAGGTCGTACCCCTCCCTGATCTTCTCCAGCATCGCCGGGATGGCAGCAACGTCGTCGGCGAGGTCGGCCATCACCACCACGATCACCCCGCCCTCGACCTCCTCGTATCCCCGGTTGATGCACCTCCCCAGGCCGTGGTTCCCCCGGCGGTTGACCAGGACGAGGTCGTCGCTCTCCTCCTGGAGCTTCCGGACGATCTCCCTCGTCCGGTCGGTCGAGTTGTCGTTGACCACGATCAGCTGGTGGGGGATCCGGACCCGCTCCTGGATCTCCCGAATCGTCCGGATGGTCTGGGAGATGTTGGGCTCCTCGTTGTAGGCCGGGACGATGATGTTCAGGAAGTAGGGATCAGTCACGGTTTGTCTCCAGGATGATCGTCACCGGTCCGTCGTTCTCCAGCCGGACCAGCATCTCGGCCCCGAAGATTCCCCTCCCCGGGGGGAACCCCAGGGCCTCCAGCCGGCGGCAGAAATACCCGTAGAGGCGCTCCCCCTCTTCCGGCGGGGCGGCGGCGCTGAAACCGGGTCTCCGTCCCCGCCGGCAGTCGCCGTAGAGGGTGAACTGGGAGACGGCCAGGATCTCCCCCCCGGCCTCGCCCAGGGAGAGGTTCATCTTCCCCTCCCGGTCGGGGAAGATCCGCATCCCGACGATCTTCCCGGCCAGCCAGTCGGCTTCCCGCTCCCCGTCCCCCCGCCCCACCCCGACCAGGACCAGGAGCCCCGGGCCGATCCGGGAGACCTCCCTCCCCTCCGCTTCGACCGCCGCCGTCTTCACCCGTTGAATCACCGCTCTCATTGCCCTATACTAACCAGCCCGGGATAAATTTCAATCCAATTCAGGCCGGGGCACGGCATACCGTGCCCCGGCAATCGGATGGGACAGCAAGCAGAGAACAGTACACGCGGCCGGACCTGCCGGATCTGCCCCCGCTCCTGCCCGGCGGACCGGCCCGGTTACTGCCGCGCCGGCCACGGGTTCGCGGTGGCGGCGGTCTGCCTCCACCGGGGGGAGGAGCCGCCGGTCTCCGGAACCGCGGGGATCTGCAACGTCTTCTTCGCCCACTGCAACCTCCAGTGCCTCTTCTGCCAGAACTACCAGATCAGCCGCAACAGCAGCCCGATATCCGCCGGTCTCGATTCCCTCGGGCAGATCATCCCGGAGATCGAGGCGCTTCTCGACGGGGGGGCGCGGTCGGTGGGCTTCGTCTCCCCCTCCCACCGGATCCCCCAGATGCTCAGGATCATCCGGGAGCTGCGCCGCCGGGGAAGGACCCCGGCGATGGTGATGAACACCAACTGCTACGACCGGGCGGAGACGATCGCCGGGCTGGAAGGCGAGATCGGCGTCTACCTCCCCGACCTGAAGTACCTCGACCCCGAACTCGCCCGCCGCTGGTCGGGGGCGGCCGACTACCCCGAAGCGGCGACGGCGGCGCTGCGGGAGATGTTCCGTCAGAAAGGGGCCGCGCTCGACCTCGCCCCCGACGGGACGGCCCGCTCCGGCCTGATCGTCCGCCACCTGGTCCTCCCGGGAGCGGTGGAGAACTCCCGGGCCTGCCTGCGGTTCATCGCCGAAGAGCTCTCCTCCGACATCCACGTCTCCCTGATGGCGCAGTATCACCCCTCCCCGGCGGTTCGGAATCACCCAGAGCTGGGCCGCCCTTTGCGGGAGGAGGAGTACGGGGAAGTTCGGGAGGAACTGGAGCGGCTGGGGTTCCACCGGGGCTGGGTCCAGGAATTGGAGAGCCACGGATCCTACCTCCCCGACTTCGGCCGTCCGGAGGTCTTCAGCGGTTGAGGGATTGCCCCGCCGCCGCTGTCATCGCGGGTGCCGTCACCCTACCACTATCATTGCGATCCGGCTTCAGAGGGGGAAGCAATCTCGACCCGGATCCGGTCGCCGGCCTTCACCCGTCCCCCGGCGATCACCTTGGCGAAGATCCCCTCCCGGGGCATCACGCAGTCGCCGGTCAGGCGGCGGATGGCGCAGCCGGTGTGGCACTCCTTCCCGATCTGGGTCACCTCGAGGACGGCCTCCTCACCGACCTGGAGCCGGGTCCCGACCGGGATGGTGTAGAGCTCCAGTCTCCGGGTGAGCAGGTTCTCGGCAAAGTCTCCGGGGCGGAAGGCGGCCGGCTCCCCCAGCGAGCGGGCCAGTTTTTCCGTGCTCTCCTCCGCCAGGAGACTGACCTGCCGGTGCCAGCGGCCGGCGTGAGCGTCCCCCTCCAATCCCCAGTCGGGACGGAGAATGACTTCCCCGGCGCTCTCCTTCCGCACTCCCTTCCGGTCGCTGATACAGACCGCCGCCACCTCCCCCCGCAACTCCTTCCCCTTCACCGGGAGACCTCGCCGCGCAGCCAGTCGAGGTACTCCCCGCTCCCCCCGGCCAGGGGAAGGGCGATGATCTCCGGAACCTCATAACCGTGGATCTCCTTCACCGTGGCGGTCAACCCGTCCAGCAGTTCCCGGGTGGTCTTGGCGATCAGCAGGAACTCCTCCGCCCGGTCGATCTTCCCCTTCCACCGGAAAAACGTCTCGCCCCGGGGGTAGATACCCACGCCAGCCCCCTGCCGCCGCTACAACAGGGCCCGGGGCATAGCCCCCACCACCAACCCCTACGGGCTTGTAAAAAAAACCACCGCA
>JAXGWO010000049.1:0-17157 GCA_040773245.1 PVC group bacterium
CGCCCGCGCGGCCCCCCCCCCCCCCCCGCCCGGGCGGGCGCCCCCCGCGGCGGGGGGCGGGGGGGGGGAGGGCCCGGGGCCCCCCCCCCCCGGGGGAGGGGGGGAGGATCAGCCGGGCCCGGACGAGAAACTGGCGGCGTCCGTCCGGGAGGAAGCGGAGAAGGAACTGAGACTGATCTTCATCCTCCGGGAGATTGCCCGGGCGGAGAAACTCGAGCCTGACCCGAAGGCCCTGGGCGAGGAGATTGCCGGTCTGGCCCGCCGGGAAGGGGTTCCCCCCGCCCGGCTGCGGGAGGCGCTGGAGGAACGGGGCCAGATCCCGGTTGTTCAGGACCGGCTCCTCCGCCGGAAGGCGATGGACTTCGTGATCGAGCAGGCCCGGATCAAAGAGCAACAAGGAGACCGATGATGACCGCACCCCGTTCACAGCTCATCCCGATGGTCGTCGAGCAGACCGGCCGGATGGAACGCGCCTACGACATATTCTCCCGCCTCCTCAAGGACCGGATCATCTTCATCGGCACCCCGATCGACGACTCGGTGGCCAACCTGGTGGTCGCCCAGCTCCTCTACCTCCAGATGGAGGACCCGGACAAGGACATCAACCTCTACATCAACACCCCGGGCGGGGCGGTGACGGCCGGGCTGGCGATCTACGACACGATGCAGTTCGTCCGCTGCGATGTCACCACCTATTGCGTGGGCCAGGCCAGCAGTATGGGGGCGCTGCTCCTGGCGGCCGGGGCGGCGAAGAAGAGGTTCGCCCTCCCCCACGCCCGGATAATGATTCACCAGCCCTGGGGGGGAACCCAGGGGGCGGCCTCCGACATCAGCATCCAGGCCCGGGAGATCCTGAGGCTGCGGGAGGAGCTCAACCAGCTGATGTCCGTCCATACCGGCCAGCCCCTGGAAAAGATCGAGCGGGACGCCGACCGGGACTTCTTTATGAGCGCCGAGGAGGCCAAGGATTACGGCCTGGTCGACGCCGTGATCGCCCGGAAAAAGGAGAAGTGAGGAGATGCCGCCCCGGACCCAAGCCCCGCCACCCCCCCATTGCTCCTTCTGCGGCCTTCCCGCCGACCGGGTCGGGCGGTTGATCACCGGCCGGGAGGGACTGATCTGCGAGAACTGCGTCCGGTTCTGTTCCGAGATGCTGGAGGAGAAGAAACCCCGGCCCAAGCCGAAGAAGCCGTCACTCCCCGCCCGGACCCCGCCGCCCCGCCAGATCAAGGAATACCTCGACGGCTACGTGATCGGACAGGACCCGGCCAAGAAGACCCTGGCGGTGGCGGTGCACAATCATTACAAGCGGATCCGGGAGTCGGAGAAGCCGGGCGAGGTCGAGCTGGAGAAGAGCAACATCCTGATGCTCGGCCCCACCGGCTCGGGCAAGACCCTGCTGGCCCGGACCCTGGCCCGCTGCCTCCACGTCCCCTTCGCCATCGCCGACGCCACCACCATCACCGAGGCCGGCTACGTCGGGGAGGACGTGGAGAACATCATCCTCCGGCTCCTCCAGGCGGCCGACTACGATGTCGGGAGGGCCCAGGTCGGGATCGTCTACATCGACGAGATCGACAAGATCTCCCGGCGGACCGAGAACGTCTCGATCACCCGGGACGTCTCCGGGGAGGGTGTTCAGCAGGCACTCCTGAAGATCTTCGAGGGGACGGTCTGCAACGTCCCCCCCAAGGGGGGGAGGAAGCATCCCCACCAGGAATTCATCCAGGTCGACACCACCAATATCCTCTTCATCTGCGGCGGGGCCTTCACGGACCTGGAGAACCTGATCCGCCGCCGCCTGGGGAAGAAGCTGATCGGGTTCGAGTCCGCCGGCGCCTCGGGGCAGGCGGAACTCACCCGGGGCGATCTGCTCGCCCGGGCCGAACCGGAGGACCTGATCAAGTACGGGCTGATCCCGGAATTCATCGGGCGGCTCCCGGTGACCACCGCGCTCTACGATCTCGACCGGGCGGACCTGATCAGTATCCTGACCGCGCCGAAGAACGCCCTGCTCAAGCAGTACACCCGGCTGCTGGAACTGGAGGGGGTGAAGCTCGACTACACCAGGGGGGCGCTGGAGTTCCTGGCCGAGGAAGCGATCCGGAAGGGGACCGGAGCCCGGGCCCTGCGCAGCATCCTGGAGCGGGTTATGCTCGACGTGATGTACGAGATCCCCTCCCGGACCGACCTGAAGACCTTCCAGCTGACCCGGACGCTGTTAAGGAAACTCCTTTCGGGGGACTCGTCCGCCGGCACCTCATCTCTCCGCGCCGCCTGACCGGCCTTCGGGACGGAACCTCTGGAATGAAGCAACCGACTCCCCAACTGCCCCGGCATATCGCCGTCATAATGGACGGCAACGGCCGCTGGGCCCGGGCCCGGGGGCTGAGCCGCCTCGAAGGGCACCGGGCGGGGGCGGAAGCGGTCCGGAGGGTGACGGTCGCCGCCGCCGAGATCGGTCTCGAGTACCTGACCCTCTACGCCTTCTCGGTGGAGAACTGGCGGCGTCCGAAGCGGGAGATCCAGGGGCTGATGCGCTACCTGAAGGAGTACCTGAAGAGCGAGCTGCCCCTGATGCGGGAGAACAACATCCGCCTGCGGGCGATCGGGAGGATCGGGGAATTCCCCGTATCCGTGCAGAAAGCCCTGGCGAGGACCGTTTCCGCCACCGCCGGCCACACCGGGCTCACCCTGACCCTGGCCCTCAACTACGGCGGCCGTTCCGAGATCGCCGACGGAGTCAGGCGGATCGCCCAAGCCGCCCGGGAAGGAGAGGTCGATCCGGAGACGATCGACGAGAAGCTGATCTCCCGTTACCTCTACGCCCCCGACCTCCCCGACCCCGACCTGTTGATCCGGACCAGCGGGGAGATGCGAATCAGCAACTTCCTCCTCTGGCAGATCTCCTACACCGAGTTCTGGGTGACCGAGAAGTGCTGGCCGGATTTCGACAAGGGAATGCTTTTGCAGGCGATTTCGGATTATCAGGGGAGGGAGAGGAGGTTCGGGGGGTTGGGCAGTGGGCGGTAGGCAGTGGGCAGTGGGGCAGGGGGTCCGATTCGTCCGATCGGTCCGAAGCGTCCGACTCGGGCAGTTACAGCATAAGAGAGCAGTAAAATGTCCAGGACCCGCGTACTGACGGCCATCCCCCTGATCCTGATCCTGGTCGGGGTGATCTATTTCAGCTTCGACGTTCCGATCATCTTCTTCCTGGTCGGGAACCTCTTCGTCGGACTGGGGATGCGGGAGTTCACCCGGATGGCCGGCGGGATCCGGTCGGTGGGGATCCTGGGCGGGCTCTGCCTCTTCTCCGCTGTCTTCATCGGCACGCTCGGACCCGGCGTCCTCCCCTCCCACTTCGCCGGCTTTATCGGGAGTTCCCGGGGGGACGCGGTCCTCTTCCTGATCGTGGCCGGGCTCTTCCTCTTCCAGGCCACCCGGTCCGACGGGACGGAGGCGATCGGCCGGATCAGCACCACCCTGGCCGGGGTGATCTACGTTTCCTGGCTCTTCTCCTTCTTCCCCCGGATCAACTACTACCCCTTCGTCAACACCGCCGTCGGCGGGGACGGGCGCTTCTACATCTTCTTCCTGGTCCTGGTGGTCAAGGTCAACGACAGCGCCGCCTACTACTTCGGCTCCCGCTGGGGAAAGAACAAGCTGATCCCCCGGATCAGCCCGGGCAAGACGATCGAGGGGGCGGTGGCGGGGGTGCTGGCGGGCGGGGCGAGCGCGGTGGCCGGGAAGTACCTCTTCTCCCTCTCCCGTCTGTCCTGGCCGGCGGCCCTGACCCTGGGGCTGGTCCTGGGGACGGCGGCGGTTCTGGGCGACCTGGCGGAGTCGCTCCTGAAGCGCTCGGCCGGGAGGAAGGACTCCGGCCGGACTCTTCCCGGGATGGGCGGCATCCTTGACCTCCTGGACAGTCTCTTCTTCACCGCGCCCCTGCTCTACTTCTATATGAAACTGGTCCTGAAACTGTGAAAAACGTCGTCATCTTGGGCTCCACCGGATCGATCGGGGTCAATACCCTGGACGTGATCCGCCGCGACCGGCAGGCCTTTCCGGTGATCGGCCTGGCCGCCGGGGATAACATCGACCTCCTGCAGCAGCAGATCAGCGAATTTTCCCCGAAGCAGGTTGTCGTCGCCGGGTCCGAACGGGCGGAGGAACTGCGGCAGCGGACCCGCGGAACCGTGCCGGTCCTCGAGGGCGAAGAGGGGATGGTCCGGCTGGCCGCCGATCAGGAAGCAGACGTGGTCGTGGTGGCGGTCCCGGGGACGGAAGCCCTCCTTCCCGCCCTGCAGTCCCTGAAGGCGGGGAAGGACCTTGCCCTCGCCTCCAAGGAGATCCTGGTGGCGGCGGGCCGGCTGGCGGTAACCGCGGCGGCCAAGAGCGGGTCCCGGATCCTCCCGGTGGACAGCGAGCACTCGGCGATCTTCCAGTGCCTGCGGGGGGTGAGAGCGGAGGAGGTGGAGCGGATCATCCTCACCGCCTCCGGGGGCCCTTTCCTGGACCGGTCCCGGGAAGAACTGGCCTTGGTCTCCCCGGAAGCCGCCCTGGCCCACCCCCGCTGGAAGATGGGAAAGAAGGTCAGCCTCGACTCCGCCACCCTGATGAACAAGGGACTGGAGGTTCTGGAGGCCCACTGGCTCTTCGGGATACCCCTCGACCGGATCGAGGTGGTGATCCATCCCCAGTCGGTGATCCACTCCCTGGTCGAGACCACCGACGGGTCCCTCCTGGCCCAGTTGAGCCTCCCCGATATGCGCCTGCCGATCTCCTGCGCCCTCTATTATCCCGACCGGGCACCCGGACCCTACCGGGAGACGGTTCTGACCGAGCTCGAGGGCCTGACCTTCCGCCGCCCCGACCGGGAGCTCTTTCCCGCCCTCGACCTGGCCCTCCGGGCCGGCCGGGCGGGGGGGACGCTCCCGGCGGTTCTCAACGCCGCCAACGAGGTCGCCGGCGAGGCCTTCCTGGCCGGGGAGATCCAGTTTTTGGAGATAATGGAGGTGGTGGAAGCGGTGATGGACGGGCATCGGTTGTTGAGAGAACCCGATCTGGAAGGTATCCTCGCCGCCGACCGCTGGGCCCGGCGGGAGGCCGAGGAGGTAATCAGAAAACAGTAAGCAGTAAGCGGTAACCAGTAACCAGTAGTCAGTAACCAGTAAGCGGTAAGCAGTAACCAGTAATCAGTGAGCAAGCTGTAACCAGTAAAGAGGTCTACTGCCTACTGCCCACTGCCCATCAAAGGTAACCAAAGATGCCCGCAATTCCTTCTTCCATCATCTCCGTCGCCAAGTTTCTTGTCCTGCTCGGGATATTGATCTTCGTCCACGAGCTGGGGCATTTCCTTCTCGCCCGCCGGTTCGGGGTTTACGTGAAGAAGTTCTTCCTCGGTTTCGATATCGGGGGGCTGAAGATCTTCAGGTTCCGGGGCCGGGAGACCGAGTACGGGGTCGGGATCCTGCCCCTGGGCGGTTACGTCAAGATGGCCGGGCAGGAAGACCTTCCCCCCGCCGACGAGGAGGGATTGAAGAAACTGGAGGAAGAGGATAAGGATATCCCCCCGGAGCGGAGATTCGACCGCCGGCCCCTGATCCAGCGGGCGGCGATCGTCGCCGCCGGCCCGGTGATGAACCTCCTGCTCGGGGTGGGGCTCTTCATCCTGATCGCCCGGATCGGGATCCAGACTCCCCGTTACCTGGCCGAGCCCCGGGTCGGCCTGGTGGAGGAGGGGATGCCGGCCGCGGCGGCCGGGATCCGCCCGGGAGATTTGATCCTGGAGATCGCCGGCCAACCGGTGGAAGACTGGGACGACCTGCGCCGGAAGCTGCGGGGAAGCCGGGCCGGCGAGGAACTGCCGATTCTCCTGGAACGCGCCGGGGAACCGCGGACGGTCCTGGCCGTGCCGGAGAGGCTCCCCGGGGTGGGTTACGCCCAGATCGGAATCTCTCCCGCCGGGCCGGTGGTGGTCCGCGCCCTGCGGACGGATTCGCCCGCCGCCCGGGCCGGCCTGGAAGGTGGGGATATCCTGCTCAGCATCAACGGGGAACCGCTGCTGGCCCCCGTCCCGGGCGAGTTGCTCGGCGATTTCCGGGGGGAGTCGATCGCGGTCGAGGTGGAACGCCCGTCGACCGGGGAGCGGCTGACGATCCCGGTCCCGGCCGAGTACCCGGCCCAGATCCCCGGGCTTTACCTCGACGGAGGAAGGGTCGCGGGGACCGATCCCCGGGCGGAGGGGGAGATCGGGACGCTGAAAAAGGGAGACCGCCTGGTGGAAATCAACGGCCGCCCGATTCCGCCGGAAGAAGTTGCCGACCGGATCGCCGCCGCCGCGCCGGGCGGGGAACTCGTCCTCACCTTCCGCCGCCCGGGCTGGTTCGCTTTCAAGCCGGCGACCCGCTTCACGGTTTCGGTCCCGGTCACCGCCCGGGCCACCCTCCCGGGGGTGTTCCTGGATTATGACCCGGAACCCATTGTGGTGCGGTACTACGGCCTGGCGGCGATCCCGGCCGGGGTCCGGATCGGGGCGAAGAGAGTGGGGGAGATCCTCGAGGTGTTTTATCTCCTGCTGACCGGGCGGCTGGGGGGGGCGGCGATCGGGGGGCCGGTGATGATCTTCCAGGTGACCAGTTACGTCCGGGGGATCTCGGACTTCCTCACCCTCCTGGCCCTGATCAGCATCAACCTGGGGTTGATCAACCTGGTGCCGCTCCCGGTCCTGGACGGCGGGCACCTGCTCTTCTTCGGGCTGGAAGGGATCATCCGCCGGCCGCTGCCGGCCAGGTTCCTCCTGGCCGCCCAGCAGGCCGGGCTGGCGGTAATCGCCGTGCTGTTCGTTCTCATCACCTACAAGGACATTTTGCGCCTCCTGGGGTATTGACGGCAGGATGCCCGAATGAAAAAATAACCGCGGATGGAGCGGATTATGCTGATTAAGAAAAGAAAACAATCCGCTCAATCCGCCTAATCCGCGGTGACAATGATTATGGAGAGAAGGCTGACCAGGCGGGTGATGGTGGGGAAGGTCCCGGTGGGGGACGGGGCGCCGGTCTCGGTCCAGTCGATGACCAAGACCGACACCCGGGACTCGGGGGCGACCGTCGCCCAGATCGCGCAGCTGGCGGCGGCCGGCTGCGAGATCGTCCGGGTGGCGGTCCCCGACTCCTCGGCCGCCGCGGCGCTGGAAGAAATCTGCCGCCGCTCTCCCCTGCCGGTGATCGCCGACATCCACTTTGACCATCGCCTGGCCCTGGCCGCCGCCGCGGCCGGAGCGGCGGGGCTGAGGATCAACCCGGGAAACATCGGATCCGCCCGGAAGGTGCAGGAGGTGGTCCGGGCCTGCCGGGACAGGAAAATTCCGATCCGGGTCGGCGCCAACGAGGGATCGCTGAGCCGGGAGATGGAGGAGAAGTACGGCGGCCCCACCCCGGAGGCGCTGGTCGAGAGCGCGCTTGAGGAAGTGGCGACCATCGAGCGGGAGGGGTACGAGGAGATCAAGATCTCGGTCAAGTCCTTTGACGTTTTTACCTCGCAGGCGGCCTACCGGCTGCTCTCGGAGAAGACGGATTACCCGCTCCACGTGGGGATCACCGAGGCCGGGCCGGAGCTGCCCGGGACCGTCCGCTCGGCGATCGGGATCTCGATGCTCCTGCGGGAGGGGATCGGCGACACGATCCGGGTCTCCCTGACCGCCGACCCGGTCCGGGAAGTCCGGGTGGCGAAGGAGATCCTCCAGACCCTGGGGCTGCGGAGTTTCGGCCCGACCATCGTCAGCTGTCCGACCTGCGGCCGGACCCGGATCGACCTCCTCGCCCTGCTCGGGGAGGTGGAGGCGAAACTGAGCAGTTTCCCGGGGAGGGAACGGCTGGCCGGGCGCCGGGTGGCGGTGATGGGCTGCGAGGTCAACGGCCCCGGCGAGGCCCGGCGGGCCGAGATCGGGATCGCCGGGGGGAAGGAGAGCGCTCTCCTCTTCCGGCGGGGAGAAGTGATCGGGCGTTTCGGGCTCGGTGAGGTGGTCGATGCCCTGGTCGCCGAGCTGAAGCGGATCGCCGGCGAAAGGGAGTGAGCGATGAGCGAGATCAAGCGGTTGACCGGGAACACCGCCGCCTTGATCCTGAGCCGGGGGATCCGGCTGCTCCTCTCGATGGCCATCGGGGTGGTCCTGGCCCGGGAACTGGGCGAATTCCACTACGGGAACTGGTCGGTGGCCCGCTCCCTGGCTTCCCTCCTCACCATTCTCTGCTCCCTGGGGATGAGCCAGATCGCGATCCGGGAGTGCTCCCACCGGACCGGGGAGATCGGGCGCTACCTGGGGACCGTCCTCTCCCTCCAGGGGCTGTTCTCGGTCTTGAGCTTCCTGGTCGCCCTGCTCCTGGTCTACGGTCTGGGATACCGCTCCGAGATCGCCTGGCTGGTCTTCATCTCCCTGGGGATCTACAACTTCTCCGCCCTGGGCACCGACTTCGTCATCCAGTTCCGCTCCCGGGAGAAGATGGGCTACGAGGCAGCGGCCAACACGGGCAAGGACCTGGCCCTGATGTTCCTGGTCTTCCTCGCCGTCTACCTCGGCTGGGGGGTGGTCCGGATCGCCTCTCTCTACCTCCTGGCCACCGCCTGGTTCTTCGGGTTCGCCTGGTTCCTCTCCCGGAGTAAGTTCCCCGATACCCGGCTCCGCTTCGACCGCTCCCTGGTCCGCCCCCTGATCGTCGGAGGATTGCCGATGGGGCTGGCGGTCTTCTTCAATTCCTTCCACGAGGTCAACCGGATCATCCTCCAGAAGACGGCCGGCTCGGCGGGGGCGGGGCAGTACAGCGTGGCCACGCTCCCTTACCTGGCCCTGGAGAGCACCGTGATCATCGCGATGATGGGGGCGGTCTTCCCGCTGCTCTCCCGCCTCTACCGGACCGACCGGGACCGGCTGGTCAAGATCAACCGGACCCTGAGCCGGTATTTCTACATCCTCGCCCTCCTCCTCGCCCTCTGGTGTTTCTTCCTCGGGGACGAGCTGATCCTCCTGCTCTTCGGGGTGCAGTACCTCGACGCCATCCCCGTCTTCAAGCTCCTCGGGCTGGTGATCCTCCTGATGCCCCAGAACTACCTCCTCTTCAACGCGATGGTCGCCTCCCGGAAGGAATGGATTTTCGCCCTGGCGGTCGGGCTGGCGGCGCTGCTCAACGCCTTCGGGACCTTCTTCTTCAGTTCGCTTTTTTCCCGTTTCTCCCCGGTTCCGGTGATCGGGGCCTACGGCCCCGGGTCGGGGGTCCGGCTGATCGGAATCACCGCCGGTCCGGTGGGACTGATAGTCGCCCAGCTGTTTCTCCTGACCGTGCTGGCAACTATTTTGCGGCGGGAGTACCGGCAGGGGCTGCTGGCCGGCCGCTTCTGGCGGCCGACCCTGGCCGCGGCGCTGACCGGGGGGCTGATCCGCTGGCAGGAGGTCCTCGGGTTTCCTCCCGGGGTGGTGCTGGCGACCCGCGCGGTATTTTACGGGGTCGTTCTCTACGGGCTGGGGACGGTCACCGAGCGAGACCGTTCCATCTTCCGGCAGCTGCTGGCGGGTTTCGTCCTGCCCGCGAGAAGACAGGATGGGGGGAGCTGATGAACCGGCCGCGGGTCGCGATGATCTTCTCCCAGTTCCCCTGTTACGACGAGGTCTTCATCCTCCGGGAACTGGTCGCCCTGGAGGGGAAACTCGACCTCTCCATCTTCTCGATCAAGCGCTCCGACCGCGACCCGGTCCGCCACTCGGTCGCGGAGCGGCTGACCGGGGAGACGGTTTACTCCGGACTGCTATGGGACCGGAGGGTCATCCGGGAAAATCTCCGGCTCCTGGTCAGCCGGCCCGGGTTATTCCTCCGCCTGCTCGGACTGGTCTTCCGGATCAACCGGCCCGACCCGGAGTTCCTCTTCAAGTCCCTGGCCGTCTTTCCCCAGGCGGTGTACTTCGCCCGGGTCTGCCGGGAGCGGGGGATCTCCCGGGTTCACGGGCAGTGGGCCACCCACCCGGCGCTCTCCGCCCTGGTCATCTCCCGGATCAACCGGATCCCCTTCAGCTTTACCGGCCACGCCCACGATATCCACGTCAAGACGGCCGGCCTGGCGGAGAAGATCCGGGAAGCGGATTTCGTCATCACCTGTACCGGGGATAACCGCCGCTACCTGGAGAGACTCGCACCGCGATCCGGGCCGGGGAAGATCAAGGTCGTCTATCACGGGATCGACCTCGCCCATTACCGGGAGAAGAAAGAGAGCCCCCCGGCCGCCGGGACTTTCCGGATTCTTTCGGCGGGGAGCCTCTTCGAGTGCAAGGGGTTCGAATACCTGGTCGAGGCCGGGGAGATCCTGAAGCGGGATGACTTCGATTTCCGCTGCCGGATTGTCGGCGGGGGCTACCTGGAGGAGAAGCTGAGAGCTATGGTCAGGGAGAAGGGGCTCTCCGACTGCATCGAGTTCACCGGCTACCAAGCCCAGGACGAGATGCCGGGGCATTACCGCTGGGCCGATCTCTTGGTCCTGCCGGCGGTCCGGAAAATCCACTGGGGGATCCCCAACGTCCTGCTGGAGTCGCTGGCGGTCGGCGTCCCGGTGGCCTGCACGGAACTCCCCTCGCTGCCGGAGCTGATCGAGGCCCCGCCCTGCGGGTTCGCCATCCCCGAGAAGGACCCCGCGGCGATCGCCGCCCTGGTCCGGAGGGTCAGCCGGGACCGTGAACTGCTGCGGGAATACGGCCGGGCCGGCCGGCGGAAGATCGAGGAGAAGTGGGATATCGAGAAAACCTCCGCCGCCCTCGCCGCCCTCTTCGCCTCAACCCCCGGCCGGAAAAATAATCAGACAGGATAACAGGATTTACGGGATGGAAAAGATGGAGTGTTGGAGAGGTGGAGTGATGGAGTATTGGAGTATTGGTTATTGCGCCTCATCATCCCATCACTCCATCATTCCATTCTCCTTATCCTGTAAATCCTGTTATCCTGTCGAAAAATAGCCTGTCAATCCTGTCGGGTTTTCCAGGCCGATAGACAGTCAACAAGCCGTCGATTCCCATACCGATCCCGATAGCGATTCCGATCGGGGAATAGACGCGGGATGGCTCGGGGTCGGGATCGGTATCGGAATCGCTATCGAAATAATGGCCGGGAATATTTTCCGGCAGGTAATCAAGGAGATAATGATGATCAATCTGGGAATCATCGGGGTCGGGGGGTGGGGGAAGAACCTGCTGCGGAACTTCCAGGAACTGCCGGGGGCGAGGGTGGTGATCGCCGCCGACAAGGTGGAGGACCGCCGCGCCGCCGCCGGCGGGAAGTACCCGGAGCTGATCCTGACCGATAACCACCGCGAGCTCCTTGGCCGTTCCGACCTTCAGGCCGTGGTGGTGGCCACCCCCGGGGCGACCCACTATGAGATCGCCCGCGACTGCCTGGAGGCGGGGAAGGACGTCTTCGTCGAGAAACCGATGGCCCTGACCGCCGCCGACTGTAAAGAACTCTGCCGGCTGGCCGGGGAACGGGAACTGATCCTGATGGTCGGCCACCTCCTCCTCTACCACCCGGCGGTGAGAAAGCTTAAGGAGGAGGTCGGGGCGGGGACGATCGGCGACCTTTACTACCTTTACAGCCAGCGGCTCAACCTGGGCAAGATCCGCCGGAGCGAGAACGCGCTCTGGACCTTCGCCCCCCACGACGTCTCGGTGGCCCTCTACCTGATCGGGAAACCGCCGGCGGCGGTCTCCGCCCGGGGGGGATCCTACATCCAGAAAGACGTGGCCGACGTCGCCTTCATCACCGTCACCTTCGCCGGCGGCGTGATGGCCCATATCCACGTCAGCTGGCTCGACCCCCACAAGGTGCGGAAGGTGACGATCGTCGGCTCCCGGAAGATGCTGGTCTTCGACGATATGGACAGCTCCGAGCCGGTGAGGATCTACGACAAGGGGGTTCCGGAGCACTTGGCCTACGACACCTACGGGGAGTACCTCAACCTTCGCTACGGGGACGTCCAGATCCCCTGGGTCAAGGCCGGAGAGCCGCTGCGAGCGGAGACCGGGCACTTCATCGAATGCGTGCGCCAGAGGAAGGCGCCGCTCACCGACGGCGCCAACGGCCTGGCGGTGGTCTCGGTCCTGGAGGCCGCCCAGCGCTCCCTGGAGGAGGGGGGGAAGACCATCCAACTCTGAACTCGAATCCTCCGGCGAACCGGGGGATTTCTCATCACTGATCAGGCCCAATCACTGGACCTCGATCCCGATCCCGATCCCGACCCCGAGCGGGCGGACCGGGATCGCTATCGGGATCGCTATCGGTATCGTTTTCACAATCGCAATCGGGAGAAAAGATGAAAAAGCCAGGAAGCCGGGAGAAGAAGGAACCGAAGGATGAAGGGGGATACTTCGTCCACGAATCGAGTTACGTCGACCCGGGGGCGACCATCGGGGAGGGGACGAAGATCTGGCACTTCAGCCACGTCCAGTCCGGAGCCCGGATCGGCCGGGGCTGCTCGATCGGCCAGAACGTCAACATCGCCGCCAACGTCCGGATCGGGGATTACGTCAAGATCCAGAACAACGTCTCGGTCTACGAGGGAGTGGAACTGGAGGATTACGTCTTCTGCGGCCCCTCGATGGTCTTCACCAACATCCTCGACCCCCGGAGCGAGTTCCCCCAGCGGGGGAGCGAGTTCTACCTGAAGACCCGGGTCAAACGCTCGGCCAGCATCGGGGCCAACGCCACCATCGTCTGCGGCCGCACGATCGGCCGCTCGGCCTTCGTCGGGGCCGGGGCGGTGGTGACCCGGGACGTCCCCGACTTCGCCCTGGTCTACGGCAACCCGGCGGAGATCCGGGGCTGGATCTGCGCCTGCGGGGAGAGGCTGGTTTTCGAGGGGAAGACGGCCCTTTGCCGGAGGTGCGGGCGCAGCTACCACCGGGAGGGAGGACTGGTAACGATCCGCCCGGAAATCCAGGAATGAGGAACCGGCCCCTGAGAATCCTTTACGTGATCGACAAGCTGGTCCGGGCCGGCGCCCAGGTCCACCTCCAGCAGCTGCTCACCAACTTCGATCGCGGCGAGATCGAGCCGGTTCTTTGCTGCCTCCTGGAAAGAGGTTCCCTGGCCGGGGAACTGGAAGGCGAGGGGATCCCGGTGGAATCCCCGGGGCTCAAGAACATTATGGGGTTCCGGTTTCTCCGGGCGGTTGTCCGGCTGAGGGAGATCATCATCCGGCGGGAGATCGACCTGGTCCATTCCTACCTCTTCGCCGCCAACCTCGTCTCCCCCCCCGCCGGGTTCATCACCCGCACGCCGGTGATCACCAGCCGCCGGGATACCGGGTTCTGGATGGCCCGCCGCCACCTCCTGGCCCAGCGGGCGGTCAACCCCCTGACCCGGAAGATCACCGCCAATTCGCTGGCGGTGGCGGATTATCTCCGCCGGAGGGAGGGGGTGGGAGAGGAGAAGATCGCCCTGATCCGCAACGGGACGACGGTCCCGGACGCGGAGGAGATCCCGGCCCGCTCCGCCCGCGCGGGGGGGAAGATCGTCATCGGCGCCCTGGGCAACATCCGCCCGGTCAAGGGCTACCGCCACCTGCTGGCGGCGGCCGGGACCCTGCCGGCGGAGATTGACTGGGAACTGAGGGTGGCGGGCCGGACCCTGGACGAGACCTGCCGGGCGGAACTGCGGGGGCTCGCCCGGGGCGAAGCCCTGGCCGGCCGGGTCAGTTTCGTCGGCGAAGCGGCCCGGCCGGGAGAGTTTCTCCGCGGCCTGGATATCTTCGTCCTCCCCTCCCTGGCGGAGGGGTTCTCCAATTCCCTGATCGAGGCGATGGCGTGGGGCTGCCCGGTCATCGCCGCCGCCGTCGGCGGCAACCCGGAGGTGATCACCGACGGGGAGAACGGTTTCCTGGTCCCCCCGGGGGATGAGCGCCGTCTGGCCGCGAGACTGGAAGAGCTGGCCCGCGATTCCGTTCTCCGCCGCCGCCTCGGCCGGGCCGGGCGGCGGCGGGTCGCCGAAGCTTTCTCGGTCGAGGCGATGTGCCGGAGTTACCGGGAGCTTTATTATGAGTGCGTCTGAAACGTCGGCCCGCCGCCTGCGCCGGGTTGTTTGCCGCCTGGCGGCGCGCTTCGCCCCGGGGGAACAGCAGCGGGGCGGGATCCGGATCCTGATGTACCACCGGGTGGCCGGGATCCCCGGTGACCGCCTGGCCGTCGCCCCGGACGAGTTCTCCCGGCAGATGGACCTCCTGAGCAAGACCGGCCGGCCGGTGAAGTCACTGGCGGAGGCTTTCCCCCGGGAGGGGGAAGAAGCCGCGGCGTCGCGTCCGGTCGTCGTCCTGACTTTTGACGACGGCTACCGCGATTTTTATGATAACGTCTTCCCGGTCTTGAAGACCCGCCGACTGCCGGCCGCAATATTCGTCATCCCGGAGTTCATCGAGGGCCGGGTCGAGCCGGAGCGTTACCGGGGCCGGGGGGAACTCTCCCGGCCCCTGACCTGGGAGATGCTGGCGGAGATGGCGGCGGCGGGGATCACGGTCGGCTCCCATTCCCTGACCCACCGCGAGCTCACCGAATTGAGCCGGGCGGAGGCGGAACGGGAGATCGTGGAGAGCCGGGAGGTAATCGGGCGGGAGCTGGGAACGCTTCCGGATTGGTTTGCCTATCCGCGGGGGAAGACCAGCCCTGCCCTGGCCGTCCTGGTCCGCCAAGCCGGTTACCGGGGGGCGGTGACCGTCCGGCCGGGGTTCAACCGGCCGAACTGCGACCGCTATCAGCTCCGGCGGACCGAGATCGCGGCGGCGGACGACCGGGAGGACTTCAGCCTGAAACTCCGGGGCGGTTTCGATCTCTACCACCGGCTCTGGCAGGGGATGGCCGGGAAGAGGTTATAGGGAAGAATCCAGAAGTCAGAATACCGATTACCGATCACCGCAGACTGTTCACTGTTTACTGCTCATTGATTACTGGTTACTGATTACCGATTCCCCATTCCCCATCCCCCATTCCCCATTCCCCATTCCCTATGACCACCATCCTCCACCTCATCGACAGCCTTCCCCGGGAGGGGGCGGAGATGGTGGTTTACGACCTGATTCAGCGGGGGGACCGGGAGGAGTTCAACTTCCTGGTCTGCGGTCTGACCCGGGGCGGGGGGGTGGCGGAGATGCTGGAGGAGCTCAAGGTCCCGGTATTTATCCTGGGCCGGAGATCGGCTTTCGACTTCAGCTGTTTCCTCCGGCTGTTGGGGATCATCCGGGAACACCGGGTGGACGTGATCCACACCCACCTCTTCTCCAGCCACCTCTGGGGCGGGGCGGCGGCGCTCTGTTTCCCCCGGGTTCGCCTGATCCGGACCGAGCACAATATGTCGGAGTGGAAGAACCCTCTCCGCCGCGGTCTGGATTACCTCCTTTCCTTCCGGACCGAATGCCTGGTCGCTGTCTCCGAGCCGGTCCGGGATTCCCTGGCTTCCCGCTGCCGGGTCGATCCGGGTAAATTGGCAGTTATCGTCAACGGGCTGAATTATGAACGGCTCCGGACAGCTTCCAACCCGGCGGAGCTCCGGCGGAAATTGGGGATCCCGGAGCGGGGGAGGATGGTGGTGACCGCCGCGGCCCTCACCCCGAAGAAGGGACACCGTTACCTGCTCGAGGCCGCCGCCCTGGTCGGCGGCCGACGGGATGACGTTTATTTCCTGCTGCTCGGCGAGGGGGAGATCCGCGGCGAGCTGGAGGGGGAGATCCGGGATCGGGGACTGGCGGGGCGGGTCCGGCTCCTCGGGTCCCGTTCCGACGCGGCGGAGATCATCGGCGGGGCCGATCTCTTTGTCCTCAGCTCGACCCGGGAGGGGCTGCCGATCTCGCTGCTGGAGGCGATGGCGCTGCAGCGCCCGGTGGTGGTGACGGCGGTCGGGGGGTGCCCGGACCTGGTCCGGGACGGGGAAAACGGTCTTCTGGTCCCGCCCCGGGATCCCGGAAGACTGGCCGGGGCGATCGAGCGGGTCCTGGGCCAGCCGGAACTGGCCCGAAGTCTCGGCGGGTCGGCGGCGGAGACGGTGGCCGCCGGTTACGGGATGGAGAAGATGGTGGACGCATACAGTGCCCTTTACCGTGGGCAGCGGAGGAAAGGGGAGGACTGATGGTTGATCCCGAGAACAGCACGGAGAGAAGAAAGATCCGGGTCAAGACCCGGGTCCCCGGCGGGCGGGGGTTGGAGAACGTGCCGAAACTCACCCGGGGCAAGGTCGCGGCGGCCCTGCTCCTGGCGGCGGCGGCGGGGATCTTCTTCGGTCTGCTCCTGGGCCGGGGGATCAGGAAAATAATCCGGGTCCGCCGGGAACAGGGCGAGATAGTCCAGTTCCTGGCCGGTCCCCGGGCCGCTACCCCGGAGCCGGCGGCGCCGGCCTCGATCCCGGACCCGGCGCGTCAGCCGGCCGCTGAATAATTTCGATCTCCACCCGCCGGTTCAGCGCTCTCCCCTCCGCGGTCTCGTTGGAGGCGACCGGCTGGTGGGGGCCGTAGCCGATCGCGCTGAGCTTGGCGGGCTCGACCCCGTGTTCGTCGACCAGGTAGCGCATCACCGCCGTCGCCCGCGCGCAGCTGAGTTCCCAGTTGGAGGGATAGCGGGGGGTGTTGATCGGGATGCTGTCGGTGTGGCCCCCGATCCGAACCTCGCCGGATCCGCTCTGGATGAAGACCCGGGCCAGGAGGTCCAGGAACTCCTTCCCCTCCGGCCTGAGCACGGCGGAGGCCGGGCGGAAGAGGAAGGGGGCCAGGGGGATGATCTTCAGTTTCCACTTGCTGACGTCGACCCGGACGACGCGGCTGAGGTTGGCGTCGATGATGTACTGCTGGATCTCCCGCGCCATCTCCCGCATCTCGTCGATCTTGGCCAGCTCCCGCATCTGCTGTTCCTTGAGTTCCCGGATCCGGTCCAGGAGTTCCTGCTCTTCCGGGGTCAACTCGATATCGATTGGGTCTTCCAGCTTCCGCTGGCTCAGGGAGATCAGCCGGTCGCCGGCGATCCAGGTGATGTCGATGTTCAGGGCCAGCATCGTGGAGAGGATGATGAAGAAGGTCATCATCAGGGTGGCCATATCGGAGTAGGTGGTCATCCAGTCGGGCGGCCAGTCCCGGGGCTGGGCTTCCGTTCCG
>JAXGWO010000050.1:0-17046 GCA_040773245.1 PVC group bacterium
GGGCCGCCCGGGGCCGACCCGGTACGTGGCCGCCCGGGCGGCCGGGAGCGGGAGCGGCGCCAGCAAGAGGATCAAACCTGTGTAAAGCAGCGGCTTCATCGGGATACCCGCCCTTTTATCTTAATATACCACGGCCGGCGGGAAACCGGCGATCAACTGGTCGGACGCTTCAGACGGGTCGGACGCCCGGACCGAGACCCTCCACTGCTCACTGCTCGAATCCGCCATAGCCCAAAGGGCGGCGGCGGAACTGCTTACTGCTCACCGCTTACTGCCATCCCCCATTCCCCAATCCCTATTCCCCATAACACACCCTCACCAAGTACAGACCAGACGCGGGGGCGGTGGGACCGGCGCTTTTGCGTTCTTTCGAGGCCAGGATTTCGGCCACGGCGGCGGCGGTCAGCTTCCCCTTCCCAACCTCGAGCAGGGTGCCGGTGATGTTCCGGACCATCCGGTAGAGAAAACCGTCGGCCTCGAACTCCAGGTCGCAGGACTCCCCTCCCCCGGTGATGTCGATCCGCTCGAGCGTCCGCACCGTATCCTTGACCGTGGATCCGGAGGCGGCAAAAGCGGCGAAGTCGTGGCGGCCGGTCAATAGCCCGGCGGCCGCCCGCATCCGTTCCCGGTCGAGCGGCGGGGCCACCCGCAGCGCCCGGTGCCGGGCCAGGGGGGAACGGGTGTTCCGGACCAGGATCCGGTAACGGTAGACCTTGGAGACCGCCGAGTAGCGAGCGTGGAAATCGGGGGCGGCCTCTTCCGCCTCCAGGATGGCGATATCGGGGGGGAGATGGCTGTTGGCCCCCCGGCGGATATTCTCCGCCGGCAGGGCGGATAGGGTCTCGAAGTGGGCGACCTGGCCCAGGGCGTGGACGCCGGCGTCGGTCCGGCCGGCCCCGTGGACCCGGACCTTCTCCCGGAGGATGCTGCTGAGGGCCGTCTCCACCCGCTCCTGGATGGTATCCGCGTTCTCCTGGACCTGCCAGCCGGAGTAGCCGGTGCCGTCGTACTCCAGGGTCAGCTTGAGCTTGCGCATACCGGCTGCCGCCTTGGCTTCCGTCGGGCGCTTCGGACGAGTCGGACAGGTCTGACGCTGCGGACCTATGTACCGCTCCCTACTGCCCACTCCCTACTGCCTACTCCCTACTGCCTATCTATGTCCCACTCCCCACTGCCCACTCCCTACTGCCTATACCAGCCCGTCGGCGATCATCCGCTCGGCGATCTGGACCACGTTGAGGGCGGCTCCCTTGCGGATATTGTCGGAGACGATCCAGAGGTGGAGTCCGTTGGCCACATAGGGGTCACGGCGGACCCGGCCGACGTAGACCGGGTCCTGGCCCGAGGCGTCGATCGGCATCGGGTAGCGGGAGGCTTCCGGCTCGTCGACCAGGACCACGCCGGGACTGGCGGCGAGGATCTCCCTCGCCCGCTCGACCGGGATCGGCCGCTCGGTCTCGATATAGACCGACTCGGAGTGGCCGTTGAAGACCGGGACCCGGACCGCGGTGCAGACGACCCTGATCGCGTCGTCGTGGAGCATCTTCTTCGTCTCCCGGTCCATCTTCCACTCCTCGGTGGTGAAGCCGAACTCCTTGAACCCCCCGATCTGGGGGAGGATGTTGAAGGCGATCCGGTGGGGATACTCCGAGCACTCCACCCTCTCCTCCCCGGCCAGGACCTGGCGGGCCTGGCGGGCGAGCTCATCGATCGCCGCCCGGCCGGTCCCGGAGACCGCCTGGTAGGTGGAGGCGATGATCCGGGTTACCCGGCTCTCCCGGTAGAGGGGAGCCACCGCGGTCAGCATCTGGATGGTGGAGCAGTTGGGGCTGGCGATCAGACCCTGATGGAGCTTCAGGTCCTCCGGGTTGACCTCGGGGATGACCAGGGGGACCTTCGGATCGAGCCGGAAATCAGCCCCGTTGTCGATCCCCACCGCCCCCCGCTCGATGGCGGCCGGGGCGAAGGTGGCCGAGGCGCCCTTGGCCCCCTCGGTCCCGGCGAAGAAGACGAAATCGGCCCCGTCGAGCTCCTCCACCGCCGCCGCCCGGACCCGGTAGGTCCTCCCGCCGATCTCCTCCTCGCGGGTGGAGCGGGCCAGGATCTTCAGGTCGCCGACGGGAAATTGACGCTGGTGGATCACCTTCAGCATCTCCGCCCCCACCGCGCCGATGCCGACCAGGACAACATTGTATTTCTTGGCCATAATAGTTCTTTTCTCCATCAGTAATTAATCGCTATCGGTATCGCTATCGGGATCGAAAACCTGTCTCTCGATAGCGATAGCGATACCGATAGCGATAGCGATTAATGGCTGACTACCCCCGGACAAAGCCCGCCACCAGGTCGCCCACCTCCTCGGTGTCGTAACCCATCTTCCCGGCCGAGAGGCTCTTCAGCTTCCCGCAGGCCTTGACGATCGCCTCCTCCATCGCCGCCGCGGCGGCTTCCTCGCCGAGGAAATCGATCATCATCTGCCCGGCGGCGATCGCCGCCAGCGGGTTGATCTTCTTCTGGCCGGTGTATTTGGGGGCGGAACCGCCGATCGGCTCGAACATCGAGGTCCCGGCGGGGTTGATGTTCCCCCCGGCGGCGATCCCCATCCCGCCCTGGATCATCGCCCCCAGGTCGGTGATGATGTCCCCGAACATATTGTCGGTGACGATCACGTCGAAGTACTCGGGGTTCTTCACCATCCACATACAGGTGGCGTCGACGTGGGCGTAGTCCCGCTTGATCTCCGGGTAATCCGCCGCCCCGATCTCGTGGAAGGCCCGCTCCCAGAGGTCGAAGGCGTAGGTGAGGACGTTGGTCTTGCCGCAGAGGGTGAGCATATTCCTGCGGTTACGTTTCCGGGTCAAGTCGAAGGCGAAGCGCAGGCAGCGCTCGACCCCGAACCGGGTGTTGATCGACTCCTGGACCGCCACTTCCTGGGCGGTTCCCTTCTTGAAGAATCCGCCCGCCCCCAGGTAAAGTCCCTCGTTGTTCTCCCGGACGACCACGAAGTCGATGTCCTCCGGCCCCTTGTCTTTCAGCGGGGTGGCCACCCCGGGATAGAGCTTGACCGGGCGGAGATTGATGTACTGTTCCAGCTTGAACCGGAGTTCGAGAAGCAGGCCCTTTTCCAGGATCCCCGGCTTGACCTTCGGATGGCCGATCGCTCCCAGGTAGATGGCTCGGAACCCCTTCAGTTCCTCGAGCACGGAGTCGGGAAGGATCTCGCCGGTCTTCAGGTACCTCTCCCCGCCGAGATCGTAGTGGTGCCAGTCGAATTTCAGGTCGAAGCGGCCGGCCAGGGCCTCCATCACCTTGATCCCCTCGGCCACTACTTCCGGGCCGGTGCCGTCTCCGCCGATTACCGCTATCGGGTAGGTGGTCATAAACTGGTGCTCCTTGCTGTGATTTTTGCTGTTTTCTTAACCGGTCGGACGCTTCGGAAGGGGCGGACTCTCGAGGATAGCCGGCCTTCGCCGGCATCCGCGGGCTTCAACCGGCGTCCCGGCCGGCTAGGTAATTGATCAGGCCGCCGGCCCGGATCAGTTCCTGCATAAAGGGCGGGACCGGCTGAGCCGGGAAAACCTTCCCCGTCCCGAGGTCGGTGACCGATCCGCTGTCGGCGTCGATCTCGATCCGGTCCCCTTCGGACAGTTCCGCCGCGGCTTCGGGGGACTCGAAGATCGGCAGCCCCATATTGAAGGCGTTGCGGTAAAAGATCCGGGCGTAGCCGGCCGCGACCACGGCGGAGATCCCCGCCCCCTTGATCGCCAGCGGGGCGTGCTCCCGGGACGAACCGCAGCCGAAGTTTTTCCCGGCGACGATGAGGTCGCCCGGGGAGACCATCCCGGAGAAGCCGGGGCGGATATCCTCCATCAGGTGACTGCCCATCTCTTCCGGGTCGACGGTCACCAGGTAACGGGCGGCCAGGATCTCGTCGGTGTTGACGTTATCGCCGAACTTCCACACTTTACCGGTAAACTGCATATTTCTCTCCTGAAACAATCGCTATCCGCCTTCGCTCTTCGAGCTTCGGCGGACATAGTCGCTATCGAAATCAGTCCCCCCGCCCCATCACGTCCTCGGGATGAACCAGCTCCCCGGCGATCGCGGAAGCCGCCGCCACCGCCGGGCCGGAGAGGTAGACCTCGCTCTCGGGGTGGCCCATCCGCCCGACGAAGTTGCGGTTGGTGGTCGCCACCGCCCGCTCCCCGGCGGCCAGGATCCCCATATGCCCGCCGAGGCAGGGTCCGCAGGTCGGGGTGGAGAAAGCCGCCCCGGCCTCGACGAAGATCTCGACCAGCCCTTCCCGGATCGCCTCCAGGTAGATCTGCTGGGTCCCGGGGAAGATCAAGGTCCGCACCCGGGGCGAGACCTTCCTCCCCTTCAGGATCGCCGCCGCCTGGCGGAGGTCCTCGATCCGGCCGTTGGTGCAGGACCCGATCACCGCCTGGTCGATCTTCACCCCTTTCGCCTCCCGGACCGGCCGGACGTTGGAGGGAAGGTGGGGAAAGGCAACCACCGGCTCGATGACCGAGACATCGATCTCGATCACCTCCGCGTACTCGGCGTCGGGATCGGAACGGTAGATCGCGTACTCCCGCCGGGCCCGGCCCTTCACGTACTCCTCGGTCACCCGGTCGGGGGGGAAGATCCCGGTCTTGGCCCCGGCCTCGATCGCCATATTGGCCATCGTCAGCCGTCCGTCCATCGAGAGCCGCTCGATCGCCTCCCCGGCGAACTCCATCGCCGCGTAGTTGGCCCCGTCCACCCCGATCTTCCCGATCGTGAAGAGGATCAGGTCCTTCCCGCCGACCCACTTCCGCCGCTCGCCCCGGTAATCGAAGCGGATGGTCCGGGGGACCCGGAACCAGGCCTGGCCGCTGATCATCGCCGCGGCCAGGTCGGTGGAGCCGACCCCGGTGGCGAAGGCCCCCAGGGCGCCGTAGGTGCAGGTATGGCTGTCGGCCCCGACCACCAAGTCGCCGGGGAGGACCACCCCCTGCTCGGGAAGCAGCGCGTGCTCGATCCCCATCGTTCCCACGTCGTAAAAGTGGGTGATCCCCTGGCGGCGGGCGAAATCCCGGACGGTCCGGCACTGCTCGGCCGAACGGATGTCCTTGTTGGGGGCGAAGTGGTCGCAGACCAGGGCGATCTTCTCCCGGTCGAAGACCCGTTTCGTCCCGGCTTCGCCGAAGGTCTTGATCGCCAGCGGCGCGGTGATATCGTTGGCCAGGGCCAGGTCGAGCCGGGCCATTATGATCTCGCCCGGGCGGACCGATTCCCGGCCGCAGTGGGCGGCCAGGATCTTCTGCGCGATCGTCATTCCCATCTTCTCTTCTCCCGCGGATATCTGCGTATTGTCTGGCGCCGGGACCGCCTCCACCGTTAGAATAGTCCCCGCCTGACCGTTCCGGACAGGGACGGGGGACCGCCCGGCGGGCTTACCCGGAGGGTGAGGGATTATAGCCGCCGGACCGATCAATTCAATCTGTTTTTTCCCGGCCCGCCCGGAAGGCGGGCGGGAGGGAAGAACCCGATGAGCAAATCGCCGGCCCGGAGAAAGGGCCGAATTCTTTTCCGGGGACCGTTCTTCCAGCTCCGCCTCCACCGGGTCAAACACCCGGGCGGGGAGGAGAAGGAACGGATCATCCTCGAGCACCCGGGGGCGGCCGCCGCCGTGGCCCTCCTCCCGGGGGAGCGGCTCCTCCTGGTCCGCCAGTACCGGGCGGCGGCCGGGCGGGAGACCCTGGAGATCCCGGCCGGGAAGCTCGAGCCCGGCGAAACCCCCGAGGAGTCGATCCGGAGGGAACTGGCCGAGGAGACCGGCTACCGGGCCGCCCGGCTGTTCCGCCTGAGGAGCTTCTATCCCTCGCTGGGGATCAGCGACGAGGTGATCCACGTCTTCCGGGCCGAGGGACTGACCCCGGTCGGGGAACCATCCGGGGATGAGACCGGGCTCGAGACGATCATCCTCCCCCTGGACGAGGTCCGGGAGAAGATCGAGGCCGGGGAGATCCTCGACGGCAAGACCATCATCGCCGTCCGGGAGCTGGACGCGGCGCGAGGCTACGGGCAATAAGAATAGGGAAGCCGGCAAATAGCCGCTGAACTCATTCACCCGCGGCACCAGGCCGCGGGGGTCCGCCCACTGCCCACTGCCTACTGCCCACTGCCCACCTCCCGGACCAGGGAGACTTCCTTGCAGTCGGGGAAGTGAGGGCAGTGGATGCAATCCTTCCAGACCTTCTGGGGGAGGCTGTCTTTCTCGACCCGGGCGAAGCCGAGCTTGAGGAAGAAATCCGGGGTGAAGGAGAGGGTGAAGACCCGGGGGATCCTCAGCCGGGCGGCCTCTTCCAGGCAGTTCTCGACCAGTTTCCTCCCCCAGCCCTTCCCCCGCAGGTCCCGGGCCACGGCCAGGGTCCGGATCTCGGCCAGGTCCTCCCAGCAGACCTGGAGAGCGGCGCAGCCCAGAACCTTGCCCTGCTCGACTATGACCCGGAAATCCCGGATCCGCTCGTAGATCGAGGAGAGGGAGCGGGGAAGCATCAAACCCTGGGCGGCGTAACGGTTGACCATCTCCCGGATCCCCTCGGCGTCGGAGATGTAGGCCGGCCGGAGAAAGGGGGCCGACTCCCGTCCCTGGACGAATTCGCTCATCGGCAATCAGCTCCTTGTTCTTCCGCCCCCGGAGCGATTCTCTCCGGGGAAAACGAAGTCAGGATCACACGCCCGCCGGCGCCCTACTCCCCGATCTCCACCCTGGTCCCGCGGGGGAGAAAGATGAAGAGTTCCTCCACGTCCCGGTTGCGCATCCTCACGCAGCCGTCGCTGCTCTGGGTCCCGACCGTCTCCGGTTTGGTGGTCCCGTGGATACCGTAAGCGGCGTAAGGGTCGTCGAACCCCATCCAGCGCGTCCCCAGGATGTTCCGGTCATCAAAGGGAGGGATCACCTCCCCCTCGTGAAACCAGGGGGGGTCGATCAGCTTGGTGACGATGGTGAACTCCCCCTCCGGGCTGGAGCTGTCCCTCCCGGTCCCCACCGGGTATTCCCTGAAGAACTCCCCCCCGTAGAGGAGGGTCAGGGTATTCCGCGACTTGCTGACTCGAACCGAGAAGCTTTCGGCCGGGATATTCAGGGTCTGCCCGGGATGGATGACATCGGAGGGCAGGCGGTTGACTTTCCGGATCAGGTCGGCGGTGGTCCGGTGCCGGGCGGCGATCACCGCCAGGGAATCCCCCGGGCGGACCGCGTAGGAGAAGGTCAGCGGTTCGCTCTCCCGGGAACAGAGCCGCGAAAGGTTGATCTCCCCCAGTTCCCGGCGGGCGGCGGCCCGAACCTCCTCCGGCCCGGCGGAAGCGATGACCCGGCGGTAATCCTCCTCGGCCCCGGCAGGATCCCCGGCCGCGGCCCGGAACCGGCCCCGGGCCAGCCGGGCTTCCGGCTCCCGGAGGGAAGCCGGATATTCGCCCAGAAAACTGTCGAGGCGGGACAAGTCCCCGGCCCGGGCCGCGCTCAAGGCCAGGTGGAAGAGGGCCTCCTCCCGGAGATCGGGACTCTCGCGGACCGCCAGTTCCTCCCAGATCTCGGCCGCCGGACCGTGGTCCTCGACCCGGGTCAGGGCCCGGGCGAGGAAGAGGGCCGCTTGCTCCCGTTCGGGGGAGAAGGGCGAGCGGCCGGCCAGTTCCTTCAGCAGGGGGATCGCCTCCCGGTCGTCACCGGCCCGCACCAGCCCGACCGCGGTCTCCATTTTGTTCTCCCGGACCCGGGGGCGATAGAATCGGCGGACGAAGAGGCCGGCGGCGAGGAGGACCGCGATGAGCAGCAATATCAAAGAGGTTTTGGAGCGCATAGCCGATCAGGCCGGGGAAAAAACCTGGCAACCAACTTCAGACGACCCCTTCCAATCGCGCTCGCTCCCGGGCGGACTTTCTCTGGCGGACTTCGATCTGCAACCCCTGGTAAAGCCCCAGGCCGAGATAGAGCATAAATCCGAGGAAAACCCCCACCTGGTGATGGGCGATCAGGATGACCAGCATCAGGATCGCCGCCACCAGGTAGAGGAAGGGTTGTTTCTGCCTCAGGTGGAGACTGAGCAGGGTCGGGTAGGTGAGGTTGGTGACCATCAGGGAACTGAGGACGATCATCAGGAAGGGGATGGCGATCTCCAGGCCGAGCCGGAAGTGGCTGTTGAAGATGAAGAAGGAGAGGATCACCCCCGAGGAGACCGGGGAGGGAAGTCCCTTGAAGTCGGTCTTCTCCTCCTTGTTGACCTGGATGTTGAACCGCGCCAACCGCAACGCGGTGAAGACGATGTAGAGAAAGGCGATCCCCACCCCGAACCCCTTGAAATCCTTCAGCACCACCTGGTAGGCGAGGATGGTGGTGACCACCCCGAAGGAGAGGAAATCGGCCAGGGAATCAAGCTCGACCCCGAAGCGGCTGGTGGCCCGGTAGAGCCGGGCCAGCTGGCCGTCTATGAAGTCGAAGACCATCGCCAAGAGCAGGAACCAGGCGGCCCGGGGATAGAGTTCGGCATTCCCTCTCAGGACCAGGGAGAGGGAATAGACCCCGCAGAAGATGTTGCCCGTGGTGAAGAGGTTGGGGAGGATGTAGATCTTTCTCATTGCATCTTGCCCATTATCGTTCTGCCTCCCTTCACTTTCTCGCCCAGTCTGACCGTGAAGACGGCCGAGAGGGGGAAGAAGAGCTCGACCCGGGAGCCGAAACGGATCATCCCCAGTTTCTGCCCGGACCGGAGCCGGTCGCCCATCCGGCAGCGGCAGACGATCCTCCGGGCGACGATCCCGGCGATCTGCTTGATCATCCAGGACCTTTCCCCGTCCCGGAACCCGATCTTCTGGGCCTCGTTGCTCTCCGAGGCCTCCTCCCGGAAGGCCTGCTGGAACTTCCCCGGTTGGTGGGCGAGGTAGGCGACCTCACCGTCCAGCGGCGCGTAGTTGATGTGCTCGTCAAGAACCGACATAAAGATGCTGACCCGACGGACTCTCTCCTGCAGGAAGTCGTTCTCCTCGATCTCCCGGATATCGATCACCGTCCCCGAAGCGGGGGCGACGATCTCTCCCGCGGCGAAGGTCTGTTCGATCCGGGGCTGGCGGAAGAAGCAGGCCGTGGCCGCCGCCAGGAGGAGGAAGAGTATCCCCGCCGGCCAGAAGCTCTTGACCAGGAACAGGCAAGCCAGCCCGATTACGGCCAAGGGGATAATGAATTTCCAGCCATCTGCTTCAATCGTATACATCGCGAAATTTATTCTCTCCGCCCGGAGGTCGTGTTCTTAAATTCCGGCTGAAGGCCGGGCGATACTATGTCATACAATCGCGCTCAAGGTCAATGCCGGGATGGCGAATAACTTAATCGGAATGTGCGCTGTTCAGAGGCTGATCAGGCCGAAGAGGAGCTTGATATCGTCGTCCCTCAGCTTCAGCCCGGCGCCGCCGTAAAACCCGGGTTCGTCGAGGAGGTTGTCCCCGCCCAGGCGGAGGTAGAAACCCCACCAGACTTTGGTGTCGATATAGGCCCTCAGCAGAAAGGGATCGATGTTCTCGTCTTTCTCCTTCGACCAGACGTCCCGGCCCTCGACGGTCAGGACCAGGTCCTCTCCCCAGATCCGGAAGTCCAGCCCGCCCCCGACCCGCCCCTCCAACAGACCCCCCCGGACGGTGAGACGGTTGTCGAAGAAGCGCAGTCCGATCTGGGCGTCGAGCTCGGTCGAGGGGTCGTCGGTCCGGTCGGCCTCGGTCCCCTCCCCCGCGAGCAAGCTGAAACCGACCCGGTAGAGCTTGCTCGGCGTCGGCTCGATCTCGACGTAGGCCTTGGTCAGGCTGTGCTGGTTGCGGGAATTGTAGGCGGCCTCCGCCCCGAGGAAGATCCGGACCCGCTCGGCCTTGGCCAGCATATCCTCAAACTTCTGCCCGGCGGTTCCGATCGTGGCCAGAGTGGTCTGGGCCTCGGTGTAGAGACCATCCTCGTTGACCAGCTTCCCGATCGTGCCCTCGCCCCGGTTGATCTTGTCGGTGATCTCTTCCAGGTTCCGGGCGGTACCCTTGATTGAGGGGGAGGCCTCCTGGAACTCTTCGACGATCTCCTCCACCTTGCGCCGGTTCTCCGCGAGCAGCCCCTGGAGATCGGCGAACAGCTTCCGCAGGTCCTCGTAGAGCTCCGGGTCGTTGACCAGGCGGCCGATCGTTCCCTGCCCGGTGGCGATCCGCCCGGAGATCGCCCGGATATCCCGGTAGAGGTCGTCCTCGTTGATCAGTTTGCCGACCGTCCCCTCCCCCCGGGAGATCTTCTCGGTCGACTCCCGGATCGAGACCATTATCCGGTCGACGTTGTCGCCCGCCTCGCCCAGGCTGGCGATGGCCTCGGAAAGCCCGGGCGAGCTCTTCCCCTCGAGCCGGTCGCCGTCAGCGAGAAAACCGGAAGCCTCGTCCCCCCAGATAATATCCACCCGCTTGCCGCCGAGCAGTCCGATGTCGCCGAGGCGGAAGACCGAATTTTTGGGGATCTCCACCCTCTCGTCGATCGCCAGGACCACCTGGATCCGCCCCTTTTTCTGGGCCAGCGACTTGACCGTCCCCACCTCCATCCCGCCCAGGGTCGCCTTATCCCCCGTCTTCAGACCTCCGACCTGGTCGAAGGTGACGGTGACCCGGTATTGCTTCCGGAAGATCCGGATGTCGGTGAGGACGATGGTGAAGACGGCCAGGAGGGCCAGCCCCAGGAAGAAGAGGATGCCGACTTTCTTTTCCGCGGTGAGAGTCATCGTCCCGCGGCGGCGGGCGCCGGAGCCCGGCCGGAGTCTTCCCGGACTTCTCTGCTCGGTATGCCCATAATAAAGTTCCTGACCAGGGGCTGGGTGGAGTTCCTGATTTCTTCCGGGGTCCCGGCGGCGACGATCTTCCCTTCGTGGAGCATCGCGATCCGGTCGGCGATCGTGTAGGCGAAGTCCATATTGTGCGTGACCGCGATGGAAGTAAATCCAATCCGGCGGTGGAGGTCAACGATTAATTGGCCGATGGTCGCGGTCAGGATCGGGTCGAGTCCGGTGGCCGGCTCGTCGAAGAGCATCACCGCCGGGTCCATCACCAGCGCCCGGGCCAGCGAGACCCGTTTCTGCATCCCTCCGGAGAGGTGGGAGGGGAATTTGGACTCCACGTCGTAGAGCCGGACCAGGTGAAGCCGGTCCCGAACGATTTCGGCGATCTTCTCCTCCGGATAGCCGCTGTGCTCCCGCAGGGGAAGGGCGACATTCTCCTCCACGGTCAGGGACTGGAGAAGGGCGGGCGACTGGAAGACCACCCCGAAGGTCTTGCGGACCTCGTAGAGCTCGGCGGGCGAACAGCGGGGTATCGAGACCCCGTTCACCAGGACGTCCCCGGAGTCGGGGCGGAGAAAGCCGAGGACGTGCTTGAGCATCACCGACTTGCCCATCCCGGACCCCCCGATGATCGCCAGCACCTCTCCCCGGCCCACCTCGAGGTCGATCCCCCGGAGGACCTCCCTCCCGTCCAGGCTCTTGAATATGTGATCAATCTTGATCATCAGGCGGCCGCCGAATTTCAGTAGAAGAACGCGGTGATGAAGTAATCGAAGACGACGATCATCAGGAAGGAGAAGACCAGGGAGCGGGTGGTGGCCCGGCCGACCCCCTGCGCCCCTTCCCGGGCGTGCAGCCCCTGGTAGCAGGCGATGGCGGCGATGGTCAGGCCGAAGACCACTGCCTTGACCATCCCGTTGAAGATATCCATCGTCTGGAGGTTAGTAAGCACCCCGTCAAAGTAGGAGTGGTAACTGACCCCGATCTGGAGCCGGGCGATCATCGCCCCCCCGAGGATCCCGACCAGGTTGGCGAAGATGGTGAGGACGGGCAGCATCACCAGGAAGGCCCAGATCCGTGGCATCACCAGGTAACGGACCGGGTTGATCGACATCGCCTCCAGCGCGTCGATCTCCTCGGAGACCTTCATCGTTCCCAGCTGGGCGGCCATCGCCGAGCCCACTCTCCCGGCCACGATGACGGCGGTGAAGACCGGTCCCATCTCCCGGCAGATCGAGGCGGCGACAATGTTGCCGATCGTCCCCTGGAGCTGGAACCGGGCCAGTTCCTGCCCGGTCTGGAGCGCCAGCACCATCCCGGCGAATACAGCCACCACCATCACTACCGGGAGACTTTCCACGCCGCAGAGGAGCATCTGGGCGACGATCTCCCGGCGGTACTTCCAGCTCACCGGGAACCAGCAGAACCCCCGGAAGAGGAGGGCCACCGTTCCCCCCATCCCCTCCAGGGATTCCAGGATCTTGGCGCCGGATTTTTCCAGCAGTGACATCGTAAGATCAGTAGTCAGAAGTCAGAATTCAGGATTCTGGGTTCTTACTGCAGCACTTCCCCCCCCTTCTCCAGGGGTTCGAAGAGTTCGGCCCCCTCGGGGAGCCGGAACCCGAAGAGACTGTCGGGGAGACCGGAGTTGATCTTCCATTCCCGGATCTTCAGCTCCACCGGGGATCCGGAACCGGGGACTATCTCCATCTTCTCGATCAGCCAGGTTTGGGGATCGACCCAGGCCCGGATCCGTTCGATCTCCGCCTCCGCCTGGTCGGGGATCACCGTCACCAGGCAACTCCCGTCCTCGAGGCGGGAGGAGAACCTCCGCGTCCCCCGGAGCAGAACCCGGATCGGCGAGGTCAGCCCCCAGCTCATCTCGTAGAGGGCCGCCCGGCGCTGGTTCTCGTCCTTGAAGCGGTACTCCTCCACCACCTTGATGTCCGGGGAATAGATCCACATCCGGTCGCCGTTGATCAGGACCTCCCTCCCGCCGTCAACCACCGTCTTCAATTTATCCGGGTTCTTGAAACTCAGGGTGATCCGGCTGACGGCCCCGCTGCCCGGCCCGGGGGTGACCACGGTATGGTCCACCACCGCCACCAGGTCTTCGATCCGGCTTCGGACCATCTCCATCTCGTGGATGATCCGGTCGATGTCCGGTTCCCGGGCAGCCGGCCGGACCGGGTCGCCCGCCCCGGCCGCCAGCGCCAGGACGGCGACCGGGAGGATCACCACGGCTTCAAGCATCTTTCTGCAGACGGCAGTCATAAAAAATACCCCGCTTCCGGATGGTGTAGCGGTTGAAGGGACCGGCCTTCAGCCAGCCGGCCAGCGTGCCCAGGGATACCGCTCCCGGCGGGGGGAGACCGGGCCGATCCGTCCCGGACGCCCGGACTTCCCACTCCCGGAGATCTTCCGGGCGCGGCGAACTGTAAAACCCGAAGAGCCGGGCCTCGCCCCCGGCCCGGAGGGCGGAAAAAATCGCCTCCGGAGTCAACAGTTCCCGTTCCGCCTCCACAACCTGCCAGCCAAGAAAGAGATCGCCGCCGCCCGCCGGATCTCCCGAACCGGGAAAATCCTCCAGCGGGAAAGGCAGCGCGACGGACTCCAGATACTCCCGGAAGCCGGGATTAAAGCAGAAGCACCTTTCCACCCCCCGCTCCCGTTCCAGTTCCCGGGCGATCTCCTCCCAGATTAAATATTCGACTCCCGGCGGCCCGGTTCGGTTCATCGCCGGCATTCTCCCACAATCGGAGGTATTGGGCAAGCGGGTAAGAATTCCCCCGGGGCAATCGAGCGGGGACAACATCCGGCCCGATGTGCTAATCTGTATTAACCGGCGGTCGGAGCCTTCCCCTCGAATAACCGTTCGATGAGAAAAGCGGAATTTCTGACCGTATCCCTGCTTGCCCTCGCCGCGGTAACACCGGATACCGCCGGATTATCCTCACCCGCCGGCGGAGTGCTACTTAATCTCCGCTTCAGTATCCTTAACTCTATCAACAAAGCGGGCCGTCCCGGAAGGGACGGCCCGCTTTGTTGATAGCCCCTAGGGGAATCGAACCCCTGTCTCCAGACTGAGAATCTGGCATCCTAGGCCACTAGACGAAGGGGCCAAAAATTTTTGCCGCGCAAAAATTTTTCACTATTTTATTTCCCCGGCGGGGAAATAAAATACCTCCGGAAGGAATCGAACCTTCAACCAACGGATTAAGAGTCCGCTGCTCTACCAATTGAGCTACGGAGGCAAATGTCTTAATTAGCTATCAAAGAACAAGTTACAGACTCGACCCTCTCCCGGCCACCAGCCCATCCAGCCTGCAGTAACCATATAGTAACCATATTTTCTTGACCTGCGCAACCCATGGCTTTATTATGGTTCCGGTAGCTTTTCATCTTCAATCGAGATCCTCGAGAGTCGGCTATGACCGTCAGGAAGCGATACAAAAGGCACTACTATACGGATTTCTATGTTCACGGCAAGAGAATTGTTCGGAAAATTCCCGGGGGCATCGCCAACCGGGACGTCGCCCAGCAGTACGAGAACAACCTGAAGCTGAAGATGCTCAAGGGCGAGATCGGGATCGCCCGGAGAGACTTCGACCTTGCCGAGCTGGTCCGGGAGTATCTCCAGTTCTCCAAGACCAACAAGGCCCCGGCCAGCCACCGGCGCGATGAGCTGGCCCTCCGCTCCTTCCTCACCGTCACCGGCTTCACCAAACTTGCCGAGGTGACCCCCCGCTCCATCGAGAAGTATAAGCAGACCCGCCTCGAGACCGTGAGCAAGCGGACGGTCAACCTGGAGATCACGATGCTCAAGGCGATGCTCAACAAGATGGTCGCCCTCGAGGTCATCCCCGAAAACCCGATCAAGTCCGTAAGCAAGATCCGGGGTCCCGAGTCGAAGACCCTCGAGTTCCTCACCAAGGAGGAGGTGGCCATCCTCCTCCCCGCCCTCTCGCCGGCCTACTACCCGGTCATCTACACCTTCCTCAAGACCGGCCTGCGCAGCAGCGAGCTGGTCTACCTGGAATGGGAGGACATCGACTTCGACAAGTTGCTGATCCGGGTGGTGAACAAGAAGGCCCACCCGACGAAATCCTACAAGCCCCGCTACATCCCGATGGACCAAAAGCTCGCGGACCTGCTGAAGTCAATCAAGCGGACGAAGAGCAGCTACGTCTTCGTCACCGAGCGAGAGACCATCCGGAAGAACAACCTGATCACCAACATAAAGCGCGCCGCCCGGCTGGCCGGGATCAAGAAGAACGTCACCATCCATATGCTCCGCCACACCTACGCCTCCCACCTGGTGATGGCCGGGGTCGACCTCCCCACCGTCAAGACCCTCCTCGGCCACGCAGACATCCACACCACGATGCGCTACGCCCACCTCGCCCCCGACCACCTCCGCCAGGCGGCGGATAAGCTCTCATTCTGAGTACCCCTCCACCGGGATCTGCCTGGTGGCCCGGCCTTTCTGCTCCATCGTCTTGAACCACCTTTGCACCTTCTCCAGCTCGAAGCGGACGCAGCGGCCGCTGAACTTGATGCAGGGGATCCGCCCCTGGGAGGTCCACTTGTAGACCGTCATCGGGTTCACCCGGAGATAGTCGGCGATCTCCCGCACCGTCAAGAGTCGGCCGTCAGGGTTCATCTCGCCTCAAAAAGATCAAAGTCAACTGTACTTTCTACAGAACAGTTCTGTAGTTTCTACAGAACTCAGGGCCTTTTGTGGGGGGGAGTTCTTTACTTTCTACAGAACTCCCCTCACAAACCGCCTCACGGAGTTCTGTAGTTTCTACAGATATATATATATATACCATCGCTTGTGCTCCCCAAGTTACCCGTCCACTCCCGCGTAATTCTTTTCCTCATTCCCTAAATAAATCGACCTTTCCTGCGTAATTGTTATGCCCCCAACCCTAGACTTTGCGACCCTTCAGGAAGAACGGGCTATAAGGGCCCTTGAAGGTGTAGGTGCAGACTCCGCCGTAGAGGCCGCCCTGCTTCTTCTTCTCGATCCAACCCTTGGCTTCGAGCTCCTCCTTGGACCGGGCGAAAGTTTTGGAAGACATCAGGTCCTGCATCTCGGAGTAGGTCAGGGATACTTCGCCGAGGCTGCGATAGTTGAACTTGGCCCGCAGGTAAAGCCAGACGATCTTGGCCGAACTGGAGAGCTGGCGCCACTCGGGGTCGTCGAGCATCCGGCGGAAGACCATTATGAAGTTGCGGGCTTTTTGTCTCTTGCTTCTCGACATCCGGCATTTTTCTGAAAACGGGCGATTTTGCGTTCTGAGCGACGATCAGATGCTGAGTGGTACCTAACCCCTGGGAAGAAATATTTTTCGCGCAGACGGCGAATTTCGAAAAAATGCCGTGCTCAAATCTGTACCTGAGATTGAGTACCTCGATCCGGACCGACCGGCAAACGGTGTACATCGCCGCGGCGGGGGATCCGGAGCAGCTTCCGGACCCGGGCCTGCTGCCGGGCCGGGACCGAGAAGACGCGCAGGTAGCAGTTGTAGCCGCCGGCGGTCGGCCGGCAGAAGGACCAGCGCCGGACCTGGCGGACCGTGGCCGGGTCGTTGGTCTGGAGAAAGTACTTCCGGCCGGCCTTCCAGAAGGAGAGGTAGGGCTTCTCTTCAAAATCTCCGACTTGGTCTTTGCTCACTTCCGCCTCCCGCTTTTCGCTTGGCCCGCATCACCAGGGAGCGCAGCTCGCTGTACTTGTCCAGGTAGCTGCGGACCGGGACTTCCGGGTTGGTGGTGTAGAAATCTTCCAGGTCGGCTTTCGCTGACGGGCCGCCCGGGAAGATGAAGTAGCCGTTGTGGGGAGAGACCAGCTCGAATTCGATCAGCTTGTGCCCCCTCAGGACCAGGTAGGCGCTGCACCAGAGGCTTCGGGTTGAGATCGTCTCTCTCGTCTTCAAGGTATAGGTTCTCCCGGTTTCGCTGCGGTTGACGGGCGACTTACCACCACTCTGGCGCCGATCACTCGATGATCGACTTGCCCTTCTTGTATCTCCTCGCGTAGGACTCGGCGTCGTTGCTGTCGCCGGCATAGGCCAGCCTGATGTCCCTCCTGCGTATTTTCCCCCTCACCTTATTAAGGCGCAAAACCTGTAATTTTTCGGTATCGCTCCAGCCGGATGTTGTTCGGCTCCAGTTGAATACAGTTTTTTCCGATACGGAAAAAACACAGGCA
>JAXGWO010000051.1:0-16872 GCA_040773245.1 PVC group bacterium
GCTCCGTGAATCGGGCCGCCCCGCTGCCCGACGGCTTTCTCCTGGTCGACAAGCCGGCGGGGATCACCAGCTTCCGGGTGGTCGACCGGCTGAAGAGGCGTTTCCGGATCGGCAAGCTGGGCCACGGCGGAAGCCTCGACCCCCCGGCCACCGGGCTGCTGGTGCTTCTGGTCAACCGGGCGACCAAGCAGGCCCGGCATCTCCTCGGCGGGGAGAAGGAATACGCGGCCGTCGTCCGGCTGGGGCTGGAGACCGACACCCAGGACATCACCGGTCGGGTCCGGGCCCGGTGGGGGGGCCGCCCGCCGCCGGCCGCGGAGATTGAGGCGGCCCTGGACCGATTCCGGGGAGAGATCGAACAGGTTCCGCCGATGGTTTCCGCCCTCAAGCACCGCGGCGAACGTCTCTACCGGATCGCCCGCCGGGGTGAAGAGGTCGAGCGCCCGGCGCGGAAGGTGGCGGTCAGCCGCCTGGACCTGAGCGGTGTCTCCGGAGACCGGATCGACCTTTACATCCGCTGTTCCAAGGGGACCTACATCCGGACCCTGGCCCACGATCTGGGAAGGTCGCTGGGGTGCGGCGGCTGCCTGGAGGAGTTAAGGAGGACCGCCGTCGGGCCTTTCCGGGTCGAGCAGGCGACCCCGCTGGACCGGCTCCTGGAAGGAAGCCAAGAAGTCCTGGCCGGGAAGATCATCCCTGTGGCGGAGATGGGAAAGGTAATAACGGAAAATACCGAATTCAGAATACAGAATTCAGAATAGCCCGGCCCCGGCCCGGTTATGCTGTCTTCTGTATTCTGAATTCTGAATTCTATATTCTGTATTCTGACTTCTGAATTGTTGATTTCGAGCCAAGATGGAAATCTATACCACCTTCCGCAAGACCTCCCTCCGCCCGGTGGTGGGGATCGGGAATTTTGACGGCTGCCACCTCGGCCATCGGAAGATTCTCGAGAGCGTGCTGGAGACGGCCGGCCCCGACGGGGTCGGCGCGGTCATCACCTTCCGCAACCATACCCGCCTCGGATCTCCCGGGGGAGGAAGCCGGCTCCTCACCACCACCCGGCAGCGGCTGGATTACTTCCGCCGGTTCGGGCTGGCCGCCTGCTGGCTGGTCGACTTTGACCGCTCTCTCGCTTCCCTTCCCCCCGATGAATTTATCGACCGGATCCTGGTGGATAAACTGGGGATCCGGGGGATCTGCGTCGGCGAGGGTTTCCGTTTCGGGTCCGCCCGGGCCGGGGCGGTGGAGAGGCTCCGGCAACGGGGGCGGGAGAAAGGATTCCAGGTCCGGGAGATCCCCTCGGTGAGGATCGGCGGACGGGAGGTCCGCAGTTCCCTGATCCGGGAAGAGGTCGGCTCGGGCCGCCTGGACGAGGCGGCCCGGCTGCTCGGCCATCCCTACTCCCTGACCGGCCGGGTGGAGAAGGGCTGGGGGAGGGGGAGGGGACTGGGCTACCCGACCGCCAACTTCCTGCCGGAACAGCTCCTCCCCGCCATCGGGGTTTACGCGGCGCGGATCGCGGCCGGTTTCGCCCCCCGGCCGGGACTTCTCTATCTCGGGCGTCGGCCCACTTTCCCGTCGCCTTCCTCCCCCGCGCTGGTCGCGGAAGCTCATATCCTTGACTGGTCGGGCGGCCTGGGGAGGAGGAGGATAAAAGTTTACTTGATAAAAAGGCTGAGAGGGGATATAACCTTCAAGAATAAAGAAGCGCTCGTCTCGCGGATGGAACAAGATGAACGGGAGGCCCGTTCCCTGTTCAGTCAGGAACAAGTCGGAAAAGGGTTTGACGGTGTTTAGCCCCCGGTGTCCTTTCGGTCCCTTCCGTCCCTGGAGTCGTTTCTCTGTTCACTGATCTTTTTCAATCAGCACCATCACCAAGGAGCAACCGTTATGAACAGCACCGAATCAAAAACCCGGGCCGCGATCGACCAGCTCGGGTATCACGAACGGGACACCGGATCGTCCGGGGTCCAGATCGCGATCTTAACCGCCAAGATCAACGACCTGACCGAGCATATGAAGGTCCACAGCAAGGATTTCCACTCGCAGCGGTCGCTGCGGATCCTGGTCAGCCGCCGGGCCCGGCACCTGGCCTACCTGAAGCGGACCAGCCCGGAAAAATACCGGGAAGTCGTGAGCAGCCTGGGACTGAGAAAGTAGGCAACTGCCGAAAGTCAGAATCCAGAATCCAGAAGGTAATCATCCGGCATCGTTGCCCGGAAGGCAGGAGAAGGGAGTCAGGAGGTTTCGGTTATTCTGAATTCTGGCTTCTGAATTCTGTTTTATTACCCTATCACCAAAGAGCATTGAATATAGGAGTGCAAGGTATAATGGAGATTAAAAAAAGTTGCCGGATGGGGAACAAGACATTTGAGGTTGCCACCGGGGAGCTGGCCCGCCAGGCCGACGGGGCGGTCACCGTGGCCTGCGAGGGGACCGTGGTCCTGGTGGCGGCGGTGGCGGCCCCGGGCTTCCGGGAGGGGACGGATTTTCTTCCCCTGACCGTCGATTATCGGGAGAAGATGCCGGCGGCGGGGAAGATCCCGGGCGGGTTCTTCAAGCGGGAAGGCCGGCCGACCGAGAAGGAGATCCTGACCGCCCGGCTGATCGACCGGCCCCTGCGCGCGCTCTTCCCCGAGGGTATGCGCAACGAAATCCAGGTCACGGCCTGGGTGCTTTCGGCCGACGGGCAGAACGACCCCGACATTCTGGCGGTCAACGGCGCCTCGGGCGCCCTGATGGTCTCCGGGATCCCCTTCGGGGGGCCGGTGGCCGGGGTCCGGATCGGGATGATCGGGGATGATTTCATCATCAACCCCACCCTGGCCGAGCTGGAGAAGAGCCGTCTGAATATCGTCCTGGTCGGCTCCCGGGACTCGGTCAATATGGTCGAGGGGGGCGCCGAGGGGGTCGATGAGGAGACGGTTCTGAGGGCCCTGGAGTTCGGACAGGCGACCCTGGGCGCGATGGTCGATCTCCAGAACGCGATGCGGGCCGAGGTCGGCCCGGTCCCGCGGGAATTCGATCTCCAGGTGCCGGCGTCCGAGCTGGTGGCGACGGTGACCGAACGGGCCGCCGGGGGCATCACGGAAGCGCTGAAAATCCGGGAGAAGAAAGACCGGGGTCTGGCCCTTTCCTCGGTCAAGGACACCCTGAAGGCCGAACTCCTCCAGGAGAACCCGGACCTGGAAGGCTGGGCCTACAGCGCCGCCTTCAAGGCCGCCCTGAAGAAATACAGCCGGAAGATGATCCTGGAGGAGGGGGTGCGGGTCGACGGGAGGACCCCGGACCAGATCCGCCCGATCAGCAGCCGGGTCGGGGTTCTGCCCCGCACCCACGGTTCGGCGATCTTTAACCGGGGGGAGACCCAAGCCCTGGTTCTGACCACCCTGGGCACCGTCTCCGACCGGCAGCGCATCGACGGACTGGAAGAGGAGGAGAAGAAGAAGCGGTTTATGCTCCACTACAACTTCCCCCCGTTCTGCACCGGCGAGGCCGGGCGGATCGCGGGGCCGAAGCGGCGCGAGATCGGCCACGGGGCGCTGGCGGAGCGGTCCCTGGCCCCGGTGCTCCCGGACGAGGACGAGTTCCCCTATACGATCCGGGTGGTCTCCGATATCCTCTCCTCCAACGGCTCTTCCTCGATGGCCTCGATCTGCGGCGGCTCCCTCTCCCTGATGGATGCCGGGGTCCCGGTCAAGGCCCCGGTCGCCGGTTGCGCGATGGGGCTGCTCAAGGAAGGCGACCGGGCCGTGATCCTGACCGACATCCTCGGCTCCGAGGACGCGCTGGGGGATATGGACTTCAAGCTGGCCGGAACCGCCGCGGGGGTGACCGGGCTCCAGATGGACATCAAGATCCCGGGGATCACCCGGGAGATTATGAAGCAGGCCCTGGAGAAGGCCCGGACCGCCCGGCTTCATATCCTGGAGAAGATGAACCAGACCCTGGCCCAACCGCGGCCGGAGATCTCCCGCTACGCGCCCAAGATCCTCTCCATCCAGATCGACCCCGACAAGATCGGGCTGGTCATCGGGCCCAAGGGGAAGAACATCAAGGCGATGGAGAAGGACGGGGTGAAGATCGACATCGAGGACGACGGGTTCATCACCATCGCCTCCTCGGACCTCGAGGCCGCCCGGAAGGCCAAGGAGACCATCGAGCTGATGGTGGCCGAGGTGGAAGTCGGGAAGACCTACAAGGGCACGGTCAGGACCGTGAAGCAGTTCGGCGCGTTCATCGAGATCCTGCCCGGCAAGGACGGCCTCTGCCACATCTCGGAGCTGGCCGACCACCGGGTGAATGAAGTGGAGGACGTGATGAAGGAGGGGGATCGGGTGGAGGTGAAGGTGATC
The DNA here is from genome assembly GCA_040773245.1 of PVC group bacterium. GTDB lineage: Bacteria > Auribacterota > Erginobacteria > Erginobacterales > Erginobacteraceae > Erginobacter. The sequence continues at coordinate 4,359 of JAXGWO010000051.1, forward strand.
GCGATCGACAACCTCGGGCGGATCAAGCTCAGCCGCAAGCAGGCCCTCTCCGCCGACTGATCACCCCGGGCTGGTCTTGGCAGATAGATCACCATTATTTTTTCGGATAGAAAAAATAATACAATGGAGAATCGTCATTCTCCGGCCCTCGGACTGATCCTGATCGCGGTCGGGGTCTTCATCGCCGTCAGCCTGCTCTCCTATCACCCCGGCGACGCCGCCGCGGCCCGGGGGGAGAGCGTGGTCTATAATTACTGCGGGGGGGTGGGCGCCTCGCTGGCCCTGGCGCTCTACCTTGCCGCGGGAGGAGGGGCCCTGGTTATCCCGGCCCTGATCCTGGCCGAAGGCATCAGCCGCCTCCTCCCCCGGAAGCGTCCCCGACGCCCGGCGCCGCTGAAGTTTCTCTACGGTCTTTCGATCGTGGCCGGGGTCTCCCCCCTGCTCAGCCTCCAGTCCGTCATCTCCGCCGCCAGCCTGGGAAAACAGCTCGAGGGGATGGGACTGGGGGGCTGGTGGGGCGGGGTGGCGGCGGGGTGGCTGGAGCCGCTCGGACCATTCGGCGCCCGGCTGATCCTCCTGACGATGGTGATGGTGCCTTTGGCCCTGCTCACGGAGATGAAGCCGATCCTGGTTCCGCTCCGTCTCCTGGGAGCGTTCTTCCGGTCCGGCCGGAAATTTCTCGTCCGGCGGAGAGTCCCCGTCGCTCCGGTGGCCTCCCCCCCCCGGGTCTTCCGGGAACCGGCTGATCACCGCGGCCCCGATGCCCGGCAGCAGGCCCTGGCTGTGAATCGTCGCCTCGAGGAGGAGAAAAGGGCCGAGAAGCAGCGGATCCGGGAAGAACGCCGCCGGGAAAGGGAACGTCAGCAGGAGGAGAAGGAAGCTCTCCGCCGGAGGAAAGAAGAGGAGAAGCGGGCCCGGGAAGCGGAGAAAGCCCGGGAGGCCTCCACCCGGGCTAAGCCGGCCGCCGCGCCCCGCACTCCCCGGGCGAAGACGCCCCGGCCGGTCCCCGCCGCTGCCGTTCCGGAAGAGCCGACCGCCGGGGAACCCGGCGCCCCTTACCAGCTTCCCCCGCTGGAACTCCTCGACGATCCTCCGCCCCTGGAGGAAAGGGAGATCAAGAACAAGACCTACGACGAGTCGGAGATCCTGGAATCCACGCTGGAGGATTTCGGGATCGAGTCGCGGGTGGTGGGGATCGAGCGGGGCCCGGCGATCACCCGCTACGAGCTCCAGATCGCCCCCGGGGTCAAGGTGGGGAAAGTCAAGGCCCTCGACAACGACATCGCCCTGACGATGAAGGCCAAGTCGGTGAGGATCCTGGCGCCGATCCCGGGAAAGGCCGCGATCGGGATCGAGGTCCCCAACACCAACACCAACCTGGTCTATATGCGGGAGATGATCGAGTCGCCCGAGTTCCGGAAGGGCCGCCAGATCCTGCCCCTGGCGCTGGGGAAGGATATCTCGGGGACGCCGGTCGTGGCCGACCTGACCGCGATGCCCCACCTCCTGATCGCCGGGGCGACCGGCTCCGGGAAGACCGTCTGCATCAACTCGATCATCGTCAGCTTCCTCTTCTCCCGCACCCCCGACGAGCTGAAGCTGATTATGGTCGATCCGAAGAAGGTGGAGATGGCCTCGTTCCACCGCCTTCCCCACCTGCTCTGCCCGGTGATCACCGACGCCGCCCAGGCGGCCCTCGCCCTGGCCTGGACCATCAAGGAGATGGAGGATCGTTACGATCTCTGCGCCCGGGCCGGGGTGCGGAACATCGCGGCCTTCAACGCCGCCCGCCGGGCCGCGGTCAAGGCCGCCAAGGGCGGAGAACCGGACGACGAGCTCCCCCTCTCGATGCCCTACATCGTCCTGCTGATCGACGAGCTGGCCGACCTGATGCTGCTGGCGGCCAAGGAGATCGAGACCGCGATCGCCCGCCTGGCCCACCTCTCCCGGGCGGTGGGGATTCATATGATCCTGGCCACCCAGCGCCCCTCGGTCGACGTCATCACCGGGGTGATCAAGGCCAACCTCCCCGGCCGGATCTCCTTCAAGGTGGCGGCCAAGGTCGATTCCCGGACCGTGCTCGACGCCGGCGGGGCCGACAAGCTGCTGGGCAACGGCGATCTCCTCTTCCTCCCCCCGGCCACCGACCAGCTGATCCGGGCCCAGGGCACCATCTGCCACGACCACGAGATTGCCAACGTGGTTGACTTCGTCAGCCGCCAGCGTTCGCCGTCTTTCGAGAAGGAGATCTTCGAAAAGAAAGCCGCCGCGGTCGATGAGTTTGACGACGGGGAGGCGACCGACGAATTGATCGAGGCGGCGATCGATGTCATCCGGAAGACCAACCAGGCCTCGGTTTCGATGCTCCAGAGGAAGCTGAAGATCGGCTACTCCCGCGCCGCCCGGGTGATGGACCAGCTGGAACAGAAGGGTGTGGTCGGACCCTACAAGGGGACCAAGGCCCGGGACATCCTGATCGGCACCTACGCCGGCGACGGCACCGTCCCGGCAGACGAAGATGAAGAAGAGTAAATCGCGCGGATGAAATAATGGGAAAGTCCCCGGTCCGACTTGTCCGAAAACTTTAGTCACTTCCAACTTTAGTCACTTTCAACTTTAGTCACTTTCAACTCCATAATGGACTACCTCGGCGAAAAATTACAGGAAGCCCGGAAGAGAAAAAAGGTTTCCCTCGAAGACGCCGCCGCGGCGACCAGGATCAAGATCGAGTATCTCCGGGCCCTGGAGGAGGGGGATTACCCCGGCCTCCCCCCCCGCGCCTACGTGAAGGGTTTTCTTAAGATCTACGGTCATTACCTCGGCCTGGAGTATCCCCTCCTGCTCCAGTTCTACGAGGAAAGTTTCCAGTCCTCGGAACCCCAGTTGGTCCTGGCCGAACCCCGGCCCGATTCCCCCCCTCTCTTCCCCGGTATCCGCTGGAAACCCGTGCTGACCGTCGGAGGGGTGATGGCGGGTATCGCCCTGCTGACCTGGGGAGCGGTCCTGCTCTTCCGGGGCCCGGGGACCGGGGGGAAGGGGACGGATCCATTCTCCGAGGTGGATGAACCTTTCGCTTCCGGGACCCTGGAGAAGATCCCGGTCTCGGAATTGGAATAAGCCGGGAAGCCGATTCCGATCCCGACAGCGATACCGACCCTGACGCAACCGGTATCGAAACCAGCCCGGCCGTTTTCCTTCCCGATGCCGACGTCTCCGCCCAACCGTCCCCGCCGGGTCTGCCTGATCAGCCTGGGTTGCCCCAAGAACCTGGTCGATTCCGAGACGATGCTGGGCTCGCTCCCGCCGGACCGGTACCGGCCCGCCACCCGGATGGAGGAAGCCGATATCGTGGTGGTCAATACCTGCGGCTTTCTCCGCGCGGCCCGGCGGGAGGGCGGGGCGGTGATCCGCCGGGCGGAGAGCTGGCGCCGGCGGCGGCCCGGCACCCTGGTGGTGGCCGGCTGCCTGGTCCAGTACTACGGCCGGCGGGCGGAAGAGATTTTCCCCGGGGCCGACCTCCTCCTGGGGGTGGGGGAGGGGGCGGGCCTGGGGCGGCTCCTGGAAGACCTCCGTCCGGACGGAGATCGGCTTTCCCGGCTCCGTCTCCGGCCGGTTCCCGCTTTCCCCCTGGCCGGGAATCACCCCCGGCTGATCTCCACTCCCCGGCACTGGGCCTACCTCCGGATCTCCGACGGCTGCGACAACCGCTGTTCCTACTGCCTGATCCCCTCCCTCCGGGGCCCCAACCGGGAATGCCCCCTTCCCGGAGTGGTGGAAGAGGCCCGTCGGCTGGCCGGGGCCGGCACGCGGGAACTGGTTGTGATCGCGCAGGATACCGCCGGTTACGGGAAATCCGGTCCCGGCGGGGGCGGACTCCCGGAACTCCTGGAAAAATTATCGGGTATCGCGGGGATCGACTGGATCCGGATTCTTTACGCCCATCCCCGGCACATTGACGACTCCCTGCTCGAGGCCGTCGCCGGACTGGAGAAGGTCTGTCCCTATCTCGATATCCCGGTCCAGCACATCGACGACGGGATGCTCCAGCGGATGGGGAGGAAGATCGATTCCCGCCGGATCCGGGCCGTCCTCGACCGCGCCCGGGAACTGGTCCCCGGAATCAGCCTCCGGACCACCCTGATGGTCGGATTCCCGGGAGAAGGAGAAGACGAGTTCGGGCGGCTGGCCGGTTTCGTCCGCCGGGAGCGGTTCGATCATCTGGGGGTGTTCGTCTATTCCCGGGAGAAAGGGACGCCGGCCTACCGGCTCGGTCCCGGGGTCCGGGGGGCGGTTTCCCGGCGCCGTCGGGATATCCTGATGGTAATCCAGCGCGAGATCTCCGCCGCCGGGCTCCGGGCCCGTCAGGGCCGAACGTTCGAAGTCCTGCTCGACGGCCCCGGCCCGGCGGCGGGACTGATGGTCGGGCACTCGGCCTTTCAGGCCCCCGAGGTCGACGGGGTGACCGTGGTGGAGGGGAAGGAGCTGGCGGCCGGGGAGATGGCCAGGGCCAGGATCACCGGATCCTCGGACTACGACCTCTCCGGGGTCAAGGCTGAATGACCGAACTGTCCGTCCTCCGCCGGAAGCCGCCCGGGCTATTCCCATTCCCCATTCCCGATAAGTATTCACTTGAAATTGACGGTGTCCATAATATAATCTCCGAAGATTTTCCGGAGGAAAATCGTCTATGAACCTGCCCAACAAGCTGACCATCGCCCGGCTCCTGGCCACGCCGGTCTTTGTCGTCCTGCTCTCGGTCTCCATCCCCGGCAACTATACCGCCGCCCTGGTCATCTTCCTTCTGGCGATGATCACCGACTACTTCGACGGCGCCCTGGCCCGGAGCCGGGGGGAGATCACCGACGCCGGAAGACTGCTTGATCCGCTGGCGGACAAGATTCTGATCTCCTCGGCTTTCATTATCTTTGTCGGCCTGGACAAAAATATACTGAGCATCCCCGCCTGGCTGGTCATCATCATCGTCAGCCGGGAGTTCGCGATCACCGGACTGAGGCTGGTGGCCGCCGGCCGGGGTAAGATCATCCCCGCCGGGCGCTGGGGCAAGCACAAGACCCTCACCCAGGTGATCACCGTTACCGCCATCCTGGTCTATCTCTCGCTCTTCTACGATTCCCGGGTCGAGATGGACGAGTACCGCCCGCTGGTACTGATCCTGGTCGTCGTCAGCGCCGCCTTTACCTTCACCTCCGGTTGCTATTACCTGATCCGTAATTACCGCTTTCTGGCCGACCTGACCGACCATCCGCCATCCCGGCCGGCGGGGGAGGACGTCGAGTGAACTCGGTTCGGAGCCGGGGGGGACGGTGCATTAAGCTTCTGGCCGGATTCGGCGGTCTTGGCTATTCTCCGATCGCTCCGGGAACGGTCGGCGCGGCCGGCGGGGCCGGGGGGTATCTCCTGCTCCGCTTCCTATTTCCCGGCTTCGTCCCCGAATCCTGGGAAGGGTTGCGTTTCGGATATCTCCTCTTCCTGGCGATTTTCTTCCTGGTCGGGGTCCAGGCGGCGACCCGGGCGGAGAGGGAGTGGCGGCAGCGGGACGATCACCGGATCGTGATCGATGAGGCATTCAGTATCTTCATCACCTTCCTCGCCCTGCCGGCCGATGCCCTGATCCTGGCCGCCGGTTTTGTCCTCAACCGGATCTTCGATATCATCAAGCCCTTCCCCGCCCGCCAGCTCGAGCGGGTTCCGGCCGGCTGGGGCGTGATGCTCGACGACCTGGCGGCCGGCATCTACAGCCGGATCGCCCTTGGGATACTGCTGGAGGGGATTAGGTATTTAGGGGTTTAGGGCTGAGGCCATTGGCCTAAATACCTAAACCCCTAATACCCTAAACCTCTAAAATAGAATTCATTTGTCTCACCCGGGGAAGTTCCTATACTATCTTCAGCTATGAAGCTGCGCTGCCTGATATTTCCGGCCGCCCTGCTTCTTCTCGTCCTGGCGGGGTGCCGGGGGACGGGGGGAGCGGGTGATCCGCTCGTCCCGGACGAGGATCCCGAGGTCCGGGCCGCCCGTCTGCTCTGGGAGGATGGCCAAACCCGGGAGGGAGAAGGCGATTACAGCGGCGCCTTGAGGAGTTACCGGGCGCTGCTCCAGGATTATCCCCAGGCCGGCCCGGCCCCCGAGGCTCAGTTCCGGATCGGGGTCTGCCTGGAGGAGCAGGACGATCTTTACGCGGCTTTCCAGGCTTATCAGTACCTGCTCGATACTTATCCGGGGAAAGGCAACCTGGGCGAGATCCTCCAGCGCCAGTACGAGATCGGGGAAGCCTATCTCCAGGGGAGAAAGCGCTGGCTGCTCTTTCTCCGGATCCGTTCAGGCTTAAGCCGGGCGGAAGAGATCTTCCGGGCGGTGGTCAGCAACGCCACCTTCAGCCCGGTCTCGGCGCGGGCGCAGTACGGCCTGGGCCGTTCCCTCCAGCTGCGGGGCGATTACCGCGAGGCGATACTGGAGTACGAGCAGGTGCTGTCGAATTATCCGGGATCCGAGGTGATCCCCGCGGCCCTCTTCGAGATCGGGGACTGTTATTACCGGGAAGCCCTCCGGGCGGATTACGATCAGCGGGAAGTGGACGAAGCGATCCGCTACCTGCGGAGGTTCGCCTACTCCTTCCCCGATGATCCCCGGCGGCCCCGGGCGGAGGAGATGATCGGCGAACTCTGGGACCGGAAGGCGCGCAAGGCCTATGACATCGCCCGCTATTACGAGAAGAAAGGGCTTCCGTCCGGCGCCCGGATCTACTACCGGGAAGTGGCGGAGAAGTATCCGGAATCGAGCTACGCCGGGCGGGCCCGGGAGAAAATAGAGGAACTGTCCGATGATTGATCGAAAAGATCTGCGGGTTCTTCCGGGATCGGCGGGCGTTTTCACGGTCCTGTTTTTATCTCTGCTGGCCGCGGCCTGCGGGGCCTACCGGCTCGGCACCACTCTTCCGCCCCACCTCCGGACGGTCTATGTCGGCACTTTCGGCAACGAAACCTATGAACCGGGGATAGAAGCGGACGTGACCAACGCGGTGATCACCCGGTTCCGTCAGGACGGCAACCTGCGCCCGGTCGGGGAGGCGGAGGCCGACACGATCGTCACCGGCAAGATCACCGGCTGGAACCGCCGGGTGCTCGGTTATACCGGCCGGGACGAGGACAACGTCGAAGAGTACCGGCTTTACGTAAAGGCGGTTATCGTCTTCCGGGAAGCGGCGACCGGGCAGGCGCTGATCCGGGGCCAGTCGGTCGAGGGCTATACCGATTTTTACCTGGAGGGGGACTTGGTCTCGGCCGAAGCCGCCGCCCGGCCCAAGGCTTACCAGGACCTGGCCCGGAATATCGTCGACACCGTGGTCTCGATCTGGTGACCCGGGTCTGGACGCCGGATTTGCCCGGGCGTCCTTTTCGTCCTTGAAGTTGTTTAGGTCCTTTGTCCCTGAGGCGGTTCAGCGTCCAGCCCGGTCGCCCTTATGGAAAAGCTCCTTCCGGTCTATTGCCTGGTCGGCGAGGACGGGTACCGCCGCCGCGAGTACCTGGCCCGGCTCAAAGAGCGTCTCCGGGTCGGCGAGAACGACTCCCTCAACTACGAGTACCTGCTGGCCGGGGAGGCGGATGCCGCCCGGATCCTTGACGCCGCCCGGACCCCGGCCTGGGACCTCTTCGCCGGTCCGGGGGGAGGGACCCTGCGGATGGTGGTGGTGGACGGGGCGGAATCATTATCCGCCGACGGGTGGCGGAAGATGCGGGATTACCTGGCGGCCCCCGAACCCGGCTCCTGCCTGGTATTCCTGGTCAACAGGCCGGCCAAATCCTGGCCGGGGAAGAATATCGTCCCCCCGAAATACCTGGTCAACTTCTCTCCGCTCAGGGGGGGGAAACTGCGCGACTGGATCGGCCGGGAAGCTGCGCGGCGCGGGCTGAAACTTACCCGGCGGCAGGTGGAGGAATGCGCCCTAGCCGCCGGCGACGATCTCTCCGGCACCGTCGCCGGGCTGGAGCGTCTGGCGATCTACCAGGGCGGAGAGGGGACTGTCACCGACCGGGAGGTCCGGGACCTGATCGGGACCGGCCGGGAAGGGTCGGTCTTCACCCTGACCGAACTGACCGTCGCCCGGAAGTCCGCGGAAGCCCTGGCCCTGCTCAACCATCTGCTCGACGAGGGCGACCACCCCCTGAGGATATTCTCCCTCTTCGCCGGTACGGTCCGCAAACTCTGGCTCGGGGCGGAAGCCTGGGAGAGGACCGGAGGCGATCCCGGGGAGACCTGCCGGGAGGCCGGGGTGACGTATTTCCGGGAGCAGTTCATCCGGCAGGTGAAGGCCCTCTCCGCCGCCGAGATACCTTGCTGGTATCGCCGGTTGGTGGAGACCGACCGGGCCCTCAAGGGCGGGGAGAAGGACCCCAGGCTGGCCCTGGAGAGGCTCTTGATCGACCTGGCCGGCACGAAAAGCGGGCCGCCGCGAAAGCGAACCCCGGCGGTCGCGGCCGCTGGATGGAGCGGCCGGGGGAGCGATCGTTCCTGACCATCGGGGCAGGAGGCGAGGAGAACCGGCTTACTCCGCCGGCTTTCCCGCGTCCGGATGTTCACCGGCCAGGGAATTATAGGCCCGGGTCAGGCGGGATTTTTTCCGGTCGCTGTAATTCTTCTTGACCAGTCCCTTGCCGGCGGCCCGGTCGAGAAGGGAGTGGGATTTGAGCAGTTCCTCCCGGGCTTGTTCCCGGTCGGAGCTTTTCACCGCTTTCTCGAAGGCGCGGACCTGGGTCCGGACCCGGGCCCGGTCCGACCGGTTTTTCTCCCGCCGGGCGGCGTTCTGGCGCAGCCGCTTGGCGGCTGATGCTGACTGGGGCATAATACCTGTCTCCTGTATTAAAACTTGGCTTCAGTTAGGATAAATCGCTATCGGGATCGCTATCGGGATCGCAATCGCTATCGCAATCGAGGGGCTGTCCACAGGATTCCGATCCCGATAGCGATCCCGATACCGATACCGGTTAGTACGTTCCGAAGGTTTGTGGGGCAATTCCCGAAAATGTTTAAGATTTTCGATGGAAGCGGACTATATGAATAATCAACGCCCGGGTCAAGCGGAAAAAGCCGCCGCCCCCCGGCAGAGGGATCATTCCGTTACCCGCGCGGCCGGGGTGGTCGGCGGCGCCACCCTGGTCAGCCGCCTGCTGGGGCTGGTGCGGGATATCCTCACCGCCGGCTTCTTCGGGACCGAGACGGCCCTCTCCGCGTTCTTCGTCGCCTTCCAGATCCCCAATCTCTTTCGGAAACTCCTGGGCGAAGGAGCGCTGACCGCCGCCTTTGTCCCGGTCTTCACCGAGTACCAGGAAAAGCGGGGGATCGAGGCCGGCTGGCGGGTGGCCTCGATCATCTTCTCGTTGGCCGCCCTTGCCTTGGGAGCGATCGTGGTGGCCGGGTTTCTCCTGATCTGGCTGTTGGCCGGGTCCTTTGTTCTCCAAGAGCGCTTTCTCCTGATCCTCCGGTTGCTGAGGATTATGCTTCCCTACCTCTTCTTCATCTGCCTGGTCGGACTCTCGATGGGGATCCTGAACAGCTTCCGCCATTTCGCCGTCCCCGCCTTCTCGCCGGTGATCCTCAACCTGGTCTGGATCGCGTCACTCTTCCTGCTCTGCCCCCGGTTCGGCGAAGCACCCGACCGGAAAATCTTCGGCCTGGCGATCGGAGTTCTGCTCGGCGGGGCGATCCAGCTCGGGGTTCAGCTCCCGGTTCTGCGGCGCAAGGGATTCCCGTTCCGGTTCATCCCGGATTGGCGGGATCCGGCGGTGAAACAAATCATCCTGCTGCTCGGGCCGGGGATGGTCGGTTTCGCCGTCTTCCAGATCAACTCCGCGGTGGACCAGTTCCTGGCGATGATCATCGGGGGGGGCGCTCCGGCGGTCCTCTTCTTCGCCAACCGGCTGGTCCAGTTCCCCCTCGGGGTCTTCGGCCTGGCCTTCGCCACCGCCGTCCTCCCGGTGATGGCCCGCCTGATGGCCCGGGGGGAGAAAGAGGAGTTCATCGGCGCCTTCTCCCACGGCCTGCGCAACGTGCTGCTGATCAGCTTTCCGGCGGCGGCCGGCCTGATCGTTCTCCGCCGTCCGATCATCGCCCTGATCTACCAGCGGGGGGCCTTCGGTCCCGATTCGGCCGCCGCCGCCGCCTGGGCCCTCCTCTGGTACAGCCTGGGTCTCCCCGCCTTCGCCGCCCTGAAGATCATCACCCAGGGGTTTTACTCCTGCCAAAACACCCGGACCCCGGTCAAGGTGGGTTTTGCCGCGATGCTTCTCAACCTGGGGCTGAACCTGGCGGTGGTCTTCATCCCCTGGCTGCGGGCTCACTTCCGGGAGGGCGGTCTCGCTCTTTCCACCAGTATCGCCGCCGTGGCTAATGCGGCGACGCTTTACTGGCTCTTCCGTCGGCGACTGGGAACGATCCGGGGGAGGGAACTGCTGGCCTTCCTGGCCCGCCTGCTGCCGGCCACCCTGGCGATGGGTCTGGCCTGCCGTTTCAGCCTGGCCCTGCTCTCCGGCCGCCTGCCGGAAGCCCTGCTGCCGGCCCGCCTGCTCGCGGTGGCCGTCCCGGTGGCCGCCGGCCTGGCCGTCGTCGGCCTGGCGGCCCGGGTTTTGCGGATCGATGAGGTCCGCGACCTCTTCCGGGCCCTGAACCCGCGGCGGGGTAGCCCACGGCTTTAGCCGTGGCCGGGCCAGGTCTGTTCAGGGCCACCTCTAAAGAGGTGGCCTACAGGAGGTGGGCGCCGGGGCGACGGGAAGGAGTCAGTACTTGTAATCGCTGCCGCCGATGAACTCGCGCAGGAGCGATTTCTTCGGGACGCAGGAGTCGTCCTCGACCGCGGTGATCGTGTCGAGAAGCTCGTAGACCCGGCGGGCGCGGAGGTAGGCGTCGCGCTTGCCGGGGTCGTCGCGGAACTTATCCATCGCCTCCCGGAGATGGGCGAACGAGTACTTCTTGTGGATCGGCAGTTCGTAGGCCAGCGCCCCGTTGACGACGAAATCGGTCTCGGTGATGAAGGGGACGATGTGCCGCATCTCGCTCTTGCGGACGTAGTGCCAGTGGCCGATGGTGGCGACGGGGGAGTAGCTCCGGTGCCAGCTGTCCCGGACCATCCGCCTCAGCAGCCGGATGTCGGTCCAGCGGGTCCACTCCCCGTTAACGTCCTTGAGCTGGGAGAGGGTCTCAATGTAGAGCCGGAACTTGTTCTCCGCCGGGACCGACTCGGTCATCGGGCCGTAGAGGCCGTGGAGGCTGTCGATCAGGATGATCTCGTCTTCCCCGATCCGCAGCGGGACCGTCTCCTTCTCCCTCAGCCCGGTCTTGAAATTGTAGATCGGCATCCGGATCTCGCGCCCGGCCAGCAGCTCCCCCAGGTGCTTGTTGATCAGGGGCAGGTCGAGCGCCTGCGGGGTCTCGAAGTCGTAGTCCCCGTATTCATCCTTGGGGTGCATATCGAGGTCGAAGAAGTAGTTGTCGAGGACCATCGGGACCAGTTTCAGCTTTTTCTCCTTCAGCCGCTCTCCGATCTTGTTGGTGGTGGTGGTCTTGCCCGAACTGGAGGGGCCGGCGATGATCACCAGGCGGATCGGTTTTTCGCTCTCCAGGATCGCCCGGGCGGCCATCTCGGTGTACCAGTGGTAGCGCTCGTCCGCGGCCCGGACCAGGTCGGGGAAGGTCCCATCGGCGATCCGCTTGTTCAATCCCTGGACGGTATCCACTCCCTGTTCGATGTACCAGCGGTAAGTTCCCTCGATCACCTGCATCGGGATATTGTTCTTTCGGTAACCGGTATCCGATTTCTGTGCATTCATAATGTTCTCCTCGGGTCCGGGGATGCGCGGAAATGCCGATAAGCCGGACTCTTCCTGGGTTAAGAATAGTTTTATTAAAGGGTTAGGTTAATAAGGCGCGGCCGCGATTGTCAATCAAAAACTTCCCGCCCGCCGGCCGCCTTCCAGGTTGATTTCAGGGTATCGCTGATCAATGATTTGACCGGACCCGCGGCCAGCCCGTTCAGTTCCCGGACCACCAGGGAGGCGCTGACGGAGAGCGGGGGTATGTCCCGCCAGTAAAAGCCGGGGGAGGGGGGGAAGATGTAGGTGGTTCCGCTGTGGATGTTGAACTCGGCCGCCCGGCGCAGCCCCTCGATTCTCGCCTCCGGATCGACCTCGAAAAAACAGTTGCGGTAGTGTTCCGATTCCTGGAAGGCGATGACCTCCGCGTCCCAGGAGGCCTCCATCCCGGTGAAGAGAGATGCCTCCGATCGGGTGGCCAGCAGGATCCGACTTTCCTTTTCCGGCTGGCCGAGGAGGATCGAGTCCCGGGTGATGATATGCTCGATGTGGAGCGGGGGAAGGTGGCTGAAGATGCAGAGCTGGACCTCGCCTGCGGTCAGTTCGCTGTCGACCAGGATCGTCAGTTCCACCGGGACGTAGACGTACGCAGGCCGGCTCTCCCCGGTCAGTTCCCCCCGGTTGATGGGGAC
>JAXGWO010000052.1:0-16768 GCA_040773245.1 PVC group bacterium
CGCCCGGTAACCCGCTTATTTTACAATCCAGGTCATACCTGGATTGTAAAATAAGGCTATTCTTCGGGGGCGGGACGGATAACCTTGACGGGGCGGCCGTCCTTGAAGACGAACTCCCGGAAGAGTTCGCCCTCGCGACGGACGGTCCAGCGGCCGTGACGGAGGTCCCGGCGGTACTCCCCCTCGCAGACCCAGGTCCCGGAGAAGGGGTCGGTGTGGGTCTCGGTCCACCGGCCGTGCCGGACGTACCGGGTCCGGTCGTGCTGGTAACCCTCCCCGGCCTCCGCCCATTCCCAGTCCTCCTCGCCGAAGGCGCCGACCAGCTCCCGGTTGCTCTTCACGGTCCGGACCTTGAACATCCGGATCGCCTTGCCCGGCCAGATGTCGAGGGAGACGAAGAGGAGGACGATCGCCAGGGGGAAGAGCAGGGTCCATAATCTCAGCCCGCCTTCCTTGGTCATAGCCCCATTATAATCGGTCTGCTTTTCCGGTCAAGCCGGCTTCGATACCGATACCGATACCGACCCCGGCTTGCCACGCCCCTGATTTGCTTTGTCGGTAGAATGAAAATATGGTCTAATGTTCAGGTTTTTCATCAGCAGCGAGCGATCATTCAATGAGCGAAGCCATTGTCAAGCTGGCCCGGGAAGGGGCGGGGAAAATCTGCGACCTGGTATCCGCCGGGCTGGGGAAAACGATCGCGGAACGGGGGGAAGCGACCGCGGTCCGGTTCCCGGGCACGACCTATTTCTTCCCCCTGGCCTTCGCCCTCCTCGGAAGCGAGGTGAAGACCCTGGGCGACCTCACCGGGGTCCTGGAAGCCGGACGGAACCTCCTCCCCTCAGGAGAAGGTGTGCCACCCGCGGAAGCGATCGGGCGGGCCGGGGAGGCGGTCCTCCTGGCCGGGGAGATCGCCCTCGGGCTCCGTTACCTCGCCGGGGAGGAGCCCCAGCCGGACTGTCCCGGTTTCTTCAGCGACGACATCCTCCGGACCCTCGGGATCCAGCTGGTGGACGGACGGATGGCCGGTTTCGCCTGCCTGCTCGGGGCCGCCCCGGACGCCGCGGACGCGGTCGAGATCGTCCGGGGCTTCCAGAAGCGGAACATCCTGGTCTTCGCCGGCGGGGAGAGCGGGGGGGTCTCCGTCATCGACCAGCTGAAGGAGAAGGGGGTGGCGCTGGGCTGGGACAGTTACTGCGTCCCCTACGGCCGCGACACCTTCTCCGCCATCTTCGTCCTCAACTGGGCGATCCGGGCCCCGCTGACCTACGGCGGCCTGAAGAAGGGGGAGAAGGAAAAGATCATCGACTACTGCCGCCAGCGGGTACCCGCCCTGGTCACCGTCCTGGGGGAGATCGACGACATCAAGGTGGCGGCGGGGGCGGCGGCCCTCCGCCTCGGCTTTCCCCTGATCGCCGACTCGCCGGTCCCCGAGATCCTCGAGCCGGGGCTCTGCCTCCACGAGTCCCTGGTCTCGGAGACGGACCATTCCCGGATCGTCCCCCGGGCGGTCGAGGTGAGGGGTATCAAGGTCCGGGTCGAGGAGATACCGGTCCCCGTCCCCTACGCCGCCGCCTTCGAGGGAGAGCGGGTGAGGAAGGAGAACCTCCGGATCCAGTTCGGGGGGAAGTACTCGCCGGCCTTCGAATACCTGAAGGTCGGGGGACTCAACGAGGCGGAGGACGGGAAGATCGAGGTGACCGGGCCCGGCGAGGATGAGGTGGAGGCGGGGGGGAGCCTGCCGCTGGGGATCACGGTCACCGTGGCCGGGAGGAAGTGCGAGAAGGATTACGCCTCGATCCTGGAGCGGCAGATCCACACCTTCATCAACGGGGCGATGGGTGTGATGCACGTCGGCCAGCGCGATATCCTCTGGCTGAGGATCAGCCGGGAGGCTTTCGCCGCCGGCTTCCGGCTGAAACACCTGGGCGAGATCATCATCGCCCGGCTCCACAACGACTTCGGGGCGATCGTGGACAAGGTCGAGGTCCGGATCGACACCGCCCTGCCGGAGGTGGAAGCGGGGCTGAAGGAGGCCCGGAAGGCTTACGACGAACGCGACGAGCGGATGGCCGGGATGACCGACGAGTCGGTCGATATCTTCTACAGCTGCACCCTCTGCCAGAGTTTCGCCCCCAACCACGTCTGCGTGATCAGCCCCCAGCGCCTCGGCCTCTGCGGGGCCTACAGCTGGCTGGACGGGAAGGCCGCCCACGAGATCACCCCGACCGGCCCCAACCAGCCGATCGAAAAAGGGAAGCTGATCGACGAGAAGATCGGGCAGTGGGAGGGGATCAACGATTTCGTCTACGGGGCCTCCCACCGGGCCCTGGAGAAGTTCAGCATCTACTCGATGATGATCGACCCGATGACCTCCTGCGGCTGCTTCGAGTGCATCCTGGCGGTGATCCCGGAGACGGGCGGGGTGATGGCGGTCAACCGGGAGTTCACCGGGATGACCCCCTCGGGGATGGACTTCATCACCCTGGCCGGGATGGTCGGCGGGGGGGTGCAGACCCCGGGTTTCCTCGGGGTGGGAAAGCTCTACCTGGTCAGCCCCAAGTTCATCTCCGGGGATGGCGGCCTGAAGAGGCTGGTCTGGCTGCCCAAGGAACTGAAGGAGACGCTGCGGGAACGGCTGATCCGGCGGGGAAAGGAGATCGGGGTGGAAAATTTTTGCGAGATGCTGGCCGACGAGACGACGGCCGCCACCGCGGAAGAGTTGCTGGAGTTTCTCCGGGAGAAAAAACACCCCGTCCTGGAAATGGAGCCGATGTTTTAGAATAATCGGTATCGCTATCGAAGGCCGGGAAAAGTCGATACCGATAGCGATCCCGATAGCGATACCGATAGCGATTATCAAGGATGAGAGAGATATGGGTTTGACCGGGCTCGACATCTACAAGCTGCTGCCGAAGACCAACTGCGGTGACTGCGGGTCCCCGACCTGCCTGGCCTTCGCGATGAAGCTGGCGGCCAAGCAGGCCTCGCTCGACTCCTGCCCCCACGCTTCCGAAGAAGCGAAGGCGGCGCTGGGGGCCGCCGCCCGCCCCCCGATCCGTTTGGTCACGATCGGCACGAGCGAAAAAAAGGTCGAGATCGGCAACGAGACCGTCCTCTTCCGCCACCAGGAGACCTTCCACCACCAGTCCGGGATCGCCGTCCGGGTCCGGGAAGGCGATCCGGCCCGGGCGGGAAGGCTGGCCGCGGTGAAGGAACTCCGGTTCACCCGGGTCGGGGAGGAGATCGCCGTCGACCTGGTCGCCCTGGAGGAGGAGTCGGGGGAGCCGGAGAAGTACGCCGGCTTTGTCTCCCAGGGCCGGGAAGCGACCGGTCTCCCCGCCGTCCTGATCAGCAACTCCCTCCCCTGCCTCCGGGCCGCCCTGGAGAAGATCGGCCAGTCCCGGCCCCTGCTCTGCCCGACCTCCGCCAGGGAGATCGGGGAGTTCGCCGCCCTGGCGGCGGAGTTCTCCTGTCCCCTGGTCGTGGGGGGAGAGTCGGCGGAGGCCACCGCCGACCTCGCCGGGCGGGCGGCGGCGTCGGGGGCGGAGGACCTGGTCCTCCTGGCCGGAGGCGGAAACCTGGCGGGGAAACTCGCCGACCTGACGATCATTCGGCGCCAGGCGCTGCGGAAGCAGTTCCGCCCCCTCGGCTACCCGGCCATCGCCTTCACCGATTTCCGGGCCGACCCCTTCTCCCAGGCCCTGGAGGCGGCGGTGCTGACCGCCAAGTACGCCTCGGTCGTGGTGACCGGGCTCGACCGCCCGGAGTATCTCCTCGCCCTGCTGACCGCCCGGCAGAACATCTACACCGACCCCCAGAACCCGATCCCGGTGGAGCCGAAGCTCTACCCGGGGGGGACCCCAACCCGGAACTCCCCCCGGCTGGTGACCACCAACTTCTCGCTCACCTACTTCACCGTGGAGGGCGAGATCGAGGCCAGCCGGATCGGGGCCTACCTCCTGGTGGTGGATACCGAGGGGACCTCGGTCCTGACCGCCTGGGCGGCCGACAAGTTCAACGCCGCCACCATCGCCCGGGCCCTGGCCGGGTCGGGGGCGGCCGATCTCCTCGACCACAAGAAGATGATCCTCCCCGGCTACGTCGCCGTCCTCTCGGGGAAGGTGGAGGAAGAATCGGGGTGGACGGTCGAGGTCGGTCCCCGGGAAGCCTCGGGGATCCCGAAATTTCTCAAGACCGTCTGGCGACCCGGAGGATGACCCTTCGGGTCGGATTGCTTCGTCGCTCTGCTCCTCGCAATGATGACCGGTCAATCTAATTTTCGCGCAGAATAATAATTCCAATGACCAGCTTCTCCGTCAGCTTTCTCCCCTCCCGGGCGTCGGTCACCGTGGAAGAGGGGTCAACCATCCTCAAGGCCGCCGAGCGGGCCGGGGTCTACCTCAACTCGGCCTGCGGCGGCCAGGGGGCCTGCGGGAAATGCCGGGTCCGGATAATCAGCGGCGAGACCCGCCAGCCGGCCACCGCCCTGCTCACCGCGGAGGAGGCGGCAAACGGCATCCGGCTGGCCTGCCGGACCACCGTCCACTCTCCCCTCACCGTCGAGGTCCCGAAGGAGACCGCGTCCTTAAAGACCGACCGGGGCAAGGAAGAGACTTCCCGGAGATTCAAGGCCCTGGGCGAGAGCGGGTTCGACGGGGCGGGGTACGACCTCGACCCGGCGGTGGTCACCGTCCCCCTCTCGCTGCCGCCGCCGACCCTGGAGGACAACCGGGACGACCTGGAACGGCTGCTCCGCGCCTTGCGCCGGCCGACCGGGATCGAGCACCTGGCCGCCCCCCTCTCCCTCCTCCGCCAGCTCCCGATGCTGCTCCGGGAGGCCGGCTGGGAAGTCTCGGCCGCGGTCGCCCGGGGGGAGAACCGGGGCGAGGTGATCGCGGTCCGTCCCCCGGCCGCCCGGGGCCTGGGTCTGGCGGTGGACATCGGCACCACCACCGTGGCCGCCCACCTGGTCGACCTGGCCGACGGCCGGACCCTGGCGGCGGGGGCGACCTACAACTCCCAGATCAGCCGGGGCGACGACGTGATCCAGCGGATCATCAACTCGGAGGAGTCCGGGGTGGAACCGCTGGCCGAAGCCGTCCGGGGGGATATCAACGACCTGGCCCTCAAGCTGGCCGCGGAGGCCGGGGTGAAGACCGGGGACATCCTGGCGGTCAGTTGCGCCGGGAACTCGACGATGATCG
Source organism: PVC group bacterium (assembly GCA_040773245.1). Lineage (GTDB taxonomy): Bacteria > Auribacterota > Erginobacteria > Erginobacterales > Erginobacteraceae > Erginobacter. The sequence continues at coordinate 5,208 of JAXGWO010000052.1, forward strand.
CCCTCTTCCTCGGGATCTCCCCCCGGCAGATCCGGCGGGAGCCCTACATCCCCCCCCTGGGCGCCCCCCCCACCCTGCGGGCCGCGGAGATCGGGCTGCGGGTCCACGAAAACGCGGTCCTCGACTGCGTCCCCGGGATCGCCGGCTGGGTGGGCGGCGACATCACCGCCGGGATCCTCGCCTCCGGTCTCGACCGCTCGGGGGAACTGGCGATGCTGATCGACATCGGGACCAACGGGGAGATCGTGGTCGGCAGCCGGGAGTGGACGCTGGCCTGCTCCTGCTCGGCCGGGCCGGCCTTCGAGGGGAGCGGGATCACCTCGGGGACCCGGGCGGTGGCCGGGGCGATCGAACGGATCGACCTCCCCGACGGGAAAACCCCGGTCTGGGAGACGATCGGCTCCGAGCCGCCGGTCGGGATCTGCGGCTCCGGGCTGCTCGACGGAGTAGCCGAACTCTTCCGCGCCGGGATCCTCGGCCGGGACGGCCGTTTCAACCCCGACCACCCCTCCCCCGCCCTCTCCCGCCTCGACGGTTCGCCCGCCTTCACCGTGGTCGAGGCGGGACGAAGCGGACACGGCCGCCCGATCGTGATCACCCAGGCCGATATCGACAACCTGATCCGGGCCAAGGCGGCGATCTACGCCGGGGTCTCCGTCCTGCTCCGGGCGGTCAACCTCTCCCCCGACCGCCTCGACCGGGTCTTCATCAGCGGCGGTTTCGGCGGCTACATCAACATCGGGAGGGCCCGGTCGATCGGACTGCTCCCCGAGATCGCCCCGGAAAAGATCTCCTTTATCGGCAACGGGTCCCTGCGAGGGGCGAAGCTCTGCCTCCTCTCCCGCCCGGCCCGGCAAGCGGCCGGGGGGATCGCCGGGGCCGCCACCTATTTCGAGTTAAGCACGGACAGAAACTTTATGGAAGAGTACACCCGGGCGATGTTCCTGCCCCACACCGACGTGGAGAAGTTCGATGGAAAGCGTGGCTGAAAGATGGCCGGCGGCGATCAACGAGGTCACCATCGGCGCCGGAAAGGACGGGGGGGGGACCAGGTCCGCCGCCGTCACCATCGGGGGCGAAACCGGGCTGCCCTTCCTGGCCTTTGAGGGGGGCAACCCCCGCCGGCCGGCCCTGGCCCTGGACGTCCTGGATTACCGCCCCGACGACTGGCCGGAGATTCTCCGGGAACCATACCGGGAGGTACTGGGAGACCCGGCGGAATGGGCCGCCCGGGCCGGAGAGAAATACCGGCCCGACCTGATCTGCCTCCGCCTCCAAAGCCTCCACCCCGACTGGGGCGACACCCCGCCGGAGAAGGCGGCGGAGACGGTGAGATCGGTCCTGGCCGCGACCACGCTCCCCCTGATCATCTGCGGCTGCGACCACCCGGAGAAGGACAACCGGGCCTTTCCCCTCTGCGCGGCGGCCGCCGCCGGGGAGAACTGCCTGATCGGGTTCGCCACCGAGGATAACTACAAGACCATCACCGCCGCCTGCCTGGCCGACCACCACGCGATCTGGGCCCAGTCGCCGATCGACATCAATATCGCCAAGCAGGTCAATATCCTGATCTCCGAGATGGGCTTCGACCCGAAAAGGATCGTGATCGACCCCAACACCGGGGCCCTGGGCTACGGGATCGAGTACACCTACTCGATAATGGAGAGGATCCGGCTGGCGGCCCTCGACGGCGACCGGATGCTGGCGATGCCGATGCTGGCCGACGTCGGGGCCGACGCCTGGCGCGCCAAGGAGGCCAAGGCGAAGCGGGCCGATTTCCCGGGGTGGGGAGACGAGAAATTGCGGGGCCCGCTCTGGGAGGCGGCGACCGCGGCCCTCCTCCTCCAGGGCGGGGCCGACCTGGTGATCCTCCGGCACCCCGCCGCGCTGGAGAAACTCCGCGAACATATCGAACTGTTACTGGATGCCGGATCAACCAGGGGATAGCCGGTATCGGAATTTCCGGCTGAACTGATTCACCCGCGACGCGAAGCCGCGGGGGTCGGCCAACGACTTTAGTCACTCTCAACTTTAGTCACTTTAAACTTTCCTATGTTCATCATCAGCGAAAGGATCAACGGGATGTTCACCGCGGTGCGGAAGGCGATCGCCGCCCGCGATCCGGAGGCGATCCGGAAGATCGCCGGCCGCCAGCTGGAAGCCGGGGCGGACGCCCTCGACCTCAACGTGGGGACGGCCGCCGCCGAGCCGGCGGAGGCGCTGGCCTGGCTGGCGGAGACCGTCCGGGGGGTCACCGACCGGCCGCTCTGCCTCGACCACCCCAATATCGAGGTCATCCGGGCGGCGGCCGGGGCCGCCGGCGGCAGCCTGATCATCAACAGCACCACGGGAAAAGAGGAGGACCTGGCCAGGTTCCTCCCCCTGGCGGCCCAGACCGGGGCCGGGCTGATCGCCCTCACCCTGGACGAGAAGGGGGTCCCCAGCACGGTTGACGGCCGGGTGGAGATCGCCGCCCGGATTTTAATGGCCGCGGAAACGGCCGGCCTCCCCCCCGGCCGGCTCTTCATCGATCCGGTCACCCTGCCGATCAACGCCGCCCAGGACCAGCCGAAGAAACTCCTGGAGGCGATCTCCCAGTTCAAGCTCCTCTCCGATCCCCCGCCCCGGGTGGTGATGGGCCTGAGCAACCTGGCCTCGGGGTCGGGGGAGAAGACCCTCCTCACCGGGGCCTTCCTGGCGATGGCGATGGGGGCCGGCCTGGACGCGGTCATCCTCGACCCGGAGGATAAACTCCTGCTGGACCTCCTGATCACCGGGGAGGTCCTGCTCAACCGGGTCGTCTACCACCGGGACTACCTGAAGGCCTGGCGGGCGGGAAGAGAGAGATGACGGCCAAGATCATCGACGGGGAAGGGATCGCCCGGGAGATCCGGGAGGAGATCCGCCGGGAGGTGGCGGCGCGGCGGGAGGAGACCGGGGCGATCCCCGGGCTGGCGGTGATCCTGGTCGGAAACGATCCGGCCTCGGCCGTCTATGTCCGGATGAAGGAGAAGGCCTGCCGGGAGGCCGGGATCGCCTCCTTCAACCACCGTCTCCCGTCGGGAGTGAAAGAACCGGATCTCCTCGCCCTGATCGATAATCTCAACCGCGACCCGGCGGTGGACGGGATTTTAATCCAGCTCCCCCTCCCCTCCCCCCTCGCCGAAGCAGGGATAATCGCCGCGGTCGACCCGGAGAAGGACGTCGACGGCTTCCACCCCGTCAACCTCGGCCGCCTGGTCAGGGGGGAAGCGGGCTTCCTGCCCTGCACCCCGCTGGGGGTCCTCGAGCTGCTCCACCGCTCCGGCTACCCGCCGGACGGCCGGCAGGTGGTGGTGGTCGGACGCTCGACCATCATCGGCAAGCCCCTGGCCCTGATGCTGGCCCGGAAGGCACCAGGGGCCAACGCCACCGTCACCCTCTGCCACACCGGGACGGCCGACCTGGGGGAGATCACCCGGCGGGCCGATATCCTGATCGTCGCCGCGGGACGGCCGGCGATGATTACCGGAACGATGGTCAGGAAGGGCGCGGTGGTGATCGACGTCGGGGTGAACGTGACCGGGGAGACTGAACAGGGGAAGAGAATCCTGTCCGGGGACGTCGACTTCCCCTCGGTCAGCGAGAAGGCGCGGGCGATCTCCCCGGTCCCCGGCGGGGTGGGGCCGATGACCATCGCGATGCTCTTGAGCAACACCCTGGCCGCCTTCCGGCGCCGGATCGCGGGGGCGAGTCGGGACCTCACCCCCGCCGCCTGAGAACCCCGGCGGCGGCTATTTCCCGATCACCGGCAGCTTCCCGGTGGCGTCGTACCACTTCCGGTGAATCTCGGCGTAGGTCCCGTCCGCCTCCAGCTTCCGCAGGGCCCGGTTCAGCTCCTCGGCCAGTTCCGGGCGGGAACGGCTGACCGCCAGCGCGTAATCCTCCCGGTCGAGATCCCGCTCGACGATGTTGAACTTGTAGTGCCGCTTGGCCAGCTCCCAGCGGAGGATCGGCTCGTCGACCAGGATCATTTCCACCTCGCGGTCGTTGAGCGAGCGGGCCAGGCGCTGCGGACTGTCGTAGGTCTCCACGGTGGCCTGGAGGTTCTTCCTGGCCCATCCCTCGCCGGTGGTCCGGCGGAGCACCCCCGCCCGGACCGCCCGGCTGAGGCCTTCGGTGAAGGCCCGGTGATCCCAGTCCACGTCCCGGTAGGTGGCCACCGCCAAGCTGGTCCGGTAATAGGGTATGGTGAAGAGGAAGTATTCCTTCCGCTCCTCGGTGATGGTCATCGCGGCCAGCACGGCATCGGCCCGGCCGGCGTTGATATCGGAGGCCAGCGCCGGGATATTGAACGGCCGTTCCACCCACACCACCGGACGGCCCAGCACCCTTCCGATCGCTTCCGCGATTTCAACCTCGAAACCGACCTTCCTCCCCGCCTCCTTGTAGGAGAAAGGTGGGGCGTCGAAGCTGCCGATGAAACGCAGCGGCTTGACCGGAGCCGGGGCCGGGGGAGCGGCCGAGGGTTCACCGCCGGTCCCTTCCGCCATCCCCGCCGCCGCCGCCAAAACCCCTGCCGCCGCCAAACTCAAGATTACCAACCAGACCCGCTTTTTCATTTTCGCCTCCTCCTTGAAAATAGTTACCCTGCTCACTGCATATTGCTTACTGCTCCTCCCCATTCCCTACTCCCAAACATATCTCCTGAAACTCGCAGTAACGGCAGAAAGCCGGATCATCCCGGCGGGGGAAACTATCCTCGCCGAGAGGGACATTATTCTCCGGATCCGCCAGGCAGGCGGACATCGCCGCCATATCGCCCCGGATCACCTCCCCGACCCTCTCCCGGTCCTCCCGGGTGACGGGAAACCGCTTCACCTCCCCGGTCCCGGTGTAGACCAGGGCCCCCTCGATCTCCGTTTCCTCGGCCAGCAGTTTCTGGACCGCCCAGACGGCGCCCGCCTCCACCTGGGTCCGGTCGGCCTCGTTCTCCTTCCCGGTCTTCCAGTCCACGATCACCGCCCGCCCCCCATCACGGACCACCAGGTCGGGAGCGGAGATCGCCTGGTAGGGCGGGAGTTCGAAAATTATCCCTTCGGAGAAGCCCTCGTCAACCGGATCCACCCAGAGCAGATCGCCCGGGTCGAGACCCCGGATCAGGTCGTAGAGGGGCAGACCGGTTACCGCGGCGACGGCCCGGCGGGCCCGCTCGGCGTAGCCCCGGAGGCGCTCGGCGGAAGGGATCCGATCGTAATAGATTTCAAAGATCGGGGGATACCGCTTCGGGTTCTGCCGCCAGAGTTCCTTCTTCGCGTTCACCCAGGCGGTCCGCATCCGCTCCACCGCCCGCTCCGGGTCAGGTTCCCGGAAGATTCCGTTCCGGAGAGCCCGGAAATGCCTGGAGAGGACCTCGTGAACCGAGGAACCGACCAGGACCGCCATCGAGGTCATCTTCCCCAGCCGGTAGGCCAGGCGGGAAAGCTCGTCCGCGTCCTCCTCCCATCCCCCCCAGTGGCGGTAGTATCTCAGGTAATACTTGCGCCGGCAGTCGGAAAAGGTCGAGGCCCGGCTCTTCGACCAGCGGAATTGATTGCTGATTTTAGTAATCTGAACTCTCCGGTTCCCCCCGCCGGACGGGAACTTTCAAGCTTGACGGGGAAACCCCCCGGTACTAACCTATTTACCCGGCGGTCGCGTGGGCCGCGAGTTCGGGGGCGGGGCGGCTAAGCGCTTCCGAGTTTATTTAACCACCACGCAACCCCAAGTCAAGGAGGAATATCAATGCAGAGAAGATCTGTCTTGATCTGCGCCTCTGGCCTCCTGGCGGCGGTCCTGTTCATCGGGGGGAGCCGGGCCCGGGCGGCCGGTTTCGCCCTGGTCGAGCAGAGCGGGAAGGGCCTGGGCGAAGCCTTCGCCGGCGGGCCCACCGATACCCGGGACCCCTCCAGCCTCTTCTACAACCCCGCCGCCTGCGCCTTCACCGACAAGAATGCCCTGGGAGCCTCGCTCTCGGCGATCGACCTGTCGGCAAAATTCACGGACAGCGGTTCCACCGACGCCGCCGGCCGCCCCCTGACCGGCGGCGACGGGGGCGAGGGCGGCACCTTCAACCTGGTCCCCAACCTCTACTACGTTCAGCAGGTGGCGGAAGGGGCGGTAGTCGGACTGACCGTCAATGTCCCCTTCGGTTTGGCCACCAAGTACTCCAGGGACTGGAAGGGACGCTACCACGGGGTGGAGTCCGACCTGCAGGTGATCGGGATCAGCCCCACCGCCTCCCTCCAGGTCGTCCCCGACGTCCTCTCGCTGGGGGCCTCCCTCAACGTCCAGTACGCCCACGCCAAGCTCACCAATGCCATCGACTTAGGCACCATCCTGATGTCAGCGGCGGGGACAATGCCTCAGTCCCTGGACGGATTTGCCGATCTCTCCGGCGATGACTGGGGGGTGGGATACTCCCTGGGGCTGCTCTGGAACATCACACCCGAGACCCGGTTCGGCTTCAGTTACCGCTCCAAGGTCGACCAGGAGCTCTCCGGCGACGTCAAGTTCGACATCCCGGCGACGGCCCGGGGGATCCTCGATGCCGGCGGGATGACAAATTACTTTGTCGATGGCGACGCCAAGGCCAGGATCACGCTCCCCGAGATCATCACCGCCGGACTGGCTCAGGACCTGGGAGAGGACTTCACGGTGATGGCCTCGGTCGCCTGGACGAAGTGGAGCCGGTTCAAGGAACTGACGGTCAAGTTCGACTCCGGCCAGCCCGATTCGACCACCGTGGAGAACTGGGAGGACAGCCTCTGCTACCGTCTGGGGATCAACTATTTCCTCGACGAAAAGTGGACGCTGAGGGCCGGAACGGCCTACGACGAGGGTGCGGTCAAGACCGCCTACCGGACCCCCCGGATCCCCGACACCAACCGGGTCTGGCTCTCGCTCGGCGCCGGCTGCCAGATCGACGAAGACCTGCGGGTGGACTTAAGCTACGCCCACCTCTTTATGAGCGACGCCGAGAGCGACCTGCGGACCGACCCGAAGCAGGGTTTCCTGGTCGGGGAGTACGACGCCTCGACCGATATCTTCGCCCTCGAGGGCGTCTGGAACTTCTGAGCCGGAAACCATTAACCGCGGAGGGAGCGGATTGGGCGGATTTCTTCCCGAAGGTTGATCCGCCTCATCCGCTCCATCCGCGGTTATTTTATTTTGCCGCCGGGGAAGGGTAAGCCGGAAGAGTCAGGTCCGGTATTTCTGTTCCAGCCGGCGAATTTTTTTTACCCGCCGGGCGTGCCGGCCGCCGGCAAACTCGCTCTCCAGCCAGGCCCGGACGATCGGCGCGACCTTCTTCCGGGAGAAGGGCCGGCCGGGGATGACCAGGATATTGGCCTGGTTGTGCTCGGCCGCCAGCCGGGCGGAGCGGGGGTCGTGAACCAGGGCCGCCCGGACGCCGGGGATCTTGTTGGCGGCGATCGAGACCCCGATCCCGGTCCCGCAGCTCAGGATGCCCTTGCGGTGGCGGGACCCGGCCACCGTCCGGGCCACCTTTTCGGCGAAGTCCGGGTAATCCACGCTGTCGCGGGAGTAAGTCCCCAGGTCCTCGACCGGGTAGTCCATCTCCCGGAGCAGTTTCCCGACGTATTCCTTGAGGCCGAAGCCGGCGTGGTCGGAACCGATGACGATGGTGGGTTTGGTCATAGTAATCGGTAATCCGTTATCGGTAATCGGTGTTCAGTAACCGGAGACCGCGGCCCGGAGGGCGGCGATGTTCTTCCGGATATCCCCCCGGAAGACCGCGGAACCGGCGATCAGTTCCCCCGCCCCGGCCCGGACCGCGCGGGGTGCGGTCTCGACGGTGATCCCGCCGTCCACGGCGACGGTGATCGGCCGGCCGGACCGGTCGGCCAGACGACGGGTTTCGGCGATCCTTTCCTCGCTTCCGGGAAGAAACGCCTGCCCCCCGAAGCCCGGCTCCACGGACATCACCAGGACCAGGTCGACGTAGGGGAGCGCCGGGACGATCTCGTTCACGGGGGTCGCCGGCCGGGTGGAGACACCGGCCCGCAGGCCCAGCCGCTTGATCTCCCGGATCACCGCGACGAAATCGGCCGCGATCTCCCGGTGAACGGTAATCTCGTCCACGCCGGCCTCGGCGAAAGCGGAGAGGTAGCGTTCCGGTTCCTCGATCATCAGGTGGGCGCCGAGCCTCAGGGAGGTCGCCTTCCGGATGGACTTCGCCACCACCGGGCCGATCGTCAGGTTGGGGACGAAATGCCCGTCCATCACATCCAGGTGGAGGACCCGGCAGCCGGCCGCCTCCACCTGGCGGATATCGTCCGCCAGGCGGGCGAAATCGGCCGACAACAGCGAGGGGGCGATCTCCGCCCGGCCATTTTCCCGGATTTCCATACTCGTCTCTCCGGCAACCGGCAGGGGTTGCGGTTGCCGGCGATTATACATCATCACAACCCGGGGAAAACCAAAAAACCCCGGGCGCTCCGGATAAATCTTTTGGCGGACGGGAACGGATCTGGTATATTGCCTGTGGACACCGCCCCGGTTCTCCGAATCGGGGCTTTTCCTGTTTATTCCCGGACGGGTAAACTCTTCCAAAGAAAAAGCGGAGATTCTTCAATGAAAAAGATCACTGTCACCATAGCGGGCGAAGGACAGAGCTACCCGGCCGGGGTCACGGTCGAGGAGGTGCTGCGCCGCAACCCGGGCCAGGCCCCCTTCCTCACCCTGGGGGCGGTCCTCCACAACCACATCCTCGATCCCGATTACTCCCTCAAGCACGACTGCCCGCTGCGCCTGCTCACCTACCGCGACCGGGAAGGTTTCGCCGTCTACCGCCGGGCGGCCACCCTGATCCTGATCGAGGCGGTCCGGCGGGCCTTCCCCGAACGCCATCTGCTGATCGGGCAGTCCCTGGGCGACGGTTATTACTTCGACCTCGAACCCGGTGGGGCGAAATCGGAAACGGAGATCGCGCGGATCCGGGAGGCTTTCTCCGCGCTGGTCCGGGAAAATCTCCCCTTCGCCAAGCGCTACCTCCCCTACCAGGAAGCCCGGGATTATTTCCGCCAGCTCGGTCTCCAGGACAAGGTCACCCTGCTCGACTTCTACCGCTCCCCGGAGGTCTGCCTGGTCGGATGCGGCGAGGCGCTGGAATTCTACCAGGGACCGCTCACCCCCCGGACCGGGCGGGTCAGCACCATCGCCATCGAGCCCTACGAGGGCGGACTGATCCTGCGCTTCCCCACCTGGGAAAATCCGGAGGCGATCCAGCCCCTCCCCGAGGAAGGCAAGCTCTTCAACATCTTCCAGGAGACCCAGAAGTGGAACCGGATCCTGGCGGTGGAGAACGTCGGCCAGCTGAACCAGCTCTGCGTCACCGGGAAAATCCGCGACCTGATCATCATCGCCGAATCGTTCCACGCGAAAAAGATCGCCGCCATCGCCGACGAGATCACCCGGAGGCGCGACCAGGTCAAGCTGGTGATGATCGCCGGCCCGTCGGGGGCGGGAAAGACCACCTTCGCCAAGCGGCTCTCGATCGAACTGCGGGTCAACGGCCTCGAACCGGACATCATCTCGATGGACAATTACTTCAAGAACCGTTCCGAGACCCCCCGGGACGCCAACGGGGAATTCGATTTCGAGTCGCTGGAGGCGATCGACCTCGAGCTCTTCAACCGCGACCTGGAGGGGCTGGTGGCCGGGGAGGAGATCGCCACCCCCCGGTTCGATTTCAAGAAGGGACTGCGCCACGAGCGGAGCATCCCGATCCACCTGACCGACGGCAAGGTCCTCCTGATCGAGGGGATCCACTGCCTGAACAGCCGGGTGACCGAGCGGGTGGCCCCCGAGAACAAGTACCTGGTTTACATCAGCGCCCTGACCCAGCTGAGGGTCGACAATCACACCCGGATCTTCACCTCCGACACGCGGCTGCTGCGGAGAATCGTGCGGGACCGGATCTTCCGGGGCTGGTCGGCCCTCGACACCATCCGGCTCTGGCCGGCGGTCCGGCGGGGCGAGCGGGACAACATCTTCCCCTACCAGGAAAACGCCGACGTTCTCTTCAACTCGGCGCTGATTTACGAGCACGCGGTGCTGAAGAACTACGCCGAGCTGGCGCTTCTCGATGCCACCCCGGACCAGCCGGAGTACGTGGAGGTGGAGCGCCTGCTGACATTCCTCTCCTGGTTCGCCCCCATCTCCGAGCGGGACGTCCCCTACACCTCGATCCTGCGGGAATTCATCGGGGACAGTATCTTTAACTATTAAACTCTCCCTCGTCAAAAAGAGATAATCAATTCAACCCCCAGACCACCTCCTGGGATATTAAAATCATTGAAACCCGACCTCGCCAGCCTGGAACTGAAGCGACCCGACCTGGAGGAGGTCCGGCGGGCGATGGCGGCGAAGATCCGGGAAGGCCTGGTTTCCGGGGAAGGGGGGATCGCCGCCCTTCCCACCTATCTCCCCCCGCCGCGGACCGGGGTGGAGGGAACGGCCCTAGTGCTTGATCTCGGGGGGACCAATATCCGGGCGGCGACGGTCGAGATCCCCGCCCGGGGAACGGCGCGCCTCACCCGGGAACCGCTGATACGGCCTCTGGAGCCGGAATGGGAAACGGCCGAGGCCTTCTTCGAATTCCAGGCCGGCCTGGCCCTTTCGCTGGCACCCCCGGCCGGTCTCCCGCTCGGCTACTGTTTCTCCTACCCCGCCCGGTCTCTCCCCGGCGGAGACGCCGTTCACCTGCAGTGGCACAAGGGACTCGATGTCCCCGGGGTAGTCGGACGCCGGGTGGGGGAACTGCTGGCCGGGTCCCTGGAGAGGAGAGGCTACTGCCCGTCCCGGGTCCGGGTCCTCAACGACACCGTGGCGGCCCTGCTGGGAGGGGACCTGGTCCACCGGAAGGGCAATTTCTCCGCCTTTATCGGCCTGATCGTCGGGACCGGGACCAATATGGCCGCCTACTTCCCGCCCTTCCTCCTGGGAGAGAGGATCCCGGAAGAGTTCCGGGAGATGGATTTGATGGCGGTCAACCTGGAGTCGGGAAACTTCCGCCCTCCCTGCCTCTCCCCCTTCGACGACGAACTCGACGCCGGGCGGGAAGACGCCGGGCGCCAGCGGCTGGAGAAGGCGGTCTCGGGAAAGTTCCTCCCCCCGCTCTTCGCCTATATCCTCGGGGGCCGGACCGCCCCCCCTTACCCGGAGACCCGGGAAATCTTCGCCCGGGCGGCAGGATCCCGGTCTCGGGAGGGAGATATCGCCCGCCGGATCACCGGCCGGTCCGCCGACCTGGTTGCCGCCGGCCTGGCCGGACTGATCGACGTTCTGGAGACCGATGGGCGGATCGGGATCCTGGCCGAGGGGGGGGTGATCAGCAACCACCCGGAGTACCGGCGGAGGGTAACGGAGACCCTGGCCGACCTGCTGGACGACCACCCCGCCCGCCCGGCCCGGTTCGAGCTGCTCCGGCTGGCATACGCCCACCGGTTTGGAGCCGCCGCGGCGGCCGCGGGTAGATGAAAAAATATTGAACCCTCCTGCTGGCGCTGTTTTTAGGCCCG
>JAXGWO010000053.1:0-16359 GCA_040773245.1 PVC group bacterium
AGCTCGATCTCCTTGGCCACGGTCACCCCGTCCTTGGTGATGGTCGGGGAGCCGAACTTCTTGTCCAGGACGACGTTGCGTCCCTTGGGGCCGAGGGTCACCTTGACCGCCCGGCTCAGCTGTTCCACGCCCCGCAGGACCGCCTGGCGCGCGGCATCGTCATACTTCAATTGTTTGGCTGTCATCGGTTACTTCTCCTTCTCTGATTTCCGGTTGCTTACTTCACGATCGCCAGGATGTCGTCCTGGCTGAGGATCAGGTAGTCCTCGTCGTCGATCTTGACGTCGGTCCCGGAGTACTTCCCGATCAGGACCCGGTCGCCCTTGGCCACCTCGAACTTGACCTTGGTCCCGTCCTCGAGGACCTTGCCGGTCCCGACGGCGACCACGGTCGCTTCCATCGGTTTTTCCTGGGCGGTCTCCGGGATGATGATTCCCCCCTTCTTCGTTTCCTTCGGCTCCAGCCGCTTGACCAGAACCCGGTCTCCCAACGGTGTGATCTTCATACCATCTCTCCTCCTGATTGAAATTTTTCCCAACTGAATTTACCGATTCCTGACTGCTTTGACTTTTCCTGGCTGACCACCTCCTTTCCGAAAAGGGCCTAAAGGACTTAAAGGACCTAAAGGACACCCGATGACGTTGCGGTGACTTCCCTGGTTACTTCTTGCCCTCGTCCTCGACCTCGAACTCGGCGTCGATCACCTCGCCTTCCGGGGATTTCCCCTCCTCTCCCGGGGGCGGCGGCGCCTGGGGGCCGGCTCCGGCCCCCGGCTGGCCGGCGGCCTGCTGGTACATCTCCTGGCTGACCGTATGCCAGGCCCCGTTGAGGGCGTCGCTGGCGGACTTGATCTCCTCGACTTCCTCCTTCTTCAGGGCCGCCTTCAGCCGCTCGATCGCGGCCTCGATCTTGGCCCGGGCGTCGGCGGAGATCTTGCCCTCGTTCTCCTTGAGCAGCTTCTCCGCCCCGTAGACGGCCGCGTCGCCCTGGTTCTTGGCGTCGACGGCTTCCCTCAGCTTCTTGTCTTCCTCGGCGTGCTGCTGGGAATCCTTAACCATCTTCTCCACCTCCTCCTTCTCCAGGCCGCTGGAGGCGGTGATGGTGATGTTCTGTTCCTTCCCGGTGCCGAGATCCTTGGCCGAGACGTTGAGGATGCCGTTGGCGTCGATGTCGAAGGAGACCTCGATCTGAGGCACCCCCCGGGGCGCCGGGGGGATCCCGGTCAGGTGGAACTTCCCGATCGTCCGGTTGGCGCCAGCCATCTCCCGCTCGCCCTGGAGGACGTGGATCTCGACCTGGGTCTGGTTGTCGGCGGCGGTGGAGAAAATCTCGCTCTTCTTGGTCGGGATGGTGGTGTTGCGCTCGATCAGCCGGGTCATCACGCCGCCCAGGGTCTCGATCCCCAGCGAGAGGGGCGTGACATCGAGGAGGAGCACGTCCTTGACGTCCCCCTGGAGAACCCCGGCCTGGATGGCGGCGCCCACGGCCACCACCTCGTCCGGGTTGACGCCCTTGTGGGGCTCCTTGCCGAAGAGTTTCTTCACCATCTCCTGGACCGCCGGCATCCGGGTCATCCCCCCGACCAGGATCACCTCATCGATCTCGCCGGCGGTCAGGCCGGCGTCCTTGAGCGCCTGCCGGCAGGGATTCTCGGTCCTCCCGATCAAACCCTCGCAGAGCTGCTCGAGCTTGGCCCGGGTCAGCTTCATCGAGAGGTGCTTGGGGCCGGCGGCATCGGCGGTGATGAAGGGGAGGTTGATCTCGGTCTCCTTGGTGGAGGAGAGCTCGCACTTGGCCTTCTCGGCGGCCTCCTTCAGCCGCTGGATCGCCATCGGGTCCTGCTTGAGATCGATCCCCTGGTCTTTCTTGAACTCGCCGGCGATCCAGTCGATCACCAGCTGGTCGAAGTCGTCCCCGCCGAGATGGGTGTCGCCGTTGGTGGACTTGACCTCGAAGACGCCCTCCCCGAGTTCCAGGATCGAGATGTCGAAGGTGCCGCCCCCCAGGTCGAAGACGGCGATCTTCTCGTCCTTCTTCTTGTCCAGGCCGTAGGCCAGGGAGGCCGCGGTCGGCTCGTTGATGATCCGCTTCACCTCCAGACCGGCGATCTTCCCGGCATCCTTGGTCGCCTGGCGCTGGCTGTCGTTGAAGTAAGCCGGGACCGTGATCACCGCCGCGGTCACCTTGTCTCCGAGCTGGGCTTCCGCGTCCTGCTTCATCTTGCGCAGGATCATCGCCGAGATCTCGGGCGGCGAGTAGACCTTGCCTTCCGCCTCGACCCGGGCGTCACCGTTGGAGGCCTTGATCACCCGGTAGGGGACGAGTTTGATCTCGGAAGATACTTCGTCGAATCTCCTCCCCATAAAGCGCTTGATGGAGAAAACGGTGTTGGCCGAGTTGGTGATCGCCTGCCGCTTGGCCGGCTGGCCGACCAGACGCTCGCCGGTCTTGGTGAAGGCGACCACGGAAGGGGTAACCCGGCTCCCCTCGGCGTTGGAGATAACCTTCGGTTCCTTCCCTTCCATCACCGCCATACAGGAGTTGGTGGTTCCCAGATCGATTCCGATGACTTTAGGCATAAATTGTTCCTCCCCTGGCAAATTGTGTTAGTTTATTCCCCGATGGACTTATAATGTAATGAGCAATTCCTGTGCCAGTTCCACGGAAAGAGCCCAAAAGTTTCATATTTGATTGTAATCTATTGTCGCCCAGTGGATAAAACAATCGAACCTCCTTTCAATCTTGGAGGTGGTAACGGCGTTCCCGAGGCTCGTTATGACACGGTTTTAATCTCCCGGGCCGATATTGTAACCTTATGTCACACCAGGAGATGGTTCCTCCCGGCATCAGCCCTTCAGGGGATAAGGCGGCAAACCCCGCCTCGGGAACGAGGCGCCGGGCGCGGACGGTTCCGCCCCCTACTTCCGGGAAAGGAGATCCTCTAACTTGGTTCCCCGGGGGTAGACGGCGTAGACTTTCTCGTCCCGGTTACCCACCTCGGCCAAAGCGTACCGATAGGATTCACCGGTGAAAAAGGAGACCGAGTACGATCTCCCGCTCCGGTAGGTATCGGGCCAGCCGCTGTAATCAAGGTAACTGGATTCTTCTCCCTCGCGCTGGCGACGGTCGAAATCGAAGATGGTTTTCGACGGGCGCGCGAGCGGGTTCATCTCCGAATCAAAGAAGGTCACGTAAGAACGGATATCGGGGAAGTCGCCCTGGCCCACGATCCGGAAGGTGACTTCCACTCCGTTTTTCAGCACTGCCCCATCGGAGAGGGTGATGTAGCTGTTGGTGGTCAGACGGACCGGGCGGAAGGACCGGATCTCGACGATCTTTCCCCGGTTGAGGACCTGGGCCGGAAGGGTGATCGCCGCCGCCAGGCAGGCCACCCCCGCCGCCGCCGCCGCCGCCCGTTTGGAGAATAATCTTTTCGCCATCCCGTTCATATCACTCCTCCCCTGTTCAGGACCGGAGCCGGCCCTCTTCAAGTTGCGGACGCGGCGATTATAGCATCCGGGTCGCGGGATGTTGAAGATAATATTCCCGACCGATTTCAGCCGGTGGAGTCCTCCTCACCGGGCCAGTGCCCCCCGAGCCGCCTCCAGGGCCTTCCCGATGGGGGGGTGATCCGGTTTCAATTCCCGCGCCCGCTCCAGGCAAGGAAGGGCCGAACGGGGGTCCCCCTGGTTGAGGAGGAGCAGGCCCAGGTTGTAGTGAGCGGCGGGATCGAGGGGGGCGATCTCCAGAGCGGTCTGGAAATGCCCGCGGGCCGCTTCGATCTCCCCCCGGGAGTAGAGCGCTATCCCCAGGTTGTTATGCGCCTCCACCGCCTCGGGGTTGATCTCCAGCGTCTTCCGGTAATAATCGATCGCGGCGGCCGTCTCCCCCCGGGCGGCCAGGAGGTTGGCCAGGTTGTAATGACCGGCCTGGTAGCGGGGGGAGACGGCGATCGCCCGGCGGAAGAGCTCGATCGCCCGGTCCGGGTCGCCTTCCTGGAGGACGATATTGCCCAGGCTGTTATAGGCCCGGGGGTTGGAAGGGCGGAGCTCGATTACCTGCCGCCACATCCCCGCCGCGGAGCGGTAATCGCGGTTACGGCCCACGGTCAGGGTCCCCAGAACCGTCACCGCCGCCAGGGTCAGGAGAACTCCCCCAGCCCTTCGGCGGGCGGGATGACGGGGCAGCAGCCGGCGGAGGAGTTCGAACGCCGCGACCGCGGCGAGAACGGCCGGAGCGGCCAGGGGGAGGTACATCCGGTGCTCGAAGGCGAGATCTTCCAGGGGGAGGAGCGACGAGGTGGGAGCCAGGATCAGGAAGAACCAGAAACCGGCGAAGCCGAGCGGGGGGTACCTCCGCCAAGCCTGGACGGTGAGGAAGAGCAGGGAGATGACGAGCAGCGCCCCCGGCCAGACTTCCAGAATCCCCCCCGCCGCGGGCCAGTGATAATCCAGGCAGAGCGGCCGGGGGACGAGGACCAGGCGAAGATAATGAGCGATCACCCCGAACTGGCTGAGCCCGTATTCCAGGGGGCGGTGGGTCTTGATATCCTGGTAGGAGGTGGTCAGGAGGAGGACCGCCTGCAGGGAAAGGGTGAGCAGAAGCGCCAGGTAATACCAGCGGCGGCGCCGCCAGATCTCCCGCCAGCCGGCGGCCGCAAAGGTCCGGTCGTAGAGAAGCACCACCAGGGGGGCGGCGACCGTCACCGCCTTGGACCCGATCCCGAGGAGGCAGGAGAGGACGGAGAGACAGTACCATCGGACGGGATGGCGGGAACCCAGCGCACGGATGCAGGCATAGAGCGTCCCCAGGAAGAAGAGCCCCATCAGCGATTCACAGCGCTGGGTGAGGTAAGTCACGGCCTGGGTCTGGAGGGGGTGGACCGCCCAGACCAGGGTGGAGGCGAGGGCCAGACCAGCGGCGGCCGAATGGTAGCGGCCGGGTAGACGCGAAGAGACAAGGGTTCTTCTGAGCACCCCGAAAAGGCAAAGGGCGGCGGCCAGGTGGATCAGGAGGTTGCCTCCGTGATAGGAAGCCGGGGAGGGGCCGGCCAGGGCACGGTTGAGGGAGAAGGCGAAGCTGACCACCGGGCGGTCGCGGAGCGGGCTGCTCGGCGGGGCGGCCCAGGCTTCCCGGGGCGGCCAGAGGCGCTCCAGGTGGGGGTTCTGGACGATGGCCGCTTCGTCATCGAAGATGAAGACCCCGGAGAAGCTGCTGAGATAAACCAGGATCACCGCCGCGGAGATCAGCAATCCCGAATACCAAGTCCCCGGATTCTTCACCGGGGCACCCCCGAGCGCACCATCGCCAGGGCCCGGCGCGCCGGTTCGTAATCCGAACTCAACTCCAGGGTCTTCTCCAGGTCAACGACGGCCTGGGCCGGACGGCCGAGCTTGATCAGGGCGACCCCCCGGTTGAAATATCCGGCCGGGTCGGCGGGGTCGCTCCTGATCGCGGCCTCGAAGTGCCCCAGCGCCTCCTCCAGCTCCCCCCGGGCGGCCAGCTGGGCCCCCAGGTTGTTGAGGGTATCGCGATGGCGGGGATCCGTCCGGAGAACCTTCCGGTACTCGGCGATCCCCTCCTCGACTCTCCCCTCCTCGATCAGGGCGTTGGCCAGGTTGTAGCGGGCCAGGACCGACCGGGGGTTGATCTCCAGGGCCGCCCGGTACTCTTCCCGGGCCCCGGCGGGGTCTCCCGCCTCCAGGAGCAGGTTCCCCAGCCCCACCCGGGCGGAAAGGCTCTCCGGACGCGACTCGGTGATGCCCCGGTAAACCGCGGCCGCTTCCTCTCCCCTCCCCTCCCGGGCCAGGGCCCGGGCCAGGTCAACGGCCACCCCGGTGTATTCCGGGCCGGCGGCCAGGGCCCGGCGATAGGTGGCGAAGGCCTCCTCGGTCCGGCCTTCTTCCAGGAGCAGGTCGGCCAGGTTCTTCAGGGCCGGAAGGGAACCGGGCTCGAGCCGGAGCGCCTGCCGGTAGGATTCGGCCGCCGCCGCCGGGCGGCCGGCTTTCTGGAGGGCGATGCCCCGGTTGGCGTAGACCGAGGCAAAGTCCGGTTTGACGGCCAGGGCCCGGTCGAATTCGGCCACCGCGTCGTCCCACCGGTCCGCGCGGAGGAGGGCCAGCCCCTGGTCATAATGCCACTTCTCCGGGGAGGGCTGGAACCCGGAATAATTTATCGAGCAGAGGAGATAGAGCGCCGCGCACCCCGAGACCGCCGCCAGGGCGGCGAGGCGGCGGCGGGCGGCCAGCAGGCCGAGGGTTCCCCGGACCGCCCGGGCCCCGAGGATGATCAGGAAGGGGATCGCCGGGACCCGGTAGCGGGCCCCGGCCGCGAAGGGGAGCATCGAGAAGAAATACGCCAGGACCAGGAGTATGATCAGGACTCCTCCCCGGCGCTCTCCCGGGGCCGCTCCGGCCGGGCGCCGGCCGGGGAAGGCAAAGACCATTATCCCCCCGAGGATGGCCAGAGAGAGGACCAGGGGGAAATTTCCGGGAAGGTTCCGGAGCAGGGGGGAATCAAGCCTAGCGAAATGGACCTCTCTCAGGTTCCGGATCTCCCGCGGACCCCAGAAGAGCAGGGCCTTGCGTCCGGTCAACGCCAGGAACCGGCCCGGGGACTCCAGGGCGAACCGGAAGGCCTGGCGGCTCAAGTAATTCGAGGCCTGGAGGTGGCTCAAGGGACGGCCCAGATCGAGCTCCAGCTTCCGGACGATCCGCGGCCAGTCGTAGGGGCTGCCGATATTGCCGATCCCGGGGATATAGTGGCTCGCCCCGTCGCTGAGTTCATTGTTGGCCACCCCGAAACTGATCCCGGCGTTGACGGCGAGCGGGACCAGCTCTCCCGAAACCGCGTAATTCCGGATCGTGACCGGGGCGATCGCGACCGCCGTTCCGAGGAGAAGTCCCCCCGTCGCGAACGCCAACCGCCTCCGGCCCTCCCGCCGCCGGATCGGCCAGGACGCCCAGACCGCCCCGACCGGCAGGAGAACCAGGGCGTTGGAACGGAAGAGCACCAGGAGGCCGAGCGCCAGCCCCGCCAGCAGATAGCGCGGGAAGGTTCCCCGGACGGCGGATTGGGCCAGAAGCCCGGCCAGGAGGAGGAAGAGCAGGACCGACCAGGCCACCCCGACCAGCTCCCCCTCGTAGTAGATGAAGATCCAGTAGCCCGCCGTCCCCAGGGCCGCCAGCAGAGCGGTCAACTCGCCGAAGAAACGGCGGCTGAAGAAGAAGGCGAGGCAGACCGATCCCAGGCCGAGCAGGAACTGAAAGATCCGGGGCCAGATCAGTTCGTACCCGCAGAGCCGGAAGACCAGGGCAAGGAAGAAAGCGTAACCGGGCGGACGGTAATAGGGAAAGCGGTAGAGCTGGGGATCCTCCCGCCCCTCGAAATCCGTCCAGTCGCCGGCCGCCAGCCCCCGGGACCAGTAGATATGGTAGGCCGAGTCCAGCCCGGGGTGGGAGAACTCCGGCGTATCAACAATCTCCGCCAGGTAAATCCCCCGCAGCAGGGAAGCGACGGCCAGGACGGCGGCAAAACCCAACCATTTGCACCTCATAGCTCACCCGAACTTGCTGCCGGCCCCGACTCCGGACCGGCGGTCGCGGCGCCGGTCATCAGGACCGGGACGAATAGACCCGGCCCAGAGAGTAAGCCCTGACCCGGAAGATATCGAGCAGCATCAAAATCGAATCGCGGAGAGGACTGACGGAACTGCCGGGAGCGTTGAGCCACCTGACCGGCACTTCCCGGACCGGCAGACCGAGTTTCCGGGCCAGAAAGAGAATCTCGACGTCGAAGCTGAAGCCGTCGATTCGGCAGCGGGGGAAGATCTCCTCCGCCGCCGGCCGGCTGAAGCACTTGAAGCCGCACTGGGTGTCGGCGAGCCCCGGAACCGCCAGGATCCGGACCAGCCGGTTGAAGATCCTCCCCATCACTTCACGGTAAAAGGGCTGGCGCACCAGGATATCCGAACCTTGCAGCGACCGGGAGCCGATTACGACTTCGTAACCTTCCCGGAAAAAGGGGAAAAATTTCTCCACTTCCTCGATCGGGGTGGAGAGATCGGCGTCGGAGAAGAGGATATAAGCGCCCCGGGCCCGGGCCGCCCCCTCGCGGACGGTGTAACCCTTGCCCCGGTTATCCTTCCGGTCGATAACCTCCAGCGGAAACCCCTCCGGACACCACCGGCGGGCGGCTTCGGCCGTCCCGTCGCGGCTGCCGTCGCTGACCACGATCACCTCGCGGGGGTATGCCTGTCTCCGGAGATACTCCGCGATCCGGGAGAGAGTGGCCGGCAGCCGGGCCTCTTCGTTATAAGCCGGGATAACGATGGAGAGAAACGGCGTCTCGCCGGCGCTCGGTTTCAGTTCCGACATAATATTCCGCCCCGCTGATTCGTTTTCCCGCCGGGAAAACAAGGTAAATCACATCGACTCCCGGGCCCTTTTGCGCAGTTTCCTCAACTTCCCGCTGATCAGCCGGGAAGCGATGAAACCGGTGCGGTCGGAGATCAGGATCCCGTCGAGGTGGTCGTACTCGTGCTGGATAATCCGGGCCAGCAGACCCTCCGCTTCCAAGCGCCGGATCTCCCCTTCCTCGTCCAGGTACTCGACCAGCAGCGATTCGGACCGGGCAATTTCGACGAAGACATCGGGGAAGCTGAGGCAGCCCTCCTCCCCCGCCGAACTCCCGTCCTGCTCCAGGATCCTGGGATTAAGGAAGATCTTCAGGCCCTTTCCGTCATCGGCGAGGAAGACCCGGGAGGCCACCCCGACCTGGTTGGCGGCCAGCCCGAGCCCCTGATGATAGTAGAGACTCTCGGTCATCCGGCGGACCAGATCCCGGACCTCGCCGGTGACCCCGGGGACCGGGGCGGCTTTCTCCCTCAGGACCGGGCTCCCGTAGATTTTGATCGGCATTACGGACATCTTCTTCAATTTTCAGTTTGGCAAAATTTATCTTACCTTTTCCGGCCGGCCCTGACCATTGGATAATTGCCGGCGGTCCAGTCGGCGACCGCCGAACCCCGGCCCGGGCGGAGGGGCCGGGACAGGACGGAGATCATATAAGACTTGGCGGCGGCAACCGCCTCCGGGGGGGGAAATCCCCGGGCCAGAAAGGCGGTGATGGCCGCCGAAAAAGTGCAACCGGTGCCGTGGAGGCGCTCCGCGGTCAGCCGGGGGGAAGGGAGCCAAGTCATCTTCCGGCCGTCAAAGAAGAGATCGTCGGCGTCCCGCATCCGGTGACCGCCCTTGATCACCACGCAGCGGGGACCGAGGGAGCGGATCGCCCGGGCCGCCCGCCGCATCGAGCGCCGGTCGGAGACCGGGAACCCGGCCAGGATCGCCGCCTCGTCCAGGTTGGGGGTGACAACCAGGGCCGCCGGGAGGAGAAGGTCCCGGAGTTTCCCCACCGCGCCTTTCCTCAGGAGGGGGTCGCCGGAGGTGGCCACCATCACGGGATCGACGACCAGGGAGGCGATCCGATACTCGGCGACCTTGCCCGCCACCACCCCGATGATCTCCGCCCCGCCCAGCATCCCGGTCTTGACCGCCGCCGGGGCGATATCATTCATCACGGCGTCGATCTGCTCCCCGACCAGCTCGGGGGAGACCAGGGAGACCGCCCAAACCCTCCGGGTGTCCTGGGCGGTAACCGCGGTCAGTACGGCGGACCCGTACACCCCGAGGGAGGAGAAGGTCTTGAGGTCGGCCTGGACCCCCGCCCCTCCCCCGGAATCGGATCCGGCGATGGTCAGGGCCCGGGGCAAAACCGGGGCCGGGGGATTGGCTGACCTGGGCTTCACAGGGGAAAGGACTTAAAGGACATCAACGACACCGGGACTAGAATCTCAGGCCGACGAATCCGTGAAGTTCGGCCAGCTCGAAATTGATCTTCTTGTCGAACTTCTCCCGCAGCTCCTCGATCTCCTCCGGGGGCTTCTCGGTGGCGGTGGCGTCGGCGTCGATCTTGACATAGGTGTAGGCGACCCCGAGGAGAAGATCGAGATCGGGGGAGAGGGGCAGTTCCAGCTGGGCCCGCCCGGAAAAACTGTCGTAATCGAGATCGAGGTCCTTCTCGTGGCGGATCGAGACCGGGAGGTAATCGGTGGAGCCGTCGTAACGGAAGAGGGAATAACAGGCCCGGGCGGTCAGGCGGAGACCGTCGGCGGGGCCGATCCGCACCTCGCCGCCCAGTCCAAGCGCCGGGACCGCCGCCCCGGCCCAGCCGTCGGACCGGCCCCCGACCACGTAGTCCCGGGGCGGGTATTCGTAGACCACGGTGCCGGTGGGGGGACCGGCGTCGATATCGTATTTGCCGAAGACCCCGGTGATCCCGAGATAGATCGAGGGGATAAACTCGAAATCCGGCAGGGGGGTGATCGTCACCGGGGTGAAGAGCAGGCTCAACTCGCAGAATACCGTCCGCAGGTCGGCCGTGAACGGCTGTCCCTCGGGGATCATCATATACTCGTACTTCTTGCCCTGGTATTCAATCTCGTCGGAAATCCCGAGATAGTAATCCCGGAGGGCGACGGTATCGGCCGAAGGGTGGTAGTAGAACCCGCTCAAGCCGAGCGTGAAATAGCTCCACCGCTGCTCCAGCCGGGCGCCCAGGGTGAACTTCTTCCCGTCCAGCCCCAGTTCGGCCAAAGTATAACTCTCCCCCTGGGTCTCCTGGCCGATCTGCTGGTAGTAGGGGCGGACCGTCTCCTCCACCGAGCCCTCGATCCGGGCCACCCGGCCCCCGCTCAATTCCAGCTCGAAGGCCGGCCGCCCCTCCTGCTGCCTCCCCCATTGAAGGAAATCGTCAGCCGCGGGACACCCCCCGGAAAGCGAACCGAGGAGAACAGCCGGGATCAATATTTTCCGAAATATCGACATCACAGTTCTCCTTTCCGGATTAATCCCGGTTGAAAGGGACGGTCCTCCCGGCCGGGCAGATGAGTCCAGAGGCCGACCTCGCCGTCACGCATCAAGGCGTAACAGTAGCGCCGGATCCAGTTGCCGGTGTTGCAGTACAACCCGCCGGGGAGATGACAGAGTTCCGGGACGTGGGTATGGCCGGCGACCACGATCTCGTTTCCGTCCGCCAGCAGGGCGGCCGCGGCCGTCCGGTAGGACTCCAGGATCTCGGGCGTGGGATCGGAGATCAGGTAGTTCCGGCTCAGGCGGGAGAAGAACTCCCCCAGGCCGACGCCGATATCCGGGTGCAGCACCCGGTACATAGCCTGGAGGACAGGGTTCCGGAGTATCTGGCGGAGAACGAGGTTGGCCCGATCGCCGGTCCGGAGATCATCCCCGTGGGTGACATAGATCCGTTTCCCCTGCACGACGCCGGCGAACCCCTCGCGGTGAACATTGACGCCGATCTCCTTCTCGATGAAGGCCCCGATGGCGAAGTCGTGATTGCCGATGCAGTAATGGATCTCCGTTCCCGAGCGAACCAGGTCGGAGAGCCGGCAGAGGACCGGAAAGTAGTCCGGCCGGATCGCCCGGCGGTATTCGATCCAGAAGTCAAAGAGGTCGCCGACGATGAAGAGTTGCCCGGCCCGGGGAGAGATCTCCTCCAGGAACTCGAGCAGGGCGGCTTCCCTCCCTTCTCCCCCGGAAATCCTGAGGCCGAGATGCGCGTCGGATAGGAAATAGGCGGCGTCTTTCACGGTGGCTCAAAATAAAGGATGGGGAAGGCGAAAACAAGGCAATTATCTCTCCGGAAGTTAACTGGCACCCGTTGCGCCTTCCCGGGTGCCGGATGGCCGTCGGAACAAATATCGCTTGCATTAACCTGAATAATCTATAAGGTGTCGGCCTTTTGGGTTGGGGAATAGGGAATAGAGAATAGGGAATAGGGAATAGGCAAAGGCAGCTAATGAGTGATATTTTTCCCATCGGGAAGATTCGCAACATCGGGTTGACCGCGCATATCGACGCCGGCAAGACCACCGTCACCGAGCGGATCCTGTTCTATACCGGCAAGAGCCACCGGATCGGCGAGGTGCACGACGGGGAGGCGGCGATGGACTGGATGGTCCAGGAACAGGAACGGGGGATCACCATCACCTCGGCCGCCACCACCACGTACTGGAAGGATCACCGGATCAACATCATCGACACCCCCGGCCACGTGGATTTCACGGCCGAGGTGGAGAGATCCCTGAGAGTCCTGGACGGATCGATCACCCTCTTCTGCGCGGTGGGCGGGGTCCAGCCCCAGTCCGAAACGGTCTGGCGCCAGGCGGATAAATACTCGGTCCCCCGGCTGGCTTTCATCAACAAGATGGACCGGACCGGGGCGGATTTTGCCGGGGTGGTGAACGAGATCAAGCAGGAACTGGGGGCCAACGCCGTCCCGATTATGCTCCCGATCGGGGCGGAGGCCGATTTCCGGGGGGTGATCGACCTGTTGGAGATGAAGGCCGTCTATTTCGAGGAGAAGGATGGGGCGACGCTGTTGAGGGAGGACGAGATCCCGGCCGATCTGCGGGACGGGGCCCGGGCGGCGCGGGCGGACCTGATCGAGCGGATCAGCGAGCAGGACGACGCCCTGATGGAGAAGTTCATCGCGGGGGTACCCCCGGAGAAGACGGATATCGTCCGAGCGCTGAGGGAGACCACCATCGCCGGCTCCGTCATCCCGGTCCTCTGCGGCGCGGCCTTCAAGAACAAGGGGATCCGCCTCCTGCTGGATGCCGTCGTCGATTATCTCCCCTCCCCGGCCGATCTCCCGCCGGTGATCGAAACCCGGAAAGCGGAGAATAGCGGGATCATCCGCCACCCCCGGGACGACGCTCCCCTGGCGGCCCTGGCCTTCAAGATCACCTCCGACAAGCATATGGGAAAACTGACCTATGTCCGGGTTTACTCCGGGGTGCTCCGGGCGGGGGAGACATACTACAACTCGACCCGGGAGACCAAACAACGGGTGGGAAGGTTATTCGAGATGCACGCCAACAAGCAACTGGCGGTGGAGGAGATCCGGGCCGGCGGGGTGGGCGCGGCGGTCGGGATGGGGGCGACCCGGACCGGCGACACCATCTGCAGCCCGACCCATCCGATCATCCTCGAGTCGATCGAATTCCCGGCCCCGGTGATCGGGGTGGCGGTCAGGCCGGAGACCAACCCCGACCGGGACCGGCTCTCCAAGGCCCTCTCCCGTCTCGCCGACGAGGACCCCACCTTCGTCGTCCGGACCGACCCGGAGACCGAAGAGGTGGTCATCTCCGGGATGGGGGAACTCCACCTCGAGGTGATCCTCGACCGGCTGCACAGGGAATTCAACGTCCAGGTCGAGTCCGGCCCCCCCCAGGTCGCCTACCGGGAGACGATTCTGGGGATAATCGAACACGAATACAAGCACATCAAGCAGACCGGGGGACACGGCCAGTACGCTCACATCAAGTTCCGGATCGAACCGACCCCCCCCGGCGCCGGTTTCCAGTTCGAGAACGAAGTCCGGGGGGGGCGGGTCCCGCGCGAATATATCCCGGCGGTGGAGAGGGGGGTGGTGGATGCGATGGCCAAGGGGCCCTATGCCGGCTTCCCGATGGTCGATACCCGGTTCGTTCTCGTCGACGGCTCGGCCCACGAGGTCGACTCCTCGGAACAGGCTTTCCGAACCTGCGCCGCCGCGGGCTTCCGGGAAGCCTGCCGGAAATCCGGGCTGAGACTCCTGGAGCCGGTGATGAACATCGAGGTCTCCTCTCCCGACGAATACCTGGGAGCGGTTTCCGGCTCACTCTGCTCCAAACGGGGAAGGATCGTCCGGATGGAGACCAAGGGCAAGACGGCGCTGATCTCCGGGATGGTCCCGCTCGCCCAGATGTTCGGCTACTCGACCGAGCTGCGGACGATTACCAGCGGAAAGGCGAATTTCTCGATGCACTTCGAGCACTACGAAGCGGTACCCTTCTCCCTGGCCGAGGAGATCGTCGCCGCCCGCCGCGACCGCTGAGGGCTTAATCACCGCGGAGGCGCGGAGGACGCGGAGAAGTTGTTAATTCAGGATTGCCGGCGGGGAACTGCTTTTGGGATACATCTGCCGCCGGAACCGGAAACGATCCGCGGAATGAATCAATTCCCTTCCTCCGCGCTCTCCGCGCCCCCGCGGTGAAAAACAGCCGGGGGATCAGTTGCTCAGGCGGAGCGGGGTCTGGGAGAATTCCTTGATCCAGAAAGAGAGGAAGAAGGAGTAATCGTCTTCGGCATCCCTCCGCTCGAACTTGAGCGAAGAACTCCAGCAGTGGAAGTCCCGGAAGATGGTGAACGATTCCTCCTCGGAGCGTCCCTCCACGGTATCGTACCGGCCGTAAACCTGGAAAGCCCAGACCGGGTTGATCCGAAGATATATCTCCGCCGAAACCTGATTCCGATTTCGCCCGGATCGGTAATTATGGGATACGGCCATCCACCAGTCATCCTCCGATTGGAACCGAAGGTCCAGGGTGTCGTCCAGGAAACGGTTGTCATAGCTGTTGTACGCCAGATCGAGGTTGAGCCCCACCCAGGAATAGGGCCGGATCTTCAGCTTGCCGGTGAAATCGCCGATCAACCGGCTTTCGTTATCCCGGTCCGGACGGGTATAGAGCGGCGTGGAGACGATCAGGTCGGCCAGCGTCCAGCTGCTTTTGGTATCCGTCTCCGGGCCGTAGTCTTCGTTGCCCGTAATCTCTTCATATTCCCCGCCAACAGGCACTTCCCGGTACCTGGTTTTTTTCTCTCCCCGCTTGGTCTGTAATTGATTGCGGAGCTTGAGGAGGAAGTAATTTTGCCTCTGGATACTGTCGATGCTGTCGAACTGATAGAGATCGGTGTAATAGACGGTCGGGTTATCGGTAAAGATATACTGCACCGAGGGGGTGATGACGTGGCGGAGCCGGTCGATATCCCACGATTCGGATTGAGCGGGGAAGAGCCCGTAGATATCGGTGGAGAGCTCGAGGCCGGTGGAAAAAGTTCTCCGCCAGATGTCCCTCTCCTCCGGAGGCTCGGGGGTGGGGGGGGGTGACGGCAGGGGCGTCACGTCCCCGGGATCATCCTCCTGATCGACCCCCCGGGCGGCCGTCGCGCCGGCGGAGGAACCGGTACGGCCGGGCCCCCGGGTATAATTATCATAACGGAGCGAGGTGGACGGCAGGACGTTCAGCCAGCCGAAGAACTTCCGGGAATAACTCAGCTGATGATAGGTGTCGAACCGGCCGGCCTCGTAACTGGCGGAGGATTCACCGGCATTTTTCCGGGTCAGGTAGGTCAGGGAATTCTCCCCCTGGTAATAAAAATCACTCTCCCCGATCTGGAGTTCCTGGAACTGAAGTTTGGTTTCCGGGAGCCGTTCAACCGCCCGTTCGAACTCGTTCAGCCGGGGATGGACTTCCAGGCTGAGGATGATATCCTGCCAGCGCCGGTTCAGGTAAAGATATGATTTCGGCTGGGAATCGGCGTCGTACTCCCGGCGGAAGAAATCCTGCCGGATCGTGGAATCGCTGGCGTAACTCAGCGCCATATAGCTGTTCACCTGATAGAACAAGGGTTGCCGGTACTTGAATTCCATCAGGTACCTCTCCTGGGTAATCGTCTCCCCGGCGTCGGTCTCGAACCCCTTGTCCTGGAGATAATAAGTCTGCCATTCGCCCTCGCCGTCGACCCCCGGGTAAAACCGCCCGTCCAAACCGTAAGCCCACCCGCGGCGGTAGCGGTAATCGAGATGCAAGGTGGTGGCGAGCCCGGGAAGGCACCAGTGGTAACCGGAGAGGAAGAAGAAGCCCCACTTGCTCCGGTACCCGGGGTAGAAGAAAGAGCCCCGGCAGTCGTCCTTGAGGGAGCGCCGGTACCAGGGAAGCCAGAAAACCGGGACCTTCCCGATATAGAAGGTCACGTTCTGAGCCACCAGCTTGTCATCGGGGTAGATGGTCAGCTTTTTCGCCTCCAGGCGATAGTGCGGCTCCTCGGCATCGCAGGTGCTGGCGGAACCGCCGTGAAAGATCACCTTCTCGCTCCCTTCCGACTCCAGGATATCGGACCGCCCGAACCAGGGTTCGTAATAACCGGCTCCCGGAGCCAGGGTTCCCTCGCTGGTGATGAAATCGTACCGGACCTTGTCGCTGGTAATCACGTTATCCCTCTGGGTCAGGGTCACGTTCCCCTCGGCATAAGCTTCCTTTCTCTCCACGTAAACCCACGCCCGGTCGGCGGCCAGGAGAATATCCTTGTAACCGATCCGGACGTTGCCCTCGGCTACGATCAGGGTCCCGCCTTCCCGGTAACTCAACCGGTCGCCCTCACAGATGATGGCCGCCGGGGGGGCGGCGGGGCCGGCGATAACCTTCCCGGAGGGGGGGGGCGTGGGGAGAGGGGTCGATTG
>JAXGWO010000054.1:0-15219 GCA_040773245.1 PVC group bacterium
CCGTGCTCGAGGTAGTAGTAGCCGTCGTCGTTGGCGTCGAGTTCGTAGAAGGCCTCCCAGCCGTCGGGGATCCAGTCCCCGTCTCCGTCCCAGTCGATGATGTTGGGGATCCCGTCCCCGTCCCAGTCGGTATCCCAGCTGGTCTCGGCGCTGTCGGGGTGGCGCTCATTGTGGGTGTAAACCCAGTAGTAAACTTCGTCCCCGTCGTCGAGCCAGTCGTCGTCGGTATCGGGGTTGGTCGGGTCGGTGCCGACGGCCCGCTCGCCCATAAACCATCCGTGGGCGTCCACGATGAAGTAAACGCTGGCCAGCATCGCCTCGTCCTCCGGGGTCAGGACCGATCGGTCGAGGCTGAAGCCGTCGATCAGCCGGTCGCCGTCGGAGTCGGCGTCGAGGATGTTGATGATCTCGTCCCCGTCGGCGTCGCCGTCCCAGCGCTGCGGCCCGGCCGGGCTGTCGGGCCACTCGATCCCGTGGGTGGAGTTCCAGTACTCCACCTCCTCGCCGTCCGACATCCCGGAGACGGCGGTATCGTACTTCCGGGGGTTGGTCAGGTAGTAGTAGTCGAAGTAGTTGGTCAGGGTGTCCGGCCGGGGGGTGACGCCGTCGTAGTCGTAATCCTCGTCGATGGCGGGGTTCTGCCCGATCGCCCCCCAGTAATGCATCTCCCACCAGTCGGGGAGGGTATTGTAGTCGGTGTCGAGGTACTCGTCGGCCCCGATATCCCAGTAGTTGAGATTGGTGATTCCGCCGCCCTTCGCGGGTTGGAGGAGGTAGTAATAACGTTCTTCCCCCTCGTAGTCGGCCAGCATCGTCCCCCGGCTGGTCCCGGTGTTGATGTTGGGGTTGGTCTGGCCGAAGAAGGTGGCCAGGTGGAACCGGTTGGCCCCCAGGTGGCGCAGCCGCGGCTCCTCCGACCGGTTCCCGGCGAAGCCGATGATGTTGAATCCCCCCTCCTGGATGCCGAGGTTGTTGTAGCGAACCTGGTCGGTGGTCAGGACGGCCCTCAAATCGACGCCGTTGTGCCAGATGATGTTGCCGAAGATCCGTGGGGTCCCCGAAGCGACGTAGACTCCGCCGAAGCCTCCGGAAGTACCCGTGTTCTTGACGATGGTGTTGCCGAAGAGCATCGGGTGGGAGTCGGCGACGATGAAGACCGCCCCTCCATACGTGGCGGCGTTGTTGTTGATCAGCAGGTTGCTGAGGATGGGGGAGGAGCTGAAGAGGTAGAACGCTCCCCCCTGCTGGCTGGAGTAACCGTTGCGGATCTCCAGGCTGTCGATCTTGGCGGTCTGGAGGTTGAACGAGGTGAAGATCCTGGCGGAACCGTTGCCGTAGATCAGCGGCCGGTGGTAGGGGTGCGCTCCCATCAGGGCCAGTTTGTCGTGGTTCTCGTCCAGCTCGAAGCCGGATTCGTAATAGATCCCGCCGCTGACCAGGACGATCGCCGGGACGCCGGTCTGCTCCTTCCAGTCGAGTGACTCTTGGATGGTGTTCCAGGCGTTGGCCCAGGAGGTTCCGTTGCCGGCGCCCGCGGCGGTCTTGTCCACGTAACGGGTGATGGGGTCGGAAGCGCTGATCGGGCTGGTCTCGAAGAGGTACTCCTCGTAGTTGTTGAGCCGGTCGGAATCCGGGTCCCCGATCCCGCCGTTGTCGATGACGAAGCGCCCGTCGTCGAGGGGATCGATCCCGTAGTAAACCTCCCACCCGTCCGGGCACCAGTCATCGTCGGTGTCGGGGTCGAGCGGGTCGGTCCCGGCGGTTATCTCGCCCTTGAAGTCGTCGCCGACCCGGACGATGTCGTGCTCTTCGAAGAGAGCGATTCTCTCCGGTTCGATCCCGATGGCGGATACGTCTCCTCCGTCAAGCAGGCCGTCGCCGTCGGTGTCGGGATCGGCGGGGTTGGTCCCCTGGGCGATCTCGTCCCCGTCATTCAGCCCGTCCCAGTCGGAGTCGGGGTCGAGCGGGTTGGTCAGGTAAACATCCACCTCGTCGCCGTCGGCCAGTCCGTCCGCGTCGGTGTCGGGGTTCGTGGGGTCGGTGTAGTTGTTGTATTCCCGGATATTCTCCAGGAAATCGGCGTCCGGGTCGTGATTGTCCCTTCGAGCCGGATCGAGGTCGCCGAAGTAATAGAGTTCCCAGTAATCGGGGAGGCTGTTGAGGGGATTGGTGTTGACCCATTCGTCGGCCCCGATATCGAAACCGGCCCCGAAGGGGCGGGTCTCGCCGTCGTAATCGTCGTTGACGACGCCGGCGAGGCTGACGCCTTGGTTGAAACAGGGGCTGGTCACCCCCGGGGAGTGGAGATGGAGGTCGTAGATGTACTCCTTGTTCACCCGGAGGGCGAGTTGGTAGAAACCGGGATCGGCGGAGATGCTGTTGGCATCCTGCCCGGAGGCGGTCCGCCAGTTATTGAAGGTAGCCTGGGTCTGGGTCCCCCAGACGCCGATCAGTCCGCTCTCCGTCCGGAAGAGGTCATTATAGTCGGAGACCAGCCCGGTCTGGCTGCCGGAGTCCACCGAGATGGCGACACTTCCGGTATCCAGGGACCAGGAGATGTTGTTCCTGAGGTTGCTCTGGATGGCGGAAGTTAACCCCAGTCCGGCGGCTCGGTTTCCGTAAAGGCTGTTATTGTAAGCCCGGCTGTCGGTGGCGCCGTTGAGAAAGATCCCCTCGCCCCCGTTCAGGTAGCAGAAGTTGTTCTTGATCAGGTTGGAGATCCCGGTCACCTCGATCCCGGCCCCACCCTGCTCGTAGCTCTGGCAGGCGTTGATGGTGTTGTGGTCCCCGCTGACCAGGATCCCGGTGCCGCCGGACCCCGTGAAGTCGATCCCCTGGACCAGGGTGTAGTCGCTCTGGACGTCGAGGAGGAAGCTGACCAGGCCGTCGCCGTAAACCAAGGGCCGGCCCCCGTAACCCTCGATCCGGATCGGCAACCCGTCCATCCCGGTGAGGAAATCGGGGACGATTACCCCGGACCCGGTGACCGCGAAGTCGCCCTCGGCCCGCAGGCGGATGATGTCGCCTTCGCTGATCGGCGCGTTGAGAAGGACATCCCGCAGCTCGCCCGCCCCTTCGACCTCGGTGACGTGATAGACCCGGACGGTCTTGAAGATCCCGTAACCCTCGGTGTTTACCGTGAACCCGCAGAACGCGCTCTCGTTGGGGAGGTCGGCGTCGTCCCGCGCCTTGACCTGCCAGTAGTACCAGGTGTCGGGGATCAGCGAATTCACGCTCCAGTTCCGGCTCTCCAACCAGTCCGAGGTTATGAGGTCGGCGGAGTTGAAATCCGGGGTGGTGTCAATGCGGAAGTAGTAGGGGAGGGGGTTCAGTCCGGCCAGGGCGTCGGTGGCCGCCCGCGCCTGGAGAATGGCGTTCTCCGGGTCGACGTAACGATAGCCGTCGGCGGGAGAAACCAGCCCCACGTTGGCCGGCGGCGTATTGTCCACGATGAATCGCCCGCTGATGCTCAGCAAGGAGGGGTCGGCGCTGTCGCTGACCCGGACCTGGTAGAACCTGCCGTCGGGGAGGGCGGAGGTATCCCAGGTCGAATAGGTCTGGAGGTCCCAGGCCGCGGTATCAATCGGGAGGAAATCAGTCCCGTTGGTGGTATACTCCAGTTCCACGGTATCCCCCACCCCCCAACCCGTGCCGTAACCTGCCCAGACCAGGTCGTGTTCCCCGCTCCACTTCTCGTTCCCGATCGATCCTCCATAAGGGGAGAAGAGGAAGAGGCTGTCGAGGCTGGAACGGGAGGCCTCCCGGGTGTTTCCGTAGGCGCCGATATTGATCCTCTGGCCGTTGGGGTCGGTCTCGTTGGAATAGGGATCGCCGGGCCGCCCGGCATTCAGGCCCGGACTGTCGCTCCCGTCTGCCAGCCAGCGTTCGAAATGGAAGGACCCATCGGTGGACCGGATGTGGAAGTCGTCATCCTCTCCGAAATTTTCGCCCAGGATCATATCCGGCCCGGCCGGATCGACGAAGACCGGATCGCCCCCCAGGCTGTGGGGGTCGAGGCGGCTCGACAGCTGCCATTCTTCGATCGTGTACGAGGTCCCGCTGGTCCAGTGCCCGACCGCCCCGCCATTCGTCGCGGTCAGGATATTGAAGTCGGAGAATTGATCAGTGGGGCTTTCAAACCAGAAGGCGTGAGTTCCGATCCCGTTCGTCCAGACAATGTTGTTGGAGAAAGCCACCCCGGAAGAATCCGTCCGCAACTCCGTCCCCCGGTTCCGGTAAAGGGTATTGTTGAAGACAGACAGATCGGTTCCCCCGACTCGAATGCCCATTCTGTTGATTACCGGCCCGCCATAGTTATTGTCATAGACCAGGTTATGGCCCACCTCGAGCTCGGATCCGTTGGCGGAGATCCCATTATTCCAGTTGCTGTAAACCGCGTTTCGCAGAATCTCCCCGAGCGAGACGCCGGTTAACTGTATCCCCGCTGCGTAGTTGTTGTAGACGACGTTGTCGGCCAGGAGCAATTCCGATGTCGAGCCGACACTGACACCGCTGGAGCGGTTGCTTCGGATCAGGTTTCCGGTCAGGGAAATGTTGGAGCTGAGACTGATATTCACCCCGACATTGGTGTTGAATCCGATCTGGGTTCCCTCCAGGGAGATGTCGTCGGACTGTGACAGTATCACTCCTCCTCCGCCTTCCCCGTCCGCCTGCCCGTGCCAGGAGATTACGCTGTCCCGGATGTCGATCGCCTTTGAATTCATCATCCGGATCCCGTAACCGGAGCCGGAAATTTTATTATCACCCAGGCAACCGGCCGAGTGAATCTGGCCGAGAGAGATGTATTCGGCTCCCTGGAACAATATCTGCGCCGCGGGAAGGAAGTTCCCGTCGATCAGGGAGATGTGGTGAGAGCCGACCAGGGAGACCGGGTTGCCGGGCGCGCCGGAGTGGAGGGCGTAGATCAGGGCCTGGCCGGAGAGAGGGTAATCCCCGGTGTCGATATAGATCGTGTCCCCGGGCTCGAGGTCCAGAGCAAGGATCCCCTTGTCCAGGGTCCGCTTGGGGGCGGCGGGGGTCCGGCCGGTATTGCCGTCGCTCCCGGCCGCCGTGGTGTAAACCCCGTCTTCGGTACTGTCGTCGTTCAGGTAATAGTTGGTCCCCGGAAGGATCTCCCCGGACCGGTAACTCCGGGAGGCCTGGAAACTGTTGCCGAAGGCTCCCTGGTTGATCCTCCCCCCCTTGGGGGAGGACTCCCGGAAGCAGGGATCGGCGGGATCCCCGGCGTCGATCGAGGGTGAGGTCTCGGTATCGACCGTGGTCCAGGCGATCCAGCCCGCCCATCTCCCGCCCTGGCTCTTCAGGTGGTAGTCGCCCCCGGCCGGGTCGGCGAAGAGCGGATCGAGACTGATGCTGGATTGGTCCTGGAAACTCGCTCCTCTCCAGGCCGTGAGATCGGCCTGGTCCCCGCCCCAGTGCCCAATGTAAGCCGGTCCGGCGGCGGTCAGGTTGTTATAATCGGAGGCGAAACCGGTTTCACTGATCGCGTCAACGTAGATGGAATGGGTGCCGGTCGCCGTCGCCCAGAGGATGTTGTTGTGGAGAAAGCTGTAGGGAGCGTCTGCGCAGGTAATCTCCCCCAGGGCGTTCCCGTGGGAGGTGACGTTGACTACCCGGTTCCCCTCCGCCCCGCTGATGAGAACCCCGTTCCCCCCGTTGCCGTAAGCGAGGAAGTTGACCAGTTCGTTGGCGGGGCCGCTGATCTCCACCCCCGTCCCCCCGTGGAGATAGGAGGCCCCCTCCCGGATGACATTGTTGGCCCCGGCCACCACCAGGCCGGGCCCGGTGGCGCTGGTGAAGCTGATGTTCTCCAGGATGACGTAGTCGGCCGCCAGGGTCAGGCAGTTCCACATCGCCCCCCCGCCGTCGAGCACTGTCCCCGCCCCGCTTCCCGCGATCCTCAGCGGGAAGTAGCGTGACCCCCCCACCGAGATCGTGATCGGTTCCGACATCGCGTGGAAGCCGGTCGCGATGATGATGGTGTCGGCCGGGGAGATCTCGCAGTTGTCGAGGATCCAACGCAGCCCGGTGGTCTCGCTCTCGATGTCCTCGGCCCGGAAGATGTGGGCGGTGGAGAAGGTCCCGTAACCGTCGGTGTCGGCCGTGAACCCGCAGAACACAGTCTCGTTGGGAGGATCGGCCGCGTCCCGGACCCTGGTCCGCCAGTAGTAGGTGGTCCCCGGTTCCAGGATCGGCCGCCAGGCGTTGCGGGCCAGCCAGCCGGAACTCTGCAGGCCGGCGCCGGCAAAGGCGGTCGAGGTGTCGAGTTGGAAGTAGTAAGGTTGAGCGTGCAGCCCCGCCAGGACGTCAACCGGGTTTATCCCCCGGAGGGGGACATAGGTGGGCAGGCCGCGATCGCCGTCCTCCGGGAGGAGGCAGCCGGCATTGACCGGGCTGGTGTTGTCGATGGTGAAGACGGCGCTGGTGGTGGTCAATTCGTTGAACGAGCTGATGAGGCGGACCTGGCAGGTGGAGGAATCTCCGCCGGTGGAGAGAGTGTTCCAGGCATAGTTTTGGGGTTGGCTGGTTTCAAAGTGCCAGTCGGCGATCAGGGAGGATGAGTTAAAGCCGTCGGTGCTGTACTCGATCCGGATCGGTTCTCCCTCGGTCCACTCGTCAACCGGGATGGCCAGCCAGGTGATGTTATGCTCCCCGCTCCAGACCTCGCGCGCCAGGGGACGGAGGATGGGCAGCGTCAGGGTCTTGGCCAGCCCGGCCTCCCCGGTGTTCCCGTAGGCTCCGATATCGATCCGTTCCCCGTGAGGTTCCGGTTCCTGGGTGTAGTCGGAGCCGACCGGCTGGAAGACCCAGGACCCGGCCGGGTGGGTGGTGGCGATCCCGGTGACCCCGGTCAGCCGGTTGCCGGTCTTCCCGGTATATTGAATGATGTCCCGGTTGACCTCGATCAGGTCCGTGGAGGCGGTGAAGCCGGAGGCGTCGTCGAGGTCGATGTAAGGCGCGGCGGGGAAGAGTTCGGCGGCCAGCTGGGAGAAGCCCGTGTAGGGCTGGCCCTGGTTGAGGGCGGGGCTGGTGTTCAGGTCGGCGGTCCAGTAGCCGTCGTGATAGCTGCCCAGCGGGCTTTCGAGATGAAAATCTCCCCCGTCCGGATCGACGAAGAGCGGGTTGTAGTCGATGCTTCCCCCGTCCATCCCGCTGGCTACCTGCCACTCGAAGAGCGTGGACATATAGTTCGGGGGGATATGGCCGATAAAGCTCCCGTCCGTCGCCATCAGGCAGTTGTAGTCGGATCGCCATTGCATACCTGCCGGAGCGGCGCCGAACTCGAGCGCGGAATTCTGGGTTCCTCCGGAGGCCCAGAGGACATTATTCCGGATCGTAATATTTTTGTTTGTAATATGTGAAACCAGGTTTAGCTCGCCCGCGTTCTGATAACTTGCGTTATTGAGCAAGAATGTTCCGGGTGATTTTTCAATCAAAAAACCGTAACCGTCGTTCTGGAAACTCAGGTTGTTGGTGATGAGCGAATTATTTACCCCCGGGAAAGAGAAACCTTCTTTAACATTCTTCTCGGCGCGATTACTCCTGATTATGGAGGTTGTCGGAAAGGTTATCTTAAAGCCGGTATTGTTGGCTCGTGAGTGATTGCCAAAAATAATAGCCTGCGCGGCGCTCGAGTGCCCGGTCAGGGAAAATCCGATACCCAGATTTTCCTCGAAGAGATTGCCGGAGACGGTCGGAGTGCCGTAGGCGGTTTCGATTTTTAATCCGTCTTTGGCATTGTTCTTTAAGGTACAGGAATAAATAGCGGGGCTGACTCCGCCGTATGTACGGAGACCGTTGCCGGAATTATTCTCCGCCGAACAACCCCGGCAGCGCGCCCCCGATTCTCCCGGGTAGTAGTACAGGTAGAAACCGTCTCCTCCGTTAAATGAACTGACACAGTTGATTAAACGGACATTGGCGGATCGGTTGGTATACACCCCGTGCGATCCTGCTCCCTGCGTTCTGATCCCGGCCAGAACTAAATTCTGCGCGGCCCCGGCGTAAATTCCGTAGTCGGATGTATTAAGGATTGTCAGGTTGGCCAGTCTGATATAGGAATAGAGGAGGTTGAAGCAATAATCCACCCCCCCCCCTCCGTCGAGGACCGTTCCCCGGGGGGAGCCGGCGATGGTGATCCGGTTATTGGCGTTGCCGCTGCGGGGAAAGGCGATCGGCCCGTCCATCGGGTAGAAACCGGTATCGACATAGACGGTGTCGCCGGGGAATAGCGAGTATTTGCTGATAACACCCGCCAGGGAATCGAGCGGCCGGTCCGGGCTCAGCCCGTCGTGCTCCGGCCAGGGCAGTCCCCCGGTGGTGCAGTAGTAATCCCACTCGGTGGAGGAGTCGTTGACGTAGTAATTCTTGCCGGTAATTGTTGACAAGGCCGACCAGGAAGCCTCCGTGGTGTTGCCGTAAGCGCCCAGGTTAGCCCTCCCGAAGTGGGGGGCCGGCTCGTAGAAACTGAGCGAGTCCGGATTCCCCGCGTCCAGCCCGCGGGAATCGGCGGTGTCGGCGGTCCAGGCTCCCCCGTGGTATGAACCCCGGGTGGACTGGAGGTGGTAGTCCCCGCCGCCGACGAAGCGGGGCTCGCCGTAAAGACTGTTAAAGTCCTCCCCGGAGGCCCCGGTCCAGGCGGAAAATGAGACCTGGGTGGCCGAGTTCCAGTAGCCCGCCGCCGCTCCTCCGGCGGCGTGGAAGAGGTTGTAGTCCGAGGCGAATTCCGTCTGGCTGATCTCGTCGAGAAAGATCGCGAACCTCCCCGGACCGGCGGCGTCGAGAATATTGTTGCTCAGTGTCGCGTAGGTCGATCCGACCGGGCGGGCCGGGTGGAGGGCGTTGGCCGGCTCGTCTTCCAGGAAGATCTCCCGGGTCCCGTTCCCCGAGCAGGTATTGTTCTCCAGGGTCGAGTGGTGGGAGGTGAAGAGGTGGATCCCCGCCTCCCCGTTCCCGTAGACCAGCATATTCCGGATCGTCGTCCAGTCGCCGGTCACCTCGATCCCGTCGCCCCCGTTGTCGAAGGAGCGGCCGTTGCGGACGGTGTCGTGATTCCCGGTGACCAGGATCCCGGACGCGTTGGCGTTGGTGCAGGCGAAGTTCTCCACCTCGATGTAGTCCCCGCTGATCACCAGGCAGTTCTCCAGCCCGGCTCCGTCCAGCAGGACTTCCCCGCCGGTTCCGATGATCCGGACCGGATCGTCTTCATCTCCGGCGTCTGAAGTGTTGAATTCGAGCGGCGCGGAGAGGGTGTAATTGCCCGGTTCAACATAGACGGTATCCCCTGGCTGAAGATCCACGTTCTCCAGGATCCAGCGGAGGCCGTCGGTCGGGGATTCGACGTCCAGGGCGTGATAGACTCCGGCAGATTTAAATGACCGGTAGCTGTCGGGAAGGTCGGTCGCCGCGCAGAAAGCGCTCTCGTTGGGGGGGTCGGCGGCGTCCCGGACCTTCACCCGCCAGTAATACCAGGTGTTCGGAGAGAGTTCGGGGTTCCAGGAGAGAGACTCCAGCCAACCGCTGTTCTGGAGACCGGGTGTTTCGAATAACGGGCTGGTGTCGATCTGAAAGTAGTAAGGCGCGTCGTTCAAGCCGGCCGGGCTGTCGGAGGCGATCAGGGCCACCAGGGTGGTGGCTAGGGACTCCCGCTCCGCGCCGTCGGGGGGAAGATGGCTCCCCACTCCGATCGGCGGGGTGTTGTCCGCGATGAAGAGCCCGCTGGAGGCCTCCGCCGTCCCTCCCGCCGTCTGCCGGACCCTGACCCGGGCGGTGGTCGTATCGGCGATGACGGTGGTGGGCCATCCCCGGTAGGTCAGTTCCTGCCAGGAGATATTTTCCGTGATCGCGGTGAAGGAACTCCCGTCGGTCGCGTACTCAACCGTGACCAGTTCGGCCCCGCCCCAGCCCGTCCCGATGGCCTGCCAGCCGATATCGTGGCTCAGGCTCCACTTCTCCTCACCGTCCGCCGTGCCCAGCGGGGAAACAACGGCTAAGGTTTTGATGGAAGACCGGGATGCCTGGTGCGTGTTTCCATAAGCCCCGATGTTGATCCGTTCTCCGTTCGGGGATGGTTCGTTGGAATAATCATTGCCGGGCTCCCCCCGGTTCAGGCCCGGGCTGTCGGAGCCGTCATAAAACCATTCCCCTTCGCTGAACCGCCCCTCGGTGCTGCGCAGGTGGAAGTCCTCGGCGGCCGGGTTGCTGAAGCGCGGATCGCCCTCGAAGCTGTGTCCGTCCTGTCGGCTCTGGGTCTGCCAGCTCCAGAGCGTATAATGCTGGCCCTGCCAGTTGCCGATATACGCCCCGCCTGTGAACTGGAATAAATTGTAATCAAATCGGTAGTTGCGGCTTTCCGGGGTATAGGATCCGAAGGAGGTACTGATGGCGCAGTTATTGATACCGTCGGGGCAGATGATGTTGTTCCTGATCCTGGTGCCGGAACAGAGATAGGTCAGGGAAATCTCGTTTCCGCCGTTCTGGTAAAAGACATTGTTTTTGAGAGTGGCGTTGGCTCCTGCGTACAGTTCCGCGCCCCTGACTTGGTTGGCATAGACCAGGTTGTTTTCCGTTCGGTTGTTGCTGCCGGAATAAAGGTACAGGCCCCGATAGTTCTCGAAGAGCCGGTTGCTGGTAATCAAGCTGCTGTCTGACCGGTTATCAATCCCCGAGCGGCTCCCGGAGACGGTGTTGTTCGCGATGACGGCCCCGGTACACCCCCCCGTGTAAATTCCCGCCTCGTTTCCGGAAGCAATCGGTCCGTTCCCGGAGAGGTTATTGGAGTCCAGCCGGAGTCCGCTAACACTGCCCAGGTATACCCCGGTCTTCCCGTTGTCCCGAAGGGTGTTGCCGGTGATCTCGGCGTTTGCCCCCACGCTGACATAAATTCCGTGATCCGCGTTATCCGAGAAACGGTTGTCGCGGACTCTCAGGCCCTGGTAAGCCTGGTAAGCCCAGAACCCGCTGCCGGCGTTATTCGATATCAGGTTTTCATCCAGGGTGGATTGATAGGTTTGATACAGGTACACGCCGTCAGCACCGGAACCGACTACCCGGTTCCCGGAGAAATTGAGATAGTGGGACTGACGGGCGTAGAGAGAGTTTTCGGTTGGATTGACGAGGGTAAGCCCGCCGATGGTAATGTAGGGTTTATAGTCAAGTTCGAAGCAGTAAAGAGAGACACCCTGGCTGTCGAGAACCGATCCCCGGGGCGATCCGGCAAAGGACAGCGGACTGCCGGCGCTTCCCGGGACGGGGGGGACAACCGGGTTCGAGAGAGGGTAGATTCCGGTATCGATATAGATGGTGTCGCCGGCCTGGACGGAATGGTGGGTGAAGACCGCGTCGATGGAGTCGAGGGGGGAGGCGGGAGAGAGGCCGCTATGGAGGGGCCAGGGCGCCCCTCCCGTCGAGCAGAAGTAATCGTAGGCCGTCTCTCCGTCGTTGACGTAAAAGTTGCTCCCGGCGACGGTCGGGGATAGCGAGGCCTCCAGGGTATTGCCGTAGGCGCCCAGGTTGATCGCTCCCCCGTTGGGGGCCGGCTCCAGGTAGCAGGTCGAATACGGCCGGCCCCGGTCGAGTCCGGGCGAGTCGCTTCCGTCCGCCGTCCAGCCGATCCCCGGCTTGTAACTGCCCCTGGTGGACCGGAGACGGTAATTGCCGCCCCCGACGAAGAGCGGGTTGGCGCTGAGGCTGGACTGGTCCTGAAAACTGGTCCCGGTCCACTGGCTGAAGGTGGCGAGGTCGGTTCCTCCCCAGTGGCCGATCGCGGCGCCGGCGGCGGCGTAGAGGAGGTTGTAATCGGACTCCAGCCCGGTCCGGCTCGCGCTCTCCACGTAGATCGCCGTCCTCCCGACCCCCGAGGCGGAGAGGATGTTGTTCAGGAGTATTGTCTCGATCGACCCGTTGGGGGGGATATCCTCTAAAAAGACCTCTCTCGTCCCGTTGCCGGCGGAGGTGTTGTTCTCCAGTTGGTTCCGGTAGGCGGCGGAGAGATGGAAACCGGCCCTGAGATTGCCGTAGACGAGATAATTCCTGACCGCGTTGTAGTCCCCGCGGATCTCGACCCCGTCGCCGCCGTTGAGGAAAGATCTCCCCCCCCGGATGGTATTGTGGTTGCCGGAGATCACGATCCCGCTTCCGACGGCGTTGGTGCAGGAAATGTTCTCGATTTCGAAGTAATCCCCGGTCACCCGGAGGCAGTTGGCCAGCAAGCTTCCCCCGTCCAGGAGCACCTCGCCGTTCAAACCCTCGATCCGCACGGCGGATGTCTCGTCCCCCCCGTCCCCGGTCGCGAGGACGAGCGGTTCGCTCTGGAGGCTGTAAGTTCCGGGGTTGACGTAGACGGTGTCTCCCGGCCCCAGGTCGTAATTGGCCAGGATCCAGCGCAGCCCGGTGGTTGCCGATTCGATGTCATCGGCGTGCAAAACCCGGGCGGTCCGGAACTCCCAGTAACTACCGGGAACGTCCGTTTCCGCCCGGAACTCGCCGACATTGGGCGGTTCGGCGTCGTCCCGGGCCCGGACCTGCCAGTAATAATCGGTACCGCCCTGGAGATTGTTGTACCAGATCCGGCCGGCGATCCAGCCCGAGGTCCGCAGGTCGGGGGAGTCGAAAGTCGCCCTGGTGTCGAGCCGGAAATAGTAAGGCGAGGGGTTAAGTCCGGCCGGGGTGTCCGCGGCGAACTGGGAGATCAGCGCCGTGTTGATGGATTGAGAAAGGGTTCCGTTTCCGGGTGTGAGGAGTCCAATGACGGGGGGGGTGTTGTCGCTGATGAAGATCCCGCTGGCGGCGATCGGTTCGCCGGCAGTGTGGGAGATCCGGATCCGGCCGGTCGCGCTGTCGTCAAAACTCTGGGTGTTCCAGTCCGGGAAGGGACCGCTGTTGTAGGCGATACCCTCGGTGAGCAGGTTCCAGTTGGCGGAATCCGAGGAATAAGCAATCAGTAGAGTATCCCCGGGGGCCCATCCGGGGCCGATCGTCCTCCAGTCGACCTGCTGCACGCTGAATAGCTTTTCTTCGCCGATCGGCCCCCCGGCGGGAAAGGTTACCAGCAGGGACTTCCGGCTCGACTTCGAGGCTTGTTCGGTATTGCCGTAAGGCCCGATATTCACCCTCTGGCCGTTCGGGCCCGGTTCCCGGTCGTAAGCCGAACCGATCGGCTGCGAAACTCCGGTTCCGGCGGCGTGGCCCGCCAGGACCCCGGAACACCCGGTCAGGGTGTTGACCGAGATGCCGGAATAGGCGACGATATCGTCATCGATCTGCACCCATTCCGGTCCGGGGAGGAAGCCCGCCGCCGAAACCAGCTGCACGGAGGTTGCCCCCGCCGCCAGGGGAGCGGCCAGGGAGGTGGCCGCGTTGGCCGGCCGGCCGGCGTTCAGGGCCGGGCTGTCGCTGGAGTCGCTGGTCCAGGCCCCCTGATGGTAACTCCCCTCGGTGGACTGGAGGTGGTAGTCGCCATTGTCGAAGTCAACGAAAAGCGGTATTTCGCTCAGGCTCCGACCATCCTGGCCGCTGGCCAGGATCCAGTTCCGCAGATCGGCCCGATCGCCCTCCCAGTATCCGGCCCGGGCGCCGCCGGTAGGAAAGAAAATATTGAAATCAGATATCAAGGTCTGTTCCCCCGGGTTCGCCGAACCCCG
This sequence comes from PVC group bacterium, assembly GCA_040773245.1. Taxonomy (GTDB): domain Bacteria; phylum Auribacterota; class Erginobacteria; order Erginobacterales; family Erginobacteraceae; genus Erginobacter. Next base: position 13,662 of record JAXGWO010000054.1, read on the forward strand.
GTACACGCAGTAGGTGTTGGGCAGATAAGACCAGATGATGTTGTTCAGGTTCCAGAGATAATCGTTATAACGACCGACGTATATGCCGTTGCCGTAAAGCAGGTTATTCAGCACCGCGATCCGGGAATTCCTGTTCGAGTAAATGTTATAGCCGCCCGGCGTGCTAACCAAATTGCGAACGACCTGGCAGTTATTGGTGTAACCCAAGTTAATATTAGTTCCGGAGTTGTTATCGCAGGTGTTTCCTGAGATGGAGACTAAGTTGGAACTACCTATGGATATGCCGTGGCTGGAGTTATTGGATACAATGTTATTTGCCAGGAAAGCCTTGGAAGCACCGCTTAAGTCAGCCCCGGAGCCGCCATTATTGATTATCTCGTTATCGGCCAAAACAAAGTTCGATCCCCGGTAGATCAGCAAGCCTCCCGTGTTATTGCCTTCGAATACGTTGCCGATTAGTGAAATAACATTGCTGCTGTTTGAGTAGAGCCCGCGATAATTGCCCCGGAGGTTCGATGATTCAAGTTGTATGGCATTGGCCCCATCAAGGTAGCAACTCGATCCTAGGCAATTCTCCAGCGTCAGGGTGGAGAGAGAGAGATAGGCCGACCGGTCGATAAAAATTCGATAGGTTGAACCTGGTATGAAATTGCCGGAAAATACCGTCCCGTTGGGAGAACCGGTGAAGTAAAGCGGAGAAATCCCGGTACCCTGGTCGGCGGAGGTGACCGTCAATTCCACCCCGGCCTGAATCCATTCGCCGGTATCGATGAAGACCACGTCACCGGGACCCAGGATGTAGTCATTGACGAGCTTCTGCGCGGTCAGGCGGGGGGTGGCGGGGGAGAGTCCGTCGTTGGCGTCGCTTCCGGCGGCCGTGCAGTAGACATCGTCCGCGGTGTCGGTGTCGTTGACGAAGTAGGCCTGCCCGGTGATCGGGTTGCTGATCGTGAAGTTGTATCCGCTGGCGTCGAAGACCGCCGGGTCGTCGCTTTTAACGATCTTGACCCGATAGGAGGGGCCGTTGATCTGGATGGTGCTGTGGAAGCGATAACTCCCCAGATCGGGGGAAAGGTTACGGGCGACCGTATCGTACCCGATCCCGCCGTCGGCTGAGAGCTCCAGATAAACGGTATCACCCGGGTTGAAGCCGGTGGTAGTCCACTCGACAAACTCCACCCCGGACCAGGTCAAACCCGTGGTGTTGGGCGAGATCAGGGTGACCGTCTGCCCCCGGACCGCCGCCCCCAGCCCCAGAAATACCACCGCGGTTAAGATGTATATGAAGGAAGCTCTTCTCATCCTATCGGGCCATCGGCCCCCTTCTGTACTGTAGCGCAGGGCTTTAGCCCTGCTTGCATTATGCCCGTAGCGCAGGGCTTCAGCCCTGCTTGCATTATGCCCGTAGCGCAGGGCTTCAGCCCTGCTTGAATTATGCCCGTAGCGCAGGGCTTCAGCCCTGCTTGAATTATACCCGTAGCGCAGGGCTTTAGCCCTGCTTGCATTATGCCCGTAGCGCAGGGCTTCAGCCCTGCTTGCATTATGCCCGTAGCGCAGG
>JAXGWO010000055.1:0-13968 GCA_040773245.1 PVC group bacterium
AAAAGGGGGAGAGGTAGAGGAAACACTAAACTCAATTAGTGGTAATTGGTGTAATTAGTGGACTGAAAAAGGGGGCGAGGCGGGGGGATAATTAAAATCAGTTCGTGAAATTAGTGGATTAAAGGGAGGGAGTTATGTTTCAGGGATCGATGGTGGCGATGGTTACCCCGTTCAAGGACGGGGAGATAGATTTCGAGACGATGGGGAAGCTGATCGACTATCAGATCAAGAACGGCACCGACGCCATCGTCCCCTGCGGGACCACCGGGGAGTCGCCGACCCTCTCCCACCAGGAACACGACCGGGTGGTCCAGTTCACGGTCGAAAAGGCCGCCGGCCGGGTGCCGGTGATCGCCGGGGCGGGTTCCAACAGCACCGCCGAGGCCCTCCGCCTGACCGCCCACGCCCGGGAGGTGGGGGCGGACGGAGCGCTGGTGATCACCCCCTACTACAACAAGCCGACCCAGCGGGGATTGATCGAGCATTTCCGGAAGATCGCCGAGGAGACCGATATCCCCCTGGTCCTCTACAACGTCCCCGGGAGAACCGCGGTCAAGCTCAACCCGGAGACGATCGCCGAACTGGCGGCGATCGAGAACATCGTCGCCGTCAAGGAGGCCTGCGGCTCGGTCGACCAGGTCAGCCAGATCCTCAACCTCTGCGACATCACCGTCCTCTCCGGGGACGATATGCTCACCCTGCCGATGATGGCGGTGGGGGCGTCGGGGGTGATCTCGGTCGCGGCCAACATCATCCCTCGCCCGGTGAGCCGGCTCGTCCACGCCGCCCTCGGCGGAAAGTGGGATGAGGCCCGGGACCTCCACTACCAGCTCTACTCGCTCTTCCAGGCGATGTTCATCGAGACCAACCCGATCCCGGTCAAGACCTCCCTGGCGATGATGGGCAAGATCCGGGAGGAGTTTCGCCTCCCGCTCTGCGGGCTCGCTCCCGGCCACCGGGTCGAACTGGAGGAATTGCTGCAGAGGTACGAATTGCTTTAATATCCCCTATCCAGGGGGTTGAAGCAGGGGAGAACCTGATGACGGTAAAGCTTATTGTCTGCGGAGCGGCGGGGAGGATGGGGAGGAGGATCATCAACTGTGCCGGCTCGGAGCCGGACCTGAAGGTGGTCGGCGCCGTGGATCGCCCCGGCCACCCTGATCTCGGCCGGGATGCCGGCGAGTTGAGCGGCGTCGGGCGGATCGGCTGCCCCCTCACTGATTCCCTGGCCGGGGTGATCGGGGAAGGCGACGTGGTCATCGACTTCTCCGCCCCTCCGGCGGCGCTGGAGAACGCGGCCGCGGCCGCGGCCGCCCGCAAGTCGCTGGTGGGCGGAATCACCGGCCTGGGTCCGGAGGGAGAGCGGAAGTTGAAAGAAACGGCGGTGGGGATCGCCTGTGTCTTCTCGCCCAATATGTCGGTCGGAATCAACCTCCTCTTCCGCCTGGTGGGGGAGGCGGCCGAGGCCCTGGGGGACGCCTACGACATCGAGATCGTCGAGGCCCACCACCGGATGAAGAAGGACGCCCCCAGCGGGACGGCGAAGAAGATCGCCGAGATCGCCGCTTCCGCCCTCCGCCGCGACCTCGCCGAGTCGGCGGTCTACGGCCGGGAGGGGATGGTCGGGGAGCGGACCCGGGAGGAAATCGGGATTCACGCCGTGCGGGCCGGGGATATCGTCGGGGAGCATACCGTGATCTTCTCCACCCCCGGGGAGCGGCTGGAACTGGTCCACCGCGCCCACAGCCGGGACACCTTCGCCCGGGGGGCCCTCCGGGCGGCCCGTTTCGCCGCCGCCGCCGGCCCCGGCTTTTACTCGATGCGGGACGTTCTCGGGATCTGAGGGAAGAAAGTAATCAGTGATCGGTTCCGCCGTCGCCCGATGGGCTATGGCGGATTCAATCGGTAATCAGTAATCGGCCAACAGACAAGCAAGAGGAGAGTGAACAAGGAGAAGAATTCAATGTTTTACACGGTCAAGAGAAAAGTCGATCAGTTGCTGGCTGACGGTTACGTTACCCGCTACGGCAGCGCCCAGATCGCCTGGGAGCGCCTCCGGGCCGGGGAACCGGTCCTCTTCAAGTTGATCAAGGATGACCGGGTCGTCCGGCAATGCCTGGCGGAACCGGGGAAGGTCGGCGTCCATTTCTGTTTGATCCCGCCAGAGCACGACTTCTGCCGTTTCCACGAGGAGCCGATCAAGAAGGAGGAGGGGGAAGAATGAGGCTGGAATTTTCCCAGCGCCTCCAGAAACTCCCCCCCTATCTCTTCGCCGAAATTGACCGGGCCAAGCGGAGGCTGCGGGCGGAGGGGAAGAGCCTGATCGACCTCGGGGTTGGCGACCCCGACCAGCCGACCCCGCCCCACGTCATCGAGGCTCTCCACGAGGCGGCCCGGGATCCGGCCAACCACGCCTACGCCCTCGACTTCGGGATGCCGGAGCTGCGGGGGGCGATCGCCGCCTGGTACGGCCGGCGGTTCGGGGTCGAACTCGACCCGGATACCGAGGTCCTTCCCCTGCTCGGGACCAAGGAGGGGATCGCCCACATCCCCCTGGCCTTCGTCAACCCGGGGGAGACGGTCCTGACCCCCGACCCCGGTTACCCGGTTTACGTTTCGGGGACCATCTTCGCCGGCGGGGTCCCGGTTCGGATGCCGCTGAAGGCCGAAAACAACTTCCTGGCCGATCTGGACGCGATCGATGAAGAAACCGCCTCCCGGGCCCGGCTGCTCTTCCTTAACTACCCCAACAACCCCACCGCCGCCGTCTGCGACCTTGACTACCTGCGGGAGGCGGCAGCCTTCGCCCGGAAGCACGGGATCATCCTCTGCCACGACGCCGCCTACACCGAGCTGGCCTTCGATGGGTTCGAGGCGCCCAGCTTCCTCCAGGTCGAGGGGGCGAAGGAAGTGGGGATCGAGTTCCACTCCCTCTCCAAGACCTACAATATGACCGGCTGGCGGGTCGGCTTCGCGGTCGGCAATTCCGAGGTGATCAAGGGGCTGAGCGCGGTGAAGTCGAACATCGACTCCGGGATCTTCCAGGCGGTCCAGAAGGCCGCCGTGGCCGCCCTCAACGGTCCCCAGGACTTCCGGGAGGAACTGCTCGAGACCTACCGCCGCCGGCGCGACACCCTGGTCGACGGCCTTGCCGCCCTCGGCTGGAAGGTGGAGCGTCCCCGGGCCACCTTCTACGTCTGGTCTCCCGTTCCCGACGGCTCCCCATCGGCAGCCTTCGCCAAGAGGCTCCTGGAGGAGGCCGGGGTGGTCGCCACCCCCGGGGTGGGGCTGGGCCCCTCGGGCGAGGGATCTATCCGGATGGCCCTGACCCGCCCGGAAGCGGAGATCCGCCAGGCCCTGGAACGGCTGGCCCGGTTGAGGATCAGTTAGAAGTTAAAAGTTCAAAGTTCGAAGTTCAAAGTCCAAAGTTCCCGGAGCCCAAAATACTCTGGAGTGTTGACTTAATCGCTATCGCTATCGGTATCGCTATCGGGATCGAAGTCCCCGCCGGTCTGGATCGAGTACGTGAACGAGTACGGGTACGAGTACGATTAAACCCCCATAGGGGGCGGCACCAAAGCTGATGATCAGTCCCCGGATCGACGCCTTCATCGCCCTCGGTTCCAACCGCCCCTCCCGGGCGGAGCGGATCCGCCGGGCGCTCTTCCTGCTGGGCGGGTTGCCGGGAACCCGGCTGAACGATATCTCCGGGCTCTACGAGACCGAGCCGCTCTACTGGCGGGAACAGCCCGATTTTCTCAACTGCGTGGCGGCGGTGGAGACCGCGCTCGAACCGTTCGAACTGCTGGAGTGCTGCCGGGGGATCGAGCGGGAGCTGGGGAGGACCCCGACCCGCCGTTACGGACCCCGGGAGATAGACCTCGACATCATATCCTACGGCCGGCGGCTGATCCGGACCCCGGAACTGACCATCCCCCACCCGGGGACGGCGGGGAGGAGGTTCGTCCTCCTCCCCTTGAGGGAGATCGCCCCCTACTGGCGGCACCCCGTTCTCGACCGGGGGGTGGGGGAACTCCTGGCCGCCCTGGGGGAGGGCGGCCGGGTGGTTTACCAGGGAGAGATCCGATGAAAGAAGAGAAGAAAGTCACCGTGGCGACCTTGAAGCGAAAGAAGCGGGAGGGAAAGAAGATCGCCACCCTGACCGCCTACGATTACTTTACCTCCCGGCTGCTCAACCAGGCGGGGATCGACCTGGTCCTGGTCGGCGACTCCCTGGGCAACGTCGTCCTCGGCTACGAGAACACCATCCCGGTGACGATGGCCGATATGCTCCACCACACCCGGGCGGTGGTCCGGGGGAACTCCCGCTGCCTGGTGATCGCCGATATGCCGTTTCTCTCCTACCACGTCAGCGACGTCGAGGCCCTCCACAACGCCGGACGTTTCATCCAGGAGGCAGGAGCCCACGGGGTCAAGCTGGAGGGGGGGAGAGGGGTGGCGTCCCTGGTGGAGAAGATGGTCCGGGCCGGGATCCCGGTCCTCGGCCATATCGGGCTGCTTCCCCAGGACATCCTCAAGGAAGGAACCTACCGGGTTCGGGGGCGGGACGAACGGTCGGTCGCTTCCCTGATCGAGGACGCCCGGGCCCTGGAAACGGCGGGTGCCTTTGCCGTGGTCCTGGAGTGCGTGGCGGCCGCCGCGGCCGGGGAGATCACGAAATCCCTGACCATCCCCACCATCGGGATCGGTTCCGGCCCGCTCTGCGACGGCCAGATCCTGGTCCTCCACGACCTCCTCGGCCTCTACGGCACGGTCCGCCCCAAGTTCGCCAAGCCCTACGCCGACCTCCAGAAGGCGATGCTGGATGCCTTCACGGCCTATAAACAGGAAGTGGAGGAAGGGGTCTTCCCGGCGGAAGAACACTCCTTTTAAAATCGCTATCGGGATCGAGTTCTTTGCCGGATCCGGGTTTTGGGCTTCGATTGCGATAGCGATCCCGATAGCGATTAAATCAAGCCCAGTCTGGCCATCGTTTCCAACCGAGGTTCAGCGGGATGCGGGTGATCAATTCCATCGCCGAAATGGGGAAGGCGTCCCGGGGCTGGAAAGCGGCCGGGAAGAAGATCGCCTTCGTCCCCACGATGGGTTTCCTCCACGAAGGTCACTTAAGCCTGATCCGGGCGGCGCGGCCGGCTGGTGATATCGTGGTCGTCTCCATCTTCGTCAACCCGACCCAGTTCGGCCCCGCCGAAGACCTCGAAGCCTATCCCCGGGATCTCAACCGGGACTTGAAACTCTGCGAGAAGGAGGGGACGAACGTCGTCTTCGCTCCTTCGCCCGGGGAGATCTACCCGGATGGATACTCAACCTGGGTCGAGGAGACCGAGCTCAGCCGGGGGCTCTGCGGGGCCGCCCGCCCCGGCCACTTCCGGGGGGTGGCCACGGTGGTGCTCAAGCTCTTCAGCATCGTATCCCCGGATCTCGCCTTCTTCGGCCGCAAGGACTACCAGCAGTTCAAGGTGATCGAGAAGATGGTCCGGGACTTGAACCTCCCGGTGGAAATCACCGGGCTGCCGACCGTCCGGGAAGCCGACGGCCTGGCGATGAGTTCCCGCAACACGAACCTCTCGCCGCGCCAGCGCGAAGAGGCCCTCTGCCTCCGCCGGGCCCTGCTCCAGGCCCGGGAGTTGGTGGCCGGGGGCGAGTCCTCGGCCGCCGTGGTCCGGAGAGCGATGGAAGGGATCATCGGGCGGGAACCGGACGCCCGGATCGACTACCTAGAGTTCACCGACCCCGAGACCCTGAAGCCCCGCTCCACCCTCCGCCCGGGGGATCTGGCCGCCGGGGCCGTTTTCATCGGCCGCGTCCGCCTGATCGACAACCTCCTCCTCTAACCCCGCAGGAAAGCCGGCCCCTTATTTTACAAATCAGGTATTACCTGTTTTGTAAAATAAGGGTCGGCTGGCTGGATGGAGAGAACTTGAAAGAGCGATTGCTGGAAAATCTGCGCCGGCTGGCCGATCCCCGGCCGCAGATTGATCCGCGGGTCTTCGCCGATCCGGTGGCCGGGAAGATCGATTGGTCCCCGCTCAAGCCCGGTGGGACGAACTTCACCACCCACCGCCTGGTCCGGGAGGGGGACCGCCTGGAGTTCAAGATCGCCCCCGGCGCCCGGGCCTTTGCCCTGATCTTTCTTCTCTCCGGCCTGGGGCTGGTCGCCGGTTTCGCCGTTCCCTTGCTGCTGCGGCAGCCCCTGGTCTTCCGGGAGCAGGATATCGGCGCCGCGGTCGGGGTGGTCTTCTTCGCCGTCGGCTGGTTGCTCTGCCGCTTCTTCAACCGGCCGGTGGTCTTTGACCGGCGGTCCGGATATTTCTGGAAAGGACGGATCCCGCCCCACCAGGCCGTCAACCGGGAAGCCCTCAAGGACTGCTGTCCGCTGGAGGAGATCCGCGCCCTCCAGATCATCGCCGAGCGGGTCCGCGGCGATAAGAGTTCCTACTGGAGCTACGAGCTGAACCTGGTCCTCAAGGACGGCCCCCGCCTCAACGTCGTCGACCACGGTTCGCTCGATGTTATCCGGACCGACGGCCGCGCCATCGCCGACTTCCTCCAGGTTCCCCTCTGGGACGCCATACCCTTTTCCTGACCGGGGGCAAGGCTGTGGACCCGCGCCGGCGGGGGGGGAAGGCTGGTCACCGGCCGGCCCGTTTCCGGCGCTCGGCGAGGGTGAGGTCGAGGTGGAAGAGCTGGTAGAGGATGATTACCAATATGGTGGTAGAGGAGAGGGGTTCGGCGAAGAAGACCTGGAGGGTGGGGGGCATCGCCTGGAAAACCGCCGGGACCAGCCCGGTGCCGAGGCCGAGGATCAGCGAGAACCCAATCGCGAAGATCTTACGCTGGTCGAGCTTAGCCGAGAGCATCTCCTGAAGGCCGGTGGAGATCATAAAGGAGACGGCGAAGATCATCATCGCCCCCACCACCGGGGGCGGGATCAGGGCAATGGCCATCGTCAGCTTGGGGGAGAGAGCGAGGATGGCGAAGATGATCCCGGCGCAGACCGCGATCCAGCGGCTGACCGCCCCGGTGGCCGCCGCCAGGCCGACGTTGCTCGAAGAGGTGTCGACCGCCATCCCCCCCATCGCCCCCGCCATCAGGGTGGTGAAGCCGTCGGCCATCAGGCCTTTGGCCAGCGGTTCCATCTTTAGTTCCGTCAGTTCCGGCTCGGAGATTTTCTGGGCGGCGATCAGGTTCCCGAACGACTTGAGCGAGCCGCAGACGGCGATGATCAGGAAGGGGGGGAGGAGGCGGAGGGAGAAGGCGGGCTTGAGCTGGGAGAGGTCCCGGAAGGGAAAACTGATCCAGGGTTCGTGGCCGATCCGGGAGATGCTCTCCGCCGCGTCGGGGAGCAGGACCAGGGCCAGCAGCCAGCCCCCGGCCGTCCCGAGCAGGAGGCAGTACATCTTCACCGCCTTCTTCCCCCAGATATTGGCCCCGGCCATAATCAGCAGGCTGACGGCCCCCACCACCGCGTCCCGCCAGCCGAAGATATCGCCGGCGAAGCGGCTGCCGAAGAAGCCGGAGACCGAGACCGGGATGATCGAGACCCCGACCATCGTCACCGCCAGCCCGGTCACCACCGGGGGGAAGAGAAAGCGGAGCCGGTTGATCAGCCGGGCCAGCAGCATCTCCGCCGCGCCGGCGATGATGATCATCCCCCGCATCAGGGGCAGGCCCCCGCTCCAGGCCGCCTGCATCGAGACCGCCAGGTACGAGGGACCGCAGATGTTGGGGCAGAGGTAGCCGCTCCCCATCCAGCGGGTCCGGGTGGCCTGGATCACGCTTCCCACCCCGGCGGCGAGCATCGTCAGGGCCACCATCAGGCTGGCCTCCTCCAGGGAGCCGCCGATCTCCCGCACCAGGATGGCCGGGATGGTGGCCGCCGTGAACATCAGCAGCATCTGCTGGAAGCTCAACAGCAGCAGGTCCCGCCGGGGCGGCACGGCGTCGAGGGAGTAGATGATCTTGGGATTACCGGTTGTTTCCGTTGTTTGGGTCTTATCCATCAGCGCATCCAGGCCGGCTCGGGGAGCTCGCAGAGCGCCCCCACGATCACCGGCTTTCCGTCCAGTTCCGCCTTCCGCCCGTAAATCCCCTTCTTCACCGGGTCGCCGCCGGCCCGTTCCCGATTGAGGGTGACCACCCAGGCCGTCTCCTCCTCCCGGAGCCGCTCCGCCAGTTCCCGCAAGGGGAAGCGGCCGCTCAAGTCCCGGTAATTGAAGAGATCGCGGGCCTTCTTCAGGTCGAGGGCGGGGTCGATGATGGCTTTCCCCGCCGGGTCGAGGATGAAAACGGACTCGTCGTAGATGGTAAACGCACCCCTGGGGTCCTTCAGCTCGGCCAGCGCGGCCTTCCCCTTCCTGGCCAGGAGTTCGGCCGCCTGGTCGACGCTGATCCGGAAAAACTCCCGCTCCACCAGGGGGGTATTGTGACCGCTGCCGACATAGACCCTCCGGCCGTCGGGGAGGGTCGCCGGGAAATGGCAGGAAGACTTCCAGGTTCCCTGGAGGGAGCCGGGAGCCGCCCAGAGGTAATGGCACCAGCCGTGGGGATTGCTTTCGGAGTGATTATCCAGCTGATCGAGGACCAGGCGGTGGATATTCTTGCCCAGCAGGTCGTGAAGATCACCCAGTTCCTGCCCCTTCAACTCGGGATAGCCCCCGTGGAAGAGGTTGACCCCCTCCCGGTCATAGACGTAGAGGTAGGATTCCCCCTCCACCGACCATTTATCGGGGTCGGCGGAGAAATCATCGAAGGCCGCCGGACCCTTTTGATCCAGCAGGTCCGCCGCCCGGGAGGTCAGCTGGACCAGCCTCCGGGTGGCCCGGTAGTCGTAAACCTGCAGGTTGGCCGCATCCCCCCGTATGACGTTCCAGTTTCGAATAACGGCGAAGATCAGGACCGCGGCGGCGGCCGCCAGCCCGACCCAGAGGACCCGCCGTCCCCTCCCGGTGCTCTCTTGTTTGTTCATTGTCGTCACTTGATTGCCGGAGAACAGGCATCGATATTACCATACTCCCCGGTATCCGCAAAATCGTCTTGTGTCGGATTTTTCCGCTGTTTATAATCGGTTCAACACCAAGGTTGCCGGCGGAGGATTCTCGTGAACAAGCCGATCGCGGCTCTCTTGCTCCTGATCGTCTTCGGATGTCGCGGCCCCGCGCCCGACTATCTCGATATCCGGATTGACGGGCTATTCGACGATTGGGAATCGACCGCGCCGGTCTATGCCGCCCCGGAAGGTTCCCCCGGCCCGGTCCGGAAGGTTCGGATGGCCGACAGCCGCGGCCACCTCTTCGTCCTGATGGAGCTGGACGGGGAACTGCTCCTCCAGACCGACAACGACCTGGTCTTCCACCTCGATCTCGACCGCGACCCCGCCACCGGTATCGCCGTGGGAGGGATCGGAGCTGATTTTTCCTGGCGTTTCGGGAAGCGGGAGGGGATGCTTCGTCTCCCCGGCCGCGAACTCCCCATCAACGCCTACCAGGCCGGCCTGGTCGCCGCGCCGGCGGTCTCCTCCGCCCGCTTCGAGTTCAAGCTGGCCAAGGAGCCCGATCTCGAAGGGGCCCCCGCTCTCTTCTCCGCTCCCGGGGTCGCCTGGCTGTTGGCCGACTGCCCCGAAGGACTGGCGGGGGAGGACCCGGCCGCGGGGACCTACCGAATGAGGGATCAGTCTTTTGCCCCCTACCCGGAGATCCCGATCGCCCGGCCGGAAGAGCCGCACCTCCGGGTGGTCAGCTACAACGTCCTCTGGAATGGGCATATCCTCCGCCCGGAGCCCTTCCGCCGGATCTTGCGGGCTCTCGATCCCGACGTGATCGCCTTCCAGGAGGTGGCCCGGAAGACCTCCGAGGAGGCGACCCGGGGATTGGTGGAGGAGTGGCTGGGGGGCGGCTGGCACTCCCGCCGGGTCCGGGACTGCGTCACCGTCAGCCGGTTCCCGATCGTCGCCACCGCTTCGGAGGACGGCAACCTGCTGACCCTGATCGACCTCCCCGACGCGGATTACCCCCGGGACATCCTGATCGCCAACTGCCACCTCCCCTCCGGCGGCAAGCACCGGGCCCGGGCCGAGGAGATATCCCGCCTGTTGTCCTTCCTTGACCGGGCGCGGCGGGGGGAGGGAACGATCCCCCTCCCCCCGGGGACGCCGTTCGTGATCCTGGGGGATATGAACCTGGTCGGCCCCGCCGGCCAGCTCCGGACCCTGAAGGAAGGGGAAGGGGAGAAGCCGGACTGGGACTCCACATCCCTGGCCGACCTCCACCCCTGCCATAGCGCCGCCCCCCGTTCCTACACCTGGCGGAGCCCCGAACGGACCGGTTTCGGGCCCAGCCGGATCGACTACGTCCTCTACACCGACTCGGTCCTGGCCCCGGTGAGAAGTTTCGTCCTCGCCACCGATTCGATGGATCCCGCCAATCTGGAACGCCACGGCCTGAAAAGGGAGGACGCCGTAGAGGCCAGCGACCATTACCCGGTGGTCGCTGATTTCCAGCTCTTCGATCGCTGAGCCGGTTTGCCGGAAGGAATTCCCCTGCCGCTACCGGGACCAGTGATTCAAGATCTCGGGGATCAGGATCGCGGCGACCTCAAGGGTGGCTTTCTCCAGCGCGGTCACCGCGGAAGCCCGTTCCAGGAGGTCCACCCCGGTCTCGGTTCGGCGGGCGATCGCGAGGATGCGGCCGGTGGAGACCTCGATCGCCCTGATCTCGACCCGGCCCTTGCTGGAGAAGAGGGGAGCGGTCTGGTCGCCGGTCTCGCTGAAAGCCTCCCCGACCAGGAGGACGTCCGCCCGGTCCCGGAATCGGGGTATCCCCGCGGTACTGTTCTCCAGATAGGTTTTCACCCAGCCGGGGGATAATTCCTCTCCCGGGCGGATCACTTCGAAACCGCAGTCCCGGAGGATGGAAATCATTTCCGTCTCGGCCACGGAAGCGGCGGCGGGCCGGCCGCCCTGCTCCTCGTAGATCCTGATCGAGACCCGGGGGAGGGGACGGTCCCGGACCGCCTGCCGGATGAGAGCCCGCCGATCCGGGGCCGAAACCGGCGCCGGCAGTAGTTCGGACCTGCGCTCATTGATGGTGGCGGCGATCCTGGACGCCATCTCCTCGGTCAAGCCGCTCGGATTGTCTCCCGAAAGGCCTTTGACCACATTGCCGAAGACGCGGGTGGTCTCGGTCCCGATAATCCGGGATACGATCACCATCTCCCCGTCGATGGGGAAGACCCTCCCGGTGATCAGGACCTGGGCCCCGACCATCCGCCCGATCCGCACGGCCTCTTCCTGATCGACGTGCCCGGTCCCGCTCAAACCCAGTTCCGACAGGATCTTCTTCATCTCCGATCGTTCCACCAGCTTCAGATCGGGCTGGACGGAGAGATAGGCGTTGAGCAGGGCCGCGATCTCGAGACCGAGGCCTTCGGCCAGGCTGGGCGAGGACTCGAAGTCAAAGACGCTGACCCGGATCGCTTCGTCAGCGCTCCGGGCCGAGCTCGGAAACAGGGGCAGGAGGGCGAGGAAAAATATCAGGACTGTTTTCATAATCCCCGGGCTGTTTTGATCATAATAGCTTATCGCCGGTCGGTCCGGCAACCTCCCCGGCCACTGCGCTGAGAACTTCCACGCGATAGAACTCGTCCCCCGGGAGCACGGAGCCGAGCAGGGTCACTTCCCCGGGAACCAGAGTCGACGACGCGGCCAGCCGGACCTCCTCCGTCCCGTCGGGTCCGATCTGCTGGAAGAGCAGTTCCAGGGCGAGATGGATCCTGTTTCCCGCCGCCATCCGCGGGGTGACCCGGAGGCGGTAGTTGGCCCCCGGCTCCGGCGAGAGGGGAAAATCCTTGGTCAGTTCCACTCCGCCCCTGACCACGATTCGCGGGGCCGAGACCAGGCGGGTTTCCGGGTCGTCTTTTTCCTGGAGGATCTTGAAAGCGAGAAAGAACAGGGGCTGGGGGCTCTCGGGATCCTTCTCCGCCATCCGCTCCGAGAGATCGAAATCGACCGAACGTCCCTCGATGGAGATCCACTCGACTCTCTGGGGGAAACTCTCCTGGATGCCCCGGAACAAGCTGATGTCCTTGCCCATCATCGCCAGCGCAGTCAGCAAGTCCCGCGGTCCCGGTTCCCCTCTTCTCTCGACCGCGGCCGGTCCCTCCGCCTTCCCGCGCTCGATTATTTCCCGCGGCGGGCGGAGAACGGCCATCCGCCAGATCCCCCCCGCTGCCGCCAGCAGGAGGATCCCGGCGGCCAGGGCCGGGATCGGTCGGAGCCGCAGCCGGGTCAGGATCCCCGGACCCCGGGGCCGCCCGGTCCGGGTTATCTCCGCCAGGATGTTGCTCTTGATCCTTTCCCGGCTCCGGTCCCAGGCCGGCGCGGCCGTTTCGGAGGAACTTACGGTTTCACGGACCTGCCGCCCGGTCTCTTCCATCCGTTCCAGTGCTTCCCGGCAGGCTGGGCAGGTTCGCAGGTGCTCTTCCAGTTCTTTCCTTTGCCGGGGGTCGAGGCCGCCGCCCAGGTAATCGGAGATCGACTTCTCCCGGGCTGAACAGCTCTTGGTGGTTGGCTTCATCTCCCCTCCCGTCGATCGGACAGGTTTTGCCGCAGGCGCCGGCGGGCCTTGAAGACCCGCCAGGAAATCGTTCCCTCCGAGCACCCCTCGATCTCCGCCGCCTCGCGATGCGAGAGGGCCCGGCTCGCGACCAGGAAGATGGCCCTCCGGAGGTGGGGTTGGAGAGATTCCATCGCGTTCCGCACGGCATCCCGGGTCTCCGCCCGGTCGCGGGGGTTGTTCCCCGGGTTTCCCTTCTCCCGTTGATGGAGGGTCGCCACCGCCCCCGGGGACATAACGATCAACCTTCCGTTCTTCTTCCGGTGATTGGAACAGAGGTTGAGGGTGATCCGGAACAGCCAGGTGTTAAAAGTCGAATCGCCCCGGAAAGTTCCCAGGTTCCGGTAGGCCCGGATAAACGCTTCCTGAACCATATCCTCGGCGTCGGCGTGATTCCCCAGAAACTGGAAGGAGAGGGTGTAGATCCGTTCGCCGTACGCATCGAACAGCCTCGCGAACGCCTCCACGTCCCCCTCCCGGGTTTGCCGGATCAGGGTTTCCTCCCGCGCTCGCGTCGCCTGCCCATTCATCGGCCTTATCCATCCCGGGCGGCTGCCCCGGGATAATCCTTAAGATTGGCCCGTTTAATATCCAGGTCAGGATATCGCAAGCCGGCCGCCGGAAGCAATGATTATCGGGGCCGGATGCCGAACCCCCCGAAATAAAATTATAAATCCGCCAAGGATCGTCCCCCCTGGATTGTCAATGTATCAGGACAAGTCTCTTCAATCCGCCCTGAGCCGAACTTTCGAATGGTGAATTCTGTATTTGGAAATGTCCGATATTCGCAATGCCCGGCACTGGGTTGCTCCAGGCTGATGAAGAGAAATCGCCACCGGCGGCTGACCAATGTCTTCTTGTTGTTTTTCGCGCTCAATCTCTCCACGGCCTTGGCTGGCCCCCAGGCAGGATTTCAGCAAGCTTATCGCCTGATCAAGGATGCCGACCGGGCGGCCTGGGAAGGGGAGGTTGATCCGGCGCTGGAGTCCTACCGCCGGGCGTTGAGTTTGCTGGATGACCTCTTCAGCCCGCGCGCCCGCCCCCCCGGGGTTTATCCCCGGGGAGCGGGAGTTCAAAAGCTAATGTTGTCCCCGGAAACCTCGACCCCCCCTCTCCCTTCCGGGGAGAGGGGACGGGGGTGAGGGGCGAAGCCGGCCCGGGAATCGTTCTTTAGTAAACGCCGAAAATAATCTTCAAAACCGCCAAGGATCGTCCTCTCCCGATTGTCTATTTATCAAAAGGAAAATATCTCTGCTTTCCGGCGAACAACCGCAAGGAGACTCCGATGAACATCCGCCGTTCTTTCATCCCGGCCTTCGCGGCCGTCTTCGCTATT
>JAXGWO010000056.1:0-13758 GCA_040773245.1 PVC group bacterium
ATTAGCGCCGCCGCGGAGAGGGACTCCGCGATGTAGGGGGCCCGGAGCCGGTCGAGGACGGGGTAGGGGGGGAGGGGGTCCTGGTCGGTCTGGCCGGGCTTCAGTTCCGCCGAGGGCGGGCGGGAGATGGTCTCGGCGGGGATGATCTCCCGCTCCCGGTTGATCAGTTCGGCCAGTTCGTAAACCCCGGTCTTGGGGAGATCGGAGAGGACCGCCAGCCCCCCCGACATATCCCCGTAAAGGGTGCAGTATCCGGTGGCCATCTCGCTCTTGTTCCCGGTGGAAAGAACCAGGGAGCCGCAGCGGTTGGAGAAGGCCATCAGGATGTTCCCCCGGATCCGGGCCTGGATATTCTCCCGGGCCAGGCCGGCCGCCGTCTCGTCCGGAGGCAGGATTCCCCCGAGGGCGGCCAGGTAGCTTTCATAGATCGACGTGATCGAAATGTTGTGGAGGGCGATCCCCAGGTTGTCGGCCAGTTCCCGGGCCAGCTCGACTGATCTTTCGGCGGTGAAGGGGGAGGGCATCGTCACCCCGGTCACATTCTCTTTCCCCAGGGCTTGGACGGCCAGGGCGGCGGTGACCGCGGAGTCGATCCCCCCGGAAAGTCCGACCAGGGCCGAGGAGAAACCGCACTTGCGCCCGTAATCCGCGATTCCCAGAATCAGGGCCCGGCGGATGGACTCGATCCGGTTCCGGGGGGAGAAAAGCCCGGGGCTGCCCATTGCCCCGGTATCGATAACCCGGCTCTCCTCCCGGAAATCCGCCAGGATCGCGGCCGGCAATCCCTCCCGGTCGAGCAAAAAACTCCCCCCGTCAAAGATCAGCTCGTCGTTGCCGCCGACCTGGTTGACGTAGAGCAGGGGGATCCGGTGGCGGCGGGCCTGTCCGCTCAGGAGATCGAACCTCACCCGGTTCTTGCCGGCGGTGAAAGGAGAGGCGGCGATGTTGATCAGGAGAGTGGCGCCCTTCTCCGCCAGGGTCCGGATCGGATTCTGCGGGTAGAATAGCCGGGGCCAGAAGTCGGGGTCGTTCCAGGCGTCCTCGCAGATCGAGATCCCGACCTTCTCCCCCCGGAAGTCCGCCGGGGTCTGCTCCTCGGCCGGGTCGAAGTAGCGGGTCTCGTCGAAGACGTCGTAGCTGGGCAGGAGGGTCTTGGCCTGCTGGTGGACGATTTTCCCCCCCGAGAAGAGGAGAGCGCTGTTGGAAAGCCCCTTGCCGACCTTCCGGCCGGAAGGAACGGGTGCGCCGATCAGGATGCCGATTCCGGGGAGGCGGCGGGAAAGGGAAGCGAGCCGCTCCAGGCCTTCCTCCACCCGGAGGTTGAACCAGGTCTTCTCCAGCAGGTCCCGGGGCGGATAACCGGTCAGGCACAGTTCCGGGAAGACGACCAGGTCGACCCCGGGCTCCAGTCCGGAAAGGACCAGCTCGATCTTCTCCAGGTTCCCGGCAATGTCACCCACTGTAGGGTTGATCTGTCCGACAGTGATCTTCATTTTTCTTTGGTCTTCGCTCCCGGGAAAAGATAATCCCCGCGGCGGCGGCAGGCAAGCTAAAGTTAAGACCTGAAGCGGGTCCACCCCGGCCGGTTTCAGGCGGTTTTCGCTTGCCCGGAGATCGCCTTTCATCCATAATCAGGAAGAATTTAGCTTCCCGGACTGCTTAACAGAGGAGGTCAGTATGAGGCTGACGATGGCGATCGGATTAATCCTGCTGGTCTTAACCGTCCCGGTTAGGGCGTATTCCCAGCCGGCCATCCCGGAGAGTCTCCGGGAGGTCATCCCGGAGTACAGTGGGCAGAAGGTCCTGATGGCCAGCAGTTCCGGCAATAGCGATCGCGTCACCCTGGAAGTCCCCGCCGACTTCTCCGCTGTTACGGAGTTCTATAAACAACATTTCGCCGAAGACGGCTGGGAAGTGGAGATGGAAATGTCGTTGGAGGGAACGAATATGATCTCCCTGAGCAAGGGAGGGCAGACCCTGGGGATCATCATCGGCCGTTCCGGGGAGTATTCCTCCGCGGTCAATTTCACCCGGGAGAGCCGGTAGGGTCCCCGCGCCCGGGCGGCGGCATAATGGAAAATCTGCTTGATTTTTCCATCAAGTTCGGATATCTTACCGGCGACATAGTTATTTGGGGGCGTAGCTCAATTGGTTAGAGTACCGGACTGTCGATCCGGGTGTTGCGGGTTCGAGTCCCGTCGTCCCCGTTGACGAGGCCAGAGGGGGTCATCCCTTCCGGCCTCTTTATTTTGGATTGTCAGCCCGGTCGCAGACCGGGATCGGCCCCGATAGCGAAGTTCGTTTGCCTCCCGGCCTTTTTTTGGAACTTCTCCCCGTTCCAAAAATCTGCTATTTTCATTCTGCCGGACGCTCCCGCGATCCGGCCGGCTCCGTGCCTCTGGCTCCAAAACTATCGCAAGGAGGTTCCGGATGAAAACGTTGGCGGTCCGGGTGGCTAGTCTCGCGGCTTCCCTGGTGGTTTCGGCGGGCGTCGGCGCCCAGGTCAATTTCCAGGTCATCCACGATTTCGACGGCGTGAACGGGCAGAACGCCCCGGGACACCTGGTTTACCACGACGGGCGCCTCTACGGGATGACCGCGGGCGATTCCCTGGACAATCTTGGGGTGATCTTCTCCCTTCTCCCCGACGGGTCGGATTTCCGGGTTATCCACTATTTCTCCGGCCGGCCCCACGACGGGGAATGGCCCCACGGCAGCCTCGGATTCTTCAACGACCGGCTTTACGGCCTGACCTGGGCCGGTGGGTGCGCCTTGACCCATTGCCCGAACTTCGAGGAAAACGGCTGCGGGGCCGCGTTTTCTCTCCAGACCGACGGGGGTAATTATACGATCCTGTGGAAGTTCTCCTGCGGCGGTTCCGAGGATCTCGGCGCCGCGCTCCCCAATGCCCACTTTGTCTCCGACGGGGAAAAGTTATACAGCACCACTCAGGCCGGCGGAGATTACGGAGACGGGACCGTCTTCTCGATGAAGCCGGACGGGACCGAATTCACCGTTCTCCACAGCTTCAACGGGGCGGTAAACGCGGGGAGGCAGCCCTCCGCCGGGCTGGCGCTGGACGGGGACGTCCTCTACGGGACCACCCCCTGGGACGGGCTCTCTTCCGAGAACGACCGGGGAACAATTTTCTCCGTTCGGACGGACGGGACGGATTTCAGCATCGTCCACACGTTTAACAAGGTTGACGGCAAGATACCGTTCTGCGCCCCGACTATCGCCGGCGGACGGATCTTCGGCACCGCTTCGCACCGGGGCGTTTTGGAAGATCACAACGGCGTCGTCTTCTCCATCAACACCGACGGGAGCGACTACGTGGTCCTCCACTACTTCTCCCCTGAGGACGGCTACCCGATGGAAGGGGTGACCCTGGCCGGGGATTCCCTCTATGGCGCGACCCTCGACAGCGGCCCCCTATATTTCGGCGTCGTTTATTCCGTCAAGACGGACGGCTCGGATTACACGGTCCTGCACCGCTTCGACAACGAGGATGGCAGCAATGCCTACGGGAAGCTGCTCCTGGCCGGAAACACCTTCTACGGGATGGCGGCCTCCGGCGGCGCCGCGGGATGCGGGGCGATCTTCTCGTTCCAGCTGCCGGCGGCCCCGGAGAACCCGGTCATCCAGTCCGGGGATTACGACGGTGACGGCCGGACCGATATCGCCGTCTTCCGGCCGGCTTCCGGGCTCTGGGCGGTGAGGGGTCTGGGACGGACCTACTTCGGCCAAGCCGGCGACATCCCGGTCAGCGGAGACTACAACGGCGACGGTCGCGCCGATGTATCCATCTTCCGGCCTTCCTCCGGCCTCTGGGCGGTGAAGGGCGCCACCCGGCTCTATTTCGGGGGTTCGGACGACACACCCGTCCCCGCCGACTATGACGGGGACGGGCGCTGCGACGTCGCTGTCTTCGGCCAGCAGTCCGGGCGGTGGATGGTCCGGGGGATCACCTCCGTCTATTACGGCACCCCGCACGACCGGCCGGTCCCGGGCGACTATACCGGAGATGGCTCGACTGATATTGCGATCTTCCGGCCCGCTTCCGGGCTCTGGGCCGTCCGGGGAATTACCCGTTGCTACTTCGGGGCCGGCGGCGACATCCCGGCGCCGGGTGTTTTCAAGTGGTACGGCGTTTCCCGTTCCACCGGCCCTTTCCGGGATCGGGTCGCCGTTTTCCGGCCCTTGACCGGTCTGTGGGCTATCAAGGGGGTGAGCCGGTTTTACTTCGGTTCCGCGGGGGACAGCCCGGTGATCGGCGATTTTGACGGGAACGCCCTGGATGATATTGCCATCTTTCGCCCGGTCAGCGGACTGTGGGCGATACGGGAAAACAGCAGGGAATATTTTGGTACTTCCGGCGATATCCCTGTGGCCAGGTAACCGGATTGATCCCGGGAAACTGTCAGATCGGGTAAATCTTCCGGTGCCCGTCCCGCATTGTCCGAAACCCTATTTCCAGATAATCCCGGATCAGCCACGCTCTGGGACACCCGTCGTCTCCGCTGGCCCGGCCGTTGGGATTTTCCACTCGACATTTCCTTGAGGAGTGTTTTTTCAGGGGGTAACATCGCCTTTGATGAGCGCTGAATACCTTGCCTCGGGATTTGCCCGGGTGGATCAGGGAAGGGATATTTCCGCCTACAGCCGCTGCCTGGACCTTCTCATCTCCTTGCCCTATTACCGCAGATGCAAGCGGCGGATGGACAAGCTCCTTCGCCTCGAGCCGCGGGCTACGGTTCTGGACGTGGGCTGCGGCCTCGGAGATGACGTCATCCGGATCGCCAGTCTGGTATCTCCGGGCGGCAAAGCAACCGGTGTCGATACAAGTTCGGAGATCATCAGGATGGCGCGGTCGCGGGCCGCTCGCGTCCCGCTGGCGGAATTCCGGCAGGCCGACGCGCGAAAGCTCCCATTCCCCTCCGCCTCCTTCTCCCGCTGCCGGGTGGACCGGACCCTTCAGCACATCGCTCGCCCGGAGGAAGCGATCCGGGAGATGGTGCGCGTTCTCGAGCCGGGCGGATTGCTCCTCGCCTACGACAACGACTGGGAGAGTTTGGCCGTCAGCTCGGCCGACCGGCCGACGACCCGGGCGATTACGGACCTGTGGTGCGATTCGTTCCCGAGCGGGTGGATCGGAAGATACCTGAAAAAGCTTTTCCTCGATGCCGGGCTGGAGACGATATCGGTCTATCCCGGCGTCTCGGTCATCAACGACTTCGATCTGGCCGATCGGATTTACGATCTCCGCCAGACCGTTCAGCAGGCAACAGAGGTCGGCTCGGTGAAGAAGGGGAAAGGGCGCAGGTGGCTGGAAGAACTTGCCGACCAATCTGGCCGCGGTCGTTTCTTCTGCGCCTTAACCGCCTATACCGTAGTCGGATACAAATAATTCCCGGGTCCCGTCCCTCACGGTCCGGCAGCGAACCTCGATGGAATCCCAGGTCAGCCGCCTCTGGGATTCCCTTCACTCCGTGGTCACGGCGTAACGGGCGTCCCGGAGCGCCCGTCACTCTCTGCCCGGATGATCGTCCCTTGTTCCGGAATTGCTTAAAAATACTTGTTACAAATGGCAAACAATGGTTTGAATTTCGAAAGCGTTCTGTGCTATCTTCACTGCAGTTCGATCTCAAGCTCCGGCCAGGGAAAGAAAGGAGGAAGGAAGATGAAACGGTTATTACTCTGGATAGCCGGGATCAGTGCCGTCCTCGCGCTGGCATCCCGGGCAACCGCCCAGGTTGATTTTCAGGTCATTCACGAATTCGACGGGGCGAACGGAGCGGCGCCGTACGGCCACCTGATTGCCGTGGCCGGCCGCCTCTACGGGATGACCGCGGGCGATACGGTCGGAAACACCGGGGTCGTATTCTCCATCAGCCCCGGCGGTTCCGATTACACCGTCCTCCACCATTTTCAAGGCCAGCCGTCCGATGGAGCCTGGCCTCACGGCAGTCTCTATTTATTCGACGGTTCCCTTTACGGGCTGACCTGGGCGGGCGGCTGCGCCGGGACCGACTGTCCGAATATGGACGGCACCGGCTGCGGGACCGTCTTTTCCCTCCACACCCAGGGCGGCGACGAGCGAATCCTCTGGGCATTCGCCTGCGGCGGTGCCGACAACTACGCCGCTCTGCCGAACGCTCATTTCATCTCCGATGGGAACTGCCTTTACAGTACCACCAGTACGGGAGGGGCTTTCGACGGAGGGACGGTCTTTTCCATCCAGACCGACGGGGGCGGCCTCGCCATTCTCCACAGCTTCAACGCGTTCACCGCGGCCGAGGGCAATCAGCCCTCCGGCGGCCTGGTCCTGGATGACGGCGTTCTCTACGGGACAACTTTCGAGGGTGGCCAGGCGGATATGGGGACGGTCTTTTCCATCCAGACCGATGGGGCTAATTTTACCACCCTGCACAGTTTCACCGGCCCCGACGGAAGGTACACCGAGTCCAGCCTGATCCTGGCCGGGGGCCGTCTCTTCGGCGTGACCACTCAAGGCGGCGATTACGGGCAGGGGGTGGTCTTCTCCTTAAGAACCGACGGCTCCGATTACCGCGTCATCCACAGCTTCGACGCCGTCGACGGAGCCGGCGCCATCGAGGGAGTGGTCCTGGCGGGCGATACCCTATTTGGCGTGACTGTCGCCAACGGCCCCGCCGATTTCGGGGTCATCTACTCCCTCAAGACCGACGGTTCCGATTTCAAGGTTCTGCATCGCTTTAACTCTGCCGACGGTTCCTGGGTCGACGGGCGCCTGCTCCTGGTCGGGAACACCTTTTACGGCCTCGCTTCCCATGGCGGTGCGCTGGGCCACGGAGTGATCTTCTCCTTTGAGCGCCCCGTTCCGGAAACCCCCGTCCTCCAGTCGGGAGACTACGACGGCGACGGGAGAGCGGAGATCGCCGTCTTCCGTCCCTCCTCCGGCCTCTGGGCGGTCCGGGGTTTGGGGCGGTCGTATTTCGGCGCCGCGGGCGACATCCCGGTGAGCGGAGACTATGACGGGGACGGCATCGCCGAGGTGGGGATATTCCGCCGCTCGACCGGCCTCTGGGCGGTCAGGAACGTCACCCGACTTTACTTCGGGGGCTCGAACGATCTGCCGGTTCCCGGGGATTATGACGGGGACGGCTGCTGCGATATTGCGCTCTTCGGTCAGCAATCCGGCCGGTGGAGGATCAGGGGAATCACCTCCGTCTATTACGGCTCCCTGGGCGACCGTCCGGTACCGAGCGATTATGCCGGAGATGGCTCGACCGAGATCGCCGTCTTCCGCCCCGCTTCCGGTCTCTGGGCCGTCCGGGGCGTCACCCGTTGCTATTTCGGGGCGATCGGTGACCTCCCGGTCCCGGGGGTCTTCAAATGGTACGGTGCGGGCTTGACGACCGGGATTGCCAATGACCAGCATCCCTCAGCCGTCGGCCGCCGATCCGGTCCTTTTAAAAACCAGGCCGCCGTCTTCCGCCCCGCCACCGGCCTCTGGGCGATCAGGGGATCTACCCGGTTTTACCATGGAGCCGGGGTGCACACCCCGCTGAGCGGCGACTTTGACGGCAACTCCCTGGATGATGCCATTGTCTTCAACCCCTCCAGCGCGCTGTGGGCGATCCGGGGGGTTACCAGGATCTATTTCGGCACCAGCGGTGATATTCCGGTCGTCAGGTAGACCCCCCGGACTGCCAAACTCATCGAACCGGGAGGATCTCTCGATGACCATCCTTCTCCGTCTGGAAACAAATCTTCGGATAATTCCGGTTCATCCGCGCTCTGGGACACCCATTGTCCCCGCAAACGGCCGGAGGGGGGTGGATTTCTCCTCCGGCCGTTTGATAAAATTGCCGACGTCTGCTGACCAGAGGGGGAATCAATCGTCCGGCTGATCCTGATGTAAGATCAGGCGAACCGGGCAGATCCTGCCGCTCTGATGCCGGCTTGAACAATAACGCCCGGCCGCGCGGATGGATTATGCAACGATTCAGCGGTATAATCGCCGAAGTTTACCTGGCCCCGGTCAGGGAGGAGCGGGTCCTGCTCCTGCGGCGTTACCGGACCGGTTACGAGGACGGAAACTACGGCCTGGTCTCCGGGCACGTGGAGGAGGGTGAGACCTGCCGGGAAGCGATGATCCGGGAGGCGGAAGAGGAGGCGGGCCTGGAGGTGGAGGGCCGGGACCTGGAGCTGGTCCACGTTATGCACCGCCGCCCGGAGGGGAAGAGAAGGATCGCCTTTTTCTTCCGCCCCGCAAAATGGCGGAACGAACCCGGGAACCGGGAGCCGGACAAGTGCGATGAAATGGGCTGGCATTCGCTGGACCGCCTGCCCCCGAACACGATTGCCTACATCCGGGAAGCTCTGCGGCAGATCGCCGCGGGGAGCCGGTACAGTGAGTGCTGAAGGCAGCCCTTCCATCCACCTGCATAACCATTTCTCCGACTCGACCTCGGACAGCATCCTGAGGATGCGGGAAGCCAGCCGGCTGGTGAAACGCCGGCGGTCGGCCGCCCTGGCGATCACCGACCACGGGAAATTATACTCGATCCGGCCGTTTTACTTCCGCGGCCTGAAAGCATTCCTGCGTTCCGGGGGTCCCTGGTATCGGCGGGGGTTTGAAAGGATGGCCCGGGAGTATCTGAAGCATCTGCAAGTCTGATGATGAGTGCCAAGTCCGCCAGCCCGGAGAAGATATCCCAGGTTCACTACAGGGAACTGCTGGAGATCAGCCTGGCGATCAACGCCGAGCTGGACCTGAAGGAACTGCTGGAGATGATCGCCCGCTCCACCCGCGACCTGACGGGCTGCGACGATGCCAGCATAATTCTGTGGTGCCCCCGGCAGGCTTGTTTCAAGATCGGGGCTTCCACCAATATCGGGGCCGCTGTCAGCCGGCGGGTGCGGCAATCGGGCGGCGCCAGCCGGTGGGTGGTGGATCATAACCGCCCGGTGGTCATCAGCGACACTCGCCAGGACCCATTCGCGGGCAATCCGATTATCCCCCAGGGGGGGATACTGGCCTACACCGGTGTTCCCATCCGGCAGGCGGACCGGGTCGGCGGGGTGCTCTATGCCCTCTACCACCAAGTCCACGAGGTCTCCCCGGAAGAACTGTGGGTTCTGGAACAGGCGGCCTCGATCGCCGCCGCCGCCATCCATAACGCGGACTTGGTCGACTCCCTCCGGGCGCTGAACACGTTCAAGACCGCGATGACCAGAATGCTGGTCCACGACCTGCGCAACCCCCTCACCACCTTGATGGCCGGGCTGGGGCTCCTGGAGCTGGAGATGGAGGAGGAGGCCCCGGAATTCCGGAAGTGGCTGCCGGTCATCCAGCAGCAGGCCGCGCGGATGGATGGAATGATCACCAGCATCCTCAACTACGAGAAGATCAACTCCCTCGAGGAGATCGAGCGCGAGCGGCTGGATCTCAACCTCCTGGCCCGCGAGGCCGTCACCGATCTCCAGGAGGCGGCGGCGCAGAAGTCACATCGGCTGGAGCGAAAGATATCTTCGCCGCCGCTCTGGACTTACGGGAACCGGGTTATGCTCCGGGAAGCGGTCGACAATCTCCTCGCCAACGCGGTCAAATACACCCCCGCCGGGGGAAAGATCACTATGCGGACCCGTCGGGAAGGCAAGAGTTGCGTTCTAGAAGTCGAAGATACCGGGCCGGGGATCACTCCGGAAGATCAGGGAAAGCTCTTCCAGCCGTTTGTCCGGCTGGAGCAGCAGGAGCAGGAAAGAGGCAGCGGCCTGGGCTTGAGCCTGGTCAAGCTGATCCTCGAACGCCATAGCGGGACCGTCGCGGTAACCAGTTCAACCGGCCAGGGAACCACATTCACCATTCGCCTGCCCCGGCTCAGTAATACCGATTGACCGTTCTGCTCCTCCAGAAACGGGCCTCCCCGGTACCGCCGCCGTTCCGGTCCCCGGACCTGTCTCCGCCGTCGCCGAACGACAATTCCCGGTTGACAAAAAGCGGCAATTCCTCAGACTGCACCTGGATCGGGCGGCCTGGTTCTGTTTCATCACAATGACGGAGCCCGGCGAATCGAGCGTGAAGTCGGTCCCCCCCAGTCGCCGGGGGAGCGCGCCGATTCCGTCAATCAATCTGTCCTGCAAGGCGGACCCAGAAGATGAGAGTGGTGGTTCTCGGTTCCGGAGGGGCGTTTCCGACCTCCCGGAGGATGCTGCCGGCGACGGCGGTCCTGCGGGAGGGGGAGATGTTCATCTTCGACTGCGGGGAGGGGACCCAGCTCCAGCTGGCCCGGTCCCGCCTGGGCTGGGCCCGGCTGCGGGCGATCTTCGTCACCCACCTTCACGGTGACCACGTGATCGGGCTGGCCGGCCTGCTGATGACGATGAGTATGGGGGACCGGAGGGAGCCGCTGAACATCTACGGCCCTCCCGGGGTCCGCGGTTACGTCGATCTCTGCCGGAAGTACCTGAAGTTCGGGGCGGCCTACCCGCTGGAGATCCGGGAGATCGAGGGGGGAGCGGTGGTCGAAGAGGACGAGTATCGGATCGACGCCCTCCCGGTCGACCACCGAGTCTTCACCCTGGCCTACCGGCTGCGGGAGCATCCCCGTCCCGGGCGGTTCGACCTGGAGGCGGCCGAGCGGCTCGGGGTGCCGGCCGGCCCCCTCTACAAGCGGCTCCAGTCGGGGGAGGAGGTGGAGCTGGATGACGGGAGGGTGGTGAAGCCCGGGGAGGTCCTGGGACCTCCCCGTCCGGGGAGGACGGTGGTCTATATGGTCGATACCCGCCCCTTTGCCGGGGCGGAGGAGTTCGTCCGGGGGGCCGACCTGCTGATCCACGACGGGATGTTCGCCGACGATCTGGCCTCCGAGAGCGGCCTGAAGGGACACTCCACCGCCCGGGAAGCCGCCCGGCTGGCCCGGAAGGCCGGGGTGGGGAAGCTGGTCCTGGTCCATATCAGCCCTCGTTACCTCTCGATCCGGGAGATGCTCAAGGAGGCCCGGGAGGAGTTCCCCGATACCCGGGTTGCCCGCGACCTCGACGTCTACGAGATCGACTATCGGGAAGAAACTCTTCCCACACCGATCTGACCTCTTATTTTACATTTGAGGTATTACCGGTTTTGTAAAATAAGGAGGGGCGGAGTGCACGAGTGGACGATCGCTGATAACCTGGTGCGGCTGGTGGAGGAGGCGGCCCGGCGGGAGAGGCTGGCCGCGGTCTCGGAGGTCTATGTCAAAGTCGGGGTGCTGCGGCAGGTGATCCCGGAGACGCTCCGGACCGCCTTCTCCCGCCTGATCGGCGAGACGGAGTTCGCCGGGGCGGAACTGAAGATCGAGGAGGTGCCCCTGG
The DNA here is from genome assembly GCA_040773245.1 of PVC group bacterium. Classification (GTDB taxonomy): domain Bacteria; phylum Auribacterota; class Erginobacteria; order Erginobacterales; family Erginobacteraceae; genus Erginobacter. The sequence goes on from JAXGWO010000056.1 coordinate 11,338, forward strand.
CGGTGCGCTGCCGGAGTTGCGGGTCGGATACCGCCGGCGACGACCTCGCCTTCACCTGCGGGGAGTGCGGTTCCACCGATATCGAGGTTGTCTCCGGGGACGAGCTCTTTCTCGATTATCTGGAAGGGGAATAGGGAATCGCAATCGGCAATCGGTAAACGCTGCATAGAGCAGAGCGCATAAAGCATAGCGCCCGAATCCAACACTGAAATATTCCACAGGGAAATTTTCAAATGAAGGTCGCGATCAAGGAGGACATACTTAAAGAAGAGGACCGGATTGGGGCGGAGAACCGGCGGGTCTTCCGGCGGCATGGAGTGACCGTCTTCAACCTGATCGGCTCCCCGGGGTCGGGGAAGACCTCGCTGATCGAAGGCGCCTTCCGGCAATTGGGAAAGGAGCTGGCGATCGGGGTGATCGAGGGCGACCTGGCCTCGGACAAGGATACCGTCCGGCTGCGGAAGCTGGGGCTGGCGGCCCTGCAGATCAATACCGGACGGGGCTGCCATCTCAGCCCCCTGATGATCAAGGAGGCGCTCCCGGGGATGGACCTGGAATCCCTCGATCTCCTGATCATCGAGAACGTCGGCAACCTGGTCTGCCCGGTGAGCTTCGACCTCGGGGAGGCGGCCAAGATCGGCTTGGTGAGCGTGGCCGAGGGGGACGACAAGCCTACCAAGTACCCGCTGCTCTTCCGGGAGGCGGAGGTGGTGGTCCTGAACAAGATCGACCTTGTCCCCCACAGCGACTTCGACCGGAAGGCTTTTTACTCCGGCCTGAAGGAGATCAACCCCGTCCTGCCGGTGATCGAAGTTTCCTGCCGGACGGGGGAGGGGATGGAGCGGTGGGGGGAATGGCTGCGGGAGAGGGTCAGTTCCGCCGCCGGGCGATGAAGCGGGCGATCAGGCGGAGGGGTTCGGCTTCCTCGCCCAGCGTCTCCAGGGCCCGGACGGCCCGCTCCAGGGACAGTTTCAGTTCCTTCCGGCTTTGATCCAACCCCCGGACCGCGGGGTAGGTCGCCTTCCCGGCCCGGGAGTCCTGGCCGACGGCCTTTCCCAGCAGCGCCTCTTCCCCCTCGACGTCGAGGAGGTCGTCCTTGATCTGGAAGGCGAGCCCGATCTGGCGCCCGTAACCGCGCAGGGTCCCGATCAGGTCCGGACCGCCGCCCCCGGCGATCGCCCCGCAGACCACGGCGGCGGTGATCAGGGCGCCGGTCTTGCGGGCGTGGATCCGGGCCAGTTCGTCCCCGCCGATCTTCTTCCCCTCGGCGTCAAGGTCGGCCTGCTGCCCCCCGACCATCCCCCGGCCGCCGGCGGCCTCCGCCAGTTCCCGGATGATCTCCCGGGCCCGGCGGGCCGGGAGAGTCCGGTCGCCGGCGATGGTCGCGAAGGCCAGGGTGAGGAGGGCGTCGCCGGCCAGGATGGCGGTGCCTTCGTCGAAGGCCCGGTGGAGGGAGGGGCGCCCGCGGCGGAGGTCGTCGTCGTCCATCGCCGGGAGGTCATCGTGGATCAGGGAGTAGCAGTGGATCATCTCCAGGGCGCAGGCCGCGGTCAGGGCCGGGGCCTCGACGGAGCCGGCCGCCCGGCAGGCGCCGAGGCAGAGGATGGGGCGGAGCCTTTTCCCGCCGCCGAGGAGCGAGTAGGCCATCGCCTCCTTCAGGCGCGGGGGAAGCTCCTCTTCCCGGCCGAGGAGATCGGCCAGGGCCAGTTCGACCACCTCCCGCTTCCCGGCCAGGTAGTCCTGGAACTGCTGGTTGTTCATCATCGTTATTATAACTTTTTTCCTCCGACCTTGACAAGGGGGAATAATCGCCTAATATGCCATTTCTCCATCAATCGACCGGATAAGGGATTGTCCAGATGCCGACTTACGATTACGACTGCGAGGAGTGCGGTTTTCACTTCGAGAAGTTCCAGAGCATCCGGGCCCGCAAGCTGACCCGCTGCCCCCGCTGCGGGGGGAAGGTGAAGAGGCTGATCGGGACCGGGGCCGGGGTGCTCTTCAAGGGGTCGGGTTTCCACCAGACCGACTACCGTTCCAAGGGCTACCGGGAAGCGGAGAAGAAGGATAAGGAAACCGTCAAGCCGCCGACGGGAAAAGCCCCGGGGGAGAAGAAGCCGGCGGCGAAATCCGCCGCTCCGGCGGCGAAAGAGTGATGTTGAAGACTCTTGGGGCAACCGCATCTTCACCACTGTCGAATTAGAAACTGAAAAACATCTCTGCGTTCTTTGCGTCTTCGCGGTTCAAACGTCTGTTTGGGATGTCGGGTATGGATGAGTTTGCCGTGGTGATGATTACCAGCCCGGAGCGGGAGGAGGCGCGGGCGATCGCCCGGGCCCTGCTGGAGCGGCGGCAGGCGGCCTGCGTGGGGATCTACCCCCGGGGCGAGTCCTTCTTCTGGTGGGAGGGGAAGATCGACCG
>JAXGWO010000057.1:0-13735 GCA_040773245.1 PVC group bacterium
GGCCGGCCGGCCCCGGCGGCGGTTGCCCCGGCCGCTCCTCCTCCGCCGCCGGCCCCCGCGGCAGCGGCGAAGGCCGCTCCCGCGGCGACCGCGGGCAGGGCGGGGAACGTCACCTCGCCGATGCCGGGAACGATCCTGGAGGTCAAGGTCAAGGTAGGGGACGCGGTGCAACAGGGCCAGGTCCTCCTGATCCTGGAGGCGATGAAGATGGAGAACGAGATCCCGGCCCCGGCGACGGGCAAGATTTCCTCGATCGCCGTCGAGAAAGGGGCCGTGGTCAGCTCCGGCGATCTCTTGCTGGTGATCGAATAGGGAATGGGGAATGGGGAATGGGGAATGGGGAATGGGGAATAGACAATAAAGGGACATCATAATGGGCGAGATTATCTCCCGTTTTGTCGCCGGCACCGGCCTGGTCAACATCGACCCGAAAAGCGCGGTGATGATCGCTGTCGCTTTCCTCCTTATCTACCTGGGGATCAGGAAGAAATTCGAACCCCTCCTTCTCCTGCCGATCGGCTTCGGGATGTTTTTGACCAACCTCCCCCTGGCCGGGATGATGCGCCAGGCCGCGGCGGACCAGGCCGGCGGGCTGCTCTGGTACTTCTACCGGGGCAACGAGCTGGGGATCTGGCCCCCGATCATCTTCGCCGGGATCGGGGCGATGATCGATTTCGGACCCCTGATCGCCGACCCGAAGTCGATCTTCCTCGGGGCGGCGGCCCAGTTCGGCATCTTCACCACCTTTATCGGGGCGATCCTGCTCGGATTCAGCGGCCAGGAGTCGGCCTCGATCGGGATCATCGGGGGAGCTTCCGGCCCGACCGCGATCTGGCTGACCACGATGCTCGCCCCCCACCTGCTGGGCCCGATCGCGGTGGCGGCCTACTCCTATATGGCCCTGGTCCCGATCATCCAGCCGCCGATCATGCGCCTGCTCACCACCGAGAAGGAGAGGAAGGTGAAGATGGCCCAGCTGCGACCGGTCTCCAAGACCGAGAAGGTCCTCTTCCCGATCCTGGTCACCCTGGTCGCCGCCCTGATCGTCCCCCCCGCCACCACCCTGATCGGGATGCTGATGCTCGGCAACCTGCTCAAGGAGTCGCTGGTGGTGGAACGGCTCAAGGAGACGGTGGCAGGGGCGATGATGAACATCGTGATCCTCCTGCTCGGCCTGGCCGTCGGGGCCAGCGCCACCGCCGACAAATTCCTGACCGGGAAGACCCTGCTGATCATCGGCCTCGGCCTCTTCGCCTTCGCGGTGGGAACGGCCTCGGGGGTCCTGCTGGCCAAGGTGATGAACTTCTTCTCCGGGGGGAAGGTCAACCCCCTGATCGGTTCGGCGGGGGTGGACGCCATCCCGATGTCGGCCCGGGTCTCCCAGAAACTGGGCCAGCAGGCCGATCCCAGCAATTTCCTTTTAATGCACGCGATGGGGCCGAACGTGGCCGGGGCGATCGCGGCGGCCACCGTCGCCGGGGTGATGATGGCGCTCTTCGGCGGCTGACCGCGCCCGGAATCCGGCCGGGAACCAATTCAGATGAAGATCAAATACCTCTTTAAAATCCAGAAGATAATCGACAGCGAGATCCGGAGGATCTGCCAGCGGGACGGGGAGCCGCTCGACCGCAGCCACCTGATCAAGACCCAGATCCTGGCCCTGGAGGTCAAGACCGGGGAGCTGGCCAACCTGACCAAGTGCTACAAGTACCCCTGCCCGCTGGAGGGGATCGAGAAAAAGAAGCTGTTGACCCGTTACGTCGAATGTTTCAAGTTCCTGCTCTCGATCGGGAACGACAATGAATTCAACGTCGTCAACTCCGAACTCAAGGATGTCCCCGAGGACGCCGAGGGAGAGCTGATCGACCTCTTCCTCCGGATCTTCGACCGGATCGCTGAGCTGAAGAACAATCTCCTGGCCGAGAACTACGTGCCCAGCATCACCGCCTATATGGAGATCTTCAAGGATTTCATCTTTGTCGGCTACCTGCTCGGGATCACCTTCGAGGAAGTCTTCGATTTCTACGATAAAGTTTATCAGGATATGGTCCGCAGTTGACCCGGATCCGCCCGGCGAACGCCGGGCCTCGATGGATCAGCTCTCTCAGGCAATTCTCTCCCGGGCCCTGGCTCCGGGCCGGTTCGGCCGGCCGATCTATTACTTCCCGGTCATCGACTCCACCAACGAGGCCGTCCGCCGGCTGGCCGGGGAGGGGGCCGGGGAGGGCGCGGCGGTGGTCGGCGACGTCCAGCTCCAGGGGCGGGGGCGGCGGGGGCGGCAGTGGCTCTCCCGTCCCGGGGAGGGGCTCTGTCTCTCCCTCCTCCTCCGGCCGGAGCTCCCCCCGGCCCGCACCGCCGGGGTCACGATCCTGGCGGCGGTGGCGGCCGCCCGGGCGATCGAGGACGTGGCGGAGCTGCGGCCCGGCCTGAAGTGGCCCAACGACCTGCTGCTCGAGGGACGGAAGGTCGGCGGGATCCTGGCCGAGACCGGCCGGGACCGGGACGGGAAGGGATGCCTGGTCCTGGGGATCGGGATCAATGTCAACGGACAAGATTTCCCTTCCTCGCTCCGGGGGATAGCCACCTCGCTTCGGATCGCCGGGGGCAGGGAGATCGGGCGCGCGGAACTGGCTTCCGCCCTCCTCTCCCGGCTGGAGGAACTTTACCGGGATTTTCACCCCGGAGGGGACCTCTCCCGAGCGCTCCCGCTCTACCGCCGGCGCTCGGTGACGCTGGGGAGGCGGGTCAAGGCGCGTGGACCGGCGGGGGAAATCTCGGGGATCGCCGTCGGGATCGCCGAGGGGGGAGGGCTCCGCCTCCAACTCGACAACGGCGGGGAGACGGTGATCGCCTCCGGAGAGGTCACGCTCCGGGCGGAGGGAAAGCGAGTACGGAATGATCAGGATCTTGGCTAAAACCGGGGATTTTTTCCGCCACGCCGCGCTGCTCTTCCGCCGGGTCAGGGTCTACGCCCTGGTCGGGCGGACCGGAACGGGCAAGAGCTTCCGGGCCCAGCTGATCGCCCAGCGTTTCGGGATCGAAATCATCATCGACGACGGACTGGCGATCCGGGACCAGCGGATCCTGGCCGGGAAATCGGCCAAGAAGGAGAAGTACCCCTTATCGGCCGTCAGGACCGCGCTCTTCTTCGACCGGGATCACGCCCGCGAGGTCATCGACAGCCTCAAGGCCGAGACCTTGAAAAAGGTTTTAATCGTCGCCACCTCGGAGAAGATGGCGATCAGGATCGCCCGCCGGCTCCAGCTCCCGGAGCCGAGCCGGTGGATCCGGATCGAGGATATCGCCACCCAGGAGGAGATCGCGGCGGCGGGGAGGTCCCGCCGGATCGCCGGCAAGCATATCATCCCGGTCCCGGCGGTGGAGGTCAAACGGGAGCACTCGCATATCTTCCTCGCCTCGATCCAGGTCTTCCTCCGGCGGAAGCTCTTCTTCCGCCGGGGCAGGAGCACCTTCGAAAAAACGCTGGTCCGCCCCGCCTACAGCAACAAGGGACGGGTGCGGATCTCCGAGAGCGCGCTCAGCCAGATGGTGATTCACTGCGTCAACGAATACAACCCGGAGATCCGAATCGATAAGATCGTCGTGGCCACGGAGGAAGGCGCCTACAAGCTGGAAGTGGTGATCCGGATCCCGTTCGGGATGAAGATCGGGGGGAGGATCCACGGGCTCCAGCTTTATATCCTGGAGAACATCGAGCAGTTCACCGGCCTCGACCTCAGGGAAGTCAACGTCACGGTGGGGACGATCGCCCCGCCGCCGGAAGGCTGGCGCGGATTCTTCCGCCGCTGGAGGGAAGATGAGCACGATGGAGAATAAGGAAAAAATCTACCTCGACCAGGCCGCCACCTCCTTCCCGAAACCGGAAGCGGTCTACCGGGAACTGGACCGCTTCGCCCGGGAAACCGGGATCGGAAACGACCGGGGCTTCTACCGGGAGAGCCGGGAGGTGGCCGGGATCATCGAACGGACCCGGGCGGGGGCGGCCGGGCTGCTCAACTGCCGGGGCGAGGAAATCGTCTTCACCTCCGGGACCACCGAATCGCTCAATACCCTCTTCTTCGGCTCTCTCCGGGAGGGGGATGAGGTCCTGATCTCACCCTTCGAGCATAACGCCCTGGTCCGCCCCCTGGCCTGGCTGGCCGAACGGAGAGGGGTGAAGATAACGCGGCTGGACGGTTCACTCCGGGAAGGAGTCGATACGGGGCGGCTGGAGGCGGCCATCACCCCCCGGACCCGGATCTGCGCCGTCAACCACATCTCCAACGCTTTCGGAGTGGTCGCCCCGATCGGGGAGATCGGAAATATTCTGAAGAAATACCCGGAGATCATCTTCGCGGTCGACGCCGCCCAGTCCCTGGGGACCTGTCCGATCGACGTCGAAGCGGCAGGGATCGATTTTCTCGCCTTCTCCGGTCACAAGGGGCTGCTGGGGCCGACCGGAACCGGGGGCTTTTTCATCCGCGAAACCCTGGTCGGGCAGGTCGATCCCCTGAAATTCGGGGGGACGGGGGTCCGTTCCGAGGGGAAGACCTTCCTCGACCGGCTCCCCCTCAAGTACGAGGTCGGAACCCAGAACAGCTGGGGGATCGCCGGGCTCCTGGCGGGCGTGGAGTATATCCGGGAGACTACCGTCGAGGCGATTCACGGCCGGATCGAGGAACTGGCCCGCCGGGCGGTCGCGGGGCTCTCCCGGATCGAGAGGGTGAAGCTTTACCTCCCCCCGCCCGAGATCCACCACGGGATCGTCTCCTTCACCCTGGCCGGGCTCTCCCCGCGGGAGACCGCCTCCCTCCTCGACCGGACCTTCAACATCAAGGTCCGGGACGGCCTCCACTGCGCCCCCGACGCCCACCGGGCGGCGGGGACCTTTCCCTCGGGAACGGTCCGGGCCAGCTTCGGGGTTTTCAACACCGAGGAAGAGGTCGATCGCCTCTGCCGGGCGGTCGAGGAACTGGCCCGTTCCTTCTCCGGCCTCCCCCACTGACCGGATGGTTCAGGGAATAGGGAATGGGGATTGGGGAATAGGGAATGGGGAACAGGGAATGGGGAATAGTCGCCCGGGCGCGGTTTTATCCTGTTCCCGGATCAATTATGGCCAACCATCCTGTGGCATGAGCAAAGAGTGATAACACAATCCCGTAGATCCTGTTATCCTGTCTAAAAAAAGGGGGCGAGGCGGGGGTATGAATAAGCTGATCCCGTTGCATTAATTAATATCTTTCGCAGCTGGACAACCGGGATCGGTATCGCTATCGGTATCGGCTTCCCCGGGATTACGATAGCGATCCCGATACCGATAGCGATAGCGATTAAAAAAATCACGGAAGTGAATTGGAGATCATTCTGATGGATAGAGAAGAACTGTATCGCCTGCTGGAATGGTTCGAGAAGAGCGGGCTGACCGAGTTGGCGGTCGAGGAGTCCGGCTGGAAGGCGGCGATGAAGAAAGAACCGCCCGGCCGGGAGAGGGAGCCGGAACCCGAACCCGCTCCCCCCCCGCCCCTCCCGGAAGATCCTGCCGCCCCGGCGCCGGCGGCCGGCGAGGAGCCGGGGGCCGAGATGATCGTATCCCCGATGGTCGGCGTCTTCTACCGCTCTCCGGCCGCCGACGCCCCCCCCTTCGTGGAATCCGGTTCCCGGTTCCGGCGGGGCGACCCGCTCTGCATCCTGGAGGCGATGAAGGTGATGAACACCCTGGAGGCGGAGTTCGGCGGCGAAATCAGAGCCGTCCTGGCCGAGAACGGCTCCCTGGTCGAGTACGGGACTCCTCTCTTCAAGGTCCGCCGCGATGATCAAGTCGTTGCTGATCGCTAACCGGGGCGAGATCGCGGTCCGGATCATCCGGACCTGCCGCGACCTCGGGTTGAAGACGGTGGCGGTCTACTCGGAAGCCGACCGCGGGTCCCTCCACGTCCGCCTGGCCGACCGGGCCGTCTGCGTCGGACCCCCGGCCCCCCGGGACAGCTACCTGAAGATGGAGAATTTGGTCTCCGCCGCCGCCCTCTGCGACTGCGACGCGATCCATCCCGGGGTGGGTTTCCTGGCGGAGAACGCCGGCTTCGCCCGGCTGGCCGCCGACTCCGGGCTGATCTGGATCGGCCCCTCCCCGGAGGTCATCGAGCTCCTGGGGGACAAGATCCGGGCCCGCCAGACCGCCCGGCGGCTGGGGATCGCCCCCGTCCCCGGGGCGGAGATCGATCCCGCCGAACCGGCGGCCGTCGCCGGGACCGCCGCCGAACTGGGCTACCCGGTGATCCTGAAGGCGGCGGCCGGGGGCGGGGGCAAGGGAATGCGGATCGTCCGCCGCGAAGAAGAACTCGCCGCTTCAATCCGGCTCGCCGTCTCGGAAGCCGAGGCGGCTTTCGGCGACGGCACCGTTTACCTGGAAAAGTACTTCGAGGATCCCCGCCACGTCGAGATCCAGGTCCTGGCCCTCCCGGAAGGCCGGGTCGTCCTCCTGGGAGAGCGGGACTGCACCGTCCAGTTCAACCACCAGAAACTGATCGAGGAGAGCCCCTCGCCCGGGGTCGGCGCCGGGGTTCGTTCGGGGATGGAACGGGCGGCCGCCGAGCTCTTCCGGGAGATCGGGTACTGCGGGGCGGGAACCGTGGAATTCCTGGTCGCCGGGGGCGAGTTCTACTTTATGGAGGTGAACGCCCGGATCCAGGTCGAGCACCCGGTCACCGAGATGCTGACCGGGATCGACCTGGTCCGCCAGCAGATCCTGGCCGCCGTGGAGAACCGCCTCGAGGTGCCGGAGGGGTTCACCGTCCCCGGCGGCTACGCCCTGGAATGCCGGATCAACGCCGCCGGGCCCGGAACCGTGGATGAGTTCATCGCCCCCGGGGGGTTCGGGGTACGGGTGGATACCCACCTCTTCCCCGGGGCCGCGGTCCCCCCCTACTACGACTCTCTTCTGGCCAAGATCGTCGTCTCCGGCCGGGAGCGGGCGGAGGGGATCGTCCGGATGCGGCGGGCGCTGGACGAACTGGTGATCGAGGGGGTGGAGACCAACCTCGAACTCCAGAAGGCGATCGTCTCCGGCCGGGTCTTCGGCCGGGGCGAATTCGGCACCACCACCTTTGATTCCCTGCTCCGGGGTGAAGAACAATGATCCGGAAACGGTCCCGCGCCTCTTTCTCCGCCCGCCTGCAGAGGTTGCTCACCCGGCGGAAAGCCGCTCCCCTCCTCTTCCCGGAGCGGAGTCTGGCCCGGCGGCAGCATCAGTGTCCTTTCTGCCACCGGCATATCGAGGAAGGGGAACTGGAGAAGAACCTCCTCGTCTGCCCCGAGTGCTCCCACCACTTCCGGCTCAACCCCCGGGAGCGGATCCGCTTCCTGGTCGATACCGACAGTTTCCGGGAGACCGACCGGGATCTCCGGAGCCTCAACCCGCTGGATTTCCCCGGCTACGAGGAGAAGGTCCGGCGGGTGGTGAATATCTCGGGCCAGAACGAGGCGGTGGTGACCGGGATCGGTGCGATCGAGGACAGGGAGATCTCCCTGGCGGTGATGTCCTTCCAGTTTATGGGCGGCTCGATGGGCTCGGTGGTCGGGGAGAAGATCGCCCGGGCCATCCTGGCCGGGGCCCGGCTCCAGCTCCCGGTGGTCATCTTCACCGCCTCCGGCGGCGCCCGGATGCAGGAGGGGATCTTCTCCCTGATGCAGATGGCCAAGACCTCCGCGGCCGCCGGACGGCTGGAGGAGGCGGGACTGCCTCTCTTCGTCGTCCTCACCGATCCCACCACCGGGGGGGTAACCGCTTCCTTCGGGATGCTCGGCGACGTCATCCTGGCCGAGCCGGGGGCCCTGGTCGGCTTCGCCGGGCCCCGGGTCCTGGAGGGGACGATCAAGGAGAAGCTCCCGGAGAACTTCCAGCGTTCGGAATTCCTCCTCCAGTACGGCTTCGTCGACCTGGTGGTCCCCCGGGCTGAACTCCGGACCACCCTGGCCTTCCTCCTCAAAGCCCACGAAAAAGCCCGCCCGGATTGACAGGATTTTTTTACGGGATAACAAGATCGACAGGATAGGCTTAAGGCTATTTATTCGAAATGACAAACAAATATTACCCACTTACTATTCCCCAATCCCTAAATTATCCCGTAAATCCTGTTATCCTGTCAAAAATTTGGGGACGAGGCGGGGGACTATAAAAGCAGATCCCGTCGATCCCTTCAAATCACAGTGAAAAAGAAGAAACTCCAGCACAAGCTCCAGGAACTGCTCGCCCTGGCGGAACGGGACCGGATCGATATCCGGGAGGAGATCGGCCGGCTGCGGGAGAAGATCGCCGGCGAGGCCGATCCGGCGGCTCAGGCCTGGGCCCGGGTTCTCAAGGCCCGGGACCCCGAACGGCCGACCACCCTGGGACTGATCGAACTGATGACCGATTCCTTCCTCGAACTCCACGGGGACCGGGCCGGCGGCGACGACCCGGCCCTGGTCGGGGGGATCGGGATCCTGGACGGCCTTCCGGTCACCTTCCTCGGCCACCAGAAGGGCCGGAACCTGAAGGGTAACATCCGGCGCAACTACGGGATGGCCCACCCGGAGGGCTACCGGAAGGCCCACCGGCTGGCCCGGCAGGCGGAAAAGTTCGGACGGCCGGTGGTCACCCTGATCGACACCCCCGGGGCCTATCCGGGGATCGCCTCCGAGATGAGGGGAGTGGCGGAGGCGATCGCGGCCAACCTCAAGCTCTTCGCCTCCTTGAAAGTTCCGATTATCTCCGTCATCTTCGGCGAGGGCGGCTCGGGGGGGGCGCTGGGGATCGGCGTCGGCGACCGGATCTTTATGCTGGAGAACGCCATCTACTCGGTGATCTCGCCCGAAGGCTGCGCCGCCATCCTGCTCAAAGACAGCGACCAAGCCCGGATAGCCGCCGGAATGCTGAAGCTGACCGCCGACGATCTGCTCCGGTTCGGGGTGATCGACGGTATCATCCCGGAGCCGGAGGGCGATGCCGGCCGGGACCATCCGGCGGCGGCGGCGGCGATCAAGGAAGTCATCCTCCGGGAACTGGAAGGGCTGCGGCCGCTCTCCAGCGCCCAACTGGTCAGGAACCGGCACCGGAGACTGGATGGATTCGGAGTATTCGGGGAGCCGAACGGCCTCCGGAAGGAAGCCGCCCCGGTATCCTGGTGGAACCGGGTCCGGGAGACGATCATCTCCCGGCTGCCCCTGGCCCCGGCGGCAGGACGGGACCGGGAGACCGGACCGGCGGACATCCCGGAGGAGAAGAGTTTATGACCGGATGGGAACAGGACTCGGGGATTATGCTCGCCCTCGACGTCCCCGACCGGGCCGCCGCCGTCTGCCTCCTTGATCGAGTGGCCGGACGGGTCGATGTGATCAAGTTCAACTATCCCCTGGTTTTGAAAGAGGGACTGGAGATCATCACCCGGGTCAAGGAAGCCTACGGTAAGCCGATCCTGGCCGACTTCAAGATCGCCGACGTTCCCGTCACCAATGACCGGATCATCAACCTCTGCCGGAAGGCCGGGGCCGACGGGGTGATGGTGCAGGGGTTCATCGGGATCGACGCCATCCAGTCGGCGATCGCCGCCGCCGGGGAGATGAAGGTCTTCGTCGTCACCCAGCTGACCAACCCCGGCGGCCTCGACTTCACCGGGCGCTTCACCGAGGAGTTCGCCTCTCTCGCCCGGATGCTGGGAGCGGCCGGAGTCCAGGCCCCGGGGAACCGGCCCGAGATCGTGAGGAAGGTGAGAGAGATCGTCGGGGAGGAACTGATGATCGTCTGCTGCGGGATCGGGGCCCAGGGAGGGAAGTTCGGGGAAGCGATCGCTGCCGGGGGCGACTTCGAGATCATCGGCCGGGCCATCTACGCGGCCCCCGACCCCGTCCGGGCGGTGGAAGAGATCCGGGCCGCCATCGCCCCGGCCCTGGAAGCACGCCGGCGGGAGCAATGAAGGTCGCCGAATTCAACCTCGCGATCCACGAGTCCTGCGCCGACGAGGAGAAATTCACCGTCGAGGGGAAGGCCCCCGGAGGACTCGACCTGGCCGGCCTGGCCCGGAAGGCGGAAGGCGTCTTCAACCGGGCGATGCTCAGCGAAAAGCTGGGGGTCCTTTACCTGATCCGGGGCGAGATCACGGTCCACCTCCACGCCGACGGCGAGATCGTCGTCAACCGGATCGCCTCGACCGCGGAGGCAGAAGATATCCTCAGTCCACTGTTCAAGGACTGAACCGGACTTTATTCGATACCGATGGCGATCCCGATAGCGATTCATCTCGGGGGATTTCGGGGCGAGGGCCAGGAGCGGGCAATGAGAAAGGATGATCGGAAAAAGACGATTGCCGTCTTCGGCAGCGCTCTCGCCGGAAAGGACAGTCGGGAATACCGATCCGCCCTTCAAATCGGGGAACTGATCGGGAAGGCGGGCTGGGAGGTCCTCTGCGGCGGTTACGGGGGGTTGATGGAAGCGGTCTGCCTCGGCGGCCGTCAGGCGGGGGGAATCTGCCGCGGGATCGGGCTGGAACACTTCACGCAATCTCCCAACCCCCATCTCCATAGTTTCGAGAAGGCCAAGACCCTGGGCGAGCGCCTCGATTACTTCGCCGGACACTGCGACCTCTTCCTCGCCCTCGACGGGGGGATCGGGACGGTAACCGAGGCGATGTTCGTCTGGGACCTCTTGAAGAGCGGGCAGCGGGCCGGGCCGAAACTCCTCCTCTACGGGAAGGGCTGGGATTTGCTCCTCCACACCCTGGAAGAAAACTTCCTCATCCCCCCCGGCGCCGGCGGCCAAATCGCCCTCCTCGCCACGCCCTCCGACCTCCTCCCCCACCTCGCCTGACCCCCTTATTTTACAAAAGTGGCATGACTTGAATTGTAAAATTAGAGGAGGCCGGGGGTCCAGGGGAGGTTGGGGTCGGCGTCGGCGGAGAGGTCGGTGGTGACCTCCCCTCCCCTCTCCAGGAGGCGTCCGGCCAGGCCGGCGATGGCGGCGGCGTTGTCGGAGCAGAGCTCGGGGGGCGGGATGAGGACCCGGGCGGAACCGAAAACTCCATCTTCCAGAACCCGTTGGCGAAGCGCGCGGTTGCGGGCCACTCCTCCGCCGATGACGATGGTCCGGGGGGAGACGGCCGACGACGCCGCGGCGAGCTTGGCGACCAGGACGTCGACCACCGCTTCCTGGAAGGAGGCGGCGATATCGGCGGCCGGGATCTCTTCGCCGGCGGCGCGCAGCCGTTCGACCAGGTAGCGGACGGCGGTCTTGACCCCGGAGAAGCTGAAGTCGTAATCGCCGCTGTGGAGCATCCCCCGGGGAAGCGGGAACCGGCCGGGGTCTCCCTCCCGGGCCGCCCGATCAACGGCCGGACCACCGGGGAAGCCAAGGCCGAGGAGGGCGGCGACCTTGTCAAAGGCCTCGCCGGCGGCGTCGTCACGGGTGCCGCCGATGATTTCGGCCTCCGCCCAGGAGCGGGCGGCGACCAGGAGGGTGTGCCCGCCGGAAACGATCATCGCGATCAAGGGGAACTCGAACTTTTCCCCGGCCAGGACCGGCGCGTAGAGGTGGGCTTTCAGGTGATTGACCCCGACCACCGGAACCCCCCAGCTGTAGGCCAGGGACTTGGCCAGGGAGACCCCGACCAGGAGCGAGCCGATCAGGCCGGGGCCGATGGTGTACCCGACGGCGGAGACCGCCTCCCGCCGCTTCCCCGTCCGGACAAGGGCTTCCTCCAGCATCGGGGCCAGCACCCTCAGGTGAGCCCGACTGGCCACTTCCGGGACCACGCCGGAGAACTTCCGGTGGAGATCGTCCTGGCTGGCGACCAGGCTGGCCAGGATCTTTCTCCCGTCCTCGACCAGGGCAACCGCGGTCTCGTCGCAGGATGTTTCGATTCCCAGAACTAACATACCTATCTATCCCCCGCTTAATCGCGATCGCTATCGGGATCGGAATCGAAGACCCAGAAGGTCGATAGCGATACCGATAGCGATTAACAACGTGTCGGACTCTCCGGGTAAACTTGTTGTCCTTTACCGCCCCGGGCGGGTGGGGTATACTATACTTCAATCCGAGGACTTTTCCATCCTTTCCGCGGTTAACCGGAAGACAAAACCGGGAGAAAACATATGAAAATTGCCTCAGTTATTCTGTCGGCTCTGCTGACGGCGGGGGCGGCGGCGGCGGCGGGGGATACCGAGCTGCCGGTGACCCGGGTGGCCGCCTTCAACTCCGGGGTCGGTTACTTCGAGCACCGGGGGACCGTGACCGGCGACGCCGAGGTCCGGCTGAGGTTCTCGGCCGACCAGATGAACGATGTTTTAAAGTCCCTGGTCGTCCTCGATACCGGCGCGGGGGAGATCGCCACCGCCGGCTACCCCTCCCGGGAGCCGCTGGAGCGGGCGCTGAAAAACTTCGGAGTCGACATCTCGGACGATCCGACCCCGGGGAAACTGCTCGGGAGGCTGCGGGGAAGCAGGATCTCGATCGAAGCCCCGGATAAGCTGCAAGGGACGATCCTGACCGTGGAGACCAGAACCGAGCAGATCGTTCCCAGCCAAACGGTGATCGGGAAGGAGTACCTCTCCCTGCTGACCCCGGAGGGGATCCGGACCGTTCCCCTCGATGCCATCTCCAGCCTCTCCCTGGAAGACGAAAAACTGAGCGCGGAACTGAACCGGGCCCTGGTCCTGCTGGCCGAGAACCGGGACAGCGACCGCAAGCCCTTCTCGATTTACTTTCGCGGGAAGGGGGAACGCTCGGTCCGGATCGGCTACATCACCGAGATCCCGGTCTGGAAGGCCTCCTACCGGCTGGTCCTGGATAAAAAGGGAGAAAAGACCGCCCTCCTCCAGGGCTGGGCGATCGTCGAGAATACCGGCGACCACGACTGGGAGGACATCGAACTGACTTTGGTCTCCGGCCGGCCGATCTCCTTTATCCAGGACCTCTACACCCCCCTCTACCTCTCCCGCCCGGTGGTCGAACCCGAATTTTACTCCTCGCTCACGCCCCAGCGCTACGACGAGGGGATGGATTTCGCGCGGGAGGCCGCCCCCGCGGCGCCGGGGTTGATGGAGAAAGGCGACCTGGCTAAAAGGCTGCGGGCAGTGGGTTATATTTCGGCGGGGAGTCCGGCGCCGGCGGAGATGCGCGAAGAGATGGAGGATCTCCGGTCCGGAGCGGCGGGGGCCGAGGTCGGGGAACTCTTCTCCTACCGGGTCGAACACCCGGTCAGCCTGGTCCGGGGGGAATCCGCACTGCTGCCGATCATCAACGGGCCGATCCAGGCGGAGAAGGTCTCGATCTACAATACCGACGTCCTCCCCCGGAACCCCCTCAACGGAGTCTTCCTGAAGAACGATACCGGCTCCACCCTCCCGGCGGGCCCGGTGACCGTCTATGACGAAAACTCTTACGGCGGCGATGGGCAAATCGGCAACCTCACACCGGGCGCCGAGAGGCTTCTGAGCTACGCGATCGACCTCAAGCTGACCGTGGACTCCTCGCGGGAGGACTCCCGGAGGATCGACTCCGCCCGGATCAGCCGGGGCAACCTGGTGCTCACCCGGAAAATTTTCCAGAACCGGACATACCTGGTCAAAAATTCCTCCGACCGGGAAAGGCCCCTGATCATCGAGCACCCCCGGCGGAAGAATTTCAAACTGATCGAACCGGCCAAACCGCTGGAGGAGACCGAAGGCCTCTACCGCTTCCGGGTCACGGCCCAGGCCTCCGGGA
>JAXGWO010000058.1:0-12205 GCA_040773245.1 PVC group bacterium
CAGCTCCGCCGACAGGTCGTCGCCGATCCGGAAGCAGATCCTTCCCTCCTCCTCGTCCAGCTGGAGGGCCGGAAGCCCGGAACTGAACTGGGGGCACATATTCTCCTTCAGCCCCCGCTTGGGGAGCTGGGGCCAGGCCGGAGCCTCGGGGAGATACTTCCCGATCAGTTTCAGGGCCGGGCCCGGCTCGCGGTGGGGGAAACTCCCGATCGCCGTCGCCAACCCCCGGGGAAGGAAGTTTTCTGCCGAGCTGCTCATTTTACCAGGCGCCTCCGGCGCATATTATTCACCGCAAAGACGCAGAGAACGCAAAGATACGCAGAGAAAGATTTAAAGTCCCAGCGCGAGACGATATGGCCATTTCTCCAGTATCGGGACGTTGAAGTTTGAGAGAATTCCGAGCTAAGAATTCAAAATATCTCAAAACGCCAAAGATAAAATAGCCAGGAAAGCAAAGTTAAGACCGGGGTAGATAAACTGTTTCACGCCGGCCCCCCCGTCGCGTTTCCGCAGGATTTTCAATCCCGCGTCCCCGGCCCCAATTATCCAGTACATCTAACCTTACCATACCGCTCTATCGAGAACTATCCGGAACCGAACACTCAAAAATCCTTTGCGTTCCTTTGCGTTCTCTGCGTCTTTGCGGTGAATTCTTTTTATTTTCCGGCGAAGAAGGACTCGATGGCGGAAGCGACCTCTTCCAGCTGGGATTCGGTCAGCTGGGGGTAGATGGGAAGGGCCAGGGTCTGGCGCGCGGCGGCTTCGGCCTCCGGGAACGACCCTTCCCCGTACCCCAGGTCCCGGTAACACTCCTGGAGGTGGAGGGGCACGGGGTAGTAGATCTCGTTGCCGATCCCCTTCTCCTGGAGGTGCTTCCTCAGATCGTCGCGGCGGTCGGTCCGAATCACGTACTGGTTGAAGACGCTCTCGCAGCCGTCGGCCACCCGGGGAAGGGTCAGGGGAAATCCGGTCAGCCGCCGGTCGTAGAAGGCGGCGTTCCGGCGGCGGCCTTCGTGCCACTTCTCCAGGTGGGGGAGCTTGACCAGGATGATCCCGGCCTGGAGGGCGTCCATCCGGCTGTTGATCCCGATCACCTTATGGTAGTACTTCGGCTTCGCCCCGTGCTCGCGGAGGATGGCCAGCCGGTCGGCCAGCTCCCCGTCATTGGTGGTCATAAAGCCGCCGTCACCGCAGGCCCCGAGGTTCTTGGAGGGGAAGAAGCTGAAGCAGCCGACCGCGCCCAGCGAACCGGCCGGGCGCCCCCGGTAGCGGGCCCCGATCGCCTGGGCGGCGTCCTCGATCACCGGGATATTGTTGTCCTTCCCGATCTCCAGGATCGGGTCCATATCCGCGCACTGGCCGTAGAGGTGGACGGGAACGATCGCCCTCGTCTTCCCGGTGACGGCGGCGGGGATCAGTTGGGGTTCGATGTTATAGGTAGCCGGGTCGATATCGACGAAGACCGGGCGGGCGCCGAGCCGGGAGATGCATCCCCCGGTGGCAAAGAAGGTGTACGGGCTGGTGATCACCTCGGACCCGGGCCCCACGGAGTGGGCCATCAGGGCCAGGAGGATGGCGTCGGTCCCGGAGGCGCAGGCCACCGCCCGCTCCACCCCACAGTAACGGGCCAGTTCCTTCTCCATCTCTTCCAGCTTCGGCCCCTTGATGTAGCGGCCGCTGCGGAGGATTTCGATCACTTCCTTCTCCAGTTCGTCGCCGTATTCGCGGTACTGGGCCTGGAGGTCGAGCAGGGGGACGGTCATTATTATTCTCCTGGATTATTCTGTTGCCGGTGCAGGGCTGGGATTTTACCCAAAATGACGAAAAGGACATAAGGGACTAAAAGGACACTGCAAACTATCCTGTCGATCCTGTTATCCTGTCAAAAATGACATCCGGTTATCCCGTCCGGGAGGCGAAGTAATCGTAGGTCCGGCGGAGACCTTCGGGGAAGGATACCGAGGGGGCGTAGCCGAGCAGCGACCGGGCCCGGGAGATGTCGGCCCGGGAATGGAGGACGTCCCCGGGACGGCGGCCGGCGAAGACCGGCTCCACCGTTTTCCCGGATATCTCCCTCAATAACCTGAGGACCTCGAGGAGGTCGGTTCGCTCCCCGCAGGCGACATTGAAGACCCGGCCGTAAGCTTCCTCCGGGGCGGAGAGGCAGGCCAGGTTGGCCCGGACCGCGTTCTCCACGTAGCTGAAGTCCCGGCTCTGGGTCCCGTCGCCGTAAATGACCGGGGATTGGCCGCGGAGGACCGCGTTGACGAAGCGGGGGATGACCGCGGCATAGGGGGATTTTGGGTCCTGCCCGGGGCCGAAGATGTTGAAGTAACGGAGGCAGATCGTCGGCAGGCCGTAGAGCTTCCGGTAGAGCCGGCAGAACTGCTCCCCGGAGAGCTTGGAGACGGCGTAGGGGGAGAGCGGCGCCGGGGGGAGGTCCTCCGACTTCGCCTCGGCCGCCGTGTCGCCGTAGATCGAGGAAGAGGAAGCGAAGACGAAAAGGGAGAGCCGGGATTTGCGGGCGGCCTCGAGCAGGGCCAGGGTCCCGGCGGTGTTGACCGAGGTGGTCTCGATCGGATCGGCGAAGGACCGGGGAACCGAGGGAAGCGCCGCCTGGTGGAATACCGCCTCGACCTGCCCCAGCAGGGGTTCGACCACGCCGGGATCCCGGATGTCGCCCTCGACCAGTTCGATCCGGCCGGACAGACCGGAAAGGTTCTCCGGGCGGCCGGTGGAAAAATTGTCGAGCACCCTGACCCGGTGGCCGGCTTCGACCAGTCCCCGGGCCAGGTGGGAACCGATGAAACCCGCGCCGCCGGTGACCAGGATATCCTGCGGGGAGTTCAAAGTTCGAAGTTCAAAGTTCAAAGTTGCCGGGGACTTCGATACCGATTCCGATAGCGATAGCGATTGGATTACCCCATCCGGAGAGGACGGAGGGGGACGGCGCTATCTTCCCACGGAGCGGTAGGTAAAGCCGAGCTGGGCCATCTGGGCGGGATCGTAGATATTCCGGCCGTCAATGATGATCGGCTGGTGGAGGAGCTTCTTCAGCCGGGGAAGATCCATCTCCTTGAACTCGTTCCACTCGGTGAGGATGACCAGGGCTTCGGCCCCTTCCGCCGCCCCGTAGGGGTCGCGGCAGTACTCGATCTCGGGAAGGTCCTCCCGGGCTTTCTCCATCGCTTTGGGGTCGTAGGCGCGGACCCTCGCTCCCTCGGCCAGCAGCTTCCGGATGATCTTGACCGAGGGGGCGGAACGCATATCGTCCGTGTTGGGCTTGAAGGCCAGCCCCAGGACCGCGATCTTCTTCCCCTCCAGGATCCAGAGGGTGTCCTTGATCTTGCGGAAGAAGAAATCGGTCTGCTCCTGGTTGATCCGCTCCACCTCCTTCAGGAGCCGGAAGTCGTATCCCAGTTCCTCGGAGATGGAGATGAAGGCGGAGACGTCCTTGGGGAAACAGGAACCGCCGTAACCCACGCCGGCGTTGAGGAATCTGGCTCCCACCCGGTTGTCGAGACCGACCCCCCGGGTAACCTCCTCCACGTTGGCCCCCGCCGCCTCGCAGATCCGGGCCAGGGCGTTGGCGAAGGAGATCTTGGTGGCGAGGAAGGAGTTGGCGGCGTGCTTGATGATCTCGGCGCTGTTGATGTCGGTGACGATCACCGGGGCCGCCAGCGGCTTGTAGAGCTCGACCAGCAGGTCGGCCGCCCGGATGCTGGGGGTCCCGATCACGATCCGGTCGGGATGGAAGGTGTCGTAGATGGCGGACCCTTCCCGGAGGAACTCCGGGTTGGAGACCACGTCGAACTCGCTCCCTTCCTTGCTGTAGCGCTCGATGGTCTCGGCCACCTTCTCCCCGGTCTTCACGGGGACGGTGCTCTTGTCCACCACCACCTTGTAGCCGTTGAGGTTCTCGGCGACTTCCCGGGCCACCGCGGCCACCGCCGAGAGGTCGGCCGAACCGTCGGGCTTCGGAGGCGTGCTGACGGCGATGAAAACGATGTCGGAGGCCTTCACACCCTCGGCGATCGAGCTGGTGAAGGTGATCCTCCCGGCCTGGCGGGAGGAGGCGATGAGCTCGCTCAAACCCGGCTCGTAGATCGGGATCTCCCCCCGGTTGAGGAGGGCGATCTTCTCCTTGTTGTTATCGACGCAGATCACCCGGTTCCCCAGTTCCGCCAGGGTGGCGCCGGTCACCAGGCCGACGTAGCCGGTCCCGATAATGCAAACATTCATCAAGTTTCCTCCTTAAATCGCTATCGGTATCGCTATCGGGATCGCTATCAAAAATCGGCCCATTCACGATCCCGATATAGAGATCAATCTTTTCCCGCCGGAGACTGCCCGGGGCCGATCAAGCCGGGAAGAGGAACCAAACCAACCTCGAAAAACCGGACATAGTAGCAAACCGGCCGGCCGCGGGCCACCATTTAATTCACCGGCTCTGAATCCGGCTCAGGAAAGGCGGGACCGGAGGAGCTGGTTGACCAGGCCCGGATTGGCCTGGCCCCCCGTCGCCTTCATCACCCGGCCGACCAGGAAACCGAGGGCCGCCGGTTTGCCGCCCCGGAAGTCGGCGACCGGACCCGGGTTCTCCGAGATCACTTGCTCCACGACCGCCTCCAGCTGCCCCCGGTCGCTGATCTGGCCCAGCCCCTCTCTCTCCACGATCTCCGCCGGGTCCCCCCCCGAGGAGAACATCTCGGCAAAGACCCGCTTGGCGACCGGGCCGCCGATCTTCCCTTCCGCGACCAGGGAGACGAGCGCGGCCAGCCGGGCGGGTGGGATCGGGCTCCTTTCAATCGTCAAGCCGGACTCATTCAGTTTCCCCAGCAGCTCCCCCATCATCCAGTTGCTGAGGGCCTTGGGGTCGGCGCCGCGGACGGCGGCGGATTCGAAGTAATCGGCCAGACCCCGTTCCGCGGTCAGGACCCCGGCATCGTAATCGGGCAGCCCGTACCGCTCCCGGAACCGGCGCCGCCGGGCCAGGGGGAGTTCGGGAAGCACCCCCCGGATCTCCTCCACCCGCCGGGGATCGAAGACGATGGGTACCAGGTCGGGATCGGGGAAGTACCGGTAATCGTGAGCCTCCTCCTTGGACCGCATCGGGGAGGTCAGCTGGCGGTCGGCGTCGAAGAGCCGGGTCTCCTGCAGCACCGGCTCCCCCCGTTCCAGGAGTTCCCGCTGCCGAACCTCCTCGTATTCCAGGGCCCGTTCCACCGCCTTGAAGGAGTTGAGGTTCTTGATCTCGACCTTCACCCCCGGTTGCCTCGCCCCGGACGGTTTCAGGGAGATATTGGCGTCGCAGCGGAAGCTGCCTTTTTCCATATCGCAATCGCTGGCCCCGATGTAGCGCATCACTGACCGTAGCTCCTTCAGGTACTCGCCGGCTTCCCGGGGGGAGCGGAGGTCGGGGTCGGAGACGATCTCCAGCAGCGGCATCCCGGTCCGGTTGTAATCGACCCCGCTCCCGCCCGGCCCGAAGTGGACCAGCTTGCCGGCATCCTCCTCCAGGTGGGCCCGGGTCACCCCGATCCTCCTCTCCTCCCCGTCGACCACGATCTCCAGCCAGCCGGAGTAATTCAGCGGGCGGTCATACTGGGAGATCTGGTAGGCCTTGGGGAGATCGGGGTAAAAGTAGTTCTTCCGGTCGAACTTGCTGAATTCGGAAACCGAGCAGTTCAGGACCAGGCCGGCCCGGACCGCCAGTTCGACCGCCCGCCGGTTGAGGACGGGGAGCGTCCCGGGCAGGCCGAGGCAGACCGGGCAGACCCGGGTGTTCGGTTCCCCGCCCGGCTGGGCCGGGCAGGAGCAGAAGATCTTGGTGGCGGTCTGGAGCTGGACGTGGACTTCCAGGCCGATCACGGTCTGGTAATTCATAACCGGGAATATAATCCGGGCGAGAAGGGATGTAAAATTAAAAAGCGGCCGAATCCGGCAACGGCGGTTCTTGCTTTCTGGTCTAATTACTGATAGTATGAGTTATGGGCAACCCCTTAATCGGGAAGGAGGCTTGAAGCTATGTCGCAGACGCCTTACGGGAGAAAGGACCGTCTGATCAGGGAGAAACGCCACGACAGCTACTACGAGCGGGAAAAGCTGCCGGAACCGACCCGGTGCCCCGGCTGCGGGGCCTTTTTCACCGGGGGCCGCTGGAGTTGGAAACCACCGGAGGAGAAAACCCCGCCTCACCAGGCTCTCTGTCCCGCCTGCCGGCGGATCAGCGACAATTACCCGGCCGGTCAGGTGGAGATCGAGGGGGAGTTTTACCCCGAACACCGGGAGGAAATCGAGAACCTGATCCGGAACGTGGAGGAACAGGAAAAAGCCAACCATCCCCTCCAGCGCCTGATCAAGCTCACCCCCCGGGAAGGCGGAGTTTCGGTGACCACCACCGGCATCCACCTGGCCCGGAGGATCGGCGAGGCGCTCTCCCGGGCTTACAAGGGCAACCTCACCATTCAGTACGCCGATGGGGAGCAGAGCATCCGGATCTACTGGCGGAGATAGGGGCGGCCGGGCTCACAGCCCGATAATCGAATATACCAGGTCGGTCAACACCCCCTCCGTTTCCAGCCGGATCAGGACCGGGTCGAGTTCGCTGGGGGAACCGGCCAGGAGATAGCTCCAGTAGCCGGGACCGGAATCCACCAGCTCGCTGGTGAGGAAGGACTTCTCCCCGGCCACGTCGAGGGGCGCCAGGCGCCGGACCGTCCGGATGATGGCCGATTTCCTCAGGCTCTGGGAGAGGTAGGGGTGCTCCTCCAGCGACTTGACCTTGCTCAGCCGCCTGACCTTCCGGACCATCACATCCTTCTCCTCCTCGGAGCAGCGGAAGGTCATCACCACGCTGCCGTCGATCCCGGCCCGTTCCTCGATCCCGTGACCGACCACGGTGTCGATGCTGATCCCCTCGTTGCTGAAGGCCGAAGCGATGCTGGTCAGGGCCCCGGCCCGGTCATAAACGTGGGCCCGGAAGACCCAGTGGAGCCTGTCGTTTCCTTTCTTCATCTTGCCCTCCTATAACGGACCCTGCCCCGGCGGACGGCCCTGGTCCGCCAGCGCCCCGGCGGCCGCCAGGGCCAGGGCTTCCAGCTCCGGGGAACCTTCCCGGGTGATCACCGGGGCGAGCCGGTTGACCCGCTTCCGGACTTCCCGGCGCAACTGCCGATCCCGGATCATCTTCCCGGTCAGAACGATCGCCTCCACGTCGCAGCCGGCGGCGACAAAGGCCCCCCCGATCTCCCGGGCCGCCCGGCCGATCATCGCTTCCCGGTTCCGGCCGGAGGGAGGAACACCCGGGGCGAGGGCGATCTCCCGGCCGACGATCATCCCGCCGCTCAGCCCGGCCACGGCGGTCTCCCGGTCGAAGCGGGCGATCACCAGCTTGACTTCCCCCAACGGACGCCGCATCTCCCCGGCGGCCAGCCGGGCGGCCGCCTTCAGGGCGAAGGCGGTCGCGGCGAGAGGGCCGTCCGGAACCGGATCGACCACCCAGGCCGGCGCCCGGTAAAGGCGGGCGAGCGCGGCGGAAACCTTCACCCCGAGGTTCTCCGGACGGACGGGACCGGAAGTTTCCCCGGCGGCGCTGATCGCCCGGTCGATGGAGATCCTATCCCCCCGGCGGCGGGCGACCCGGCAAACCCCGCCGGGAACCTCTCCTCCCGGGAGGGGAAGAGATCCGGCCGGGCCGGCGACCGCGTCGAGCCGGCGGACCCCGAAGCTCCGGACCATATTCGCGATCCTCCCGGCCATCTCCGCCGCCGCCTTTTTCCGATCGGCCGGAAGTTCGAAAGGTTCCTCCCGGGAACCGAGCGTCTTGGCCCCGGCGAAGACCGCCGCCCGGATCGAGCCGGATCCCGGCACAAAGACCAGGATCCGGGGAGCGGGGGTTCTCTTCTTCGGACGGGTCCGGCGGATGCACCGCCGCCTCTGGAAGAGAACGCTGCAGAGGGCGATCGACTCCAGCCGGGTCTCCAGGGTATCGGCCCGGGAGAGGATGACGTAGGGAAAGGGAAAGCCGACCGTGATACCGGCCAGGGAGGCCAGGCCGAACTTGTTCAGCGCGGTGATGGTCTTGTAGAGCGCGTTGGCGGTGTCGATCCCCGGGCAGACCAGGACGTCGGCCCGGCCGGCCACCTCCCGGGCCGCCCCCGGCCCGGAGATCCCCTTCAGGGCCACCGACTCCGGATCGGTGGCCAGGTCGAAGGAGAGGGGCCCGTAAACCACCGCGTTCTCCCAGTTTCTGGCCGACAGCTTCTCCCCCAGCCAGGTGGAGGGGAGCGAGGGGATCGGCTTCTCGTTGGCGGAGAGGATCGCCACCCGGGGCCGGGGCCGGCCCAGCACCAGCCGGGCGACCTCGACGGCGTTCTCGACCAGGTCGACCATCCGGCCGAAGTTGCAGACGGTGGTGAAACCGGCGTCGGTCAGGACCATCGGCCGGCCGCCGGAGATCGGGGCGGCGTCGAAGACCGTGGCCAGGCTGACCGTCGAACGCACGGCCAGGGGACGCAGCGCCCGGTTGATGACCGGGGTGGAGATGTCACCCTTGAGCACGATATCGGCCCGACCCGCCCGCACCAGGTCGGCGGTGGCCGCGGCGGCGGCCTCGTCGGTCGGGGCCGAGATCACGTGATCGGGCCGGATCCGGATCCCCAGCTCGGCGACCGACCGCCGGATCGCCCGGCGGTCGCCGACCAGGATGATCCGGTCGACGATCCCGTGATCGCGGGCCGCCTCCACCAGCTTCAGGTCCTCCCGCCGGTGCCCGCCGGGCACGACCACGTTCGAGGGGGGGAGCTTCCCGGCGATCTCCACCAGGTCGGCGACCGAGGACAGGATAGTGGGCTCCGGCTCCATACGGCGAATAATAGCTTTTTTTCTCCAGGTAGGTAAAGTAGGATTTCAGGGGTTTAGCCGTCTAGGGGTTTTTAGGAAACAAATCGCTATCGGGATCGCTATCGGGATCGGGATCGAATTCGGCGCAGCCTCGATAGCGATAGCGATAGCGATTCCGATACCGATGGAGTCTGATGATGGGATATCTTGCCGTCGTCTCCCTGATCTGGGCTTTCTCCTTCGGGCTGATCAAGACCCGGCTGGAGGGTATCGACCCCGCCCTGGTATCCTGGCTCCGCCTGACCATCGCCATCCCCTGTTTTCTACCCTTCCTGCGCTGGAAACGGATTCCCGGGCGGCTGAAGCTCCAGCTCTTCCTGACCGGGGCGGTCCAGTACGGACTGATGTACGTCGCCTACCTGGCCGCCTTCGCCCGCCTCGACGCCTACCAGGTGGCGGTTTACACCATCCTGACCCCGATTCACGTCACGCTGCTGGACAATCTCTACCGGAAACGTTTCCGGGGGGCGGACTTCACCGCGGCCCTACTGGCGGTGGCCGGGGCGGCGGTCATCACCTACCGCCCGGCGGCCCTCCGGGGGATCGCCGCCGGTTTTCTCCTGGTCCAGGTCTCCAACCTCTGCTTCGCCGCCGGCCAGATCGAGTACCGCCGCCTCCGGCCCCGCTTCCGGGAATTGGCCGAGCGGGAAGTTTATGCCCTCCTCTTTTTCGGCGGCGCGGCGGCGGCCGCCCTGGGCACCTCACTCTCCGGGGGCTGGGGCGACCTGGCCCGGATCTCCCCCGGGGCGGCCGGGACCCTGCTCTACCTGGGGGCGGTCGCCTCCGGACTCGGATTCTTCTGGTGGAACAAGGGCGCGGTCCGGACCACGGCCGGGGTGCTGGCGGTCTTCAACAACCTGAAGATCCCCCTGGCCGTGGCCGTCTCCCTGCTGGTCTTCGGGGAGGAAGCCGACGCCGGCCGGCTGGTCATCGGCGGGGCGGTTATCGCTTCCGGTCTTCTCCTCGCCCAAAGGAGAGGGAAATAACGGTTTGTCTTCGGCCGGGGATGGTGTAGGATACCGGAACGAATTTACGTATTCCCGGACCCCGGAGAACCCGATACCGGGAAGATGGTCACCGCCGGGGAAAGGCGGGCCAGAAAGGCAATGGGAAATTTCTAACCTGAGAGGGCCGCGTCAACCCGGCGGCCGGGAGATGGTTTTTCCGATGGACACCGACAAACTCCAGGACCTGGTCCAGCGCAAGGATAAGATCCGGGCCGGAGGGGGGGAGGCCCGGATCCAGAAACAGCACGAACAGGGCAAGCTGACCGCCCGGGAACGGCTCGACCTCCTCTTCGACCCCGGAACGATGGTTGAACTGGGGGCTTTCGTCAAGCATCGCTGCACCTACTTCGGGATGGAGAAGAAGGAAGCCCCCGGGGAGGGAGTGGTGACCGGTTACGGGCAGGTGGACGGAAGGCTGGTCTACGCCTTCGCCCAGGATTTCACCGTCATCGGGGGATCGCTGGGAGAGATGCAGGCCCTGAAGATCGTCACCGTCCTCGGCAACGCCCTCAAGGTCGGGGCCCCGGTGGTCGGGATGAACGACTCCGGGGGGGCCCGGATCCAGGAAGGGGTCGCCTCCCTGAAGGGTTACGGGGACATCTTCTACCTGAACACCATCGCCTCCGGGGTCATCCCCCAGGTCTCGGCGATTATGGGTCCCTGCGCCGGGGGAGCGGTCTATTCCCCCGCCCTGACCGACTTCGTCTTTATGGTCGACAAGTCCAGCAAGATGTTCATCACCGGTCCCGACGTGATCAAGTCCGTTACCGGCGAAGAGGTGTCGGCGGAAGCCCTCGGCGGAGCGATGACCCACAACAACACCAGCGGGGTTGCTTCCTTCATCGCCGCCGACGACCGGTCCTGTATCGCCTCCATCCGGCGCCTTCTCTCTTTTCTCCCTTCCAACAACCGGGAGACCGCCCCGGCCGGACCGGAGAACGACTCCCCCGACCGCCTCGAGCCCGAACTGGACGGGATCATCCCCGATAACCCGGCCAAGCCCTACGACATCCGCCAGATCATCGGCCGGATCGTCGACAACGGGGATTACCTGGAGCGGATGCCCTACTACGCAATGAACATCACCACCGGTTTCGCCCGAATGGGGGGCCGGGCGGTCGGGGTGGTGGCCAACCAGCCCCAGACCCTGGCCGGCTGCCTGGACATCAACGCCTCCGACAAGGCCGCCCGGTTCGTCCGCTTCTGCGACGCCTTCAACATCCCGCTCCTGACCCTGGTCGACGTGCCGGGATTTCTCCCGGGGACCAACCAGGAGTACGGGGGGATCATCCGGCACGGGGCCAAGCTCCTCTTCGCCTACAGCGAGGCCACCGTCCCCCTGGTCACCCTGATCGTGCGCAAGGCCTACGGCGGGGCCTACATCGCGATGAGCGCCCGCCACCTGGGCGGCGACCTGATCCTGGCCTGGCCGAAAGCCGAGATCGCGGTGATGGGGCCCTCCGGAGCGGCCAACGTCATCTTCCGCAGCGAGATCAAGTCGGCCGAGGACCCGAAAGCGGCCCGGCGGGAGAAGATCGCCGAGTACACCGCCGAGTTCGCCACCCCCTACAAGGCGGCCGAACTCGGTTACGTCGACGACGTGATCGACCCCGCCACCACCCGTCCGCGGCTGATCGACGCCTTCAATATGCTGGCCACCAAGCGGGAGAAACTCCCCCCGAAGAAACACGGCAATATCCCTTTGTAGTAAGTTCAAAGTTCAAAGTTCAAAGTTCGAAGTTCAAAGTTCGAAGTTCGAAGCTCAAAGTTCGCAATTCGAAGTTCGAAGTTCGAAGTTAAGAGTTCATCATTTAGCTGGCGAAAAGAGGACAGGTAAAAAACCAATGACACTGCTGGAGATATTCCGAAACCCCGGGGAACTGGCGGGGATATCCCTCCTGGATCAACTCCTGGGAGCCCTCCAGATTACCGTGATCGGGATGGCGCTCACCTTTGTCGCCCTCATCCTGGTCTGGCTGGCGGTCCGGACCCTGGCCCGCTTCACGGCCCGGCCCCAGCAGCGGGAACCGAGGCCGATCCCCATCCCCCGGACCCCGGCCCCCGAAGACGGCGGAGAGAGCGTGGCGGCGATCGCCGCCGTCCTCGCTCTCCTGGCCGCCGACGCTCCGGAACAGTTCCGGGTCAAGCAGATCATCCGGGGGCCGGACGGGGGTACCCGCTGGGCGGACTGGGAACGGTGAACCATCCCGCCAATTCCCACGCAACACAAGGAGAACGCGATGAGAAAATTTAACGTCAGGGTGAACGGAAAGACTTACCAGGTGGAAGTCGAG
>JAXGWO010000059.1:0-11693 GCA_040773245.1 PVC group bacterium
CAGATTACACAGATCGGTCGATCGGTACCCGCTGCCCACTGCTTACCGCTTACTGATTATCAAGCCCCCTCCACCCTCTTTCTCTAACTTTGAATTTTGAACTTCGAACTTCTTTTCCCATTCCCTATTCCCCATCCCCGAAAATTTTTCGAAGAAAAATTTTCCCCCGAAACACTTCCACCGCGGGGCCGGTCATATAGATATGATTATTCTCCAGCCACTCGATCTCCAGGTCCCCGCCCGGGAGGTGGACCAGGGCCTTCCGGCCGGTCCGGCCGGTCCGGGCGGCGGCGGCCAGGGCGGCGCAGGCCCCGGTCCCGCAGGCGAGAGTCATCCCGGCGCCGCGCTCCCAGACCGAAAAGTTCATTTCCCAGTTGTTCAGGACCCGGATGAACTCGACATTGGTCCGCTTGGGGAAGAGAGGATCGGTCTCGACCACCGGACCCAGTTCGGCCACCGGGGGCTCCTCTCCCGGGGGAAAGAAGATCACGCAGTGCGGGTTGCCCATCGAGACGCAGGTGATCGAGACTTTCCGCCCCTCGAAGACGACCGGATAGTCGATCACCTCGCCGGGGAGGTCGACCGGGATCTTTTCGGAGTCAAAGACCGGTTCCCCCATATCCACCGCCACCTTCCCCTCCTCGATCCGGGGCCGGATGATCCCGGCCAGGGTCTCCACGGACAGCTCGGGACCGGCAACCAAACCGCGGTCTCGGGCAAAAAGGGCGAAGCAGCGGATCCCGTTGCCGCACATCTCGGCCTCCGAACCGTCGGGGTTGAAGATCCGCATCCTCAGGTCCGCCCGTTCAGAGGGGGAGACGGTGATCACCCCGTCCGCCCCGACCCCGAAGTGGCGGTCGCAGAGAAAACGGACCGAGTCCAAGTCCAGGTCCAGCCCCCCTGACATATCGTCGAGAAGGATGAAGTCGTTCCCCAGGCCCTGCATCTTGACGAATTCCAGGTTCATTCTATACCGAGCTTCGGCCTGATTCAAGACGTTGCTTCCGCAGAACCTCGATACCGATCCCGATTCCGATACCGACCCCGAGCCCGGGCTGAAGACCGGGGATTTGATCGGGGTCGGGATCGGAATCGCTATCGGGATCGATGCTTTTGTCTCAGTCGGTCTCCCCCCGCCCCAGGTCGCGGTAGGTCTCGCGTTTTTTCACCACCCGGAATTCATCGCCGTCGACCAGGACCTCGGGCGGACGAGGGCGGGAGTTGTAGTTGGAGCTCATCACGAAACCGTAGGCCCCGGCGGAGAGCACCGCCAGCCGGTCGCCGGGGGCCGGCTCCGGGAAGGTCCGCCCGGCGCCGAGGGTATCCCCGGTCTCGCAGACCGGGCCGACGACGTTGAAAGTGAGCGGCTCCGAGTCTCCGGGGCGGACGGGAACGATCTGGTGCCAGGCCTCGTAAAGGGCGGGGCGGATCAGGTCGTTCATCGCCCCGTCGGCAACCACGAAGTACTGGCGGGCCTTCTTCTTCACCTGGATGACCGAGACCAGCAGCGCCCCGGCGTTGCCGGTGATGAAGCGCCCCGGCTCCAGGATCACGGTCAGCTTCAGGCCTTTCAGGAGGGGCCGGATGGCCCGGGCGTAGGCGGCGGCCGGCGGGGCATCTTCCCCCCGGTAGCTGATCCCCATCCCGCCCCCGATGTCGAGGTAGCGAAGCCGGATCCCCTCCCCCTCCAGCTTCTTCACCAGGCCGACCAATCTCTTCACCCCCTGGCGGTAGGGGGCGGGATCGAGGATCTGGGAGCCGATGTGCATATGGATCCCGACCGGGTCGATCCCGGGGAGCCGGCGGGCCCGGCGGTAGAAGTCGAGCGCGGCCTCGCGGTCGAGACCGAACTTGTTCTCCGCCTTGCCGGTGGTGATGTAGCGGTGGGTCTGGGGATCGACGTCGGGGGTGACCCTCAATGCGATCCGGGCGGTCTTCCCCAGCCGCGCGGCGGTCCGGCTGATCAGCTCCAGCTCCTCCGCCGACTCCACGGTGAAGAAGAGGATCCCGGCCTTCAGCCCCTCGACGATCTCCCGCGCGGTCTTCCCCACCCCGGCGAAGACGATCTTCTTCGGGGGCGCGCCGGCCTTCAGGGCCCGGTAGAGTTCGCCGCCGGAGACGACGTCGATCCCCGAGCCCTCCCCGACCAGGGTCCGGATCACCGCCCGGCTGGAGTTCGACTTCATCGAGAAGCAGACCAGGTGGGAGCGCCCGCGCCAGGCGGCGGTTATCTCCCGGTAGGCCTTGACCAGGTGGCGGCGGCTGTAGACGTAAACCGGAGTTCCCGTTGACCGGGCGATCCGCTCCAG
Source organism: PVC group bacterium (assembly GCA_040773245.1). Lineage (GTDB taxonomy): Bacteria > Auribacterota > Erginobacteria > Erginobacterales > Erginobacteraceae > Erginobacter. The sequence continues at coordinate 2,310 of JAXGWO010000059.1, forward strand.
GGGGACGTCTTCGCAGCAGAGCTCTCCTCTCCGGTACTTCCAGGAGGGGGAGTTGATCAGCAGGTTCATAGAACAAGTGACTAAAGTTTAAAGTTCAAAGTTCGAAGTTCAAAGTGACTAAAGTTACAATACTCTTCTCCGCGTCCTCCGCACCTCCGCGGTGAATTTCTTGCTTCAGAGTTCGAGTTTCTTCTTCCACTTCGCCAGGTTCCGTTTCACCCGGGCCGGATGGGTGGATCCGATCGTCTTCTTGGCCCGGACCGAGGCGGCAGGGGTGAGCAGTTTCAGCGCCGCGGGCCCGAATTTCGGGGAAAAGGTTTTCAGTTCCTTCAGGGTCAGGGTCTCCGGGGATTTTCCTCTCTCCAGAACCCAGACCGCCAGCTGGCCCACCGCCTGGTGGGCCTGGCGGAAAGGCACTCCCCGCTCCACCAGGTGCTCGGCGAGGTCGGGGGCGCAGGGGAATCCCCGTTCCAGGGCCCCGGCCAGGGCCTCCCGGTTGAATCTCAGGGTCGAGATCAGCCCCGTCATCACCGCCAGGGAGTTCTTCACGGTGTCGAGGGAATCGAAGAGCGGCTCCTTGTCCTCCTGGAGATCGCGGTTGTAGGCCAGGGGCAGGCCGTGGAGGGCGGTCAGGACCGCCTGGAGGTTGCCGTAGAGCCGGCCGGCCTGGCCGCGGATCAGCTCGGCCGGGTCGGGGTTCTTCTTCTGGGGGAGAAAGCTGGACCCGGTGCAGAAAGCCTCGTCGAGTTCGACGAAACGGAACTCGGCGGTCGACCAGAGGACCAGCTCGGCGGCCAGGCGGGAGAGGTGCATCCCGCAGACGGCCAGCCCCGAGAGGACCTCGGCGACGAAGTCCCGGTCGGCCACGGTGTCGATGCTGTTGGGGGCCACCCCCGGGAATCCGAGCAGAGAGGCGAGCAGTTCCTGGTCGAGCTTCAGGTCGGAACCGGCCAGGGCGGCGGAGCCGGCGGGGAGGAGATCCATCCGCTTCCCGGCGTCGGCGAGCCGGCCCCGGTCCCGCCCGAGCATCTCGACGTAGGCCAGGAAGTGATGGGCGGCCAGGACCGGCTGGGCCGGCTGGAGGTGGGTGTAGCCGGGGATGACCAGGTCAAGATACTCTTCCCCCTTCTTCACCAGGGCCCCCTGGAGGCCGCGGATCAGTCGGGAGATCTCCGCCAGCTCCTCTTTCAGGTAGAGCCGGGTGTCGAGGACGACCAGGTCGTTGCGGGAGCGGCCGGCGTGAAGCTTGGCGGCCAGTTCCGGTTCTCTGGCGGACAGCCGGCCGAGAACCAGGCTGTGAATATCCTCGTATCCGGAGGCGAGGTTGACCTTCCCGGTCTCGATCTCGGCCTCGACTTTCTTCAGGGCGGCGGTGATCCGGTCCCGCTCCCGGGCGGAGAGATAACCCCCGGCCTGGAGAACCCGGGCGTGGGCGATCCCGGCGCGGATGTCGGCCCGGTAGAGCCGGTGATCGAACGGGAGCGAGGTCCCGAAACTTTCCATCAGTACGGCAGCCTGCTTCCGGAACCTTCCCCCCCAGAGTTTCTCGGTCATCTTTTCCCTCTCCCTCCGCCCGGCCGCAGCCGGGCCCGGATCTTCAGCCTCAGGGCGTTGAGGCGGATGAAGCCGGTGGCGTCGCTCTGCTGATAGACGTTCTCCTCTTCGAAGGTCACGATCTCCGGGTCGTAGAGCGAGTAGGGGGACTTGCGGCCGGTGACCCGGCAGTTGCCCTTGTAGAGCTCGAGCCGGACGGTGCCGGTGACGTCCTGCTGGGTCTCGCTCACGGTCTTCCGCAGCAGCTCCATCTCGGGGGCGAACCAGAAGCCGTTATAGACCAGCTCCGAGTACTTGGTGATCAGGGAGTCCTTGAAGTGGAAGACCTCCCGGTCGAGGGTGATCGTCTCCAGCGCCCGGTGGGCGACGTGGAGGATCGTCCCCCCCGGGGTCTCGTAGACGCCGCGGCTCTTCATCCCCACGAAGCGGTTCTCGACGATATCGACCCGGCCGATCCCGTTCTCCCCGCCCAGCCGGTTGAGCCGGTCGAGGAGGGCGGCGGGGGAAAGTCTCTCCCCGTCAACCGCGACCGGGATCCCCATTTCGAAATCGATCTCGATCGCGGTCGCCCGGTCGGGGGCGGCCTGGGGGGAGACGCTCAGGACGAACATCTCCTCCGGGGGCGCGTTCCAGGGGTCCTCGAGGATCCCGCCCTCGAAGCTGATGTGGAGGAGGTTGCGGTCGCTGGAGTAGGGTTTCTCCTTGGTCACCGGGATCTCGATCTTATGTTTCCGGGCGTAGGCCATCAGGTCGCTGCGGGACTTGAAGCTCCACTCGCGCCAGGGGGCGATGATCTTGATCGAGGGTTCCAGGGCCAGGCAGGAGATCTCGAAGCGGACCTGGTCGTTGCCCTTCCCGGTGGCCCCGTGGGAGACGTACTCCGCTCCCTCTGTCCTCGCGATCTCGATCATCTTCTTGGCGATCAGGGGACGGGCCAGGGAAGTTCCCAGGAGATAGGTTCCTTCGTAAATCGCGTTGGCCTGGAGGGCGGGGAAGACGAAGTCGCGGACGAACTCCTCCCGGACATCCTCGACGTAAACCTTGGCCGCCCCGGTCTTCCGGGCCTTCTCGGCGGCCGCCTCCACCTCCTCGGCCTGGCCGACGTCGACGATCAGGGCCGCCACCTCCAGCCCTCGCTCCTCCTGGAGCCACTTCAGGATGATCGAGGTGTCGAGACCGCCGGAATACGCGAGAACCACCTTGCTCATAATTCTTTCTCCTAATTTACTGAATTAAATTAATTTCAATCGCTATCGGTATCGGGATCGATATCAGGATCGGAACCGGGGCTTCGATGGCGATTGCGATCCCGATACCGATAGCGATTCAGTTACATAATACCGTTATTTTTCCTCGGCCAGGGCGGCCCGGAGGATCTCGACCGCCCGGTCGATCTCTTCCCGGGTGATGTTGCAGGCGGGCATCACCCGGAGCACGGTGGAGGCGGTGCAGTTGACGATCATCCCCCGGGCCAGGCAGCGGTCGACGATCGATTTCCCTTCCCGGTCCAGTTCCATCCCCAGCATCAAACCCCTCCCCCGGATCTCCCTGATCAGGGGGAAGTCGGCCCGCAGGGCCTCCAGCTGCCGGCGGAGATACCCGCCCATTTCGCGGACGTTCTCGATGATCCCCTCCTCCTCCATCGCCTGGAAGACCGCCAGGGCGGCGGCGCAGATCACCGGGCTGCCGCCGAAGGTGGAGGCGTGCGTCCCGGGGGTGAGGATGCCGGCGAACTCCTCCCTGACCACCAGGGCCCCGATCGGGAGACCGCCGCCCAGGGCCTTGGCCAGGGTCATCAGGTCGGGAACGACGCCGTAGCCCTGGAAGGCGAAGTAATCCCCCGTCCGCCCCATCCCGGTCTGGACCTCGTCAACGATCATCAGCAGGTTGCGGGCGTCACAGATCTCGCGAACCTTCCGGGCGTACTCCTCCGACGCCGGGCGGACCCCGCCCTCGCCCTGGATCAGCTCCAGCATCACCGCCACGGTCTGCTCGGAGACGGCGGCCTCAAGGGCCCCGATATCGTTGAAGGGGAGATAGCGGAAACCGGGAGGGAGCGGCCCGAAGCCGGAGTGGTACTTCTCCTGCCCGGTGGCGGTCACCGTGGTCAGGGTCCGGCCGTGGAAGGATGCCTTCATCGTCAGGATCTCGAAGCGACCCTGCGGCTCGCCGAAGCGGCGGGCGAGCTTGATCGCCCCCTCGTTGGCCTCGGCGCCCGAGTTGCCGAAGAAGACCCGGCCGGGGACTGACTTCTCGATGATGATCCGGGCCAGCTTGCCGGCCAGTTCGTTATAGAAATTGTTCGGCATATGGAGGAGCTTCCCCGCCTGCTCCCGGACCGCCTTCACCACCTTGGGGTGGCAGTGCCCGAGACTGGTGACGCCCCAGCCGGGGAAGAAATCCAGATACTTCCTCCCTTCCGGGTCCCAGATCCAGGAACCCTCCCCCCTCGCCGCCACCACCGGGTTACGGGTATAGGTCTGGAGGACAAATTGATCGTGCTCCTTGATTATCCGTTCGGTCTTGTTCATAACCTGCTTGATTCTCCCCGAAATTTTCCGGCTGAATAGTGTCGCCCCGGCGGGGGGCTTAATCGTTCTCGTACTCGTACTCGTTCTCGGCCCTGTCCGGCCTGGCCCTTGATGCCGATACCGATCCCGATAGCGATAGCGATTAAGCTGGTCCCGACCTCAGCAACTTTGAACTTCGAACTTTGAACTTTGAACTTTTAACTTCGAACTTCTACCTCACGATCTCGGTCCCCACTCCCTTGTCGGTGAAGATCTCCAGCAGGAGCGAGTGCTTGATCCGGCCGTCGATGATATGGATCTTCCTCACCCCCTGCTCCAGGGCCATCAGCCCGGCGGTCACCTTGGGGATCATCCCCCCGGCGATCGTCGCCTCCTCGACCAGGCGGTTGATCTCCTCCCGCTTCAGGGAAGAGAGGACCTGCCTCTGCCCGTCCCCGTCGCCCCGGGTCATAATCCCCTCGACGTCGGTCAGGAAGACCAGTTTCTCCGCCTTCAACGCCCCGGCGATCGCCCCCGCCGCCAAGTCGCCGTTGATATTATACAGCCGGCCTTCGCCATCGCTCCCCAGGGGGGCAATGACCGGGACCCGGCCGGCGCGGGTAGCCTTCCGGATCGTCTCGGTATCCACCTTCTCCACCTGTCCGACGAAACCGAGGTCGGGGGGGGCGAGTTTGCGGGCGGTGATCACCCGGTTGGGGTGGGCGCTGAAACTCTCCGCCCGGCCGCCGAGGGCGGCGATCTGTTCGGCCAGGTCCCGGTTGATCCCGGAGAGGACCTCGCTGACGATCCCGATCGACTTCAGGTCGGTCACCCGCTGGCCGTCGACGAACCGGGGGGTGAGGCCGGCCTGCTTCATCCGCAGGCTGATGGCATTGCCCCCGCCGTGGATCACCACCGGTTTCATCTTCACCGCCTCCATAAAGACCACGTCCCGCAACACCCCCTCCACGCAGGCGGGCGAAGTCATCGCCGATCCGCCGAGCTTGATGACCACCACCTTGCCCTGGAAGGACTGGATATAGGGCAGGGCCTCGATCAGGACCCCCGCTTTCTCGATGATTTTTTTCATTGCCGCTTTAGGCTTCCGGGAGACCGCGGTCCCCGGTGACTATTCCCTGTTGATCTCGACGTACCCGGGGGTGAGGTCGCAGGTATAATAGACGTCCCTCCCCTTCCCCAGGCCGAGGTCGACCTGGAGGGAGATCCGCCCGGCCCGCAACCCTTCCTCGGCCCGCCCCGGGGGGAGGTCAACCACCAGGCCGGAGCGGACCACCTCGAGCTCGCCGAGAAAGACGGAGATTTTCTCCTCGTCGATCACCGCCCCCGAGTAGCCCAGCGCCGCCAGCAGCCGTCCCCAGTTGGGGGTCTCCCCGTAGAGGGCGCACTTGAAGAGCGGCGAGTTGGCGACCGCCGCCGCCGCGCGACGGGCGTCCCCGTCGCTGGCGGCCCCCGCGACCTCGACGGCGACGAACTTGGAGGCGCCCTCGCCGTCGGCGACGATCATCCAGGCCAGCTCCCTGGTCGCCCGGTCGAGGGCGGCCCGGAAGATCTCCGCCCCGCTCTTCCCCGGTTCCGCCTTCACCCCGGACCGGCCGTTGGCCAGGAGAATCACCGTGTCGTTGGTGCTGGTATCGCCGTCCACGGTGATCCGGTTGAACGACTGCTCGAGGGAGGCGGCAAGAGCCGCGCGGAGGAAGGCCGCTTCCGCCGCCAGGTCGGTGAGGAGGAAGCAGAACATCGTGGCCTGGGGCGGACCGGCCACCCGCATCTTCGGGTAGATCATCCCCGCCCCCTTGGCGATCCCCCAGAGACGGACCGCGGCCCCGCCGATCCCGAATTCCAGGGCGATCTCCTTCGGACGGGTGTCGGTGGTCATAATCGCCGCCGCCGCCGAACCGTTGCCGCCGGAGCGGACCGCCGCGGCCAGTTCCTCGATCCCCCGCTCGATCTGCTCGATCGGGAGATAGCGACCGATCCGGCCGGTCGAGGCCACCGCCACCAGGGCAGGGTCGATCCCCAGCGACTGCGCGGTCCAGCCGGCCATCTTCCGGGCGTCGGCGGAGCCTCTCTCCCCGGTGGCGGCGTTGGCGCAGCCGCTGTTGGCGATCACCGCCCGGCAGCGCCCGGAGGCCGCCACTTCCCGGCTGAGCTTGACCGGGGCGGCCGACACCCGGTTGGTGGTGAAGGCCCCGGCGATCGCGGCCTCGTCCTCGGAGTAGAGCAGGGCAAGATCGGGAGCCCCGGTCTTCTTCAGCCCGCAGCCGACCCCGGCGGCGCGGAAACCCCGGGGGAGCCGGGGGGGGACAAGACTTTTCAGATCTATTTCCATTTATCCCCCGATATCGTACTCGTACTCGTACTCGTACTCGTTCCCGTACTCGACCCAACCAGACCCACTCTTCAGTCCCGATACCGATAGCGATCCCGATACCGATACCGACTATGTCCGCCGAAGTTGCAAACGAAGGCGGATAGCGATTAAAAGAAGGCTATACCAATCCCTCGATTTCGGGGAAGGACTGCATTATGTTCATATTCTGGACCGCCTGGCCGGCCGCGCCCTTGAGGAGGTTGTCGATGGCGCTGACCACGATCAGGTTGCCGGTCCGGGGGTTGGCCTTGAAACCAAGCAGGCAGTTGTTGGTCCGCACCGCGTCTTTCAGCTCCGGGAGCTGGCCGGCCGGGTAGACCCGGACAAAGGGCTCCCGCCCGTAGCTATCCCGGTAAAGGTCGTAGATCTCCTTCTCGCCGGCCTCCTTCTCCAGCCTCAGGTAGATCGTGGAGAGGATCCCGCGGTTGACCGGGAGGAGGTGGGGGGCGAACTCCAGCCGGACTTCCCGGCCGGTCGCCCGGGAGAGGATATTCTCCATCTCCGGGGTGTGCTTGTGGGAGGCCAGGCTGTAGGCCTTGAAGTTCTCGTTCACCTCCGGGAAGAGCAGCGGCAGGCTGGCCTTCCGGCCCGCCCCGGTGACCCCGGTCTTGGCGTCGACGATGATCCCCTTGGGCGAGACCAGCCCCGCCTGAATCGCCGGGTAACAGGCCAGGATGGTCGCCGTCGGGTAACAGCCGGGGTTGGCCAGCAGGCGGGCGGAGGCGATCTCCTTCCGGAAGAGCTCGGGGAGGCCGTAAACCGCCTTCCCCGTTCCCTCCGGGTCCCGGTGGGGAGAGTTGTACCACTTCTCGAATTCGGCCGGCGAGGGAAACCGGTAATCGGCGCTGAGGTCGATCACCTTCTTCCCCCTCTCGAGGAAGAGGGGGGCAAAGAGCATCGAGACGGTGTGAGGAAGGGCGAGGAAGACCAGCTCGGCCTTCCGGCAGACGTCATCGACGTCCAGGTCGGAGCACTCCATCTCCAGCCGGCCCCGCAGCTCCGGGAAGATCCGGTCGATCCCGGTCGTCCCGTCCACCTTGGCCGTCAGCGAGGCGATCTCCACCCCGGCGTGATTGAGCAGCAGCTTGACGATCTCGAGCCCGGTGTAACCGGTGGCCCCGACGACCGCCGTCTTCAGCAGGTTCCGGCTCATCGCATTAACCCTCCATCAATTGTAGCAAAACCGAAGAAAATCCGGAGATGAAAAAAGCAGGCCGGAAGCCTGCTTTTTTCGTCCCGAAGAGACACCCGCACCGGGAGAGGGCGATTATCTTTTCGAGAACTGGAACTTCTTTCGCGCGCCCGGCTGTCCGTACTTCTTCCGTTCCTTCTTCCGGGGGTCTCGGGTGAGGAGGCCGGCGGCCTTCAGGGGGCCCCGCAGGGCGGGGTTGGCTTCCACCAGGGCCCGGGCGATCCCGTGGGAGAGGGCGCCGGCCTGGCCGCACTTTCCACCCCCGGAGAGCTGGGCAATCACGTCGTAACGGCCCATATTGTCGGTCACCTGGAGCGGGGCCTTGACCTTATGCACCAGGGTGTCGCGATGGAAATAGTCCTCCAGTCCCAGGGCGTCGTTGACGCTGAACTTCCCCATCCCGGGCCGGATCCAGACCTTGGCCACGGACGTCTTTCTCCGCCCGGTGGCGTAATACCGTACCATATCGCTCATATCCAACCTTCTTAAGAGATTTTCAAAAGCTCGGGTTGCTGGGCGCCGTGGGGGTGTTCCGGGCCGGCGTAAACCTTGAGTTTCTTGATGATCGCCCTGCCCAGCCGGTTATGCGGGACCATCCCCCGGACCGCGTGTTCGATGATCCTCTCCGGGTGGGTCTTGAGCACCCTCCGATAGGGGATCTTCTTCAGGCCTCCGGGATACCCGGAGTAGCGCTGGTATTCCTTCTGTTCGGCCTTCTTCCCGGTGACCACCACCTTCTCGGCGTTGATCACCACCACAAAATCCCCGGTATCCATATGGGGGGTGTAGATCGGCTTGTCCTTGCCCCGCAGGATATCGGCGATCCGGGTCGCCAGCCGGCCCAGGACCTGCCCCTCGGCGTCGACCAGGTACCACTTCTTCTCGATATCCGTCGGTCTGGCGGAAAATGTCTTCATACTTCCATCCAATCAGCTCGGTTTAAGTTCTCCATCCCGGCCCCGGCGGGGACAAAAAAACGCCGACCCTCCGCGGTTCCCGTCCGGAGAGACCCGGCGCCGGAAAATAAGGATGGCAAGCTACCACCGGAGGTTCGATCCCGTCAAGAAGAAAATGCCCCGGAAGAAAATACCCCATCGCATCCCCCGCCGGCGGAAGCCCGGGGGCGGAAACCGGCTACCGGGAGACCGGCCGGTCCCCGAACCGTCCGAAATATACCCGGGTCACCCCCCGGACCGCCCAGAGGCCGGCATCACCCCGGAAGACGGCAGGCAGGTCCGTCCCGTCTCCGCAGTAGCCGCCGGGAACCGGAAGGTCGGTGGAGATCCCGAAGTAAACCCGCGTTATCCACCGGGCCGCCCACAACCCGGCGGCCGGACGGAAGACCGCCGGGGCGGGAGAACCGCTCCCGGAGTAGTCGCCAGGGACGGGGAGATCGGAATCCCCCCCGAAATAAAGCCGGGTGGATCCCCGGGCCGCCCAGAGGCCGGCGGCGGGACGGAAGACCGCGGGGTCGGAGGTACCCGCCCCGCGGTAGTCTCCGGGAACGGGGAGATCGCCCGCCACCCCGAAGTAAGCCCGGGTCACCCCCCGGACCGCCCAGAGGCCGGAACTCTCCCGGAAGACCGCGACTTCGACTGTCCCGTCGCCCCGGTAATCCCCGGGGACCGGGAGATCGGCGGCGGAACCGAAATATCCCCGGGTCACCCCCCGGACCGCCCAGAGGCCGGCGGCGGGACGGAAGACGGCAATAGCGGCCGTCCCCCCCCCGGCGTATC
>JAXGWO010000060.1:0-11329 GCA_040773245.1 PVC group bacterium
CCAGGCGTCCTGACGATACCCGGTTATTGGGGGCTACGGGGCACCTGCACCAGGTCTGGTATGAACACAAACTTGCTGAGCATATCGCCAATAACGGCCCGGATGCCCCGCCTCCCGAACTGGTCCTTAATCATTTGGAAACGGCCGATTATTACTACCGAGAGTCGGCGATCAGGCAAAATCGCGAATATAAGATCAAAACAATCAACAGCTACCAAAGAATCTCCGCCGCCCTGAAGGAGAGAGGGATTGCCCTGGTCTGCGTTCAATACCCGATGAGGAGCATCGAACCGCTCAAAATAATTCTGTCCGGAAGGGAAGAACCGATCTTCGTGGATAACTCGGAAATATTCAGGGAAGGCGTGAAACGGAAAGGCTTCCAGCATTACTTCGCCGACTGTTTCGGCGGTGACTTCGGGCACTGTACGCCGGAAGGGAACCGACTCCTGGCGGAGAACATCTCCGATACCATCCTGAAGGAATATTTTCAAAGGCCCGGGCAGAAGAAAGCAGACGGCCTCCCGCTCGGTGAACAAGTTCCAGTAGGGGGCTATTGACCATCCGGCCCCGAAACAACGGTTGAAGATCAACCCCAAGATCCGGGAATTTTTATTCTATGTTTCGCGGGTAGCATATATACTATGTCCATCAATTTGCACTCTAACTTGAAATACGGCAAAGGAATATTGAAATGGAAAAGTTCAGCGGCAAGGAGAAGGTCGCCCTGGCGGTCTTCGGGCTGATCCTGCTGGCGATCGTCGTCCAGGTGGCGGTGAGCCTCAAGACCTTCACCCCGCCCCCCATCCGGGGGAGGGTGGTGGAGGAGGAGAGCCCCGACCTGGCGGACAACCTGCTCACCAAGCCGGGCGTGCTCCTGGAAGCCTCTTCCCGCAACGAGGACAGCCAGGTGGTGGAGCAGCTGCGGGACGGCCGCGCCGAGACCTTCTGGCACATCGCCCTCGACCGGGTAAACTTCCCGGCCTGGGTCACGATCGATTTCGGGGCCGGCAACGCCAAGACCGTGCGCGCCCTGATGGCCCGGCCGCGGAAAGACATCACCAGCCAGTTCTTCCGCTCCGCCGAGCTGCTGGGAAGCGACGACGGGAAGAACTGGGAGCCGGTCACCAACCTCCTCCAGTGGGGGCCCCCGGTCGACGCGCGGTGGATCCGGTGGGAGTTCGAGAACGACCGATCCTTCCGGCACTACAAGCTGGACATCTCCGACGGCCACGAGGCCAACGCCTTCTACTCGATGGCGGAGCTGGCGCTCTTCGAGTAAGCGGATCCCCGGAGGAGAGATGCCGGGCGGGAAAAAGTCAACCGCGGGCCGGTGGCGCGCGAGGGTCTGGCTAGCACTCCTGATCGGTTCGCTGACGGCGGTCTTCGGCTCCAATTTCTCCGCCCCGCTCCGGAGCGACTGGTGGTGCCTGCTCCATTACTTCCACTCCTGGCGGGACCTCCCCGCCTTCGAGCGGGCATTGGAGGTGATCAACTACGACATCTGCGGGCACGGCACCTACCGCCCGCTCTTCCACGTCGTCCTTTATTGGATGCACCTGCTCTTCGGGGCCGAATGGTTCCGGTTCCACGTCCTCAACTTCGCCTTTTACTGCCTCAGCATCCTCCTCCTCTACCGCCTGGCCCGGCGGCTGGGGGCCGGGCGGACGGTCACGCTGGCCTTCCTCACCGTGTTCGCCTTCCTCTTCTCCCATTTCGACATCGTCGTCTGGACCTTCCACATCGCCGTCATCGCCGGCTTCTGCCTCTGCCTCCTCGGCTTCCTCGGCTACCTGAGTTACCTCCGTCGCAGCCGCGTTGCCACCCTCCTCGGGGCCGCGGTGATCCTCCTGGCCGGGATTCTCTGCTATGAGACCTTCATCCTCTGGCCGCCCGCAGTCGTCCTGCTCCTGTATCGGGAGAAACGGCCGGCGGCGGCGCGGTTCCGGTCCCTTCTCCGGGCCACCGTCTTCGCCCTGGCCGGGCTCTACGCCGCCTACTCGGTGATCATCTCCTACGCCCACTCCCGGTCCCAGATCAAGGGACTGGCCGGGGCCCGCCCCGGGATCCTCTCCGCCCCCTCGCTCTCCTCCACCATCGCCCTGACCGCCTCCGGGCTCGCCTTCAACACGGCCGCCTCCAACCTCTGTCTCTTCCTCGTCTCCCCCGGGATCATCCGGGACAACATCAGCCGGGGGGGGGTGCTGATCGCGGCCAGCCCCGCCCTCCGGGAGGAACGGGCCTTCCAGGCCCCGGTCTCCCCGCCCTCCCTGCGGGAGCCGCCGCTGAAGATCGGCAAGGAGCTCGATCTCGACGCCCTCTGGCTGGAAAACGAGCGATCGATCAACCTGGCCCTGGGTCTCGGCGGCTGCCTGATCCTCCTGGCCGGGATCTTCGGGGCGATCCGGCTCTGGAAGAGACGGCAACCCCGCCGGCCCCTGCCCTTCATCTTCATCCTCTACCTTCTCCTCACCGGGACCTTCCTTCTCTACCACGGGCGGCTGGCCACCAACATCCCGCTCTACGTCCTGCTCGAGTTCCGCTACCAGTACGTCCCCAACGCCCTGGTCTTCCTCCTGGCCATCCTCGGCGCCGACCGGCTGTTCCGGGCCCATCCCCGCCTCCGGATCTACCTCTACCCGGCGATGACCGGACTGGCCGGCATCCACCTGCTGGTCCTCTCCGTCCACCTGGCCGAGGTCAACCGCCAGCTGGAACCGCTGGCCCGGATGCTCGCGAATATCCGGGCGGCCGTCGACGACGGACGCGTGAACCCCGGCCGGAAACTCTACCTGGACGACAATATCGTCGACAGCCTCCCCCCGCTCTGCTGGAACGCGAACCTCCACCCCTTTATGCAGGGGACCTACCAGTGGATCTTCCCCCGGGAGCGGATCGACTGCTTCGCCTTCGACCCCGCCGAGGCCGCCTGGACGATCGACACCGGCAGTTTTAAACTCAAAGAAATGATCAACTGAATGTCCGCTGCGGCGAAATCCAGTCATTGCGAGGACCCCGAACGCAGTGAGGCGGACGAAGCAATCTCCCGGCTCCATCGAGATTGCTTCGTCCGGGCGTCCTCGCACTAACAGGCTCGAACACCGGATAATTTTATAATGGAAAAGTACACCCCCCGGGAGAAGATCGTCATCGGGGCCGCCCTGCTCGTCTTTCTCTTCATCGTCAGCCAGGTGGCGGTCCATCTCGGCATCTTCGGGCTGGGCCTGGCCGGCCTTGAACCCCGGGCGGTCGGGGGCCCGGGACCGAAACCCAACCTCCTGCTCCGGGAGGGGGTGACCCTGACCGCCTCCTCCCGTCTCGAAGGCGGGCTGGACGCCGGGGCGCTGGTCGACGAGCAGCCCCGCTCCTACTGGCATATCTCGATGGACGAGGCCGGGCGGCCGGCCACGATCACCGCGGATTTCGGGGAGGAGGAAAAGTTCGCCGTCCGGTCGGTCTCCGCCCTGCCCCGGCTGGACCTCCCCTCCCAGTTCCTCCGCCGGGCCGAGATATCCGGGAGCGACGACGGGAAAAACTGGAACCCGGTGGCCGAAATCGTGATGCGGGAATCCCCCGAGCTGGCCGGCTGGTGGAAGTGGGGGTTCGCCAACGACCGGAGCTACCGTTTCTGGCGGCTGCAGGTCACCCAGGGCCACGCGGACGGGAGCCGCCGCAACTTCTACTCCCTGGCGGAACTGGCGTTCTCCGAATAAGCTCTCGCCTTGCCCCGCGGAAATATGATAGGAACCTGATCCGGTGATCACCCGATTCGACAGATTCAACCTGGCCGCCGTCATCCTGGTCACGGCCCTGGCGGTCGTCCTCTTCCTGGTCTGGTGGCGGTTTCCCTACTTCAAGTCCTTCGGCCAGGGGGACCCCTACCTCGACGCCAACCAGTACGTTCCGGGGAGGAACTTCGCCGAGCGGGGATTCTTCCGGGAGCACCTGCTCGCCCAGTACGCCACCGGCCCGGAGGAGGCCTACCCGCTCTGGTACACCCACAACCCCCCTCTCTCCGAGATCCTCAGCGGCATCTACTACCGCCTCGGCCTGCGGGACATCTCCGGGCAGCGGGTGATCGCCATCCTCTGGAACCTGCTGGGGGCCTGGTTCTTCTACCTCCTGGCCCAGCAGCTGGCCGGTCCCCGGACCGCGCTGATCTCCCTGGCGGTCTTCATCTCCAACCCGGTCTACATCTACTGGGGCGACAGCCTCTTCACCAACCACCAGTGGGCCTTCATCTTTATGGCGATGTACTTCTTCCTGCGGGCCGGCGGGGAGGGAGCGGCCGTCCGAAAGGACCCGCCGGATGGATTGCTTCGCTCCTCCGTCGCCCGCAATGGCGGAAACACAATGGGCGCTCCGCGCCCGAAGACCTGTACCTTACTGGCCGCGGGGTCTTTCTTCCTGTTGTCCTACTCCAATTACGAGTACGTACCCTTCGTCTTCCTGTTCTTTATCGGGGTGAAACTGCTGAAGCTGAGGAAGGTCCACTGGTCCCGGCTCGGCCTGCTCCTGGGGGCGGGGCTGGCCGCGGTGGCGCTCCACCAGGCCTGCGTGATCCGGGCGGTAGGGGTGGATCTCTGGGTCCTGGACAAGGCGGAATCCCTGCTTCACCGGACCGGGTTCGGGGTGACCCCGCTGATGGAAGTTTACCGGAAGGCGCCGCTGCTGATGTGGGAGGAGTACGCCCGCCTCCACAGCAGCCTCAGCTTCAGCTTCTTCTGGAAAAACTTCTACCTCCACCTGGAAAATCTCTTCGGCTGGGGCTGGGGTCCGGCCCTGGCGGCCGCGCTGGTCTTCGGCCGATTCCTCCTGCCCGCCGACGGCCCGGGGAAGAAGGCGGTCCGGCGGGGGCTGCTCCTCCTCTTCGCCGCCGCCGCCTTCTGGTTCGTCGTCTTCGTCCAGCACACCGCCGACCACCAGTGGGGCTCCACCGTCCTGCTGCTGGGACCTTTCGCGGCCGTCCTCTACGGAACGGTCCTGTCGGGGATCTGGGAGAATCTCCTCCTCCGGAAGTGGATGCCGGCCCGGATCACCGGGGCGGTGCTGATCGCCGCCATCGTCGCCGGTCTCTTTTACGCCAGGGTTGTCAGGCGCCGCCCCCTGGAGGGATACCCCGGGATGGAGACGCTCCGGAAATGCCGGGGGGTCCGCTTCGTGACCAGCGCCATCCCCACCGTTGTCTCCGCCTGCACCGGCGTCCCCGCCGGCTGGATGGCCGGGCGGCACCCGGGGCTGATGATCAGCCACGCCCGCTATCTGGTCAACCCCGGCTATGAGATAACTTCCGAACCGGCCTTCTTCTTCTCCCCCCGGCATCCCGAGCATCCCCGGTTCGCCTCTTCCTACGACGATTGGCTCTCCAAGTACTTCGAGATTATCGAACAGGGGGAAAATTACACTATCTATAACCTGTCCCGGCCGCTCCGTGAAGGGGAACCGACTTACATCGATCGCTACAAGATCGAGAAATACATCCACCGCCTCCCCCGGGCCCGCCCGGTCCGGGTCCCCGCCCCCTGGCGGCGCCGCTATCAACGGCCGACCACTCTGGAGACCGAGGAGAAGATCGCCGCGGTCCTGGTCCGGTTTCTCGGCCGCCTGACCGGAGTCCCCCTCGACCGGACGGCGGAAGCCGAGCCGCCCCTGGTCCGCCCGGTTACCGAAAACCTTCTCCTCCCCCCCTCCGAGGTGAACGCCAGTTCCCAGCTTGAAGATCGCCCGCCGGCGTCTCTCTTCGTTCCCGGTCCGGATAAATTCTGGCACGTGGACGAGGAGAAGCTGGGACAACCGGCCTGGCTGGCGATCGATCTCGGTCCCGGGCGGGAGGCGGCGGCCAACCTGATCCGGACCCTTCCCCGGGATGAGATCCCCACCCAGTCATTCCGCACCGCCGTCATCCACGGCAGCAGTGACGGTAAGACCTGGGTGGAGATCGCCGCCGTGATCGACAACCGGGTCCCGGTCTCCCGCCAGTGGCGGCAATGGTTCTTTACAAACGAAACCCCCTACCGCTACTATCTCCTCCTGATCGTGGACGGCCACGAAAGGGACGGCGCCTTCTACTCCCTGGGCGGCCTGGAACTTTATCGCGCGGAAGAGGTCGGGGAATGATGGGGATCGCTTTGCCGCGGGGGCGGACGCGATGACAGTGGTTGACTGTTGATGAGAATTCCCCGGAAACTGGTTCTGGTTCTCCCCCTGGCCCTGGTGGCGGGGATGGTGGCGCTGGCTTACGGCAACGTGGTCTTCCTCCGCCGCTCCCTCAACCCGGTTCTTCTCATCCCCCGGGACCAGATCCAACTGGCAACCGGGTTCTCGGACATCGCCGCCGAGAGCGACGGCCGGCACGGCTGGCACGTCGACCTGGCCAACCCCGCCTACCTGGAGTGGCCGGTCAACCTCTTCATCGGCCGCTCGCTGAAGGCGGGCCACCTCCCCCTGGTGATGCCCCACCAGAACCTGGGAATCCCCCTGGCCGGGCAGTACTGCCACCGGATCTTCTCCCCCTACCAGATAATCGCCAACCTCTTCCTCCCGGCCGGCTACGACTTCTTCCTCGTCCTCCGGCTGGTCCTGGCCGGGGTCTTCGCCTACCTCTTCCTCCGCCCCCTCTGCCGTTTCCGGCCCTCGGCGCTGCTGGGCGCGGCCGGCTTCGGGCTGGGGAGCATTATGGTCATCTACTCCAACCACGAAGAGGTCGCCAACGTGGCGATGCTGGTTCCGCTGCTGATGTGGGCGGTCCGGGCCTTCTTCGACCGCCCCGGGCTCGCCCGCTGCTGCTGGCTGGCCCTGGCCCTGGCCCTGGTCCACACCGCCGGCCAGCCGGAGATCCAGCTCTACGTTCTCCTCCTCGCCCTGGTCTACGGCCTGTCCCGCCTCCTCTCCCTCCCGGCCGGACGGCGGAGACCGGCCCTCCTCTCCAGCCTGGGAGCGATCGTCCTGAGCGGACTGATCGCCGCCCCCCAGATCCTCCTCTTCCTCCTCTTCCACGAGGAGGCCTGGTCCTACCATCCCCCGGGGGGGGAGCTGGGGCTGCAGTCGCCGATGCTCTTCAACCACTTCCTCTTCACCTTCTTCCCCCGCCTCCGCCAGACCCCCCACCCCTGGTCCTACCGGACGGTCAACCTCCTCTGGGACTGGGTCGGGGGCTACTTCGGTCTCGGACTCCTGGTCCTGGCCGGGGCCGCGGCCAACCGGCCCCGGAGGAACCGCCGGGAGATCCTGCTCTTCGGGCTCTACTTCCTCTTCATCCTGGGCAAGAACTTCGGCTGGAACGCCGCCTCGCTGCTCGGCCTCCTGCCGCTCTTCGACCAGACCTGGTCGCCCCGCTGGGCGGCGGCCTCCTGGAGTTTCGCCCTCGCCGCCCTCGCCGCCCTCGGCCTCGACAACCTCCTGGACCCGGAACCGGAATCCGGGCCGGCGGCCCCGGACCGTCCCCCCGGTTCGGGCCGGATAACCGCGATCTTCAACCACCCCCTCCACGCCTCCGGATTTCTCGTCCTCTGCCTGGGCCTGGCCATCGTCTTCCACCTCCGCGGCGCGGCGATGTGGGGAGCCTACAACCTCCGCGGCTACGTCTTCTACAACGGCCTTCTCTTCGTCTTCCTGGCCGGGGCGGGCTTCGCCATCTGGCAACTCCTCCGGCACCGGTTGCCCGGCCTTGGACGATATCTGACCGGCTTTCTCCAGGCCTTGCCGTTGAAATCGGGACTTGCCCAGTTCGGGATCTTGGGAATTTTAGCGGCGGGCGCCTGCCTGGCCCTCCGCTGGTTCCCGGCCCGGCATCACTACTTCATTAACTCCGAACCGGTCGGATCCTACCTCCTGGCGGCCCCGGTCCTGCTGGCGGCCCTGGCCGGGCTCTTCGCCGTCGCGGCCGCTCCCGCTAACTTAGGGATCGCCACCGCCGACGGGGCCGCCCTCCCCCTGGCCCTGGCCGCGGGGCTGGCCGACCTTCCCGCCGCGCCGATGACAGCCGCCTGGATAACCGTCTTCGTCCTTGACCTGGCCGCCGTTCTCTTCCTCCCCCCCTCCGGCCGTCTGAAACAGATCCTCCCCCCGGTCTTCTCCGCCCTCCTCCTGGCCGGGATGGCCGCCCTTGCCGTCGCCGGAAAGATCTTCCCCCACGCGGAGGCCGACCGGATGCTCCGCTGGCATTTGCTGGCCGCCGGACTGATCCTGGTCTTCTTCTCCTGGCTCGCCCGCCGGGCCCGCGGGAGGGGGGCCGGGATGGGCTGGCTCTTCCTCCTGGCGGTCTGGGCGGAGCTGGCCGTCTGCATCCCCCGGAACCATTTTGATGAGCTGCTGCTGGGCGGTTACGTACCCCTGCTGGCGATCGCCGCCCTGGTCATCACCGCGGTCTTCCTCCGCAAGTTCCTCTCCCCGCCCCGGCGGATATATGCCCTCTTCGCCGCCGCCCTGGCCGCCGGCGGGGGGGTCCTGCTCTTCCTCGACTCCGCCGCCGCCCCCCGCCTCCCCCGGCAGTCCGCCCCCCGCGAACCGCTGCCCTTCGTCCGTTTCCTCCAGGAACGGCAGCCCCACGCCCTGACCGGGGTCGGTCCGGTCCTCGCCCCCAACTTCGCCTCCGCCCACGGGCTTTCCGACCTGCGGGGATGCGTCTCGATGAACACCCGGGATTACCAGTTCTTTCTCGAGAACGTCCTCCAGGTCGTCCCCCCCGACTCCAGCTACTCGCTCTGGTACACCGGCGACAACCCGGTCTCCCTCCGCGAGGGTTCGCCCTACGGCAATTCCCAGACCTCCCACATCCGGGCCTTCGAGCGAGGCTTCCCCTTCTTCCGCCTGGCCGGGGCCCGCTACATCGTCTGCCCACCCGGGGTCCTCGACGGAACCGCGAGGACGGGCGGCCGCCCGATGATGAAGATTTACTCCGGCGAGGCCGACATCTGGGAGATCCCCGCCCTCCCCCCCGCCTTCATCGCCCGGAAGGCCGCGGCGGTCTCGATGCGCGGGGATACCCGGCTCTGGACCAGGGCGGTGAGCGAGCGGGTGGAGATCCTCAACGGGGAATTGGTCCTCCTGGAGGAGAAGCCGGATTCCCCCCTGGTCCCCGGGGATCCGCTCCCCTCCGACCGGGCGGAACTGATCACCGGGGAAGACCCCAACCGGCTGACCGTCCGCTTTCACTCCGCCGCCCCCGGTTACCTGGTCGTCAACCGCCTCCATACCAACCTCCTGCGGGCCGCCCTGGAGGGGGAACCCCTCCCCGTCCTGCCGGCCAACGGCCCCTTCTTCGCCGTCCCCGTCCCCGGGGGGGACCGGGAGCGGGAACTGGAGATCACCTACCTCTCTCCCCCGGTCCGCTGGTCGTACCTCCTCGCCCTGGCCGCCCTGGCCGCGGTCCTGGCCGGTCTCCTCGCCGGCGGAATCCGCCGCCGAAAACAGCAGTTTCAAGGCGCCAGGCGCTAAGGGGACCGTTTTCTTCTCCGTGTCAAAATTTTTTCCGGGCCGGCGAAACGCCGGCAAGGATGCTCGTTATGCCTTTTTCAAGGCTAAAATACTGTCCATTCGGGGCAAACTATCCTGGCCGAGAAAAAAATAAAAAAATTTACAATTCCGGGTTGCCAAAAGATGAAATGATGGTATTATTTGGATAATAATTAATTCAACGATTTATTCCTCCGCAAAGCGACTCTGGGATCGCTGGTGGGGGAATGTGTGTTCGGGGACAATTCTTGGCTGTTTCGAGCGGGAGATTCCGCCAGTCCTTCGCGGGATGAAGTGGATCGGGGCAATCGACTGGCTTTGCCTGCGCCCGGCGGGGATCTCTTTATTTTAAATTGGATTTTTTGTAAGGAGTTCGGATTATGCCTCCATTCAAGGGTCGCGGGATCCCCTTCAACGCCGGAATGGCGGCGACGCTGGCGGTATTCTTCTCTTTGCTGACTCTGATTCTCCCCGTGACCTCCTGGGGGCAGATCACCCAGGGGTTTGACGGCTTCGACGAGGGTGACCGGCCAATCGGGTGGACCTTTACCGGCTGCGACCAGAACACCGACACCTATACCACCGCCGGGGATTACGGCACCGCATCGCCCTCGCTCAAGCTCGACACCACCGACGACAAGGTCACCACCGAATCCTTCGCCGATTACGAGCGGCTCTTCTTCTGGATCAAGGGGATCAGCACCAATCCTTCCAGTTCGCTGCTGGTCGAGGAGTACGCCGACGGTTCCTGGGAGACCCTGACCGACCTGATCCCCCTCCCGGATACCGGCACCACGATCGGCAGCCTCGCTCTCAACGCTCTCACTACCCGCCTGAGCTTCACCTACACCAAGTTCGAGGGGGACCTGGCCCTGGACGACATCTGGATCCGGGGAGCCATCACCCCGACGCCCACCCCGACCGCAGTCCCGACGGCCAGCGCGGTCCCGACCGCCAGTCCGACCCCCCACATCCTGATCGACCAGGTCTACCGCTCCCCGGGGGATTATTTCGACTACGTGATCCTCTTCAACCCGACGGGCTGGGCCATCAACCTCGGCTCGGAGGGATACGTCCTCAATATGCAGGAGACTATCGACTACGGGCAGAAATATACCTTCGATACCTGCGATGAGATCCCGGCGGGAAGCTATTTTATGGTGGCCTCGCAGGGCATAGTGGAAGGGGTCAATTCCGACACCGCCGCCCCGATCCGGGTAGTCAAGGACAGCAACGCCGGCAACTCCTGGGTCCAACTCCTGAAGGGCGAAGACCAGGTGGACGCCCTCGGCTGGGCCAACGTCCCTCTGCATTACGAGGGGACGAAGGCCTCCGGGACGATCACCGGCGCCCTGGCCTTCTTCCGCAAGACGTACGGGGATCTCCGCATCGACACCAACGACAACTCCGCCGACTTCGATCTCTCCACCTATGTCCCGGTCAGTTCCAACAACGTCACCAACTGGTTCGCCCACACCCTCTGGCCGGTGGAGGATATCGCCCCGCAGGACTGGACCGCGGTCTGCGGAGGATGTGTGAACAACTACCAGGCCGTCAACGAGAGCCACCCCCCCACGGACTACGACTACTACCTCCACAGCACCAAAGACTCCACCGATCTCTGGTCCTGGTTCCGCGTGGCCGATTTCCCCTGGGACCCCACGGTCGGGGGTGAGACCTGCCGCCGGATCAATGTCCAGGTCCGGGCCTTTGGAACCCAGGCGGGATTCACCGAGTCCTCGGTGAACATCCGCAGTGACGGGGTCGAGGCTTCCCGGACATACCTGTTCGCCAACCAGACCGAGATCGTGGACTGGATCACCGGCTGGAACAAGGACCCGGCCACCGGCGACTACTGGACCCAGACCGGTCTCTCGGG
>JAXGWO010000061.1:0-10260 GCA_040773245.1 PVC group bacterium
AAGCCCTGCCTGACCTGCCGGTTCAACACCGACCGGCCGGAGACGGTCAAGGAGGCCCGCTCCAACCTCCTGGTCCCCCCGGTGGACGGCGAGTTCATCTTCAAAATGGTGAACTACCTCTACGATCACCCCAAACTTTACCGGGAGATGTCCGCCGCTCCCGCGCTTTACGGCGAGGGGGTGGGGGAGCGTTTCATCGGGCTGGTCCGGGGTCTGATGGAACGGGGGGAGAAGCCATTCAAATGGGCCCACGAGGCCCAGGGTTTCCCCTCCGATGGGGAGAGCAACCTCGAGCACCTGAAGTTCTGACCTTGAAGAAGTCCCTCTCCAAAATCAAGTTCGCCCTCCGCCTGCTGCCCATCCGGGGGACGGGGAACCAGAACTTCCTTGGGGCGGCCTGGATCCCCTTCCTCCTCCGGCTTACCCCCCGGTCCCGGAAGGAGCGGCTGGCCCTGGAGTTGCTCGCGCTCAGCCCGCATTACTTCTTCCGCGACCGCTATCCCCCCGGGCTCGGCCGGAAGCGCTTCCTGGAACTGGAACGGGCCCGCAACGACGCCGCCCGGAAGGAGATTCGCGATCAGGTGCTCCGCCCCTACCTGGGGCCGGGGTTCTCCGTGCTCGATTACGGCTGCGGTCCCGGGTTCCTGGCCCGGCACGTCTCCCAGCGCGTGAAGAAGGTCTACGCCGGCGACATCTCGCCGGGGACGATCGCCTGCGCCCGGGTCATCAACCCGTCCCCCGCCGTCGAGTACTTCGTCGCCGGACCCGGGAAGGTTCCGCCCTTCCCCCCGGGAAGCCTTGACCTGGTTTACTCCTTCGCCGTCATCCAGCACCTCGCCGACGAGATCTTCCGGGGCCTCCTGGCTGATTTTCACCGCTGGCTCAAACCGGGCGGCCGGGCGGTGCTCCACGTCGTGGTCGACGACCCCCGCTGGCGGACGGAAGAGGAGTGGCGGGCGGACCGCTCGATCCGGGGCCGGCTCAAGTTCCGCTGCGGACTCCATTGTTTCGGGCGCCGCCGGGGGGAGGTGGAAGCGATGCTCTCAACGGCCGGTTTCTCCGGCGTCGCCCATATCCGCCTGGCCGATATCTGCTCCCTCGACGACGATGTCGCCTCCCAGAGCCTCTTCGTCGGCCAACGGAGGGGGGAAAGATGAAACAGCATCTGGAAAGGATATTCCTGATGGCCCCGGTCGGTCCCTACGCCATCGGGGAGAGTTTTCTGCGGGCCTTCAGCGACCTGGGGTTCCGGGTCGCCTGCCTGAACCATCTGAAGTATTTCCCGATTGTTTACGGCCTGCCCCGGAGATTGATCCGCCGCCTCTCCGCCCGACCCATCCTCGACCGCTACAACCGGGCCCTCCGGGACGGGGCCCTCTGGTTCCGTCCGGACCTGGTGGTCATCGCCAAGGGCAACAGCGTCTACCCCGGGACCCTGGAGGAGATCCGGGAGGGTCTCCCCGGGGTCGTCCTGGTCAACATCAATTACGACGATTTCCTCTCGCCTTCCCCGAGCAACCGCTTCCCCGACCTGGAACGGACCGTGAGGCTCTACGACTGGATATTCCCCAGCAAGGTGGAGAATGTCGCCGAACTGCGTCAGCGGGGCGCCCGCCGGGTTCATTACCTGCCCCTGGGCTACGACGAGACCGCGCATTACCCGGTTCTCCCGGGCCGGGAGATCTTTTTCCGCCGCCGCAGTCAGTTGATCTTTGCCGGAACCTACACCGACGAGCGGGCCCGTCACCTGGAAAACCTGGCCAAGTACGACCTGGCCGTCTGGGGGGCGCACTGGAAGAGGAAGAACGTCAGCCCCGAACTCTGGCGGCGGATCCGGCGGACCGGGAACAACCGCATCCTCCGGGGGGCGGAACTCTCGGCCGTCCTCAACGCTTCCGGGATCGCCCTCAACTTTCTCCGGCGGGACAACCGCGACACCCACAACCACCGTTCCTTCGAGCTGCCCGCCTGCGGGGTCTTCACCCTCTCCCAGGGGTCGGAGGAGCTGAAGACCTTCTTCGCCGAGGGGGAGGAGATGGCCTTCTTCGCCTCTCCGGAGGAACTGCGGGAGAAGGCCGGCTACTACCTGGAGCACGAGGGGGAACGGGAGCGGATGGCCCGGGCGGCCCGCCTCCGGCTCCAGCGCGGCCGCCATACCATCCGGGACCGGGCGGAGAGCATCCTCCGGGTGATCCGGGAAGGGGGCGAGGGATGAGAAAGGACGGGGACGCCCGAACCCGGGCGGAGAGCGAAATTCAGCGGGACTATTACGGGAAGACGGCCCGGGAGTCCGACGGGCTGCACCTCCGTCCGCGGGATCCGCATTTCTTCGCCCTGGCGTTTATGCGGGGCGTCCTGGATTACCTGCGGATCGAATCGGTCCTGGATATCGGTTCGGGGACCGGAAGGGTCCTGAGCTATCTCCGGGAGACCCATCCCGGCCTGGCGGTCACCGGCGTCGAGCCGGTGAAGGAACTGCGGGAGGAGGGTTACGCCCGGGGGATCCCCCGGGCCGCCCTGGTTGACGGCGACGCCACGGAGCTGGTCTTCCCCGACCGGTCCTTCGACCTGGTCTGCGAATTCGGGGTCCTCCACCACATCCGGCACCCCAGCCGGGCGGTCGCCGAGATGTTGAGAGTGGCCGGGAAGGCGGTCTTCATATCCGACTCCAACAATTTCGGGCAGGGGTCCTCACCGGCCCGGCTGGCCAAGCGGGCGCTCCGGGCCCTGGGTCTCTGGGACCTCTTCAACCTGGTCAAGACCGGGGGCAGGGGGTACACCATAACGGAAGGCGACGGGCTGGCCTACTGCTATTCCGTGTTCAACGATTACGCCCTGATCCGGAAGCATTGTCGGAGCGTTCATCTGCTCAACACCAGCGGCGGCGGTCACAATTTCCTCCGGAGCGCGGGCGTGATCGCGCTGCTGGGGATCAAGCGCTGAAAACCGCCGCCCGCCGGAGCGGTCATCCCAATATGAATATATCCGATTCCAGATCGGGGAAGAAAGCGCTTCGCTCCCAGGCCCTTCAAGTCCTGGCCCGGATCACCCGCCGGTTCCATCCCCGGGGGACCGACCGGTTGCTCCGCCGGATTTACGACCCGGAACGCCGGCAGTCCGATTATCTGGAGACGGTGATCCCGTACGATTCCGGTCTCCGGATCCACGTCAACACCTCCGATTTCCTGGAGTGGCTGGTCTTCTTCCACGGCTGCCACGAACCGGAGGTGGCGAGGGAGATCCGGCGGAGCTTCCGGCCGGGTTTCGTCGCCTTCGATATCGGGGCCAACTCCGGCAGCCACACCCTGGTGATGGCCGGCCGGGCCGGTCCCGCCGGCCGGGTTTTCGCCGCCGAGCCGAACCCGGCGGCCCGGCGGCGGCTGGAGGAGAACGTTCGGCTCAACCGCCTGGAGAACGTCGTCCCGCTTTCCTGCGCGTTCTCCGACCGGGAAGGGAGGATGGAACTCTTCGTGCCGGTCGAGGGAACGGCCAACCGGGGGGTGGCCAGCCTCTACCCGGGAAACGTCAACTACCGCAAGCAGGCGGTCGAGGTCGAGGTCCGGACCCTCGATGGGGAGGTGGCCGGCCGGGGCCTGGACCGGCTTGATTTCATCAAGGTGGACACCGAGGGCAACGAGCTGAACGTTCTCCGGGGGGGGAGGGAGACGCTGCTCCGCTGCCGGCCCCTGGTGGTCTTCGAGTATGACCGGAGGGCCTGGGCGGTTTCCGGGGCCGGCTTCGAGGAGGTCGCGGGTTATTTCGCCGGTCTGAATTATTCCCTTTCCCTGATCGGGCGGCGGTCCCTGCTCCCCCCTCCCGACCCGCTCCCCGCCAGCGCCAACTTCCTGGCCCGGCCTCGCCGCCGGTAAGATGATGAAAAGGAAGATCAAGCAGAGCATCAAGTGGATCCTGATCGGGCGGCAGTTTCAATTCGCGGTCTCCCTGGGCTTCCAGCTGGTGATTATGCGGATCCTTTCCCCGGAGATTTACGGGGTTTACGCCCTGGCTGTCTCCGCCCTGGGCCTGGCGGCGATCCTGGTTTCCTTCGGCTTTGTCCATTGCATCATCCAGTTTCAGAAGGTCAAGGATATCGAGAGAAACGTCCTCGGGCTGACCCTGCTGCAGGCCCTGGGCTATGTCCTTCTCACCATCCCCGGGTCCGTGATCGTCGGGAAGATTTACGGTTCCGAAATCGCCCGGGTATACCGGATACTGATCTTCCCCCAGGCCCTGACCTTTATCAGCCTGGTCTTCCAGTTCACCCTCGAGAGAGATCTCGAATTCAAGAAGACCGAGATCATCCTCTGCGTGGCCAAGCTGGCCAGCGTCCTGTCCGTCCTCGGGCTGGCCCTGGCCGGGTGGGGGGTATACAGCCTGGTGGCCGGCCTGTACGTCAAGGTCCTTCTGGAGGCGGCGATCTTCTACAGGTATTCCCGGTGGCGTTACGGGATCGGCTTGAACCGGGAAGTCATCCGGACGGTCATCGGTTACGCCTTCAAGCGGTTTCTCGCCCTGGGCAGCGGGATGATGATGGGCTACCTCGACAAGCTGATCCTCGGACTGCTCGTGCCGGTCTCCTACGTGGGGGGATACGAACGCGGGCTTTTCATCATCTCCTCCTCGCTGGGCCTGGTGGGCCAGTTCGATTCCCGGTTCGGCTTCTCCCTGATCAACCGGATCAAGGACGACACCCGCCGGCTGATCTCGCTGATCAACAAGGCGACCTTCGCGGTCATCACCCTGGCGGCGGCTTTCTCGCTGGTCCTGGTCTTCTACAGCCGGGACCTGGTCACCTTCCTCCTCGGCGGGCAATGGGAGGAGACCGCCCGGCTCCTCCCCTATTTCAGCATCTACCTGATCGCGCTCATCCCCGCCGGGTTCATCCGGCAGATTTTCTTCGCCGAGAAGGATCCCCTCCATATCGTCTGGGGCCGCCTGATCGAGATCGCGGTCTTTCTCGCGCTGGCCTTCGGGATCTGGCGCCTCACCCCGGAGGGAAAGGAGTCCTTCACCCTGAGCCTGATGGCTCTCAACCTGGGGTTCTCCAGCCTGGCCGGGGTCGGTTACCTGGCCGCCCTCCTCCTGCGCCTGGGGCAGCTCCAGCCGGCCGCCCTGGGCAAGCCCCTTCTTCTCTCCGGCTCGGCCGCCATCGGGGGATATGTCGTCTTCCTGGCCTTCAGCTGGCCGGCCCCGGTCAATATGGCTATCGTGGGAGTCGCTTACGGTTTCCTGCTCTGGCGATTCTGCCGCCCCGAATTCCGCTGGCTGAAGGAATTCTGGCGGACCTGAACCCGACGGCGTTCCGCCCAGACATTTACCCGGGAAGATGAAACTATGATGCATCCGGTGGCCAGGGTGTGGAGCGGTTCCTTCCGGAGCGAATCGCTGGCGAATCTGACGGGGGGGAAGAACCGGCCGCGGATCCTCCGGTTGTCCCGGGCCTGGCGCCGGATACTGCGGCATCTCCGGATCGTCCCCCCGGGGCCGGTCCTGGAGGCGGGCTGCGGCTGGGGCGCCCGGATCATCCCCTTGGCGCGCCGGGGCTTCCGGGTAACGGGGATCGACTGCTCCCTGGCGGCGTTGCGGGAGGGACAGCGGATCATCCGAACCCTGCCGCCCGATGCTGATTTCCGGGGGAAGGTCAGCCTGGTCTGCGGCGATTTCCTGGAGGGTTGCCTGCGGGGAGGGTTCGCCCTGGTCTTTCACCAGGGGGTGGCGGAGCATTACCTCGCCGAAGAGGACCGTCTGGCTTTCCTCTCCGGAATGTTCGCCCTGGCCGCGGAGGGCGGATACGTCGTCGCGGTGGTTCCGAGCGGAGTTCACCCCTGCCGCCGGCGATTCAAGGAGGAAAAACTGGGGGGGTACGATATCCCCGAGATCGACTACTCCCCGGCGGCGCTGCGCGCCGAAGCCGAGAAGTGCGGGGGGAGCGAAGTCGCCGTCCTTCCCCACAACATTATGGGGTATCTCGAGGCCCTCCCCGCCGGACCTCTCCGCCGCCGGGCCCGGCGGGCGGTCTACCTCCTCTTCCAGCTGATCCCGCCGGGCTGGCTGGGCCGGTCTTTCCGGGAGAGGCACGCCTACTCGTTCATCTGCATCGCCCGCAAGGTGGGATTATGAGGGTCGTCATCTCGGTTTCCGGGAAATATTACGCCTTTGACCTGGCCCGCCAGCTGCTGGCGGACGGCAGCCTGGAGCGCCTGATCACCGGCTACCCGCGCTTCCGGGTCAAGGACCTGGGGGTGCCCCCGGATAAACTCGTCTCGCTTCCCCTCGGCCAGCTGATCTACCGCGCCTGGGCCGTCCTGCCGCAGGCTCTCCGGAAGTTCTACGACCCGATGCTGCTGGTCGGGGAGCTCTTCGACCGCCAGGCCCGCTCCCGGCTGAAGGACTGCGATATCTTCACCGGCTGGTCCGGGTTCTGTCTCCATTCAATGCGCCGGGCCCGCCGGGGCGGGGCGGTCACTTTGGTCGAACGAGCGAGTTCCCATATCCTCTTCCAGCAGGAAATAATGCGGGAAGAGTACGATCTCTGCGGGATCGTGGGCCCCCTGGCCCATCCCGGGATCGTGGAGCGGGAACTGCGGGAGTATGAGGAATCCGATTACATCGTCGTCCCCTCGAGTTTCGTGAAGCGGACTTTCCTGGGGCAGGGGATCGCGGAGGGGAAGCTGATCCATAACCCCTTCGGCGTGGACCTGACGTATTTCCATCCCGGCCGGAAGGACGACGATGTCTTCCGGGTGGTATTCGCCGGGGGGCTCAGCCTCCGCAAAGGGGTGCATTACCTCCTGCGGACGTTCGCCGAATTGAACCTGCCCGGAAGCGAGCTGGTCCTGATCGGCACCGTTTCCGCCGAGATCCGGCCCTTTTTGAAAAAATATGCCGGGAAATTCCGCTGGATCGGCACGCGTCCGCAGGGCGAGTTGCGGGAGCACTTCTCCCGGGGTTCGGTCTTCGTCCTCCCCTCGGTGGAGGAAGGCCTGGCGATGGTCCAGCTCCAGGCGATGGCCTGCGGTCTGCCCCTGATCTGCACCACCAATACCGGCGGGGACGACCTGGTCGAGGACGGGAAAGAGGGGTTCGTCATCCCGATCCGGGACGTGGAGGCTTTGAAGGAAAGGCTGCTTTATCTTTACCGCCGCCCGGAAGAGTGCGGGGAGATGGGAAGGTCGGCGGAAGCCCGGGTCCGGGGGAAATTCACCTGGGACGATTACGGCCGGAGGACGAGGGCAAATTACCGCCGGATCCTGCAGGAGCGGCGCTGATTCAATATGCTTCCGAAGAAGAGGATAATCTCCTGGCTCGCCTTCCGCGTCTACCGGCTGAACCTGCATTTCGACCTGGTGCTGGCCCGGCGCTGGAAGTGGAGGAAATACCTGACCCGGAACCGGCTGGTCCTCGAGGTTGGCCCGGCCGGCGGCCCCTGGACCCTGGAGCTGCTCCGGAGGAACAACCGGGTCACGGTGGTCGACGTGGATATGGCCAGTCTTCTCCGCCTAAAGAGCAAGGTTGCCGGGTTCCCCCTGAAGTCGAAGGCCGTCCGCCTGGTCAACAGCACCGCCGCCGATTTTTCTTCCCGGGAAAAGTACGATCAGATCGTGCTCTTCGAAGTCCTGGAGCACATCGCCGACGATTGCCGGGCGCTCGATAACCTGGTCCGCCATCTCGCCCCCGGGGGCGAGATACTGATCTCCACCCCGCACCGGGACCATATCCCGATCGCCGGGGAAGGCGTCTCCCCCAGCGAGGACGGCGGCCACGTGAGAAAGGGGTATGATGAGGAGGATTTCCGCCGGCTGCTGGGGGACAGGGGATTACAGCTCACCCGCCTGGAGACCGCCTGCGGCTGGTTTACTCGGAGCCTGACCGCCCTGGCCAACCGGGTTGGTCGCCGGACCGGAAGCCCGTGGCTGTTTTACCTGGTGCGGCTGATCTTCCGCCCCCTGACCCGCCTGGATTTCCTCCGCCCCGGCTATCCCCCCTACACCATCTTCCTGACCGCCTCCCGCCCGTCCCCGCCCAGGCCGTAGCACCGTCGGGCCCGGCCGAATCGGTTCCTCCGGGGGGAATTATCAATGGCGGGACTCCGGACGGCGGGATATACTTTGACCCTGGGTTTGGAGCAAGGTCTGATCCTTTTATGATGCGGCCACTCCTGTGAGGCTGTCCGACAAACCACAAAACGTCATCGCGAGTCCCGATGCCAATCGGGGAGAAGCGATCTCGAATTTGGAATAGAACATATTCTGCCCCAACGGGGTGAGATTGCTTCGATGCTCCGCTTCTCGCAATGACCAGAGCTTGATATAGTTTATATTCCCAGCAGTATGTCTGAAAGTCCCGGACAATCGGGGAAAGTCCTGGTAATCGGCCTCGACGGGCTGGATCCGGAATTCCTGGAGCGCCACCTGGGGGAGCTGCCGGTGCTCCGGAACCTGGCGGAGAAGGGGGCCTCGGGCCGGCTGCGGTCCACCATCCCCCCGTTCTCCCTGACCGCCTGGACCTCGGCGATGAGCGGGATGAACCCGGCCCGGACCGGGGTGACCTGCCTCCCGGCCGACGACTTCAGCGATTCGATCCCGCCGCTGAATTCCCGGACGGTGAAAGTCCCCCGGCTCTGGGACGTCGCCGGGCAGATGGGCCGGAAGGTGGGGGTGGTGAACGTTCCGCTCACCTATCCCCCGGAACCGGTCAACGGGTTTATGATCAGCTGTTTCCTGACCCCCGCCGGGGAGACGAAATTCACCTATCCCGCCTCGCTGCGGGAGGAAATCCACCCCGACTACCGGCCGGCCTTTGACTTCCGCCAGGACACGGTCGCGGCGGATTTCTTCCTCGATCAGCTCTACCGGCTGACCGCCAACCAGTTCGAGAGCGTCGAATACCTGGTCCGGAACAAGCCCTGGGACCTCTTCCTCTACGTGCTCTCCGGAACCGACTGGATCCAGCATTACTTCGTCAAGGATCCGGGTCTCCCCGGCGCCGGCGAGGCCGAGAAGATTATGGTCGATTATTTCCGGTACGCGGACGCCTTCCTGGGCCGGCTGCTCGCCGCGGTCGACCGGTCGACCACGATCGTCATCCTCTCCGATCACGGCTTCGGCAAGGTCCCCTCGCGCTACGTCTATCTCAACAGCTGGCTGGAGCGGGAGGGTTACCTCTCCTTCCGGAGATCCGGTTCCGGAACGCTGAAAAATTTCCTGGCGGCGCACATCCGGACCCTGGGGAAGTCGCGGTTGTTGGGCCTGCTCAAGCCCCGGATCCCGGCCCGCCTGCGGACCGGCTTTCACGACTTCACCCGCCTGCGGAAGGAGTGGATCAACTGGGACAAAACCCGGGCGCATTTTTATCTCTTTATGCATCACACCGGGTACATCCGGATCAATCGGGAGCGGTGCGGACCCCGGGAGCGGGAACGGCTGCGGGGGGAGATTATCGCCGGCTTGGAACGCCTCGACCGTTCCCGGCCGGGGGGGCGGATATTCTCCCGGATCTGCTCCCGGGAGGAGATCTTCCGCGGCGGCGATCTTTCCTCCCTGCCCGATATCTTCCTTCTCTTCGCGCCCGAGTGGCTGGGGCAGGCCGGGGATTGCGGGGAGATATTCCAGGAGATTCCGCTGGGCGGGAGACCGAACGCCACCCACCGGATCGACGGAGTCTTCATCCTGGCGGGGCCGGACGTCGTGCCCGGGCTGAAGCTGGACCTCGAGATCACCGATATCGCGCCCACCGTCTGCCGCCTCCTCTCCCTGCCCCTCCCCGAAGGGACGGACGGCCGGGTGGCCCGGGAATGTTTCTCCCCGGGCCGCCCCCCCGCGGCTGCCGGGACCGCCTTCCGCCGCTATGAGCGGCCGGGCGGCGGCGAGATGGAATGGAAGCGGGAAGCACAGGAAGATGCCCTGGGGAAGCTGAGAGCGCTGGGATACTTATGAATCGGCCGGACAACCTGGATGACCGCTCCGCCGCCTCGGCCGCCGTCCCCGGCCGGGGCCGGGCGGGGGAGGCGGAAGCCGATCTCCGGAAGAGGAAGACTTTCGTGGGCTGGCTGGCCTTCGGCTGGGGGGCGGCCTCCTTCTTTCTCCTTCTCCTTCACCGGGAGCCGTCGCTGGCCCTGCAGTTCTCCGCCGGGATGATGATCCTGACCCTGCTCGGCTTCCGCTGGTGGACCAACCCGGTGCATCCGGGGATTCTGACCTATATGTCGCCCCACAGCATCATCCTCTTCCATTCCTTCTTCTATTTCGGCCTGGGGAGCCT
>JAXGWO010000062.1:0-10046 GCA_040773245.1 PVC group bacterium
CCGGGGGAGGGGAGAAGCCGGTAATCGGTAATCAGTGAGCAGGATGCAGCCGTTTACGATCATCATCTCGACCTTCAACGAGGAGGCGACGATCCGGGAGTGCCTGGACCGGGTGCGGCGGGCGGCGCCCGAGGCCGAGATCATCCTCCTTCACGGCGGCCGGGACGGAACCGCCCGGGCCGCCCGGGAATGGGGGAAGGAACACAGCGGCCCGATCCGGGTCTTCGAGAACTACGGCGATTCGGGGAAGGGGCACGCGATCAAGGTCGGGATTACCCTGGCCTCCCACCCGGTGATGGTCCAGTTCGACGCCGACCTCCAGTTCGCCCCGGAGGACATCCCCCGGGTGGCCGGCCCGGTCCTGGAGGGCCGGGCCGACCTGGCGATCGGCTCCCGGTTCCTGGAGGAGGCCGACCGGTCTGGTTACCGCTCGAGCTTTTTCCGGGACGCCGGGAACTCCTTCCTCAACCGGTTCATCTCCCTGCTCGCCCGCCAAAGAGTCAGCGACGTCACCACCGGGATGAAGGCCTGGTCCCGGGAACTGATCTGGGAGGTGGCCTTCCGGGACAACCGATTCATCTACGAGATGGAGATCGTCGTCCGGGCGGCCCTCCGGGGCCGGCGGATCGTCCAGGTGCCGGTGACCTACTTCTCCCGGCAGGGCGGGGCGTCCGGCCACGGGACCGGGATCAGGGAATTCCTCTCGATCGCCCGGACCGGCCTGCTGATCGCCTTCAAGGCGGTCCTGATCCGCTGCGGGCTGTGGTAGATGCCGTGCAAGCAAACAGCCAACTCCCGGTCCTCGTCCTCGGCGGCGGCCCGGCCGGCCTGACCGCCGCCCTCGACCTCTCCCGCGCCGGCCGAAAGGCGGTCGTGATCGAGAAGGCCCCGCTGGTCGGCGGGATCTCCTCCTCCCGCTACTGGGAGGACTTCATCGTCGAGTACGGTCCCCATACCTACCACGTCAAGGACGACGCCATCGACGACCTGGTCCGGGAGAACTACCCGGGTGACCTGCCGAAGAAGCTGCGGGTCACCAATATGCTCATCCGGGGCAAGACCTACGACTACCCGCTCAAGTTCTGGCAGCTGGTCCGGGGGTTGAACCCCTTCTTCTCCGCCCGGATGGTGGGGGACTTCATCGTCACCAGCATCCGCTCCTCCCTCCGTCCCCGGCCGGAATACTCCTTCGAGGACTGGGGGGTGAGACGATTCGGCCGGACGCTGTACCAGCTCTGCTTCGGCCAGTACACCGAGCGGATCTGGGGCATCCCCCCCACCCGGATCTCGGCCCGTCTCGCCTCCTCCAAGCTCCATAAGCTCAACCTCAAGGATGTCCTGATCAAGCTCCTGGGGGGGAAGGGGCAGGAGCAGGCCACCTACTGGAACTACTTCCTCTACCCGGAGGAGGGGATCGGGGTGGTCTTCAACCGGATGGCCGAGAGGATCGCCGCCGCTGGGGGCGAGGTCCGGCTGGGGACCGTTCCCGCCGGCCTTCAATTCCGGGGAGATCGGGTCGCGGCGGTGACCGTCCGCCGGGGTGAGAAAGAAGAGACCATCCCGGCCGGAGGGGTGATCTCCACCATCCCCCTGTCCGAGCTGGGACGCCTCTGCCATCCCCGCCTCTCCGACCCCGAACGGTCCGCGTCCGCCAACCTCAGGAACCGCGCCCTGGTCCTGGTCAACATCATCGTCGAGGCCGACCGGATCAGCCGGGCCCACTGGGTCTATCTGCTCGATCCCGAATTCCGCTTCAACCGGTT
The DNA here is from genome assembly GCA_040773245.1 of PVC group bacterium. Lineage (GTDB taxonomy): Bacteria > Auribacterota > Erginobacteria > Erginobacterales > Erginobacteraceae > Erginobacter. The sequence goes on from JAXGWO010000062.1 coordinate 1,764, forward strand.
CTGCGAGCAGAAGAACCTCCTCCTCGAGAACCGGCCGCCGGGGAAGACGATGCTGACCTTCGAGCTCTGCTGCGGTTATGGGGACGAGATCTGGAACGCCTCGGATGAAGAGTTGCGAAAGCTGGCCCTGCGGGATATCGGGAGGATTTACCTCCTCGATGAACTGCGGATCGGGAAGTCGATGATCGCCAGGTCAAAGGACGCCTACCCGATCTATGACCTGCCCTTCGAGCACAACCTCGACCTGACCCTGAAGGGCCTCTCCGGGATCCCCAACCTCTTCTCCGCCGGCCGCCAGGGTCTCTTCCTCAACACGGATATGCACGACAGTATGGAGTCCGGCCGCGCCGCCGCCCGTCTGCTCCTGGCCGGCGGTACGGCCGGAGACTGGTACCGGAGCCAGTCCGGCGGAGGATAGCGGGCGGATCTCTTCCCGTCAGCTATTGCGCCATCGGCCGGTCGGGAAAACCGAATAAGAATAATTCTGTTATGCCCGCTCCCCGCATAACCTGCCCGGTCTGCGATTCGCGGATCGTGTCCCTCTACCACCGTCGGAATCGGGAATTCCCGGTGAAGAGCTTCACCCCCTCCGCCAGCGACTTCGGCGTTTTCTACGACCTGTACCGCTGCGAGGGTTGCGGGATAGTCTTCGCCGCCGATATGCCTCCCGAGCGGGAACTGGCGCAGGCCTACCGGAGTTCTTCTCCCGAGGGGTACGCCCTGGAGAAGAAGAACCGGGAGCGCAATTTCCAACGCCTGATCAGGACCGCGGCCGGGTACGTCCGGCGGGATGAACGGGTCCGGCTGCTGGACGTGGGGTCTTCAACCGGACTGTTCCTGGAGACGGTCCGGAAAACCTTCCCGGAGTGGATACTGACGGGGGTGGAGGCCAGCGCGTCGGCCGCGGAACTGGCCCGGGGGGAAAGCGGGGCCCGGATCATCCAGGGGATGTTCGAAACCGCGGAGGACATCCCCGGCGGCCAGGACATCGTCGCGATGCTGGACTTGATCGAGCACGTCCGATCACCGCTGGAGATCATCTGCAAGGCGAACCAGTCCCTCAAGCCCCAGGGGATCCTGGTCCTCACCACGCCCAACATCAACAGCTGGACCTCGCGACTCTTCCGGACCCACTGGTGGAGCTTCCGGTGTATGCACACCCTCTACTTCTCCCCCCTCAGTATGAAGCAGGTCCTGGCCCGGGGCGGGTTCCGGGTGGTGGCGATGCGCGGGTTGATCCGGCTCTTCAGCCTTCGCTACTGCCTCCGCCACCTGGGCTGGTCGATCCAGGGTCCCTCGGCCAGCATCCCCTTCCCCCTCTCCCTGGGGGATATGCTGATCATTGCCCGCAAGGAAGTCCCGGTGGCCGCGTCGTCAGATCTGTGAGTTTTCCCGGGTACTGGTATCCGCCGCGAACCTCGAGGATCCCTCCGGCACTCTGCCCAGGGTGACGGATACCATCCGGTAACCCCGGAGGCCGAGCAGCCGGATGGAATAGAATCGGATATCCTCCGGGGACCAGCCGGTCCGTTCGAAGAGCCTTTGCCAGCCGTCGAGGGACCGGAAATGCTTTCCCCGGTCGAGTTTCATCATCAGACGGCCGATCCGCTCCCGGTCTTTCGGCCGCAGGGGTTCCTGGATGATTATTTTTCCCTCCCGCCGCAGCGAGCCGGCGGCTTTTCCCAGGATGGCCTCGGCCTGGCGATCCTCCAGGTGGTGGAGCAGGGAGTTGACCAGGATGACGTCGAAACCGTCCCCCCAATCCAGAAGGAGGGCGTCTCCGGCCAGGAAATTCCTGCCGGGATATCTCCGGGCCGCGGCCCGGATGTATTCCGGGTTGAGGTCGATCCCGGTGTAGTCGGATCCGCCGAACAGGCGGACCGAGTTCCCCGGGCCGCAGCCCAGGTCGAGGACCTTGAGCCCGGAAAAATCGTTTCGCCAGCTGCTGATGGCCCGGAGCTTGGCGCTGTCGACCAGGCCGGCCAGCGCCCGGTAGAAGGCGGGATGGGACAAGACGCGGTCGATAATTTTCATTCCGGTTTCCGGCCGACGGCCAGGAGGGAAGACCCGATCGGGAAATTGCGCCGGGGCAGCCAGGAGGCCTCCCAGGCGAATATCCGGGAGAAGAGATAGTTCAGCCCCAGTCCGGGGAGCTTGAAGTTCCAGGCGGGGTCGTAGTCCGAGATGGTCCGGCTGACCAGCCGGGAGATCAGCTTGATCGGCATAATCAGGGGAAACATCAAAGCACAGTAGTAGGAGAGGCGGTCGATCGTCCAGCCCTCGTCTTCCAGCAGGCGTTTCAGCCCGGGCCGGGAATATCTTCTCCGGTGGCGGTTGGCGCGATCGTGGTTGGACCAGAGCCAGGCGAGGGCGGGCACGGTGAGCAGCAGGAAGCCGCCGGGTCTCAGGACCCGCCGATACTCCCGCAGGTGTAGGTAGTCATTATCGAGATGCTCGATAACATCCAAAGAGACCACCAGGTCGACCGTGTCGTCTCCGAACGGCAGCTGTTCCTCTTCGACCCGGCAGATCCTCCGGCAGCCGCGCTGACGCGAGTAACTTACCGCTTGGCCCGAGATATCCACCCCGGTCGCTTCGCCCAGCTCCTCCAGACGCTTCAGGGTGGCGCCGGCCCCGCAGCCGATATCCAGTATCCGGGGCCGCGGGTCCCCGGCGGTGATCTTCCGGACCAGGTTAAGAACGATCTTCCTCCGTCCGACAAACCACCAATGGTTCTCCGTGGTGGCGTCGAAGATGGAATACAATTGTTCCTGCATCCTCATAGGATTGAACTCGGCCCGGATTCGGATGATTCTCCAGCCCGTTTGTATGGAGGCCATTATAAGGATTTTTGCCTCTGTTGCCTACCTTTTCGCGGCCTGACTCCCCGGTAAGTTTCCTTGATATTTGCCCGGGTTGCGACTAATCTTATCCCGAGAAGTTAACCTATCCGCAGATATCCCGTCAGATGAAGGGTCGAGCGAAATACATCTCCATTGGCGGCGTGCTCCTGATCCTGGTCGCTGGTTTTCTCTTCCGGCTGAATTTCTTCTCCCGCCATTCCCAGGTCCCGGTGGTTTGGGACGCCGCCGGGTACCATATCCAGGCGCGGGAGTTCGCCGAGGCCTTTTCCGCCTGGCCCGACCGGGAGGCCTTTCTGGAGCACTTCAAGAAGGCCTACGAGATGGCGCTCCCCAAGTGCGAACTCTATCCCCTCTTCGTCTCCCTGGTCTACCTGTTAGCCGGGGCTGATTTCGGGGCCGTCCGGATCGCCCAGGGGATACTGGGGACGCTCAGTCTCCTCCTCCTCTACCTGATCGGCGTTCGGGTCTGCAGCCGCCGGGTGGCCCTGATCTCCACATTGATCGGGGCTTTTTACGTGCCGTTCGTGCTCTCGGAGGGGAGGATCCTGACCGAGACCCTGGCGATCTTCGTCTTCCTCCTCACCGTCTGGCTGCTGGTTCTCTCGCTGGAGCGGGGGTCGTGGTGGTTAATTTTCCTGGCCGGGTTCTCCACCGCCCTGATGGTGATCACCCGGACCTTCTTCCAGTATATTTACCTCCTGTACTTCCCGATGTTGCTGGCCGGCCTGGCGGCGCGCAAATGGCTGTCCGTTCGCCCGGGAGAATCCGGAAGGCAGAGACTGCTCCGGTCCCTTCCCTGGTCGAGTTACTTTTTCATTCTTGGCCTAGCCGTGATCATCGTGCCCCGTCTTCTCTGGACCCCCCAGGTCGACCGCCACGGCCGGCGGTTCATCAGCGGGAGCTGGCGCAACGGCCTGGCGATGTACTGCGGGATCTACCCCCCCAACCGCGGTCTCCAGACCACAGCCGATCCCGGGGGAGAGATCCTGCGTTCGATCCCGATGGGACGCCACCCCGGGGCGGCCGACGAACGTTACCTGGAGGCCTATTTCCAGATCCTGCTTCAGGAGCCCCAGAAGGCGATCCCGGTCCTCCTGGCCAAGGGTTGGCTCTTTTGCCAGAGGGCCTACAACGACTTTCTCCAGTCCTATCTTCTCTCCCCGTCCGGCGGCGACGTCTTTAACCGGATCCTGCTGATCGCCGGGCTCTTCGGTCTGGCCCTCCTTCCCGTCCGGGGACTGAAGTCCTGGCCGGTGACCGTCTCCCTGGTTTACGGCTGGGGGATGTCCTTCGCCGCCGATCTGGAAGCCCGCTACGGGATTACCCAGATGCCGCTGATGATCCTGGCCGGGGTGTTCTTCGCCGAGCAGGCCGTGGTCGGGGCGGCCGACTTTCTCCGGCGGCGCGACCGGTCCGGGCGCTTCATCCTGTTCTTCCTGATCTCCTCCGTCCTGGCCGTCCTCAGCCTCCTCGCCCGGCCCCGTTTCATCCTCCTGTTTCTTCCCGGCCATTCCTTCCGGGGGGCCGGGCTCTGGCGGATGCTGGTCGTCTCCCTCTTCTTCGTCTCCCTGGTCCCGCTCCTTCATCGGAACTACCGCGGCCGGGCGTCGGGTTGGAAGAGGTGGGTGGCGGCGGTGCTTCCCCCGCTATTTCTGCTCCTGGTCTTTCTCTCCGCCTTTCAGGTCCACCCTTGGGGGAGGGAGTGGTCGGTCCGCCTCTCCGGCCCGGAGCAGATAGTCAGACAGAAGATCTCCTTGCCTGACGATCTCACCCGGTACCGTTCCGGGGAGCTGAAACTCGACCTGGTCTCCGGTCCGGCCCGCCGCTACGAACTGACCGTCTCGGTGGACGGCGAGGTCGTCCGCCGGTTCCAGGACGGTCTTACCGCCGATCCCGATTCCTGGGTTCCCCCCGACAAGCGGCGGGCCTTCCCGATCTATCTCCGGGAGACCGGGCGGACGATGGCGGATGTCCGGCAGTGGTACACCGTGCCGGTCGACCTGGAACGGATGGTCGGGAAATCCGAGGTCGAGGTGGAGATCCGGTTTGCCCCGGGGCTCAACGACCCCGGATGCTGGGTCGACCTGGCCGGGGATTACCGGTACTTCGAGGACCCGGAGGTCTTCGAGGGCCCGACTTTCTCCAAGGACCCGGCGCGGCTCTCGCTCTACAAGTACCTGGTGGACGACGACTGGAGGATCTGGGAGGAGAGCCGGGTCCTTCCGGTCGGGGAGTCGGAGTACCTCGGGCCGGGGAAGTCCCGCCCCGGAGATCTCTCCCCGGCCGGCGGCCTCCAGTCCGGGGCCTTCCGGGTCTTCCTGGTCTTCTCGGAGAGGACCCCGCCTCCGTCCGGTTTCCCGGTGGCGGTCCGCCACCAGGAGTACCTGACCGAACGGACCCTCCTGGCCGATTACTACAACCTCCAGGTCTGGGAGGTCAACCCCTGGAAGCGGCGATCCGACCGGATGGTTCTGGAGGCGGCCCACGCCGCCCCCGGCGAGGCGGGGGGGTTCAGGCTGGTGGCCTGGGCCGATACCGACCGGGACGGGAAGCCGGATCTCCTGGTGGCGGAGTCGGAGTATCTGGCCGCGGAGAAGAAGGGGGAGTGGTCGAGTTTTACCTTTGTCACCGACCAGAAGCACATCTTCGTCGGGATGTCCTGGCCGCTGGGGTCGAAGACCACGGTTTACTACGAGCGGCTCCTCTGGCCGGACGACCTCTTTCCGGAGAGGATGTTCTATCGGACCGGCCCCAACGCCGCCACCGCCCACCCCGTTCTGACCAATATGCGTCTGACTTTCCTCGAAGAGGAAAGTCAGCGGTAATCGGTAAACGGTAATCGGTCTTTACCACTGCCCACTGATTACCGATTACCGTTTACCGATTGCCGGTTTCCGGCCACCCACCAGATCTCCACCGGTCCTTCCCGGTACACCAGCTCCCCCAGCCGGGCGAACTTGCTCAGTCCCTCCTCCGGGTAGCGGTCTCGCTCCACGGAGCCGATGAAGACGTACTCGATCCCGTACTTCCCGAGGAGGAAGATGGCGGAGTTGAGGTCCGTGGTCCGGTAGAGAAGATCGACGTCCTTCTTCCGCTCGCCGGGTTCCTTCCAGTCGTTCCGCCACCCCGCCTCGTGGTTGGCCCAGCCGATCGGGATCGACAGGCCGGTGAAGGTGGCCGCCCGGGAGGCCCAGTGGTAGGCGGCCGATTCCTGGCCGGCCCCGTTGGTCATACTCCCGGATTCCAAAACGACCGGCCGGCCGGGGATGTTTTTGTTCATCCACCGGATCGCCGCCCAGTCCCCGGCGTCCCAGCTCCACTCCTTGAGATGGCCCGCGGGGACGGGACGGGAGATGTAGGCGGTCCCGTCCAGGGTCAGCGGCTGCCGCAGGTTCCGGATCCGCTCCCCGACCGCCCCCAGGGGGAAGAAGAAGCCCGCGGCCAGGACCAGCACCGTGACGATCTTCCAGGAGAAACGCCAGCCGGGGGCGTCCTGCAGGAGCCGGTTGAGGTAGTAGATCGAATAAACCGAGGCCGTGCCGAGCAGCAGCCAGGCGTTGGTGTAGAACTTGAACATCGTGTTCATCCGCTCGTAGCCGCCCCCCCGGTAATGGTCGGCCAGGAAGAAGAACTCGCAGAAGATCACCAGGGCCAGGGCGGCCAGGGAGATGATCAAGATGAAACCTTCCTCCCGCTCCGGGGAGCCGAAGACGAGCAGGGCGAGGCAGGCCAGGAAGAGGAAGCCGGCCAGGACGAAGGTCTGGTCGAGCCAGGAGTTGCCGGCCTCGAAGAGCAGGACAACCGCCGTCCCGGCGGTGAAGAGGAGAAACAGTTTTCTGCCCTCCTTCCCGACTGATTTCCGGCTCGCCTTTCCCAGGTGCCCGGCCAGGTAAAGGAAGAGAAAGAAGACGAAGATCCCCATCGCGATCAGGAAGAGCCCGGCCGGGGTCCGCAGGGAGACGAGCCCGAAACCTCCCCGTTCCTGTCCGGCCTGTTCCCGGAAGAAGGGGAGGTTGAAGGGGAGGTAGAGGAAGAAACTGAGCGCCGCCAGGGCGGCCGCCGGGGAGATCATCTTCAACCCGGCCCGGATCTTCTCCTCCGTCGAGCCCTCCCCGGGCGGGTGTTTCCAGATCAGGAAGAGGAAGATGGAGGCGGCGATCCCCAGGTAAACCGGATAATCCCAGGTGTGGGCACCGGGGAGGCAGCCGATCACCATCGAAAAGACCAGCAGGGAAGCGATTGTTTCCCCCCGTCTTTCGCCCAGCGCTTTCCAACCGGCGGCGGCGGCCAGAACCAGGTTGAGGAGGAGGTTGAGGATGGCCAGGTTGATGGGGTAGGTGATGACGTAGGGGTGGAGATCGCCGTAGCCGAGGCTGAAGGCGGGGAATTCGTTGATCGGGTAGTCGAGGATCTCGCCGTCCGGCCCGTTCTGGACCATCACCCGGGCGCTGTTAAAGAGGCCGAAATGGGCGTAGCCTTTACCGAAGACCTGGATCGCGCCATCGAGGTTGCCGATCAGCATTATCGCCGCCACGGCGGCCAGGCCGTAGATCCTCTTCCCGGTCAGGTTGTAGCCGATCCCGAAGCAGGCCGAGACCAGGGCGGCGTAAAGCCAGGCGATGACCAGGTTGAAGAAGACCGGGAGGGGGATGAAGGGGACCAGCTTGCGCAGGGCGGAGACGACGATGAAGCCGTAATAGTAGTAGTTCATCGTCTTCCCCGCCATCCAGGGGTCGAGGGGGGGAAGTAAGCGGTCTTCTCGATCCCATTGAGCAGGGCATAATCCATAAACCGCTCGCTGTCGGGGTCGATATTCGGGTTGAGGGCGACGAAGAGGAGGAAGAGGAGGAAGAAGAGGAGGAAGATCCCCTCGATGGTCAGCAGCAGGTTCTTCTTCTCTTGGAGAAAAGCGGCCAGCTCCTTCCCCCTGCCCCGAGACATCAGCCAGGAGACACCGCCCAGGATCACCAGGGAGAGAATTACCGAGACGGTCCCGTAGGGTAGGATCCGGGCGTGGGAGAGGATCCAGGCGGGGAAGGCGGTCAGGACCAGCCCGACGATCCGGGAGACGGCCCAGCCCCGGTCCTTCAGCCGCGGGCAGACGGAGAAGACCAGCGGGAAGGCCGCCGCCCCGACCGCCGTCGAGGCCAACCAGAGCGCGATTATCTGCAGCACGACCATAGTCCAAATATAATAATAAGCAAACGGGGAAAATAACAGGAAAATCCCGTTCTCGGCCGTCCGTTATCCATTGTTGCGTTTCCCTGGAAGGATGTAGCACCCCGTTGGGGTGCGGGGGATATCGGGATTGCCGTGGTCAAACCCGGGGCTGCGCCCCGGGCTATGATGTTTCACCCCGTTGGGGTGAATGATGTGGCACCCCGTTGGGGTGCGGGGGATATCGGGATTGCCGTGGTCA
>JAXGWO010000063.1:0-9517 GCA_040773245.1 PVC group bacterium
ACAACATCGACCGTTACGGGATGGGGGATTTCCCCTCCGGGGGGAAGATCGCCGTCGTCGAAGCCTACTTCCGCGCCCGGAACACCACCGGCCAGCAGCTACTGATGGGGATGGGGATCAACGTCGAGGGAACGGATTACCTGGTCAGCGGGATTGACACCACCGTCGCCTATGCCCTTTACGGCGGCGAAACGCATTCCCTCCAGTGGTTGGTCAACCCCTACACCGGTTTGGATTGGGAGCCGTCGGAGATCGACGGTATTCAGACCGTGATCCAGCACCAGCAGTCGCAGTCCCGGACCGCCCAGGTGACCGAGGTCTTCCTGACCGTCTGCTACTGGGCCACCCCGACACCGACCCGGACCGTCACCCCGACTCCGACGGTTACCCCGACCACGACGCCCTCGGCCACCCCGACGCCCTCGTCCACCCCGACGCCTTCCCCCACGGTGACGCCGTCGCCCACTCCGCGGCCGCCGATCACGGCGACCCCGTCGGTCACGCCCACCCCGGCCGGGTACAGGACGCCCAGTCCCACCCCGAGCATTACGCCGACCCCGAACAATTTCAAGACCCCAACACCCACGCCCACCGCGATCCCCACGCCCAGCGTGACCCCGACGCCCTCGGTCACCCCCACACCCACCGCGGCTCCCACCCCCTCGCCGGGTCCGGCGTTGCTGGGCAACTTCGTCTGGGAGGACCTGAACAAGAACGGCATCCAGGATCCGGGCGAAATCGGCCTGGGCGGCATCATCGTCAACCTCTACCGGAGCAACAACTCCTACGTCGGCTACCGGGTCACCGACGGCAGCGGTTTTTACGCCTTCAGCGCCGTCAATCCGGGGGATTACTACCTGGAGTTCTCCGGCCTGCCGGAGGGGTACGCCTTCAGCCCCCGCAACCGCGGCGGCGACCCGGCCCTGGACAGCGATCCGGTCATCAAGACCGGGAGGACGGCGACCATCAATCTCGCCACCGGGCAGATCGACAACACCCGGGACGCCGGGATCTACTCCGTCCCTGACAAGTGCTTCGACGTCCATCGCTTCTCCCGCCAGACCGCCCAGGCCGACTTCACCGACCTCACCGACCTCGGCCTCGAGGTCAACGTCCGGCTCCCCGGGACGGGGGCGGTGGCGGTCTTCTCCTCCTTCGGCTCGGAGGCGGTCTCCGGCCCGGCGACCGGATCCTGGGACCTGACCCTGGACGGGACGCAAACCAGCCAGCCGGTCAGCCGCTACCTCAGCGGCCCCGGCGACCGGGCGACCTCGGGGGCGGTTCACATCTTCGACTCCCTGCCCGAGGGTATCCGCAACGCCCAGCTCCGCCACGCCACCAGCGACGCGGGGAACCCGGTCCGCACGCTGCACGCCGACCTGGTGGCCCTGCCCCTGGTCAGCGCGGACGGCAATACCGCGCTCCCTTACGGACAGTCCGTGATCGGCCCGGCCGGGTGGACCACCGACACCGCTTCCTTCACCGAGGTCAGCGGGTTGAGCGCCGACTTCACGCTGGAGACCAGCGGCAAGGTTTTCGTGGCCGCGGTCCTCAACGCCGAGTCCTCCGCCGGCGCCGGGAAGACCGGGACCTGGGACCTCCAGGTGGAGGGGGTGACGGTGGGGCAACCCGTCCGGCGCTACCTCTCCGGGACCGACGACCTGGGGACGGTGACCCTGGTCGGCCTCTCCGACATTCTTTCGGCGGGGAGCCGCACCGCCACCGTCCGCCACGCCACCGACTCCGGGACGATGAAGACCCTCAACGCCACCCTGATCGCCATCGCCCTCAGCGCCGAGGACAGCGGCGGGGAGAACTGGTTCATCTCCTCCCGGCGGAGCGCGGCTTTCCCCGGCCAGGCGGGGACGAATTTCACCGAGCTGACGGATATCTTCGGGAGCCAGGCGTATCTCTACGCCGAGGCGGGGGACCAGATCCTGGCCGCGGCCAGCTTCACCGTCGAAGGCGGCTCGGGGGCCGGGGGAAGGATAGCCTCCCACGACCTCACCGTCGCCTCCGACCCGGCGTCGGTTACCGAGGAGAGCGAGACCTACCTTTCCGGTTCCGACGATCTCGCGGCCAGCGGGCTCTTCGGCCTGAGCGAGCTGGTGACCGAGACCGGGACCCACACCGCGACGCTTCGGCACTCGACCAGCGATTCCGAGGCCGAAATCCTCACCGGCGACGTGACCCTGGTCGCCCTGGGGATCTGCTGCTCCGAGGAACCCGACGACACGCCGACCGCGGTGAGGCTGAAGGAACTGACCGCCGCCGGCTACGACGGCCTGGTCGCGGTGGAGTGGGAGACCGGCCTGGAGCGGAACAACCTGGGATTCTTCGTCCACCGGTCCCGGAGCGGGGAAGGTCCATACCTGCCGGTGAGCGATTTCATCCTCGGCCTGCTCTCCAGCCCGTCCGGCGGGCGCTACCTCTTCCTCGACCGGGAGGTGGAGACCGGCGTCACCTACTACTACCAGCTGGAAGCGGTGGACACCTCCGGGGAGAGCGAGTGGTACGGCCCGGTGGACGCCGTTCCGAGAGAGAATGGGGGCGAGTTCGCCTACGACCCCTCCGAGTATAACCGGGTGATCGATAGCGGTTCGTGCGTCCCCACCCCGACCCCCGTCCCTTCCCATTCCCCATTCCCCATTCCCCATTCCCCGACGCCCATTCCCCATTCCCCACTCCCCACACCACTCCCCACTGCCCACTGCCCACTGCCCATCATCACGGACTTCGTCGATTACGACGGTGACGGTATCTCCGATATCGCCGTCTTCCGTCCCGATTGCGGCCTCTGGGCGATTCGGGAGGTGACCCGTCTGTATTTTGGAGCGGGGGGCGACATCCCGGTGGTCGGCGACTATGATGGCGACGGCGTTGCGGACATCGCGGTCTTCCGCCCGGGAACCGGTCTCTGGGCGGTCCGGGCGATCTCCCGCCATTACTTCGGCCGGAAGGGAGATATCCCGCTGGCCGGGGATTACGCCGGCCGTGGCCAGACCGAATCGGCGGTCTTCCGCCCGTCCAGCGGGCTCTGGGCGATCCGGGGATTGACCCGGGTTTATTTCGGCACCGCGGGAGATTCCCCGGTTCCCGGGGATTACACCGGCGACGGGAAGACCGAGATCGCTGTCTTCCGCTCCGCCAGCGGGCTCTGGGCGATCAGGAGGATGAGCCGGTTCTACTTCGGCGGGGAGTCCGACATCCCGGTCCCGGGTGATTATTCCGGGGATGGAACCGGCGCCCCCTCGGTCTTCCGGCCGGCGAACGGGCTCTGGGCGGTCCGGGGCGGGAGCCGGTTCTATTTCGGCGCCGCCGGGGACCTGCCGGTCCCCCTGCACGGTGAAAGTTACTGGCGGCTGGTCCCGGGAATCTTCCGTCCGCGGTCCGGTCTCTGGGCGGTTCGGGGGGTGACCCGGACCTACTTCGGCTCCGGCAGGGACCTCCCCGTCGCCAGGTAAGGCGCGGAGAGCATAGCGTAGAGCGCCAATCGGGAACCGCCACCATCCTGCTCAGCGGCTTCGGTTTGACATCCCGCCTTCTTTCCGGTTAACTTACCGCTTGTGAAGAGCGGGAGAGAGAAATCGGCGGGGAAGCGGGGGGGGATATGGGTCCTGGCCGGAATCATCCTCCTCGGTCTTATCCTGCGGGTCCTTTACCTGGTTGAGAACGCCGGCAACCCGGACTTCGCCCACCCCGCCATTGACCAGAGTTACCACGACTACTGGGCCCGGGGCCTGGTCACCGGGTACTGGGTGGTGCCCAGCGGGGAAGAGGACCCCCAGGTCTTCCGCCACCCGTTCTACCGGCCGCCGGGTTATCCCTACTTTCTCTCTTTAATCTACCGGATCCGGATGGACTATATCGCTCCCCGGATCGCCAATATGGCCATCGGCCTGGGGAGCGTCCTGCTGGCGTTCATTCTCGGCCGCCGATGGTGGGGGAGGGCGGCCGGGCTGGTCCTGGCCGCCCTGATGGCGTTCTACTGGGCGTTCATCTACTTCGAGGGAGAAATGGTGGGGGAACCGGCCACCGTCCTGCTCGGTCTCTGGCTGATCCTGGTCCTGGCCCGCCTGACGGAAAAGGCGAGCTTCCTCCGCTGCCTCGCCGGGGGCCTGATCCTGGGATTCTCCGCGCTCTTCCGGCCCAACATCCTCCTCTTCCTCCCGTTCGCCGTCCTCTGGTTGTTCTGGATCCTCCGCCGGAGAAGTCAGGGGGGGATCTGGTGGAAGACCGCCCCGGGTCTGGTCCTGGGAACGGTAGTGATGCTGGTTCCCCCCGCGGTCCGCAACCTGGCGGTCTCCGGGGAGTTCGTCCCCCTGACCACCAACCTGGGGCTCAGCCTGGCGGTGGCCAACAACGCGGTCACCGACGGAACCGTCCACATCATCCCCGGGATCGAGGACCTGGGGACCCCCTTCGACTGGCCCCGGATCGTCCGGCGGCTGGAGAGGATCTCCGGCCGGGAACTCACCCACCGGGAAGCCTCCTCCTATCTGGCCAACCAGGCGTTCGATTACATCCGGGAATACCCCCTGGGCTTCCTGAGTCTTCTGGGCAAGAAGACCCTCTTCTTCTGGGGTCCCCGGGAGATCGGCAACCTGAAGGAGATCCATTTCGCCCGGAAGTACTCCCCGGTCCTGAGTTCGATCCCCCTGAACTTTCCCCTGGTGATGGCGCTGGCCCTGGCCGGTCTCTCCCTCCTCTTTGTGGAGAACCGGAAAGCTGCCCCGGCGGATGCCGCAGCGAGAAGACGGTGGGAAGCAACCGTGCTCCTGATTGTGTTCATCGGGAGCTATTTCCTCTCGATGCTGCCTTTCGCCGCCGCCGCCCGTTACCGGGTTCCGATCATCCCCTTCCTGCTCTGTCTCGGGGCTTACGGGGTTGCCGCCGTGGGGGGGAAATTCGCGCGGCGGGAGTGGGGAGGGGGCCTCCTCTGGACGGGGGCCGCGGCGGTTCTCTTCGCCCTCTTCTCGATCGATTTCGCCGGCTACCAGCCCAAGCTGGACCGGTGGCACTACGACCTGGCCCTCGCCTACACCGACCGGAAGGAGTGGGACCAGGCGGTCCGGGAGTACGAGGAGGTCATCCGCCTCCAGCCCAGGGCCATCCGCGCCTGGAACAACCTGGGGAATATCCACACCCTGCGCGAGGATTACCCGCGGGCGGCGGAGTGTTACCGGCAGGTGATTCTCCTGCGCCCGGACATCGCCCATTCCTACAACAACCTCGGCAGCGTGCTCTTCCGGATGGATCGGCTCGACGAGGCCCTGAAGTATTTCCAAGCGGCTCTCCGGCTCCGCCCCGACCTGGCCGAGAGTCTCAACAACGTGGGGGCGATCCACTTCCGACGGGGAGAGTACGAGGAAGCGGTGAAGAGTTACCGGGAGGCCTTGAAATACAAGCCGCTCAATGATTCAATCCACTTCAACCTCGGCAAGGCACGGTCCCGGCAGGGGATGGCGGAAGAGGCCATCGCCCATTACACTCAAGCGCTGCGGATCAACCCGGACCACCGGGAGGCGAGGGAGGACCTCGACCGCCTGCTCCGGGAGCAGGGAATTAACTAATTTTTAATTGTTTTTTTAGGTTGACACCGGGGATTTTCCACCTTATATTAATATAGATTTGTTGTCGTGGAATCTTGTACAGTTGCCGGATCAATAATCCCCTGCCTTCAGGGCAGGCCCATAGTTGAGGAAAGACCATATGCATTCACGGGGAATCTGGATTTCCCTGCCACTGGTATTGCTGGCCGGGGTTATTTTATTTGCCGGATCTCTTTTCGCCCAGGGCCCGATGGAGATCTGGTTCGTCTCCCAGTACGGGGCCGCCGGGACCGCCACGTTGATCAAGGGGCCGGACGGTACGGTGGTGCTCTACGACGAAGGGGGCGGGACCGATTCGGGCAACCAGATCAAGGCGGTTATGGACGCCAACGGCCTCAGCTACATCGACTACGCGGTCGCCGGGCATTACGATTACGACCACATCGGCGGGCTGAGCACCCTGCACACGGCGCTGGGGGGGGATTCGGCGTTCGGGACTTTCTACGACCGGGGGGGGACGACGAACCACGACGGCGTCGCGATCGACGCCGGCTACTACGACCTGGTCACCGCTTCCGGGAAGCGGCAGACGGTGACGCTGGACGGCTCGAGCGATATCGTGCTCGGCACTTACAGCGGTCAGACGGCGATGCTCCAGTTTATGTCGGTGGGGGCGACCAACACCACCAACGAGATCTACATCCGGGGACGCTCCACCATCACCACCGGGGTCGACGAGAACAACAAGTCGATCTCGGCGGTTGTCTCCTTCAACGCCGTTTCCGGGGCGGCCGGGTTCGATCTCTACCTCGGGTCCGATCTGGAGGGGTCGGGGGAGCTGGCGGTGGACGACGTGGTCACGGATCTGCGGGGCTACCGGGACGGGGCGGGGGTGGATGTCCTTCTGGTAGACCACCACGGATCCTACACTTACGGGATCAGTTCCCCGGCCTTCTTCGGGAACATGGACCCCGAGGTGGCCCTGATCTCGGTCTGGAACAACTCGTTTGAGCACCCGCGGGTCGAGGTGGTGGAGAACCTCCAGGCGGTGGTGGACCCTGCCCCCCAGCGGATCATCCGCCTGATGCCGGGCGACCAGGGGTCGGCCAACTGGGCCCCGGAAAATATGGACTACTCCTGGACGACGGGGAGCGAGACCCCGGCGCTCGACGGGACGGTGAAGATCACCGTCTCCACCGACGGGCTCTTCTACACGGTGAGCGGGGGGGCGGGGGCCCGGGCGCTGAGCGACTCCGGGCTGGTCAACCACCACGTGGACGAGGACTTCGTGACGCCGACCCCGGGGAACACGCCGGTCCCGACGGCGACCCCGGCCCCGACCGTGGTGCCCAGCCTGGACGTGGTGATCAACGAGATCGCCTGGATGGGGACGACCTACAGTACGACTCACGAGTGGATCGAGTTCTACAACCCGAACCCCTCGAGTGCCGTCGATATCTCCGGCTGGTCGATCTACGGGGCCGATACCGGCGTGATGATCAACTTCTCCGCCGTTGACGGCTGGACGACCACAACCATCCCGGCCGGGGGCTACCTGGTCTACGGCCATTTCAACTCCATCTTCGCCACGGGCGCGGACGTGGAGATCTGGGACGCGACGATCGCGATGAACAACACCTCGCCCGGGCAGCTTCTGCTCTACAACGCTCCCAACGGCGGGGGAACCCTGGTTGACGCGGCCAACCAGCCGAGCGGCGATTGGTTTGCCGGAGCGGTCGGGGTGGGGACGATGGAACGGATCAACCCGTCACTCTATGGGACCATCTCGACCAACTGGGCGACCTGGAGCGGGACGGCCTTCGCCACCGATTCCGGATCGAACGATGTTCTCGGTTCGCCGGGGGCGGTGAATAGCGTCTTCGACGGAACCACCCCGCCGCCGACAGCGACCCCGACCCCCAAGGTGGTCACGCCAACCCCGACCCCGAAGATTGTCACCCCGTCACCGACGGTCACCCCCCTGGCGACCGCGACACCGGTCTTCACCGCCTCGCCCAGCCCGACCATCCCCGGGTCGCTGGTGATCAAGATAATGTCCGCCAACCTGCCCGGGACCGGCGTCCAGTACGGGGGCGACCCGGACACCCGGATCTTCCAGGGGCTGGACCCCGATGTCGTCCTCATCCAGGAATGGACCGTCTCCTCGGGGACCCTGCGCGACTACGTGGACGACGTCTTCGGGACCGACTTCGACTATTACTGCGAGAGCGAACCGGGCGACTCCATCCCCAACGGGGTGATCAGCCGCTGGACCATCCTCACCGCCGGGGAGTGGCCGGACACGGTTGTCTCCGACCGGGACTTCGCCTGGGCGGTGATCGACGCCCCCGGCGATACGAACCTCCAGGTGGTCTCCGTCCACCTCTACAACGGCGGCACCGCCACCGACCGCGACAACGAGGCCCAGGCCATCTGGGCCCAGGTGACCGCCAATTTTGATGCCGGCCAGTTCATAGTGGTCGGGGGAGACCTCAACACCCCGGATCGGACCGAGGCCTGCGTCACCACCTTCAACAACTTCCTCTACGCCGACGACCACACCCCGGCGGACCACAACGGAGACGCCGACACCAGCATCAACCGGAACTACGACTACGACTGGGTGATGCCGAACAGCGTGCTGGACGGTTACCACACCACCTCCTACGTGGGGAGCGGGACCTACACCCAGGGTATCGTCTTCGACAGCCGGGTCTTCCCCGACGTCGAGGCCGAACTGGGTATCCAGGCCGGCGATACGACCACGCTGGGCGGGCATATGCCGGTGATGAAGTCCTTCGACATCCCGGTGGCCGGATGCTCCCTGGCCCCGATCCACGAGGGTTTCGATAACTTCGACACCGGGACCTATCCGGGCTGCTGGATCTTCGAGAACGCCTTCGCCGTCTACACCTCCGCCACCAACTACGGGAAGGCCTCCCCCTCCCTGAAGCTTGACGATACCGGGGAACGGGTCACCACCCGGACCTTCACCGCCGACACCGACTTCGTGCTCACCTTCTGGCTGAAGGGGCAGGGGCAGGACGTGACCGCCCCCAGCTGCCTCCTGGTGGAGGAGTATTTCACCGAATGGGCCACCCTGACCGAACTCTGCGAGCTCTCCAATGAAGCTGTCATAATGGGGCCCTACGAACTGGGAGACCTGACCCGGCGGATTCGCTTCGACTACACCAAGGACGCCGGCAATATCGGTCTGGACGACGTGCGGATCGACTTCCCGGCCACGCCGACCCCGCCCCCGACCGCCACCCCGACCGCCACCCCGACCCCGCTGACTCCGTCTCCGTCGCCGACCCCCACGGCCAGGGTGATCACCCCGACCCCGACACCAAGGATAATAACGCCGACCCCGACACCGAGCGCGCCCCCGACGGCCACCCCGATCCCTTCGGCGACTCCGACGCCGGAGATCTGCACCCGGATCAGCGAGGGTTTCGACGGGTTTGTCGAGCCGGACTGGACGGTCCCCACCGACTGGACTTTCACCGGGATCGCCGATTGGAACGTTTACACCACGGCGACTAATTACGGCTATCTCTCCCCCGCGCTCAAGCTCGACGCCACCGATGACTCGGTCACGACGGCCCCCTTCTCGGCAGGGGCGTGGATCCAGTTCTGGGTGAAGGGGCAGGGGACCGACGACACCAGCACCCTCCTGGTGGAGGAGTTCTGGTCGGACTCCTGGAACGAGGTCACCTCCATCGTTCCGCTGCCGACCTCGGGGATGCTCTTCACCGGGTTGGCCCTGAACCCGTCCACCAGCCAGGTGAGGTTCAGCTACACCAAGGTCAGGGGGAACATCGGCCTGGACGATATCCTGGTGGCCTGCCTGGTCACCCCGACGCCGGAGGTCCCGACCCCGACCCCGACCCCGAGGATAATCACCCCCACCCCGACCCCGAGCGCGGCGCCGACGTCGACCCCGACCCCGACCGCGGTGCCGA
>JAXGWO010000064.1:0-9164 GCA_040773245.1 PVC group bacterium
CCAGATGGCGGCGGCCGCCAGGTAGCCGGGCCGGGTCAATATCAGGACGGCCAGGGGGAAGGCGATCCGCCCGGCCAGGTAACGGAGGGCGGGCCGCCAGCCGGTCTCCCCCTCCCCGATCCTTTTGGCCCGGCGGCGCAGGGGCGCGGTGAGGAGAAAGGAAACCAGGGCCAGGACGAGGAAGAAGCCGATGCGGATGATGACCGGGAGGTAGGCGTTCATTGCTGCTTCTTTCCCCGCCGGCCGGGCAGCCTCACGGTCATCCCCTCCCGGGCGAGCCGGGCGGAGCGGAAATTCCGGGCCAGTTCCTCCTCGACCGCCGCCAGGGTCCGATCGTCGCTGGACGGGTCGTGGTGGGTGACCAGAAGCCGCTTCGCCCCGGCCGCCCTGGCCGCCTCGACGGCGTCGAGCCGGGTGCTGTGCCCCCAGCCGCGGAAGCGGGGGTACTCCTCTTCCCCGTACTGGCCGTCAAAGGCCAGCAGATCGCCGGGCACGGGTTCGAGGCAGAGTTTGATAAAAGCTTCCCGCTCCGCCGGGGATGACTCCCTCCACTCCACGTCGGTGGCGAAGACGAAGGAGGCCCCGGTGGCCGGCTCGTCGAACCGGTAGGCGGTGGAGCCGCCCGGGTGGTGGAGCGGGGTCCAGCGGATCTTCAAGCCTCCCCGGGTCAGGGGCCCGCCGGCCGAGGACCCGGCCAGGGTGCGGAACTCGACCCGGGCGGGGATATTCTCGATCTGGAGCGGCCACAAGGGGGCGGAGAAGATCCGGGTGATCACCGTCTTCGGCTCCCTCCCCTTCCTCAAGGGGGCGGCGATGGTCAGGCGGGCCCCCTCCCGGTAGAGGGGGGCGAAGGCCGGCAGCCCCATCAGGTGGTCGAGGTGGTAGTGGGTCATCAGGAGGAGGGGTCTCGACCCGTCGGAAGGCTTCTTCTCCAGGTCCCGGCCCAGGGCCCGCAGGCCGGTTCCGGCGTCGACGGCGATCAGCTCCCCCCCCTCCCCCTCGACCAGGACCGAGGTCGTCTCCCCGCCGTATCCGGCGAATTCGGAGCCGGTCACCGGGCTGGTCCCCCGGACGCCGTAGAAGGTGACTTTCATCGGTTATTTCTCGGTCAGGTTCCAGATCCCGTCCCAGCCCGAATCGGATTCCGCCAGCAGCTTCCGGCAGCGTTCGGCGTAGACCCGGGACGGGGGGTCGTCCGGGAGCTTCTCCAGGATCTCGAGGGCTTCTTTCCAGGCGCCTCTATAGCACAGATCCCGACCCCGGGCAAACGATTCCCACTCCTCCGGCACCTTCTCCCCCTTCTCTCCCCAAGGTTCGAAGACCGTGACCGGGGTCTTCCGCCCCACCACCCGGATCTTCCCCAGCTCCCGCCCGGAGAAGGCCCCGCCGGCCGCCTCCCAGGCGCTTTGGGAGACCATCAGGTAGGTCCCGAAGGCCTTGTTGGCCCCCTCCAGCCGGGAGGCGAGGTTGGCGGCGTCGCCGAGGACGGTGTAGTCGAACCGCTCCCGCGACCCCATATTTCCGACCACCACCTCCCCGGTATTGACCCCGATCCGCATATGGAGGTCGACGCCGGTCCGGCTCTTGAACTCCTCCCGCCGGGCGGCGAGCTTCTTCTGGCAGCGCAGGGCCGTCCGGATGGCCCTCTGCGCGTGGTTGCCCTGGGTCAGGGGGGCGTTCCAGAAGGCCACGATCGCGTCCCCGATGTACTTGTCGAGCGTCCCCTCCTCCTCGAGGATAATCTCGGTCATATCGGAGAGGAAGTCGTTGAGGAGCGCGATCAGGGCGGGCGGGTCGAGCCGCTCGGAGAAGGTGGAAAACTTCTGGATGTCGGAGAAGAAGATCGTCAGTTCCTTGCGCTCTCCGCCCAGCCGGAGCTGGGAGGGATTTCCGATCAACTGCTCGATCACCGCCCCCGAGAGGTAATGCTTGAAGGCCCCTTTGATGAAGGCCTTCTGCCGGCCCTCGACGGCGTAGTTGCCGAGCAGCGCCCCGGCCAGGGCGAGGGCGGTTGCCGCCTCCCCGGCGACGATCGGCCACCAGTACCCGGCCGGGTAGGCGGCGAATCCGATCGCCCAGGGCAGGGGGAGGAGAAAGAGGGCCAGGACCCCGCCCTGCCAGGCCTTGGCGGTGAGGGAGACGGCAACGGCGGCCAGGAGGGCGAGAAGGAGGACGGAGAAGATCACCGCCCGGGGCGGGCACCGGCGGAGGAAGTCGTCCGCCAGCAGGTTGTCGAGGGCGGCGGCGTGGACCAGGACCCCGGGGGCGACCGGGCTTAAGGGCGTCGAGCGGAGGTCGAGGAGGCCGGGGGCGGAGAAACCGAAGAGGACGTAACAGTCCCGGAAGATCTCCGGGTCGAGGAGGGGTTCCGCCCCCTCCCGGAGGAGAAGTTCGGACTGGATGACGGCGGCGGCGCTCAGGGGTTCGTAAACCGAGGTGGTGCCCCGGTACCGGAGGAGGGCGCGCCCCTCCCCGTCCAGGGGGACGGAGATCCCGTCGATCCGGAAGATATCCCCCTCCACCGCCAGTTCCACCGCGTCCCGGTCCCGGGGGGCGAGGTAGACGGCGGTCCCCAGGGTGGGGACGACCCGGCCGGCAAAGACCGAGAAGAGGGCGGCCCGGCGGAAGACGGCGTCCGGGTCGGGCTCCTCGGTCACCGAACCGAGAAGGGCGGCGGCTTCGGCCGCCTCGGGGATGGGGAAGGCCGCCCGGGGATAGACCAGGGACCGCTCCCGCCCCCCGGTCAACCAGCCGGCCAGGGCGGCGATCTTCAGGGACGGGGCCGGGATCTCCTCCGGCCAGTCGGTCCTCCCCCCGGTGGTCCGGCTCAGGGCCAGCGCCGCGACGAAGGGCGGCGCGCGGCCGATCGCCTCGCCGAGCGCCCGGTCGTCGGCCACGCTGTAGGCGGAAGGTTCGGTGTAGAGGACGTCGAAGGCGAGTGCCTTCGCCCCGCCCCGCCGGCAGAAGTCGATCAGGGGCCCGTAAACCTCCCGGGGCCAGGGCCAGGAGAGTCCCAGCTCGTTCTTCCCCCAGTCGAGGCTGGCCTGGTCGAGAAGGATCAGCTTGATCCGGCCGGTCTCCGGCCCCGGACGGGCGAAGCAGCGGACCCGCCAGGTCCAGGCGGCGGCCTCCCAGCGGTCGAAGAGGCCGAAGCGCCACCCCGCCAGCGCCAGCGCCCCGGCCAGGACCCCGATCGCCCCGCCCCGGAGCACCTTCTTCCCTGCCGGACTCTTGGATAACCCATTCACTGCTTACTGATTACGATTCCCCATTCCCTATTCCCCAATCCTTACACCCCATCCAGATTCCGCACAAACCTCTCCTGCCGCGGTGCCGGCGAGACCACCGGGCGATACTTCCCGATCTCCTTCTCAATATCCCTGATCCGGTCCTCGGGGTCGGGGTGGGTCTTGGCGAAGTCAAGCCCGCCGGGCTTGAGGTCCTTCTTCATCTGCTGGAGCATCGCGATCAGGCCGTCGGGGTCGTAACCGACCCGCTTCATTATCATCACCGCCGCCCGGTCGGCCTCCCGTTCGTAGGAACGGGCGTAGCCGCTGTTCATCATTGTCGAGGTGATGTCGCTGATCGAACCCTCGAAGGCCTCGGTCAGCTCGGCCAGTTCCTTCCCTCCGAAGCTCTTCGCCCCCTCGGCGGCGAGGATGGTGAGGGCGGAGGTGAGCCGGCTGGACTTGATCGCCCGCAACCCGTGGAGATTCTGGACGTGGCCGACCTCGTGGGCCAGCACCGCCGCCAGGTCGTCCTCGGTCCGGCAGAGGCGGATCATCCCCCGGGAGACGAAGATGAAGCCGCCGGGGGCGGCGAAGGCGTTGATCTCGTCGGAGTCGAGGATCAGGAAGTGGTAGCCCCCGAAGGTCTCCGGCTTGTCCGAGGCCTGGGCCAGGGTCTGGCCGAGGAGGTTGAGATAGCGGTTGGCCTCCGGCCGGTCGTAGGGCCGGTAGCTGCCGAGCACCGTGGCCGAGACCGCCCGGCCGATGTAGTACTCCTGCTCCGGGGTGATGTCGGCGAAGGTCTTGGCCACCGCCTTGGTCACTTTGCCTAAGGACTCCGCCTGGTCCTCGGTCATCACCCCGGTTGCCTGCCCGACCTGCCCGCCCAGTTCCCCCAGGTCCTCGATCGCCTTGCAGCCGCCGAGGGCGAGGACGACCAGGACCATCCCGGCCGCCGCCGCCCACCCGTAACGGAGCCGCTTCACCGGACACCTCCCGCGGGGGGAACCACCTGCCCCAGCCGGAGGAAGCCGGCCATCTCCTCCGGGGAGACGGTGAACTTCTCCATCCGGTCCACCCAGGCGAAGTCGATCTCCCGGTTCTGGGCCCGGAACTCGGCCTCGACCTGGGCGTTGAAACCCTTGCCGGCCAGGGCCAGCTCGTCGCTGGAGGCCCCGGTGGCGACTTCCCCCCGCCCGGCGGCGAGGACGACCTGGTCGTCGGTCAGGGCGGAGGAGTGGATCCAGCCTTCCTTCCCGGCGGCGGTCCGTCCCATCACCCACTCCCCCTGCTCCCGGATAATCCGCAGGCTGTCGCCGTAGGAGACCCCGGCGACGACCTTCCCCAGGAACGAGGGCTGCTGCCGCAGCTTCCCGTTCCTCACCTGGACGTTGAGCGTGTCGGCCCGGGCCGCCGGCACGAGCATAGTCGCGGCCAGGACCAGGACCATCAGGCATCTCTTCATAACCCTCCCTCCCTTCCGTAGCCGGGTTCCTTCTCCCCGGCTTTCATTTCTTCTCTGTCACTCCGCCTTTCCGCCTTTTCGGGCGCCGCCTCTTTCTCGATCGCGACCACCCGGGGGCAGAACGAGTAGGCGAATTCGCCCGCCGCGGCGAGGGCCTCTTCCACGGCCTCGCGGACGTTGATACCGGTGTCTTCGACCCGCAGCGGGTTGTCGGCCGGCCTCCGCCGGGCGACCGCGCGGATCAGGAACGAGTTGGTCGCCACCCGGTAGGTCCGATCGGGCTCCAGCGGCCGGCCGCCGACGAGGACGCCCTTGACCCACGCGTCCGGTTCGGCATCCGGATCGACCGTGATCAGCACCCCCTCCGAAAAGTCGTAGCCGTAACCGCCCCAGCCGAACAGGTGATCGATCAGCCCGCCGACCTCCTCCCCGGACAACTCCATCACGACCACCGTGTTCTGGAAGGGCAGCACCTGGAAGACGTCCCGCCGGGTGACCGAACCGGACGGCAGGTCGGCCCGGATCCCCGCCCGGTTGCAGAAGGCGAAGTCCGCCTCCCCGCTCCGGAGAATGACATCGGCGACGAAACAGCCCAGCGGAGAGGACTCGACGGCCCGAGCCCGGGAGAGTCCCCCCGGGGAGCGGGCGATCTCGACGTCCATCCGGTCGCGGATCTCCGCGGTGGCGTACTCCAGGAGCAGTTCCATCGCCGGGTCGCTCCTTTCCTCGTCGTACTCCAGCTCGATCAGCCGGTAATCTACGCCGCTGACGGTGCCGCCGCGGCAGTCGAAGGAGAGAACCGCGGCCGTGGTGGCCTTGCCGTAGGTCTGGCCGATCCGGGCCGAGTTGACCGTCTCCATCTCCTCCATCCCGCTGTGCGAGTGCCCGCCGAGGATGAAGTCGATCCCCTCCACCGCCGCCGCCAGTTCCCGGTCCCTCTCCAGCCCGATGTGGCTTAAGACCACGGAAACGTCCCACTTCCCCGCCGTCTCCTCCAGAACCCGCCGCACGGCCTCCGCCGCGTCCCCCACGGCCAGCTGATCTTCCAGGTCGGCCTCGACCGAGGCGTGGAGGTCCGGGTTGATCACCCCGACGACCAGGATTTTCACCCCCGATCGCTCCAGGATCACGTAATCCCGGAAGAAGGGGGGCCGGGCCGGGTCGAGAATATCGAAGTTGGCCGAGAGGAAGGGGAAGGCGGCCCGGCGGGAGAGGCTGGCCACCGGCTCGACGCCGAAGTCGAACTCGTGGTTGCCCAGGGTGAGCGCGTCGTAACCGAGGTGGTTCATCGCCAGGAGGGGGATCTCCCCCAGGCTCAGGTTCCCCTCCGGCGTCCCCTGGAAGAAGTCGCCGGCGTCGAGGAGGAGCACGTTCTCGTTCTCGTCCCGAATCCGGCTGACGTAATAGGCCAGGGCGGAGAAGCCGCCGACGAGCGGCGGGTCGGGCTCCTTCCGCCAGAAGGCCCTGACCGGCCAGAGCGCGCCGTGGATGTCATTGGTGGAGACGATGGTGATCCGGACCGGCGGGGCCGAGAAGAGGCCGGACGCGGTGATGCCGATCCCCGCGGCCAGGACCAGGAGCAGGGAGAAGACCACGATTCTCCTGTCCATCCGTCTCTTCATAATGGCTACCCGCAAATAAACAGGTCAGGATCGGTCGGGATTATTGACGGAAGCGGGGAAGAATTATTCAGGTTCCGCGGGCGGGACGGCGGGCGGGTCATCTTCCAGGGTCTTTCGCAACTCCACGAAGAGGGACGCCACTTCCTCCCGCAGAGCCTCTTCCGGGCATTCCCCGGCCGCCGCCAGGGCCGACTGGATCGCCTCCAGGGCGGCCAGGATTTCTCCCCGAGCGGCCAGGGCCCGAGCAGCCCGGTAGAAGCGGTCGCCGGCCGGGCAGAACTCCCCGGCCGCCAGGTAGGCGGCCCCCGCCCTCCCCCGGGCCCGGGTCATCCCCCGGTAACGGTCCGCCTTCTGGAGCAGCGCCGCCTCCCGGTCGAAGACCTGGCCGGCCCGGAGAAAATCCCCCTCGTGGGAGAGGAGTTCCCCTTCCAGGGAGAGATACTCGGCGGCGATCAGATCGTCCCCGATCTTCTTCATCTCCGGACGGAGCTCTTCAAAGGTCTTCCGGGCGGCCTCCGGGTCGCCTCCGGCCAGGGAGGTCCTCGCGCGGAGCAACTGGAACTGGGCCCGGGTCTCCCGGTCGAGCTGCTTCTTACCGGGTGCCGTCCCCTCTTCGATCAACCTGCCGGCCTCTTCGGTCCTCCCCTCGAGAAGGGCGACTCGGCCCTGAAGGAGGACCAGGTCGGAAGGGACCCCCGGCCCCCGCGAGAAGGCCCGCCGGGACTCCTCCAGCAGCTCGGCCGCCCGCCCGGTCTCCCCCAGCTCCAGGCAGGCGGCGGCCAGGTTGTAGGTGACGGTCCCGATCTCCTGCGGATCGTCGATCAGCCGGGCCCGGTCCCGGGCCATCCGGTAGGCCCGGGCGGCCAGTTTGTACTCGCCCCGGTCGAAAGCCGCCCGTCCGGCCCGGGAGAGGCTGGAGAGCTCGGGATCACCCGTCGATTTCGGGCGGGAAGCGCACCCCGAAAGCGTGAGCAGGGCCGCCGTCAGGACCAATCCGGGATAAATGTTCCTCTTCACGATCGTCGCTCGCTTCAGGGAAGCGTTACCGCCGAAGCCGGGATCCGGCTGCTCTCCTCGCCCCGGTCGACGTAACCGCGGATCAGCCAGTGGTTCTGGAGCGCCTCGATCAGCCGCTGGGACTCCCGGAGCATCTCCCGGGACTGGACGACCAGGCCGGGGATATCCTCAACCTCCTCGGCCATCGTCTCGGCCATCGGGGGCAGGGCGGCCGCCGACCGGGAGAGGTCCCGGCTCATCTCTTCCAGCCGGGCGACGATCTCCTTGACCTGGGCGGCCAACTCGGGGTCGCGGAGCACCGCTCCCGCCGCGCCCTCGCCGTCAGCCAGGCCGGCGGTGATCCGGTTGAGATTGCCAAGCAGTTCCTGGGCCTCTTCCGCCACCGGGAGCAGGGCTTCCTGGAAGTTCTCCAGCGCGATCTCCAGGTACTCGGTGATCTCGGTGTCCTTCTCGCAGACCAGGGTCTCCTCGGCCTCCAGCAGCCGCCCCGTCCCCCGGGTGATCTCGATGACGGAGTCGCCGGCGACGACGAACTTCTTCTTCACGATCGCCTTCGAGTCCTCGCGGATGAACCGGTAGAAGTCGCCCTTGACCGCGATCCGCCCGGTCATCTCCCCCTCCGGGTCGACCGAGAGCTTCTCCACCGAGCCGACCACCGCCCCCAGGATCACCACCTGGGAGTTCTCCTGGATCCCCAGGGAACCCTCGGGGGGGAACTCCAGGTGGTAGCGGTGGGTGGTGACGAACCACTGCTGGGCCTGGCCGGCCAGGAAGATCCCAACCAGGAGGGCGAACACGACCAGGATCACGAAGGTCCCGACGATCTGGTTGACGTAACGGAATTTGAACTGCTGCATCTGACGGCTCGCTCCTCAGTCATCGGACGCCGGTTCCAGCCGCGGGCCC
Organism: PVC group bacterium; assembly: GCA_040773245.1. GTDB lineage: Bacteria > Auribacterota > Erginobacteria > Erginobacterales > Erginobacteraceae > Erginobacter. The sequence continues at coordinate 8,238 of JAXGWO010000064.1, forward strand.
TTCAGCCGGTATCTCTTCAGGGGGGAAAGCCGGGCTCCGGAGAGGTCCGGAAAACCCCCGCTGATCCAGAGCACCGCCGCCCCCCGCAAAAGGGCTTGGGCGATCCCCCCCATCAGCAGATGGACCATTTCACTATACGCGTCCCTCAGGGGTTCTTCCAGTATAATCAGCGCCGGCTCGCCGACAAAGGCCCGGGTCCATTCCGCCCGCCGCAGGATCGCCCGCTGGCAGAGGGCGGGCCGGGCGTCCGGCAGCCCGGCCAGTCCGAACTTCTTCCCCGTCTCCTCCGCCATCCGCCGGATCTCTTCCGGGGGAAGGGCGGTGTGGTGGCGGAGCGGCAGGGTGATGTTCTCGTCCACGTTGAGGTTGCTGATCCATCCCCCCCGGCGGAAGACCCGGCCGATCCTCCCCCGGGCGGCGGAGGAGGAGACCGGCGAGCGCTCGCTCCAGTTCTCCCCCTGGAACCGGACCTCGCCCGAGTCCGGCAGGATCAACCCCTGAGCGACTTCGGCCAGGGGCGTCTCCCCCTGCCCCCGCTCCAGGGCGACCAGGGCCAGTTCGCCCCCCTCCAGCCTCAGGTCGGCCTCCTCCAGGCCAGACTCGTAAGGCTCCGGGGCCACCAACGTCGCCCGCCTGAACTCCAGTATCGCCTCGCCCGTCATTATTAACCACTAATTGGATAGTTAGGTCCCCCCCTACCCCGCCCCCTTTTTGAAACCACGAATCTTCGCCAATCTCCACGAATCTCTCTCCTGCTGTTAAACCGGTATGACGGCTGGTTCCTGACTTTGTACTTTGAACTTTGAACTTGCCTCGTCCCCATTCCCTATTCCCTACCCGTAAGTAAAGACCGAGATGATCACCGAGCTCAAGAAGAGCGCGGTCACGGACCGAACCACGGCCCGGGTGGCGGCCTGGGGGACATCG
>JAXGWO010000065.1:0-8720 GCA_040773245.1 PVC group bacterium
GAGGGGGTTGACCACCGGAGGGCAAAGTCATTAATTTTACCTAGGGCCCCCTTCACCCTGGCCCTTCCTCTGGTCTTCCCCGAAAATCTAAAAGTTTCACCTATCCCGGTCAACCCCCTCCACCCTGGAAGACGAGAATACCGGGATTTACTTTGAATCCACCCCAGGGCAAGCTGTAGAATACCCCCTGCCTTTCCAGTTACTGTAACCTCGGGAGTACCCGATGAGCCGAAGGCGTCATAGGGTTCGTGAGGATTTAGGCCACCTCTCCAGCGATGCTGGGGTTGGTGACCTTTTTATCTGGGCGGTTTTCCGCGAAGGGAGGTTGTGGAGAATAAAAAGTTAGGTTTCAGAAGCATCACCACTCAGGATGAGAGCATATGATCCAGGAATACAACCACCTCGTAGGCAAGAACGACTTGCCACAGCTGCATGCCGCGTTCCTCCGGACGGCTCTACCGCGGCTGCAGGCTGACGAGCGGCTCGTGGCTGTGGCCGCTGGCGGCTCATTTCTCACTGGCGGAATGGACGAATACAGTGATTTGGATCTCGTCGTAGTCGTCGAGCCCACTGCCGCGCCGCAGGTCATACAGGAACGCCAGCAGATCGCAGCACACCTCGGGCCGTTGCTGGCGGCCTTCACCGGCGAGCACGTCGGCGAGCCGCGCCTCCTGATCTGCCTCTACGGTCCCCCACTGCTGCACGTGGATCTGAAATTTGTTTCCTTATCTGATGCCGCGAGCCGTATCGAGGACCCTGTGATCCTATGGGAGCGCGCGGGACGGCTGACCGCTGTGTACCAGCAGAGCACAGCCATGTATCCGACCCCCGACCTCCAATGGCTTGAAGATCGGTTCTGGGTTTGGGTGCATTACGTCGCCACCAAGATCGGGCGGAGCGAGCTGTTGGAGACCCTCGATGGTCTCGCTTTCCTGCGACGGCAGGCGCTGGGTCCACTGGCGTTGCATGTGCAGGGGGCTCGTCCGTCAGGCGTCAGAAAGGTAGAAACCCACGCCCAGCCCTATCTGGAGGATTTAATACTGACGACGGCCCCCTATAACCGTCTCGCGTGTCTCGGTGCGTTACGAGCCGCAGTGAGCTTGTATCGCAGGTTACGCAAGCGATTGGCCACGGAGGCGCTGATAGTATACACAGAAGCCGAGGAGGCGGCGCTGAGCTATCTGGGGGAGATCGAGAATAATCTCAGCGAGGCCGCAAAGGCAACCTAACGAAGACATGGAGGCGACGCGCTACCGCATGCGTCTCATGCCCGGCGTTACCCCTCCCCACTGATTTCGGTCTTATGAATGGTTAGGAGGTACTTGGATGATTTCAAAGCGGAAGAGACAAGCAGCCGAAGGTGGGCATCGCCTTTCCTTCATTGAGGCGGTGCTTGTCTGCGCCCTGATTCTGCTCGCGGGGGCGGAATTTCTCCCCTTCTCGGTCCGGGCTGATATACCGGACGGATGGCCCTGGAAGATCAACCATTTGATCTATCCCACTCTCGGCCAGCCGGTATTCGTTAAGGATGGGGAAGCTTTCACTCTCGAGTTCGACTATGTCGGCCGGGGAGAAGGGGCTGGCCAACCTATGGTTGCGGAGTGGACGGCGACTCTAAGCTCTTCCAACGATCTCTGGCCGACCGAAGTTTTATGCCCGGTCGAGATAGCCAGCACCGGAGTCTCCGAACGGTGGCCGGGCGATTCCACGGCCGATTACTGGAAGGGTTCCGGACCCTGGGCGGGAAAGGAGGTCTGGAAGGTCACCGTTCGTGTCCCCCCCGACACTCGTCCCGACCTCTACGACCTTCTAATTCAGGCCCAGGGCCTGGACCTGATCGAGGACTCGCAGCCGCACGCAGTACGGGTGGTGGACGAGTACAAGGACGAGTATACCTTCATCCAGATCACCGATTGCCACATCAACGACCCCCGAGGTCCCGGCAGTTGGATTGAGCTTCCGGAGCCGCACCCGGACTCGGAGGAATTCCGGGATTACGCTTATAGCCGGAAGGCGATCGACTGCGTCAACCGGCTTAATCCCGACTTTGTCATTATGTCCGGTGATGTCGTCTTCGGTATCCCCTTCTTCGTCGAATATCCCTGGGCTTCCACCGGGATCACGGACTTCTGCGGAACCGCCTCCGACTGGAACGGAGAGTACAATAAGGCCTACGAACAAATTCTCCGGCTCGAGGTCCCGGTTGTTTGTCTCCCCGGCAACCACGATACCTATAATTTGGAGATCTACAATCTTCTGGAATCCGGCTGGACCGGCCTAGAGGGGCACGCCAAGCAGGATGGTGCCGAGATCTGGCCTACGGTCTTCTCGCCGCGCTACTTCGGATGGGAGTATGGCGACAAAGCCCACTTCACCTGCATCTGGACCTACGACAAGAGCCCGAAGGAGTTCAATCCCTTGGAACAGAACGCCCGGAATTTCCTGAGCGGGGCCTGGATCTTCCCGGAAGCCGAGCTTCCCCAAAACATCATGGCCGGGGGACGGGTGCGGACGGATCAGATGAATTGGATTGGAGAGGATATCCAGACTGCGGCCGGGCGATTCGATCTCCTGGCAATCGCCTCTCACCATCCCTTCTACGGGAATTACGGTGATGGCGACAGTTTCGACGACCAAACGAACCGGGCTGAGCTGGTCGCCCTCAGCCACCAAACCGGCCTCCGTCTCGCAATCTCCGGCCATACCCATTCCGACAACTTTTTTCTCGATACGTCCGGACCCGAGGAAATCATCCATCTCAACACCACCTCAACCACCTTCAATACCAAGGAATACCCGGGTTTGCGGCCGATCACCATCACCGGCGGCTATCCCGTCACTTACTACTACCGATTTAACTCCCAGACCGAGTGTCTTTCCTATCCCGTCTACAAGGACACGATCCTGGAGAAGCACTCCGATCCTGTGGAAGCCTGGAACGCCCTCACCCATCTCAGCGTCCCCTCGGTGGAAGGATGGTTCAGCACCACCGCACCATTCGTCGTCTCAAAGATTTTCACCTGCCGCAACCATCTAACCGGAGGTGAGCCGGACGTCACCCTGGACGGGACCGTGGTCGATTTCCTGATGCCCGAACTGGAGGGACCAGAGAACTATTTGATCACCGGGGGAACCCTCCTCCGGTACTGGAATCCGATTCCCCGCTATATCACCTTCCAGGTCAAGATTGACCCCGTCGGCCCCGGGGCTCAGATGGTGACCACGGTTGCCGCCAGTGTCATCCCCGATGATCCGCCGATCATCCAGTCGGGGGACTACAATGGTGACGGGCGGGCGGATATCGCCGTCTTCCGTCCTTCGACCGGACTCTGGGCGGTTCGGGGGCTCGGTTCGGTGTACTTCGGCGAGGAGGACGACGTTCCGGTCTCCGGGGACTACAATGGTGACGGCTGCTCGGAGATCGCGATCTTCCGACCGGCTTCCGGTCTTTGGGCAGTCAAGAACCTCACCCGCATCTATTTCGGCCAGCCCGGTGACTGGCCCGCACCCGCCGACTTCGACGGCGACGGGACCTGCGACACCGCCATCTTTCGTCCCGCCAACGGACTTTGGAAGGCCCGGGGGGTGACCAGGGAATATTTCGGGCGGGCTGGCGACCACCCCGTGCCTGATGATTATGATGGGATGGGCGAGGCCGAGATCACCCTCTTCCGTCCGTCGAACGGCCTCTGGGCAATAAGGGGGCTATCTCGGGTTTATTTCGGCGCTGATGGGGATGTCCCCGTTCCCGGCATATACAGCTGGTACGGCCGGACTTCACTCTTCGCCACCCCGGCCTTCCGGGATCAAGTTGCCATCTTCCGACCGTCCAGGGGCCTGTGGGCGGTGAGGGGAGCAACCCGGGTTTACTTCGGCCAGGCCAATGATACGCCCATCCGAGGCGATTTCACGGGCGATGCCATCGACGATATCACGATCTTTTACGGGGATTCCGGGCTCTGGGCAATCAAGGGGATCACCAGGACTTACTTCGGGAGGCCCGGGGATATCCCGGTGACCCGATAGCCTGTAGGATTCTTCGGGAAGGGGAAGGGACGGTTCTCCCGGGAAGAGGGAGCCGTCCCTTTCTCATCCAGATACCCCGTTTTATCCCCCTGGGCGTGGCCCCAATACCTTGACACCCCCCAACACCCAATCCCCCGGAAATCCCCCATAAGCCCCGATTTTCAGTTATTTCCCGGGTTTTCGGAATCACCAACTCCTCGATTCTTCTTTTCCCACAGAGGATTACGCCAAACGCTTCGTAAAAGAGGTCTTTTACGAAACGGATTTCAGGGCGTTTTCCAGCTGATCCATGTCAGGATCCACGTAAATCGAGGTGGTCTCGATCTTGGAATGGCCCATCAGCTTCTTGATCACCTGGATCGGCACCCCCTTTCGTCCCAGTTTGAAGCCGAAGGTGTGACGACAGGCGTGGGGGTGAAACTTCCTCTCCAAACCAGCCTTCTTAGCGTACCGGTTGACCATATACTGGATGGCCCGGTCGGTGATCCTACGGTTCCCAGGTTTGCTGCAGAATAGAGGTGACCTGGGGTGGGTATCTTCCCGGTGGCTCCGCTTCCACTCCAGGAACGACTCGATCTCGTCTTTCAGTCCATCTACGGCCCCGATCGGGATGGTTCTCTCCTCCCTCCCTTTGCCCACCAGGGTCAGGTAATCCTTCCCGGAGATATCCCCGACGTTAAGCCCCGTTAGCTCCCCCAGCCGTAGACCGGTGTCAAAGAGAAGGTCGAAGATCAGCTTGTCCCTGGGGTTACCCCCCTCCCCCACTGCTTTCCGGAACCTCGTCTCCTCCAAGACGGTGAAGTGTTTGACCTGGGTCTTTTTCGTCTTTCTTTTCATCGTTTAAGAAGTTTCTGGAAGGTACACGGACACAAAAAAGCCCGGATCCCTTATCTGGAATCCGGGTTCATAGACAAACTCAAGGTGAAACTCAGTCTTTCATGTGTACCCCTATAGTGCCATGGCCACTTCCAAAGCCCGCTTGATGTCGGCCTGCCCCTTGACGTCGGCGAAGTCCACCGGGTAGCGCCCGGCGATCCGGAAGATCTCCTCCGTCTCCACCTTCTCCGGCGGGAGCTCGATCTCCCCGGAGAGATACTTCGCCGCCTCGGCCAGGTTCCTCAGTCCCCGGACTTCCAGCCCCTCCACCACCGCTGCCTCCCTGACGTTGGCCGAGGGAACCAGCAGTGACCGCCCGCCCCATTTCTTCGCCGCCAGGACGATCGAGAGGACCCCGTTGATCGGACGGACCGCACCGTCCAGGGCCAGCTCCCCGACTATGACCTGGCCTCCGAGCCGATCCCGGGAAAGCTGCCCGGAGGCGGCCAGGACTCCGAGGGCAATCGGCAGGTCGAAGGAGGGTCCCTCCTTCTTCACGTCGGCCGGGGCCAAGTTGACGGTGATCTTGTCGTCGGGGTAGCTGAATCCGGAGTTGTTGATCGCCGTCCGCACCCGGTCCCGCGACTCCTTGACCGCCGCGTCGGGGAGTCCCACCACCACCTCGGCCGGCAGCCCCGGGCTGACGTCGACCTCGATCTCGATCGGGTAGGCCTCGATCCCCAGCAGCCCCGCCGAATGTACCTTGGACAGCACCTGAACTCTGACCTCGCGGTTATGCAGACATTAAAAAACCGGGAATTTAGCTCCAGTATAAAAGATTATCCGGACCGGGCAAGTCTTATCCTCCGGCCGGAAACCCCCATTGCGAAGACGGAACCCCCGGGGGGACGTTCCACGCTTGGGGACAATCCCAACGGAGTCTTGATTCGAAAGGCGTCAGATGATATGATTTTTTTCGATTAGAACAATATTTGATCAACCTTACGAGAACTATGAAAACCCATCAGGAAATAGAGCGGCGCAGCCTGGCTTTAGCCCGCGCGGTCGTTGAGATAATCGACCGGGACAGCGAACGCAAGGGTATTCGCAAAGCTCAAGAAAACTGCTCGCGCTGGTACCGGGAGAGTCACGCTCCCGCGATCGCGGAATGGCGGGAAATACTCAAGCGGGACTGGCCTCACGTTCGGAAACTCCTGCTGGACGATAGCGACCAGGGGCGGCGGTTGCGCCAGAGCAGTCCCTTTTGCGGAGTTTTATCCCCCCGCCAACGCTGGGATATCTACAGGAGTTTCCAGGATGAACCGCCAGCAGCTTGAACACGTGCTCCGGGCCAGCGGGAACGTATCCGGCTGCCGGGAAATCGTCATCCTGGGCAGCCAGGCGATACTCGGCGCCTTCCCGACAGCCCCTGCCGACCTCCTGTCTTCAATGGAGGTGGATCTCTACCCCCTGGAAGATCCCGACAAAGCGGATCTGATCGACGGCTGTCTGGGAGAGTTGTCGCCTTTCCACGAGGCCTTCGGGTATTACGCTCACGGCGTTGGACCCGAGACAGCTGTTTTACCGGCTGGATGGAAGGACCGCCTTGTTCGCCTGGAAAATCCGAACACCGGAGGCATAATCGGCTGGTGCATCTCGCCGGCTGATCTGGCGATCAGCAAGTTGCTGGCCGGACGAGAAAAAGACCTGGATTTCGTCCGCGGTATGCTCAAGTCGAACCTCATAAGCAGGACAACCATTGAAGAAGTGCTGGGGGGATTAAAAGATAAGGACGCCACAACAGTCCTTGCCCGGCTGTCTCGTTGTTCGAATGGCTGACCTTACCAGGATACCGGGATGTAGTCGCCGCCGCCCCAGTATACCCGGGTCCCCAACGGATCACCCACAATCCCAACGACGGGCGGAAGATCCCGATCCGGGCCGAACCCTCGCCCTCCAGGTCCGCCGGGAGCGGGAGGTCTCCGGGGGACACGAAGTACACCCGGGTCACCCCCCGGATTGCCCACATCCCCGTCGCCTCCCGGAAGATCCCTGGGTCGCTCAGGCCGTCCCCGCTGTAATCGGCCGGAACCGGGATGTCCCCCACCCCCTGAAGTAAAGCCGGGTCACGCCGCGGGCGGCCCACAACCCCTAAGCGGGCGTAAGAAAACCGGGTTAAACCAGGAAGCCCTCGCCAAGAAGCTGGGGGTCAACGTCGCCTCGGTTCGGGCTTGGGAGCAGGGGAGGTCTAATCCTCGGGCTGGTGCTCTGAAGAAGATCGAGAGAGTTCTGGGGGGGAAGGCGGGGAAGCCGAAGAAGGATGCTGGGAAGGGTCGGAAGACCCGAAAGGTCAGGAAAACCCGGAAGGTGGCCAATGCTATGCCCAAGAAGGCGGAGACAGCGCCGGCGGCTCCCGAAGCTCCTCGGGCATAAGAAGATTAACTGACAACCTGGTTAGGAACGGGGTGGCTTCCTTCGGAGGCCACCCCGTTATCCCCGGAAACCGACTTTTACCTTGAGTCCACCTCAGGAAAAACTGTAAAATACCCTCTGCCTTTCCAATTACTGCAATCTCAATCTCGGGAGTACTCGATGAGCCAAAGGCGTCATAGGGTTCGTGAGGATTAGGCCACCTCTCCAGCGATGCTGGGGTTGGTGGCCTTTTTTGTCGCTAAAGAGGGATAAGAAAGGCGCAGACTCCGGATGTTAAAAAATCTCCGGTGTTATACACAAAATCTCCATAACAAGGTTATCCGGCGTTATGTTAATCAGCCGGATTCTTTTCACACCCAGACAAGACGTCTGGGTGTCCAAAATTGGCTAAATTCGACTCACCAACCTAAAACCACTGCACGATTTCCCGCAAATGGAGATTGTGTAGAATAATAAGTTGGGTGCAAGGAGATGACATGAAGGACTCTTTACGTACTGGCATCACATTCGGCCTGACATCGGCCGTGATCACGACCCTCGGCCTGATGGTGGGCTTACATTCTGGGACGCATTCCAAAATGGTGGTCCTGGGTGGCATCCTCACCATCGCAATTGCCGACGCTTTCTCTGACGCCATCGGCATACACGTTTCTGAGGAGGCGGAGAACGTCCACACGTTCAAGCAAATCTGGGCCGCCACCATAGCGACGTTTCTTGCAAAGTTCCTCTTCGCACTCACCTTTGCCGCACCGGTTCTCCTTCTGCAACTTTCGACCGCCATATGGGTCAGTCTCGTTTGGGGCATGTCGATCCTTGCGATCCTGAGCTATGCCGTGGCAAAGTCCCAAGGAGAAGCCCCTTGGAAGATCGTAGGTGAGCATATGCTGATAGCTCTCGTCGTTGTAGGAGTAACCCACTTTGTCGGAGACTGGGTAGGTAGCCTTGGAGAATAACGAGCACCCAACAAGCCGGATGCAGGCGACGGCAAATAGCCGCGCCTGATCCGCATCGTTCGAGAACCCAATCCAGCCGGATAGAAATACATCGAGATCTTTCGGTCGACCTCGGGACTGTGGGCGCTCAAGAGTGTTACCCACACCTACTTCGGCTCCGGGAGCGATGTTCCGGTTACGAAGTAAGGTAGGGGGAGTTTATAGAGGAAGGGGAAGGGACGATTCCCCCCGTCACCGGGAGAACCGTCCCATCTTCTTCCCCATTACTCCAGATACCCCGTTTTATACCCCTGGGATCCCTTGAGCGGGTTTTGTGGCTCTCAAGAGGGGTATCTCCCCAATCTTGGAGTTGAGGGGGTTGACCACCGGAGGGCAAAGTCATTAATTTTACCTAGGGCCCCCTTCACCCTGGCCCTTCCTCTGGTCTTCCCCGAAAATCTAAAAGTTTCACCTATCCCGGTCAACCCCCTCCACCCTGGAAGACGAGAATAC
>JAXGWO010000066.1:0-8257 GCA_040773245.1 PVC group bacterium
CAAGGAAGAGCTGGAGAGCATCCTCTCGGTGGCGATGCTCCTGAAGACCCAGAACGCGATCGGGCAGCCCCACGAGCTGCTGAAGGGCAAGACGCTGGGTATGCTCTTCGCGTCGCCTTCCACGCGGACCCGCCTCTCCTTTTCCACCGGCATCACCCAGCTGGGAGGCTCCGGGCAGGTCTACAACCCGCAGGAGCTGCAGCTGAAGAACAAGGAGAGCTGGAAGGACACCGGCGAGATGATCTCCCGCTTCCTCGACGGCTTCGCCATCTGGCTTTACAACCTCAAGGCCCAGATGGGCACCGAGACTTACGAATACGGCGACGCGCGCCAGGTGCTGCGGGCTCTGGCGGATACCGCCCGGATCCCGATCATCAATATGCTCGATGACAAGGAGCACCCCTGCCAGATCGTGGGGGACATCCTGACGATGATTGAGAAGTTCGGACCCGACTACAAGAAGAAGAAGATCGTGATGGGCTGGGCCTACGATGACCGGGCCAAGTCGGCCGGGGTCCCCCAGACGATGGTGGTCGCCGGCGGGATCCTGGGGATGAATATCACCCTGGCCTACCCGCCGGAGAAAGGCTGCTACGATATCGACCCCGAGTACCTCCAGTTCGCCCAGGATGCTGCCCAGGCCTCGGGCGGGTCGATCAACGTGGAGAACGACATCTGGAAGGCCTGCAAAGGGGCCGACGTGATCTACTGCAAGAGCTGGGCCCGCCAGCCCGATGTCCACGCCGAGAAGGGCCCGAAGTACGCCGAGGACTGGTGCATCTCCCACAAGCATTTCGAGAAGGCCAACCCGCAGGCGGTCTATATGCACTGTCTCCCGGCCAAGCGGAACAAGGAGGTCACTGACGCCCTGATCGACGACGAGAACATCTCCATCGTCAACGACGAGGCGGAAAACCGGCTCCACGCGCAGAAGGCCATTATGGCGCTGACGATGTAGACGATCTCCGCCGGCTGATTCGAGCTGCACCGGAAGAAGCCCCTGATCCTCGATCAGGGGCTTCTTCGTTTCCCGGGCGCCATTTGATCGGGCTTGCTTTTTCCGCGAAGGCCGGTAAGATGTTCCCATGGCGAATTCTCGGGGGAAACTGTTTCTATGACTGAAAAGAAGAGAGCCTTGGTCACCGGGGGAGCCGGGTTTCTCGGCTCCCATCTCTGCGGATACCTGCTGGGCCGGGGGTTTTCCGTCGTCTGTATGGACAACCTGATCACCGGGTCGGTCCGGAACATCGAACCCTTCGCCGGCAACGATGACTTCCGGTTCATCAAGCAGGACGTTACCGAGTACCTCTTCCTGCCCGGCCCGCTCGATTTCATCTTTCACTTCGCCTCCCCGGCCAGCCCGATCGATTACCTGGAGCTCCCGATCCAGACCCTGAAGGTGGGGTCGCTGGGGACCCACAAGACCCTGGGCCTGGCCAAGGCCAAGAACGCCACCTTTCTGCTGGCCTCCACCTCCGAGGTTTACGGCGACCCACTGGTCCACCCCCAGAAGGAGACCTACTGGGGGAACGTCAACCCGATCGGGCCCCGGGGGGTTTACGACGAGGCCAAACGGTTCGCCGAGGCCCTGACGATGGCCTATCACCGCTTTCACGGGGTCGATACCCGGATCGTGAGGATCTTCAACACCTTCGGGCCCCGGATGCGGGCCCGCGACGGCCGGGTGGTCCCGGCCTTCATCGGCCAGGCTCTCGCCGGCCGTCCCCTGACCGTCTTCGGCGACGGTTCCCAGACCCGTAGTTTCTGCTACGTCCGGGACCTGATCGAGGGCATCTATCGGCTTGCCCTGTCCAAGGAGACCGAACCGGTGAATATCGGCAATCCCCGGGAGATGACGGTTCTCCAGTTTGCCGAGCTGATCATAAAGCTGACCGGGAGTTCCAGCCGGATCGAGAACCGGCCCCTGCCGGTCGACGACCCCAAGATCCGGCAGCCGGACATCACGAGGGCGAAATCCATCCTGGGCTGGGAACCGAAGGTGGACCTGGAGACCGGCCTGGAAGAAACCATCGAGTATTTCCGCGGACTCGGAGACGAACAGTAAACCCGCGGGAGTTTGCCGGTCGCCGTTTACAGCTCACTGTTTACTGCTTAATGTTCCAAATAGGAGACCCCCTCGATGATCAATCTATTAAGGACATCCGCCGTTTTTACCCTGCTTCTCCCCGTCCTGCTCCTTCCGATTCACTTCGTTCGGGCGGAATTGGATTCCATCGCGCCCCCGGAGATCGTGGAGAGAGAAGGGATCCAGAGCGTCTATGAGAATCTCGAGCTCTTCACCCGGGTGATGGAACTGGTCAACGAGAAGTTCGTGGACCAGGTTGACCGGCAGAAGCTGATCGAGGGGGCTCTCCAGGGGATGCTGGGGGCGCTCGACGACTACAGCCAGTATATGCCCCCGGAGATTTACCAGGAGATGCAGGTGGAGACCAAGGGCGAGTTCGGGGGGATCGGGATCGAGATCGCCCTCCGGGAAGGGATCCTGACCGTGATCAGCCCGATCGAGGACACCCCCGCCATCCAGGCCGGCATTCATCCCGGCGACCGGATCGTGAAGATCGAAGGGGAGACGACCAAGAACATCACCCTCTTCGAGGCGGTCAAGAAACTGCGGGGGAAACCCGGAACCCCGGTCTCGATCACCGTAATGCGGACCGGAGAGGCGGAGCTGCTGGAGTTCACCATCGTCCGGGACATCATCAGGATCGAGAGCATCAAGGACGCCCGGATGCTCGATGACCGGATCGGATACATCCGAGTCACCCAGTTCCAGGAGAAGACCGTGGACGACTTCGACCGGGCGTGGGAAAAACTCCAGGGGGAGGGGATGAAGGCCCTGGTTCTCGATCTCCGCTGGAACCCGGGGGGGCTGCTGACCTCGGCGATCGCGATGGCCGACCGTTTCCTGAAGAAGGGGCAGCTGATCGTGGAGACCCGGGGCCGGGATGACCAGGTGGAGATGTCCGCCCGGGCCACCGGCCGGTCGGCGGATATCCGGATTCCCCTGGCGATCCTGATCAACGAGGGCAGCGCCAGCGGTTCCGAGATCGTGGCGGGGGCGCTGCGGGACAATTACCGGGCGGTCCTGGTCGGGGCCACCACCTTCGGAAAGGGGTCGGTCCAGTCGGTTTTGCCTCTCCCGGAGAACGCCGGCATCCGGCTGACCACCGGGCGATATTACACCTCCGCCCACCGGGCGATCCAGGACAACGGGATCGAGCCGGACGTAATGGTGGAGATGACCGCCGAGGAGAAGAAGGATTTCTTCCTGAGGAAATTCCGGGAACTGGACGACCTGCAGTCCGAGGTTGAAGAGGGCGAAGAGCCCCTCCGGGAGGGTGAGGAGGACGACCCGCTCGCGGAAGAGGAGGGGGAATCCTCTCCGGAGCCGCTGGATCCCCAGCTGCGTTCCGCCGTCGATATCCTCAAGGGGATCCTGATCCAGCAGCTCTTCGCCGAGGAAGCCGGCGCGGACAGTTAATCCGCCGCCGGGCAGGCTGGCTATGGGTCGGGGCCGGTCAATTGGAAACAGTCCCCTCCCGGCCCTCCTGCTTGCCGCCGTGCTGGCCGGCGCCTGCGCCGCCCCCCTTCCTCCGGCCCCCGCTCCGCCCCCCGGCTCCGCTGGGGCCTCGACCGAGGCGGTTTTCCTGGAGGGTGTCGACGAGGCAGCGTCCGTGGCCCTGGCCGGCCTGGTTCCCCCGCGGGAGGAATGGCCTCCCCCGGAGGAGGTCCTCCCCGTTCCGGAGGGAAGCCGGATTCTCATTTGCCGGGTTCCGCTCTCTTCCCTGGCTTACTTTCCCCGTCTGCGCCCGGCCCTGGAGCGGTCGCTGGAAAAAGCCGGATACGGGAATGTCCAGTTGCTTCGCTATCCGGTGCCGGGCGGGGAAAACTGGGAGGTCGAGGTTCCGCTCCGCGATGGTTTTTTCTACCGGCTGCATTTCACCGCCCGGATCGCCGGCCGGGTGGCGGTCATTATCGACGACTGCGGCAACTCCCTCCGTAACCGCGAACTTCTCTTTTCCCTGGATTATCCCCTGACCCTGGCGGTTCTCCCCGGCTTGCGGCATACTTCCGCCTTCGACCGGCTGGCCGCCGAGCACGGTTTCGAGGTCATTCTCCACTGCCCGATGGAGGGGCTGAACCGGGATCTCGACCCCGGTCCGGGGGTTCTCCTCCGGGAAATGGAGGCCGGGGAACTGGCCCGGCAGTTCGCCGAGAATATCCGGGGACTGCCCCACGCCGTCGGGGTCAACAACCATATGGGTTCAGCCTTCACCTCCGACTCCGCGGCGATGGATATGCTGATGGAGGAGCTGAAAACCAGGGGACTCTTCTTCGTCGACAGCCTGACCGTGCCGAACACGGCCACCGGGCCGGCGGCGGAGGCGGCCGGGGTGAGGTGCCTCTTCCGGGATGTTTTCCTCGACCACGAGAACCGGGAGGAGTTTATCCTCGGGCAGCTCGAGGCCCTGAAGCAGAAAGCGCTCCGGCGCGGCCGGGCGATCGCCATCGGTCACGACCGGACCCTCACCCTGGAGATCCTGGCCCGGGAGCTTCCCTCTCTGGCGGAGAAGAACCTGCAGTTGGTCCCGGTTTCTGACCTGCTGGAGGGGTGGGGTTTCGAGTACGAGGACGAGTAGGAGTACGAGTACAAGGCCGACTACGAGTACGGATAGCCGACTGCACGTGCTAACTCGTGCTCGTACTCGTAATCGTCCTCGTACTCGATCAAGTTGGAACCCAGCTTATTTTGGATACCCCACCGGCTGGGTGAGGATCACTTTCTGGTCCGCCCGCAAGCCCATCTTCTTCTCCAGGCCGGGGCCGTCGAACATCCCCAGGACCACCGTGGCCAGCCCTTCCGAGGCGCAGAAGAGATAGACGTTCTGGCTGATGAAACCGGTATCGGTCGCCGAGTAAAAGTCCTTCCGCCCGTCATCGAGCGAACCCATCCTCCCCCGGTCGGCCACGAAGATGAGGTTCACCGGCGCCTGTCCGGTGAAAGCCTGCTTGCCGGTGATCTCCCGGATATCCTCCTGGAGGATCGGGAGCAGGGCGTGTTCGACCGCGGCATAGAGGTAGAGACCTTCCGGGAGGGCGACGTAGATATCGATCTCCTGCATATTCCGGGCCGAGGGGGCGGTCCGCTTCCCGGAATCCGTCCGGTTGATGCCGCCGGCCGCCCAGAGAAGGTTGGAGAGCGTCTGTTCGGAGAGTTTCCTCGGGCTGAATTCCCGGCGGGAGGAACGGCCCGCCAGGGCGGCCATCAGGGGTTTCCCCCCCTCCCGGTCCGGCGGTTGGAGTTTGATCGGCTGCGGTTCCCCTTCTTCCGCCGCCACGGGAGACCACAGCGCCGCTGCGGCCGTGAGGGCGATGAGAATTCCGGTTATAAGCTTCATCTCTTACTTCCTGCGGATAAATATTGCTTTCTGCTTGGGGTCGGGCCCGGTGGAGCGGGAAGCGATCTCGAAGAGATCGATCGACCGGACCAGGGAGCTGAGCTTGGCGAAGCCGTAGTTCCGGGAGTCGAAGGAGGGATACTGGTTGCTGATCTTCGAACCCACCGTCCCCAGGCGGGCCCAGCCGTCGTCGTCGGCCACCGCCTCGATGGCGTCGCTCAGGATGGAGATCAGCTTGGTGTTCTCCTTCAGCGGGGTCTCGCTCTTCGGCGATTTTCTCCGCCCGCTGGGCGTTCCCCGGGCCGGCGCCGGCGTTTTCTCCCGGCGGAGGATGTCGGTATAGATGAACTTGTCGCAGGCGCTGACGAAGGAGTCGGGGGTCTTCCTCTCCCCGAAGCCGTAGACGGTCACCCCCTCCTCCCGGATCCGGGAGGCGAGCCGGGTGAAGTCGCTGTCGCTGGAGACGATGCAGAAACCGTCGAAGCGCTTGGTGTAGAGGAGGTCCATCGCGTCGATGATCATCGCGCTGTCGGTGGCGTTCTTGCCCACGGTGTGCCGGAACTGCTGGATGGGGTGGATGGCGTTTCCCGCCAGCACCTTCTTCCAGCCGCTCAAGCTGGTCGAGGTCCAGTCCCCGTAGATCCGCCGCACCGTCGCCACCCCGTACTTGGCGATTTCGGCCAGGAGCGGCTCGATGAGCGAGTGCGAGGCGTTGTCGGCGTCGATCAGGACCGCCAGCCGGTTCTGCTGCCAGGTCTTCGGTTCCATTGTCTTCTATCTCCTTCCGGGCCGGGGTCCGCTTGGGGACCGTCCCGGTTGATTGATCTTCCGGCGGCGCTTTGCCGCTGTAATTAATAACGCACTATTACGGGTTATCGGCCAGTTCCCGTCCGAATTCGGCGGCCCGGGCCAGCGCTTCCCGGTCTTCCGCCAGCGCTCCCTCTCCCACCGGGACCTGGGAGAGGCAGAGGGACTTGAAGCGCGCGCCGATGATCTTGGTGATGCAGAGAAACTGCTCCTCCAGTAGTTCCAGGTTGCCCGCGTTTCCTCCCCCCCCGGTGGCGATCAGGGCCAGGGTCTTTCCCTTCAGGGGGCTGGTGATACCCTCCCGGTCGAACCGGATCAGGGAGTACATCCGGTCGATCAGGATCTTCAGCTGGGCGGGCCAGCTCAGCCAGTACAGCGGGGTGGCGAAGACCACGACGTCGTACTCCGGCAGCCTCTCCACCGTTTGCGCCACCTCGTCCCCGATCACGCAGCGGAATTCCCCCGACCTCTTGCAGCCCAGGCAGCCCGAACAGCCCGCAACCCGGTGCCCGAGTTTGGCGGCGTCGATCTCCGCCGTCTCCGCCCCGGCCGCCCGGGCCGCTTCCAGCGCCCGCCGCATCACGATCCGGGTATTCGAACCCTGGCGGGGGCTGCCGGAGATAAAGAGGATCTTCTTCCCCATTACTCTTGCCTCCCTGATCTTGAAAATCTCGTATTCGGTTTTCAGTCAATAAAGCTGAGGATATCCACCAAAGAATCGCTATCGCTATCGGTATCGCTCAAACCGTCCGCCGAAAGCGATACCGATTCCGATCCGGCACCCCAACGGGGTGCCACATCATAACCCGGACGCTCGGCGTCGGGGAAGCTCTATCAGTTCGAAGATCTCCTCCGGACGGTCGATGATCGCCTCGGCGCCGTGTTCCCGAAGCTCTTCCACCGGCCGGAACCCCCAGCTCGCCCCGACCGGGAAGTTCCCGGCCCGCCTCGCCGTCTCCATATCCACCCCGGTGTCGCCGAGGAAGATGATCTCCGGGGCCGGCAGGCCGAAGATCCGGCCGATCTCCCGCGCCCCCGCCGGGTCGGGCTTGAGCGGGATCCCCTCCCGCTGGCCGATCACGGCGGCGAAGGAGTGGTCGGGGAAATACTCTTTTACCGCGATAACGGTGAAAGCTTCAGGCTTGTTGGAAAGCACGGCGGAGGGGATATCCTCCCTCCGCAGCCGATCGAGCATCTCGCTCACCCCCGGGTAGGGCCGGGTCTTGAGGTTCCAGCCGGCGCGGTATTCGGACTGGAAGGCGGTTACGAGTTCCCGGACTGCCTCCCCCCGGCGGTTTTCTTCCGGGAGAGCCCGGATGACCAGTTCCTCCGCCCCGCTGCCGACGAAGTAGCGGTAGGCGTCAACCGGGTGGGTGGCCAGGCCCCGCCGGGCGAAGACCCGGTTGAGGGCGCCGGCGATATCCTCCAGGGTGTCGAGGAGGGTCCCGTCAAGGTCGAAGATCACCGCCCGCCGGGTCATCCGCCGATGTCCAGTCCGGCCACGTAATCGGCCAGCTCCTTTCTCCGCCCCTCGACCAGTTCCCCCTGCCGGGCGATCTCTTTCTGGAGGTCCTCGATCTGCCCCTCCAGCTCAAGCAGTTTCTTCTCGAAACGGCTGTAGGCCGGGGAGGAGTCGGCCACCGCCTCCATATTCTTCCGGGTGTGTTCCTGTTCCCCCCGCAGGGTTTCTCTCCGCCGTTCCTGGTTCTGCAATTCCCGTTCCGCCTCGGCCAGCAGGTTCTTCTTTGCCGCCGTCTCGGCCAGGGCTCCGCGCACCTGCCTGGGGATCTCCCCGTTTTCCGAGTAACGGAGCAGTTCTCCGGGATCGCAGGGCAGGACGGCGACCGTCTGCCGGGCGATCTTCTCCTCCCCGACCGTCAGGGTGGTGGTCCCGGAGGCCTGGGCCGTGACCCGGAAGCGGTAGAGGCCTTCGGTCTCCTCCAGCGGTTTGGCCGGTTCGATCAGTTTGAAATTCTTCCGCCGGGGGTGCTCGATGATCAGGGGCCTTTCCCGGTCGGAGGAATTTTTGA
>JAXGWO010000067.1:0-8171 GCA_040773245.1 PVC group bacterium
CAGCTGGGATACCGACTGGGACGGGGACGGGATCCCCAACATCATCGACTGGGACGGAGACGGGGACTGGATCCCCGACGGCTGGGAGGCCTTCTACGAACTCGACGCCAACGACGACGGCTACTACTACCTCGAGCACGGGGCCGGGGGCGACCCCGACGACGACCGGCTCAACAACTACATCGAGTACCTCTTCGAGACCCATCCCCGAAACGGCGACAACCCCGATTTCGTGATCGTGGACATTAACGGGACGGTCGGGGTGGACTGCGACTACAACTACATCAAGGACGCCATCGCCGACAACGAGGGACCGATCCGGATCATCGTCCGGCCCGGGGTTTATCCGGAAAATAATATCGTCCCCAAAGAGAAGATGGCCCTGCTTGGAGAGTACGCGCACAACACCATCATCGACGCCGGCGGACAGAGAGGGGTGCTCTTCAGCGGAATCGAGACGGCGCTGCTCGACGGCTTCACCATCACCAACGCCTCTTTCAACGGCCCGGGGGCGGGCATCTTCTGTTACGCCGCCTCGCCCTTCATCTCCAACAGCATCATCAGCTTCAACACCTCCACCGGCGTCTCCGGCCGGGGTGCCGCCCTCTTCGCGATGGGCGAGTCTTACCCGATCGTGGTCAACTGCACCATCGCCTCCAACCAGGGGACCGACGGGGCCGGCGGGGTGGCCCTCTACACCCCCGACGACAACATCCTCCTGCTCAACAACATCCTCTGGGACAACCAGACCGACCTCCTCAACGTCC
The DNA here is from genome assembly GCA_040773245.1 of PVC group bacterium. GTDB lineage: Bacteria > Auribacterota > Erginobacteria > Erginobacterales > Erginobacteraceae > Erginobacter. The sequence goes on from JAXGWO010000067.1 coordinate 768, forward strand.
AGACCGATATGGTCCACTACTGCAACCTGGAGAGCGGTGTTTACGAGGGAGTGAACAACAATCTCAGTGTTGATCCTTTATTCACCAATTACCTTTACCCCGGCGACTACCACATTCACTATACCTCGCCGATGATCTGCGCCGCCGGTTATCCTATGGCGGGAGGGTATGATCTGGACGGGACTTCCCGGCCCCAGGTTACCTGCCCGGGAGAACCGCCGGTGATCAAGCCGCCGCAGGAATCATTCAACATCGGGGTCCACGAGGTGCTGCCCGTGCCCTCGCCCACCCCGAGCGTGACTCCGACGCCGACCCCGTCGATCACCCCGACTCCCTCGGTGACCCCGACCCCTTCGACAACCCCGACGCCGCCGCCGACGCCGCCGATCCCGTTCCCGACCCAGACCCCGACCCCGGCACCGACGCTGACCCCGTACGGCTACAAGACCCCCTCGCCGACCCCGATCGGCTTCGAGACCCCCTCCCCGACCCCGACGCCTTACGGCTACAAGACCCCGACCCCGATCCCCGACTTCTTCCATATGGACGAGATCCATCCCGGGAGCCAGCTCTTCCTCTGGATCAACAACGCCCCCGACCCCAACACCTACTACACCATCGGCGTCTCCCTCGCCGTCTGGCAGGCGATCTACGACGTTCCCGACTACAGCTGGTACCAGGCCCAGTGGACCTGGCAGACCATCTCCTGGTGGTCGGCCTGGACCTACCACGAGACCGCGACCCAGTACCTCTACGCCTTCTGGACCACCCCGACCCCGACCCCGACCCCGTTCGGCTGGCACAGTCCGACCCCGTACAACTGGAAGAGCCCGTCCCCCTCCGTCACGCCGAGCTGCACCCCCACCCCCACGCCTTCCTTCGCCTACTGGTACTCGGCGGCCGGCGCGACGGAGATCAACGGGATCGAGTTCGACACCTATATGGCCGTCAACAACCCGACCGACGCCGACGCCTACGTCGAGTTCGTCGCAATGGACGAACTGGGGATGATCAAGCGGACGATCGACGTCATCGCCCCCGAATCGCGCTACACCCTGCATATGAATGAGATGCTCGCCGGGACCCGGGGAGAGAACAACCCCTCGGTCTCGATGACGATCTACGACCTCACCGACCGGATCATTATGGTCGACCGCTCGATGTACTGGAACCCCGGCGGGGTGTTGATGGGCGGGGGGCACAACAGCGTGGTCGCCAACGACCGCAACGCCCGCTGGTTCATCCCGGAGGGGGCCACCCACAACTACGACCAGTACATCCACGTCCTCAACCCCGACACCCACTACTTCGCCGACGTGAAGGTCACCTTCATGAATATGTTCAGCCAGACCTGGTCGGTGCAGACCAGGATGGGCCCGCAGAGCAACTGGTCGATCCACGCCAACGAGCACGTCACCATCCCCGGGAGCATCTCCACCGACGTGGAGTCCCTGCCCCAGGACGATCCGGCCGCCCGGGAGGCCTGGCCCCCGGAGGGGCGGGTGCCGGTGGTGGCCGACCGAACGATGTACTGGGACACCCTGCCCAAGAACCCGGACCTGCCCAACATCAAGTGGATCGACGGGCACTCCTCGGTGGGGACGACCCAGACCTCGACCAAATGGTACATCGGCGAAGGCGCGATCCACCACTACGACTGCTGGATCCTGATTATGAACCCGTCGATGACCGAGACCGCCGAGGTCAAGGTCACCTTTATGGACGTCTTCGGCGGGGTCCAGGAGGAGTTCCGGACGATCCCGCCGCACACCCGGGACACGATTTTCGTCAACGAGGTGCTGGAGTACCAGGGGAGCTTCTCCGCCGAGGTGGACTCGACGAACAACGTCCCCGTGATGGTGGAGAGGGCGATGTACTTCGACGACGCCAACGGCATCGTCTGGGCCGGGGGGCACGACAGCATCGGGGCAATGAAGTTGGCCCCGGTCTGGTACCTGCCCGAGGGGGGGACCGACCTCTTCGAGGAGTTCATCCTGGTCGGCAACACCGACCCGGTCCGGGACCTGGAGATCGAGGTCACCTTCTACTTCGAAGACGAACCGCCGCAGAAGCTGGAGTTCGTCGTCCCCACCCAGCAGCGGCTGACCATCCGGGTCAACGACTACTTCAGCAAGCGGGCGATCTCCGCCCGGCTGGAGGAGAAATCCCAGCCCTTCTCGGCCAAGGTCCCGTTCGTCGCGGAGCGGGCGATGTACTGGAATCCGCCTCCCCCGGACGGCGTGCGCCGGGGCTCCGGCCACTCCACTATCGGCATCCCGGTCTGGACCGAGGGGAAATAGCCGTCCCCGCCGCTTTGCCGGCGACTCTCCCGCGTTATCATACCCCCTTCCCGTTTCCCGGAGGGGGCTTCACCTTCAATAATACAGGTGCAGCCACAGGACGAGACCGTTAAAAGCTATCGTCCAGATTGCCAGCAGATTGAAGAGGGAGGGGTCGCCTCGCCGGATCCGTTCCAGGTTGGCGCTGGAGATCAGGAGCAGCGGAGGCACCAGGGGCAGGAAGCGGCGGAGGAAGAAGGTCGCGGAGCCCAGCACCAGCAGGAGGATCGTCGTCACGACGAAGACGACCGGGGGCAGGTTTCCGCTTCTCTTCAGATTGCCTCTCTTCCAGATCAAGCGAAGATGGAACTGGAAGGTCAGCAGGGTGGAGATGATGAAGAGCTTGAGGTTGTGGTCGGTCCGGATATCCGTGGCGCCGGCGACGCCCCGCAGGGATATTTCCCGCAAGAGGTTGTCAAGGTAGCCGAACCGCCAGATATACAGCGAGAAAACAGCGATGGGGAGGACGGCGCCGAAGAGGACGGTTTTAAGCAGTTCCCGGCGGCGGAGTCTCCCCTCCCGGAGGGAGGCCAGGAAGCAGAGCACGGGGAAGAACGGGAGGAGAAAAAATCCGTTCGCTTTCGTCAGCGCCGCCGCCGTCACCACGAAGGCGGAATAAAGCAGGCAGCGATCCCGCCGCTCCCCGAGATACGCACAGCCCAGGTAAATCAGCAGGGTCGACCAGAACATTCCCAGCGCGTCCGTCTGGGGAAAGAGCAGGCTTCTCATTACCGCGCAGTGCGAGAAGAACAGGATCAGGTAATCCAGCGAAAGAGCGGAGGGGATACGCCAAAAGCGGACGAGCGTCTTCTTCAGCAAGAACGCCGTCCCCAGCGTGGAGAGAAACATCAGAACCATATAGGACAGCGTGATATCCCGGAAGAGAAGGTTCAGCAGGGCGATCAGGAACGGCGCCAGGGGGCTTCCCGAGTGGATATACCCCCGGGTAAAGGTCCGGAATGCTGCCAGCGTATCCGGCCCGGGCTGGACCAGCAGAAGGTAAAAATGCCGCGAGAACTCGCCGTAGCCGTCCCAGACCGGCGACCCGAAATACCGCCATTCCCGGATCGAAAGGACCATCCCCAGCGCGATGACCGCCAGCAGCAGGGTCCTCCTCGGCAACCGGACGGCGGGAAACCTGAATTTCCCGGAGCGGAAGAGCCCGAGAATGATCAGGGACACCCCGACAAATATGACCAGCACCGGATAGCGGGCCAGCCGGGGTTCTTCCCGGAGACGCCGCAGGCCGGAACTGTAGGGGGTGGCCAGAAACGCGATCACGGCTTCCCGCCAGACAACCCCGGCCGCCCCCAGGAGGGATACCAGCACCCCCGAGACAACCGTCCAGTTCGACCTGACCGATCCCATAACGGGCCCCCGATTCCGCTCCGGGACAGCGCGCTCCCGGATTATGAAACGCGTCATTTTATTCTACAGGCATAACGATAAAACCTGTATTCTTTCCACCGCCATATTATCATCTGACCGCGATCCCGCTCAAGCGCGCCCCGACCTTTAACTCGCCGGCTGAAAACTAACCAAAATGACCGCTGGGCAACAGACGCTGTTTGCGGGCCAACGGCCGGGCCCGAAGATCCTGACCCTGGGCCTGGTCTGCCTGCTGGTCGGACTCTTCTGCCTGCGGATCCCGCTGGTCCGGGACCGCTACTTCGATCCGGACGAGACGCAGCATCTCCAGGTGGCTTACCTGATCTCCCGGGGCTGGGTCCCCCACCGGGATTTCTTCGAGCATCATCAGTTCCTGCTCCACTTCCTGCTCCTCCCCCTGATCCGGAGGGACGATCCGATGGGCTCCCTGTTCGCGGCCCGAATTTTGATGCTGGCCATCGCCGCCGCGATCACGGTCCTGACCTACCGCATCGGGAGAACTACAGCCGGCCCCGGGGTGGGGGCGCTGGCGGCGGCGGGACTGCTCTCCAACTACAATTTTCTCGCCAAGACCCTGGAGATCCGTCCGGATAACCTGGCCATCGTCTGGCTGCTGCTCGCCGTCATCGGTTTCAACGCCGCGCTGCGGCGGGACCGTGCGGCCGACTGGTTCCGGGCCGGGGCGGCTTCCGGCCTGGGCCTGATCTCCACCCAGAAAGCGATTTTCCCCCTTCTGGGAGTCGTATTGTTTGCCGCCTTCGTCCGGCTGCGGCAGCGGGCCGACGGCCGCAACAACCGAAAAAAGATCGTTCGCCGGATCGCCGCCGGCGGCGGGGGGATACTGCTGGTCATTTCATCATACCTGCTCTATTTCCTCCTCACGGGATCGCTGGCGGGGATGATCCGGGAATCCATAATTTTCAATTCCGCCTACGCCCGGCTGTTTTCGCCTTTCGAATGGCTCCAGCCGATCGTGCTCTTCAATCCGATCTTTGTCTTCTGGTCGCTGGCGGGGATATTCAGCGCCCTGGCGACATTGTTCCGGGACGGCCGCCGAAATCCCGAAAAACACCTGATCTGCTGCGCCGTGCTCGGCGGGATCGCCGGGGCCTTCATCATCCCGGTGCCGTTCCGGCAGTATTATGCCCTTTTTATGCCCCTGGCCTATATCCTGGCCGCCACCGCCATCATCGGTTTTCTCGAGTTCTTATGGAACGCCGATCTCAAGGTCAGGGCCACGGCGGGCCTGGTTATCATCCTGCCCGCACTGCTGCCGGTGTTCATCCGGCACCTCGCCGGCTACAGCTACAACCGGACTCTCGAAGATACCGGCTTCTGGATCGGTTTCCTGGCCGGGGCGCTCTTCCTCGGCTATCTGTTCTCCCTCCTCGCTCCCCGGAAAATCGGCCGGCGGGCCGCCGGCCTGGCCCTGCTGGCCGCCGTCATCATCCGGCCGGTCAACCTCGCCATCCATTCTTACCGCCATACCAATCACGACTTCCGCGACCTCCTGACGCTCGTGCACCGGGAAACCGGCAGCGCTGACCGCGTCCTGGACGGCCGGAGCGGCCTGGGCTTATTCAGATTCCCGGCCTACTATCATTATTTTCTCAACCAGGGACTGGTCGTGACCCGGGGCCCGGAAACCATCGGATCGGAATTGTTGAGCGTTCTGCGGAGCCGGCCGCCCGCCGTAATTATTCGGGGAAACGCCTTCGACCTCCTCCCGGCGCCGCTCTCCGATTTCGTGGATGCCAACTACGCCATCCTCCCCGGGACCCGGAGCCGATCGATGCGCTTCCGGATTTACCGGAGAAAAGATTGAGGCAACCGCCGGGAAAATGATAAGATGCCGTTCGACACCCGGCATTCTGTCCGTTATGGTTTCGCCGGTTAAGAGATCGAGCAAGGAGAAGGTATGCTGCGCTGGAGAAAATTTCCCGGGCTGCTGCTGCTGACCGGCTACCTCTGCCTGTTTCACGTCATCCTCCCCGGCCGGATCGAGGGGGCGATGCTGGAAAGTTCGCCGGCCGGCGGGGAATCGGCCGTCCGGCGGCTGGAACAACTGGGGCTGAGCCGGCGGGAAGCCGAGGCCCGGGCGGCCGCCTGGCGGGCGGCGGGGTTGCCGACGGACGGGCTGGCGCTCCGGGCGGGCGGGGAACCGCCGGCCGATTACGACCCCCCGATCAACAATGTCGCCCTGGTCCTGCTGATCTGCGGGGGCGCCGTGGCGGCCGGGGCGATCATCGGCTACAACACCAGCAAGTAAGGCGGGGCTCCCCTACCCCGCGCCGAGCTGCCTCAGGTAGTCCGCCCCGGCCCGCACCTCCTCCGGCGTGGCCGCGGGGTGGACTTCGAGGACCCGGACCAGGTCCCGCTTCAATATCTCCCGGATCGGCCCGTAATCCAGGTTCCCCTCCAGCGGCGCCTTGTGGTCCCGGCTCCGGATGACATCGTGGAGGTGGAGGCCGACCAGGGATTCTTCATAACGCTTCAGGTACTCACCCGGCTCCTCCCAGCCGATATTCCCCTTCACCGCGGCGTGGCCGATGTCGTACCAGAAGCCGACCGCCGGAGAGTCAACCGCCCGGAGGAACTCCCCGATCTCGTCGAGGGAGGGGATCTCCTCCGGGTAGTAGCGGTTCTCGATGCCGAGTTTTACCCCCAGTTCGGCCGCCGGGCCGGCCAGTTCCTTCAGGCTGAGCAGGGACTGCTCCAGGTAGGGCCGCTTCTCCTTCTCCCGCCGTTTTTTCAGCTTCTCCGAGAGCTTCCGGAAGCGGGGGGTCTGAGACTGGTTGGCCTCGAGCATCGCGATCAGGCGGGGGCTGGCGGGCCGGATCTCGACCCGGCCCAGGTGGAGGACCACCGCCCGGGCCCCCAGGTCGGCGGCGTACTCGATCGTCCGCCGGGTCTGCCGGACCGCCCAGCGGCGCAGCCGCTCGTCGAGGTGGGAGAGGGGCAGGGCGGAGTGGGAGAGTTTGGTTCCCCGGGGGAGGTCCGGGGCCGGGCAGTAGTTGTGGAGGCTGCTGACCCTGATCCGGCCCGCCCGGACCAGTCCCCCGATCTCCTCGACCAGCGAGGCCGGCAGGCCGAAACTGAGCTCGATCGCCGCGAAACCGAGCTCCCGCAACTCCTCCACCAGATCAACAGCGGACTTCTGCCGCCAGGCGTTCCAGACTGTGGAGATCGAAAGCATAGAAAAAATCAAGCCCGCGGCCGCCCGATCAATAACTGCTTCGGGCGGCCGCGGGCGGATTCGCAAACCATCGGATCAATCCCGGGCTTTCAGCACTCCCGTCCGGGCCCGTTTCTTGATTCTCCGGCGCTTGTCGCTCGGCTTCTCGTAGTGGCGGTGTTTCTTCAGCTGCTTGATGATCCCTTCCTTGTCCATCTTCTTCTTCAGCCGCCGCAACGCTCGGTCCACCGATTCGTTGGGTTTCAAGACGACTTTAGGCACCTCTTTCTCACCCCCTTGAATTTAGCGGTCGAAAACTGCTTCACCCGCGGCGCGAGGCCGCGGGGCCGGCCATTTAACAGGCCTTTGTAACGGAAAAGGAAGCGCGTGTCAATCAAACTTCTCAGCGGAGGGTGAAGATAATCGGGAGGCGGAAGGTCAGCTCCTCGTCGGCGACGCTCTCCGGGAAGGGGCGGAAACGGGCGGCGGCCCGGCGACCCG
>JAXGWO010000068.1:0-8163 GCA_040773245.1 PVC group bacterium
CCGTCGCGAGGGCGAACTCTTCCGGGAGTTCGTCTTCAAGGACGGCCGCCCCGTCAAGGTTATCCGTCCCGCCCCCGAAGAATAGCCTTATTTTACAATCCAGGTATGACCTGGATTGTAAAATAAGCGGGTTACCGGGCGGTCGGGATATCGCCGGATTGTCCGAAGTAGGCCCGGGAGAGCCCCCGGATCGCCCAGAGGCCGGTGGCCGGGCGGAAGATCGCCGGGTCATCGGCCCCGCCGCCCCCGTAGCATCCGGGAACGGGGGTATCGTCCGAGGCCCCGAAGTAGAGCCGGGTCACCCCCCGGACCGCCCAGAGGCCGGAAGCCGAACGGAAGATGGCCGGCCCCCACTCCCCGTTCCCCGAATAGCCCCCGGGGACGGGGGTGTCGCTGGAATTGCCGAAGTAGAGCCGGGTCAGTGACCTGACCACCCAGAGGCCGGTGGCCGGGCGGAAGATCGCCGGCCGGGCCGGGCCGGGCGAGTAGTAGCCGGGGATGGGGAGGTCGTCGGAGGCCCCGAAATAAGCCCGGGTTAACCCCCGGACCGCCCAGAGGCCGGTGGCCGGGCGGAAGACGGCGAAGTCGCTCCGGCCGTCCCCGTTATAGTCGAACGGACGGGGAAGGTCGTCGGAGGCCCCGAAGTAGACCCGGGACAGCCCCCGGGCCGCCCAGAGGCCGGTGGCCGGACGGAAGACGGCCGGGATGGTGGTGCCGTCTCCGCGGTAATCCCCGGGAACCGGGAGGTCGGAGGATGCTCCGAAGTAGAGCCGGGTGAGTCCCCGGACCGTCCAGAGGCCGGTGCCCGGTCGGAAGATTGCGATGTCGCTGACTCCGTCCCCGTCATAATCGTGGATCCAGCGCGGGACCGGGGTCGGGGTCGGGGTGCGGACCGGCGGAATCGGCGTGGGTGTCCGGACCGGGGGAACCGGGGTCGGGGTCTTCACCGGGGGAACCGGGGTCGGGGTTTTGACCGGAGGAACCGGGGTCGGGGTCTCCGGCGGGACCGGCGTCGGGCCGGAGCAGGAGACCATCACGTCGTCGAGGGCCAGCTCGCCGACGCTCTTGTTATAGGTGAAACGGACCTGAGTGCTGGAAGGGTTGAGGGTCAGGCCGGTATAGAGGCGGCCGGAAGAGGGGAGCGGCTGGATCTCGGCCAGGGTCACCCAGCCGACGTAATACTCCTCCTCGACCAGGAGGCTGCTGGTGGAGTCCGTCCCCTGGCCCTTGACCCAGAACTGGAGCCAGTCCCCTTCGGAGAAGGCGGCGGAGGTGACGCGGTCGCCGTCGGTGTCGAGCTTGATCGAGGGCGACCCGGCGCCGTAATCCCCGGCGGTGGTATAGGTATCAGTATTCTGGTCGCAGCCGGTGAAGGTCCACCCGATCGGGCGGGTCCCGGTGTCAAAACCGTCGAACCTCTCGTCGATCCGGGTGCAGATCGCCGCGGTGGGCACGGGGATCGGGGTGGGCCCGACCACCCCGCCCACCTCGACGGCGTCGATGCAGACCCCGAAGCCGTAGTTGGTGGTGGGGACGAAGCTGATGTAGTAATCCTCGCTCGCCTGGGGGAGGGAGAGCTGGCGTTGGGTCCAGGTGTTGACCGCCGACTGGTAGGAGGCGAGCTGCTGCCAGGCGCCGCCGGCGGAGGTGCGGTAGTAGACGATCATCGTGTCCCAGTCGCCTTCCCAGTCGCCCTGGGTATGCCAGAAGGTCAGGGTGGTCCCCGAAGCGTCCGCCGGGATCTGGATCCGGGGGCTGATCAGGCGGGTGGACTTGGTCACGAAATCATCGTAGTAGAAGAGGGCGTTGTAGGTCCCCTCGTAGGCCGCCGGCGGGATGCCGTCGGGGCCGAGGTCGGCCCCCTCGGCCTGCCACCACTGCTCGGTCCCGATGATGTTCTGCTCGGTCCAGCCCGGCCACTCCTCCTCGAAGTCCTCGTAGAGGAAGACCTGCCAGCCCACCGGTGTCGGGGGCGGGGTGGGTGGTGGGGTGGCGGAGGGCGGCGGGGTGGCGGTGGGGTTTGGGGTCGGGGTCTTGAATCCGAACGGGGTCGGGGAGGGGACGCACTTCACCAGGATGTCGTCGAGGGCCAGGTCGCCGACGCTCTTATTGTAAGTGAAGCGAACCTGAGTGGAGGAAGGGTTGAGGGCCAGGTCGGTGTAGAGCCTGCCGGCGGCGGGCAGCGGCTGGATGGAGACCAGGGGCTCCCAGCTGGAATAGTACTCCTCCTCGACCAGGAGGCTGCTGCTGACGTCGGCGGATTGGCCCTTGACCCAGAACTGGAGCCACTCACCGCCTTCGAACACGGCGCTGGTCGCGCGGTCGCCGTCGGTGTCGAGCTTAAGCGAGGGCGAGCCGGCGCCGTAATCCCCGGCCGTGGTGTAGGTGTCGGAGTTCTGATCGCAGCCGGCGAATGTCCAGCCGGCGGGCCGGGTCCCGGAGTCAAAACCGTCAAACCGCACGTCCAGCTGCGTGCAGAGGGCCGGGGTGGGTGAGGGGCTCGCGGGCAGGATGGGAGTCCGGTAGCCGACCGGGGTCGGGGTGGGGCTGGCGGCCTGGACGTTGTAGACGGCCAGCGCGAAGTCCTGGTCGGTGTCGTCGCCGTTGCCGGGGACGCCGTCCCCGGCGATGGTGGTCCCCCGGACGGTGATGGTGACGGCGCCGGAGAAGCCGGAGGGGAGGAAGACGCACTCGGTGTTGTTCCGGGGGTCGGCGGAACCGCCGGTCTGGGAGACGCCGAGGGTGAAGTTGTTCCCCAGGTAGGTGGAGCCGCCGACCTGCACCTCCAGGTCGAGGTCGTTGACGTAGGCGGCGCCCGAGGTCGGCCCCGGTTCGTCGGTCCAGACCAGCGCGATCCTCAAGGGTTTCGCGCTCTCGTCGATCGTGACGGTGGTCTGGTAGGTATCTCCGGAGTCGTGGAGCACCTCGGTCTGGTCGAGCAGGTCCCAGCTGGCCGCCCCGTCGAAGGCGAGGTCGAGGTTGATCAGCCCGAAACCCTGGTTGTTGCTGGGGAGGTTGTCGTTGGCGTCGACGCCGGTCAGGTGGCGGGAGGAGAGGACGACCAGCGCCTTCCGCAGGGCCGGGCTGGGGTCGGTAATCCCGTGGACCCGGGAGAGGAAGTGGGCGATCAGGGAGGTGAAACCGGACACCGCCGGGGTCGAGTGGCTGGTCCCGGAGGACTCGGCGTACTTGGTCTGCCCGGCGGGGTTGTACATATCGCAGACCCCGTCGCCGGTGTATCCCGCGTAGTAGGAAGCGGCGCCGTGGATGTGGGTTCCGGGGGCGACGATCTCGGGCTTGACCCGGCTGTCGTCGCAGGGGCCGCGGCTGGAGAAATCGATGATGTCCTGGATGTTGTCGGCTCCCGACCGGCTGACGTAGCAGCCATCTTCGTAGTTGAGGACGTAGTCATCGTTCTCGCTCGCCCCCACCGTGATCACATTCTTGGCCGTCCCCGGCGTCCCGATGGAGCCGGATCCGGGGCCATCGTTGCCGGCGGCGAAGACGAAGAGCATCTCCTGGTTGCCCGCCGTCCCCGACTGGGCGTCCCGGGTCCGCCGATCGTAGGCCTGGGCGTCGGTGTCGTAGGCCCCGGAAACATCGGCCCCCCAGGAGTTGGAGGTGGTCCGGACCCCGGCGGCGTACTGGTTGCTCACCATCAGGTCCTCGTCGGGGTAGGACCAGCCGGAGGGCCCGAAGATCCGGGTGGAGGCGATCCGTCCGTAAGGGGAGACACCCAGACCCCAGTGGTAGCCCTCGATATCCACGTTGCCGGGGGTTCCTGAGCCGTTGTTGAACCCGCCGACGATCGAGCAGTTGATGTTCCCGTGCCCGTCCAGGCCCTCGGGGCCGAAACCCGAGGCCCCGGCGGCGATGATCGCGTAGACGCAGCGGGAGGGAAGGACCGGGGAGTTGAGCTCGCGGAACTCGGTGTTGCCGGGGTTGGCGGCGTTACCGGTGTCGAACCCGTCATCGACGACGTCGATGATCGGGTATTCGGCGGGGTCGGTGGGGAAACCCCGGCCGGCCAGCCAGGCCAGGTAACCCGGACCGGAGGGGCCGGTCTGGCCGGGGTTGAGGCTGCCGGCGATGACCTGGTCCTGCCGCTCACCGAAGAGTTGGGGCTCGACGAACGGTTCGACCGTGACCACCCCGGGGAGCGCGGCCAGGGAAGCGAGCGCGCCGGCGCTGACGACCGCCCGGACGTTGATATAGCGTCCGCCCGGAACCTCGGTCGGCTCCATAATCACCCGGATCGCGTCAGCCGCCACGCGCCCGGCGGCGGCGCGGGCCGCCCGGCCGTAATTATAGAACTGGACGGTGACGGCCGCCTCGCCCTGGGCCCCGTCCAGCCGGGGGGAGAGAGCGTAATACGGGTGGTAGGACCCGTAGAACTGAACCGCGGGGTCGCCGGCCGCCTTCTTCACCGCGGGAGCCGCGGCGGCGGGAACCCAGACGATGTAGGCGTTCTGGGGGACATACTGAACGATCCGCGCCCCTGCTCTCTCCACCAGGGCCAGGTCGGAATCGACCGGCGGGGCGGAGAACTGGACCAGCATCAGCCGGTCGCCGTCTTCGGCGGCGGCCAGAGCCGGGGGGACCGCGCCCGCGCCGGCCGCGGTGTCAATGGTCTCTCGGTTGAGCTTGATCCGGTCGAAGTCGGGCCGCGGGCTCAGGCCGTTGACGCGGGATAAGCCGGTCAGGGCGGCTGCCGGGACCTGATAGACGAGGTAGGAGCCGCGGTCGGCGATCAGGCTGCCGGTCGAGTCCAGGGGGGACCTGCTCCCGGGGGGAACGATGACCTTCATCTCCCCGGCGGAAGCAAAAGCCGGAAATCCGCAGAGGCAGAAAGAGAGGGCCGACAGCGACAGCAGTTGAAGAGGTCTGGATGTTTTCATTGAAGTTTTCCTTTCGCGTTCCCGCCGCCGGGCGGCGGCGCACAGCCGGGTTCCCGTTGTCTTTCCGATGAGTGAGTTTGCCGCAATGAAACCGACCAACTTACTACCCCGGTCCAGGTTGAACAAGAAAATAATGTCGATCAAGTCGATTTGTGACCGCTGTCGCCGCCCCCGCTCCTCAAAAAAGCTTGATCCGGCCGGCCGCCTCGATTATGATTATCTTTTCCGAACAAGGTGAACCGGAGAATTCCGATGAGCAAGAAATCCACGGTGGCGGTACTCAAGACCTCCCCGGAGACGGTCCTCGACGACTACGTTCGCCTCGGCGAGCTGGCCGGGTTGAAGGAGAGTCTCGATTCCTCGGCCACGACCATCCTCAAGGATAACATCAGCTGGCACCTCCTCTACCCGGGGGCCAACACCACCCCCTGGCAGCTGGAGGGGACGATCCTGGCGCTGAGGAAAGCCGGTTTCTCCGACCTGGTCGATGTCCACAACCATACCGTGGTCACCATCGCCGACCTCGGAGACCGCTTCAACAAGTTCGGCCCGGTGCTCAAGAAGTACTCCGTCCCCACCCTCTTCAACTTCAAGGAAGAGGATATGAAGTGGGTGCCCTACCGGCCGAAAGCGAAGCTCGAGGTCCTGGATATGATCTACCCGGAGGGGATCCTCCTCCCCGACTACTTCTTCGGGAAGAACATTGTCCACCTGCCCACGGTCAAGACCCACTCCTACACGGTCACCACCGGGGCGCTGAAGAACGCCTTCGGCGGCCTGCTCAACGTCCACCGCCACTACACCCACACCTGGATCCACGATACCATCGTCGACCTGCTGGCGATCCAGCAGGAGATCCATACCGGGATCTTCGCCACGATGGACGGGACCACCGCCGGCTCCGGTCCGGGACCCCGGACCTTGATCCCCCACCGGAAGGACGTGATCCTGGCCTCGTCCGACCAGGTGGCGATCGACGCCGTGGCGGCCAAGATGATGGGTTTCGACCCGATGTCGATCCGCTACATCAGCCGGGCCACCGAACGGGGCCTGGGGATGGGAGACCCCCGGCAGATCGAGATCGCGGGCGATTCGCGGCTGGCGGAGGAGAACTGGGGCTTCCGGGTCGGGGTCAACCTGGGGACGGGGATGGGGATGATCCTCTGGCGCAGCCCCCTCCGCTGCTTCCAGAAACTCTGCTTCCGCACCCCGCTGGTCAACCTCTTCATCTTCGCCAGCGAGTACTACCACGACCGTTTCTGGTACCCCTGGAAGGGCAGGAAAGTGGTGAATAAATGGCGGCGGGAGTCGCCCTGGGGCCGGCTCTTCGAGAGCTATCCGGGATAATCGGCGATGATCGCTGAGAATGTGCGCAGATTGCTGGAAGAAGTCCCGAAAGGGGTGAGGGTCGAGGCCGCGGCCAAGACCCGGACCCCGGAGGAGATCTCTCAGGCTGTGGCCGCCGGGATCGGGATCATCGGGGAGAACTACGTCCAGGAGCTGCTCCGGGTGCGGGCGGCGGTGGCGGGGAACCCGAAGTGGCACTTCATCGGCCATCTCCAGACCAACAAGGTGAGGAAGGTGGTCGAGGCCGTCGATATGATCGAGACCGTGGACTCCCGGCGGCTGGCCGAGGAGATCGAGAAACGGGCGGGGGCGGCCGGACGGGTAATGGAGATCCTGCTCGAGGTCAACAGCGGCCGCGAGGAGCAGAAGGCCGGGGTTTTCCCGGAGAACGTCCGCGCCCTGGTCGAAGGGATCGTCAGCCTCCCCCATATCGCCGTCCGGGGATTGATGACGATGGGCCCGCTGGCCGGGGACCCGGAGGAGGCCCGCCCCTATTTCCGGGCGACCCGGGAGCTCTTCGAAGAACTACGGAGGAACCCGGTCCCCGGGGCGGAGATGGAGATCCTCTCGATGGGGATGACCAACTCCTACCGGGTGGCGATCTCCGAGGGTGCCAACCTGGTCCGGATCGGGACCGGGATCTTCGGCCTCCGCTGAACCACACCCTGCTTGGGGTTGAACCGCGGAGGCGCGGAGAATGCAGAGGGAGTATCATAGTGGTCACCCCAATATCTTGATACCCCCCGGGGGAACAGGAGAGATTAAGAGCAAGGTGGATCTCGGGATAAAAGCTTACGAGGGAGGGAGGCGGATGGAATGCCGGGTGGAAAAGAACCAGAGTTCCTGTAACTGCACCTACGAGCCCTGCCCCCGCAAGGGGATCTGCTGCGAGTGCATCCGGTACCACTGGAAGATGAAGGAACTCCCGGCCTGCCTCTTCCCCGACGACGTCGAGAAGACCTGGGACCGCTCCCTGGCCCGGTTTATCGAAATCTATCGGTAGGAACACAAAGCATACAAATACAATACTCGTACTCGCACTCGTACTCGAAGGTCCTGTCCAAGCCCGAGTATGAGGACGAGTACGAGTCAGAGCAAAATTGAAGGGTAGTGCGAAATTTCTATATTCTACGCAAGGAGGGATAACGATGAAAGCTGGTCTTTTGTTCGGGCAATCCGGCCCGATCCTGATCGTGATCACCTATCCGGCCTTTGACGACCCCGGGCTGATCAAGGAGTTGAAGAATAAGGGGATCGACAAGTACCTGGCCTTCGAGGTCCCGGTGGAGCTCTGCCGGAAACATTACGGCGTCCGGTTCACCTACGCCACCGAGAAGCTCCGGGAGAAGAACGATCTCGAGGTCCTCGATTACAACAGCCCCCGGGTCTTCCGCACCTTCAAGTGGGAGGAGATGATCGGTCCGGTGATGGTCTTTTCCGGGTGAGGTGAATCGCCCGTGGAGACGGAGATCCTCAGGCTGTCCGGGGAGGGATGGCGGGCTCAGGCCCTGGAGAGGGGAGCGGCGGTTCTGAAACGGGGCGGGGTGCTGGCCATCCCCACCGACACCGTCTACGGTCTGGCCGTTGACGGGCGGAACCGGGAAGCGGTGGAGAGGATCTACCGGATCAAGCGCCGCCCCCCCGGCAAGCCGCTGGTCCGCCTGGTCGCCGACCGGGAGACCGTCTTCCCCCTCCTCACTACCGCCGGTGAGTTCCGGCTGCTGGAAAGGTTCTGGCCCGGGCCCCTGACCGTGATCTTGAAGAGGCCGGACGGCGGACTCCGGGGCTACCGGATGCCGGACCACGACCTGGTCCGGGACCTGGTCCGGGCCGGCGGGGTGGAGCTGGCCGCCACCTCGGCCAACCGCAGCGGGGAACCGGTCATCACCTCCCCCGCCAGGGTGGCGGAGGTCTTCGC
>JAXGWO010000069.1:0-7796 GCA_040773245.1 PVC group bacterium
ATCGGCAAGGTGAAGAAGGGCCAGGAGGCGACCATCAGTCTCGACGCCTACCCGGAGACCAAAGTCCCCTCCGCGGTCGATCATATCGCCTTCGAGTCGAAAACGGTCAGCAACGTGACCATCTACGAGGTTGATATCCTCCCCCGGACCGTTCCCGAGCTCTTCCGTTCCGGGATGACCGCCAACGTCGAGATCGTCCGGGAGATCAAGCGCGACGTTCTCACCCTGCCCCTGGAGGCGGTGGAACGGGGGAGGAGGGGGGCCTCGGTCCTGGTCCCCGGCGAGGGGAAACAGCCCCCGGAGCGCCGGCCGGTGAAGACCGGCCTCTCCGATGGCGTGCAGGTGGAGATCGTCTCCGGAGTGGGGCCGGAAGACCGGGTGCTGGTCGCCGGCCGCCGCGGTCCCGCCCCGGCCAACCGCCAGAACCAGGGCGGAGCCAACCCCCTGATGCCCAACCGGCCCCGCCGCCGCTGACCCCCACCGCCGAGAATTTAACCGCGGAGGCGCGGAGAACGCGGAGGAATTTTAAAGGTTTAAGTTCGGAATTTTTAGTCGTTTCGCTATCCCGAATAAATAATGCGGAGCTTGGGATTATTGTCAAAAACGGAACCCAAAACAAATCTTTGCGTCCCTCTGCGTCCTCTGCGTCTCCGCGGTGAAATTTTTTTAGGGGGGTGAGGTAATGGATGGCCAGCCGATCATTGAACTGACGGACGTCCGGCGGTTCTACCAGCTGGGGCCGACCACGGTCCGGGCCCTGGCCGGGTGCACCCTCTCCATCTTCCCGGGCGAGTTCGTCGCCGTGATGGGGCCGTCCGGTTCCGGGAAGTCCACCTTCCTCCACATTCTCGGCCTGCTCGACCGTCCCGACGGGGGGACTTACCGGCTGGAGGGGAAGGATGTGGGAGGGCTCTCCGACAACGAACTGGCCTACCTCCGCAACCGGAGGATGGGTTTCGTCTTCCAGCAGTTTCACCTCCTCCCGATCAACACCGCCCTGGAGAACGCCGAGCTCCCCCTGATTTACGCCGGGCGGAGTTCCTGCCGCGAGGAGGCTCGCGCCCGGATCGAGGAAGTCGGCCTGGCCGACCGGGCGGGTCACCTGCCCAACGAGCTCTCCGGCGGCGAACGGCAGCGGGTGGCGATCGCCCGTTCCCTGGTCAACGACCCGGCGATCATCTTCGCCGACGAGCCGACCGGCAACCTCGACAGCGTCAGCGGGGAGGAGATCATCTCTCTCCTGGAGAGCTTGAACCGCCGGGGGAAGACCATAGTTATGGTCACTCACGAGGAGCGGCTGGCCGCGCGGGCCGGCCGGGTGATCCGGATGCGGGACGGCGAGGTCATATCCGACCGGCGGCGGGAAGGCGCTCGAACCGGGGCCGCTCCGGCTAAAGATTCCTCGACCATTCCCCCGGGAGAAGCCAGCCCCGCTTCCCCTTCCGGCCGGGCGGTCCTGAAAGATCACCTCCGCGAGTCCCTCCGGGCGGTCTTCTCCCACCGGCTCCGCTCCTTCCTCTCGATGCTCGGGATCCTGATCGGGGTGGGGGCGGTGATCGCGATGCTGGCCCTGGGTTCCGGGGCCAAGCAGGCCATCGAGCAGGACCTGGCCCGCCTCGGTTCCAACCTCCTGATGGTCAGGCCCGGTTCCCGGACCGTCCGCGGGGTGCGGATGGAAGCCGGATCGGTGACCCGGTTCACTCTCCAGGATGCCGAGGCGATGGGAAAGCTGCCCTATGTCCGGCGGGCCTCCCCCTCGGTCTCGGGCCGGGGACAGCTGGTCTGGGGAAACAAGAACTGGAACACCCGGCTTCAGGGGGTGGGGGTCGATTACGCCGAGATGCGGGCCTCGGTCCCGGTCGAGGGGAGGTTCTTCACCGAGGAGGAACTCCGCCGCCGCGACCGGGTGGCGGTGATCGGGGCGACCATCGTCCGGGAACTGTTCGGCGACGGGAACCCGGTAGGGGCGGAGATCAAGATCAACCGCCAGAATTTCCGGGTGGTCGGGGTGCTGCCGGAGAAGGGGAGCCAGGGCTGGCGGGACCAGGACGACGAGGTCCTGATCCCGGCCACCACCGCGATGCACCGGGTGCTGGGCAAGGAGTACGTTGATTCGATTGATGTCGAGGTGACGGACGCCGCCTCGATGGAACCGGCCGAGAAGGAGTTGCGGGAGATGATCATCCGGCGGCACCGGCTGGGTCCGGACCGGGAGGAATCCTTCCAGATCCGCAATATGACCGAGATCCAGGAGACGATCGAGGCCACCACCCGGACGATGGGTATGCTGCTGGGTTCGATCGCCGCCATCTCGCTGCTGGTGGGGGGGATCGGGATTATGAACATTATGCTGGTCTCGGTCACCGAGCGGACGCGGGAGATCGGGATCCGCAAGGCCGTCGGTGCCGCCCGCAAGGACATCCTGGTCCAGTTCCTGATCGAGGCGGTGGTGATGACCCTGAGCGGCGGCCTGGCCGGCGTGCTGCTCGGGGCCGGCATCTCCTGGCTGCTCTCTTCCCTGGCCGGATGGGTGGTCCGGGTGACCCCGTTCTCGGTCGTTCTCGCCACCGCTTTCTCGGTCCTGGTCGGCCTGGTCTTCGGGCTCTGGCCGGCGCGCCAGGCCGCCCTCCTCTCTCCGATCGAAGCCCTCCGCTACGAGTAGGTCCCATCCCCTATTCCCCATTCCCCAATCCCCAACTTCGATTTTTCCCTTGACCCTCCCCCCCGGTTTGGGCTTTAATGGCCAGGGTCGGGTGGTAGGAATCAGCTTGGTTGGTGCCGCGCAAGAGTGGGTCGCCGCCCACTCTTTTAATTTGTTACGGGTTAGCGGGAAATTCTTCCCGGCCATCCGGTTTAAGGAGACAGGCAGGAAGGTGAAATTATGAACGCCGATCTGATTGCCGTTCTCGACAGTATGGAACGGGAGAAGGGTATCTCCCGGGAAGTCCTGATCGAGGCGATCCAGTCCTCGCTCCTCTCGGCTTCGAAGAAGAGCATCGGACCGGCGCGGGAACTGGAGGTGACGATTGACCCCAAGACCGGGGACATCAGGGCCTTCTCGAAGCTGATCGTGGCCGAACGGGTCAGCGATCCTTACGGGGAGATCCTCCTGGCCGAGGCCCGGAAGATCGATCCCGGGGCCAAGATCGGCGACGAGGTGGTCAAGGAGGTCACGCCGAAGAATTTCGGCCGGATCGCCGCCCAGACCGCCAAGCAGGTGGTGGTCCAGAAGATCCGGGAAGCGGAAAAGGACGTGGTCTTCGGCGAGTACCAGGCCCGGGTGGGGGAGATCGTCAGCGGGGTGGTCCGCCACTACGACCGCCAGAACGTGATCATCGACTTGGGGAGAACCGAGGGGGTGATGCCCCCCCGGGAGCAGTGCCATCACGAGGATTACCGGCTGGGAAGCCGGATCCGGGCTTACATCCTGGCGGTCCGGGACGGGATCAAGGGACCGGAGGTGGTCCTGTCCCGGACCCACCCCAGCTTCATCAAGCGGCTTTTCGAGCTGGAAGTCCCCGAGATCGACGAGGGGGCGGTCGAGATCAAGGCCATCGCCCGGGAACCCGGTTACCGCACCAAGATCGCGGTCTACTCGGAACAGGACAAGGTGGACAGCGTCGGCGCCTGCGTCGGTCTGCGCGGGAACCGGGTCAAGGCCGTGGTCCGGGAGCTCAACGGCGAGAAGATCGATATCATCCGCTGGGATCCCGATCCCGTCACCTACATCACCAACGCGCTGAGCCCGGCCAAGCTGAAACAGGTCACCATCGAACCGGAGAAGGGGGAGTGCGAGGTGATCGTGGACGAGGACCAGCTCTCCCTGGCGATCGGCAAGAAGGGACAGAATGTCCGGCTCTCCTCCCGGCTGACCGGCTGGAAGATCGACATCTACCGGGAAGGAGAGGTCCTCAAGGGAGTGAAGTCGGCGATCGCCGAACTTTCCGCTCTCCCCGGAGTGGGGGAGAAGATGGCCCGCAACCTGGTGGAAGCCGGTTTCAACGAACTGCCGGTGATCGCCATCTCCGACCCCGCCGACCTGATGGCGGTGGACGGGATCGGGGAGAAGACCGCCGCCGAATTGATCCGTCTCGCCAAGGAAGCCGCGGAAAATTCCGGAAAAAGTGAAAAAGATATCCCCAGCGTCCTTTAGGTCCCTGGCCGGTTAAGCCCGGCAAAGAGTGTTGTTATGCGCGTCTACGCCCTGGCCAAAGAGCTATCGTTAACCAGCAAGGAACTCCTCGCCCGCCTGAAGGAGCTCGGGATCGAGGTGGCCTCCCATTCCTCCTCCCTGACCGGGGAACAGGCGGACCGGGTGCGGAAGGCCCTGGCCGCCCCGTCTCCGGCCGGGGCCGCGGAGGAGGAAACGCCGCCGCCGCCGGCGGAAGAGAGCGCCCCGCCCGCCCCTTCCCCCGCCGCCGGGAAACCGGAGGACCGCAGTAAAGTGGTGGTAAAGTTCCCGGTCACCGTCCGGCAGCTGGCGGAATACATCGGCCAGAAACCGAATATCCTGATCAAGAAACTCCTGGAGATGGGGGTCTTCGCTTCCCTGAACCAGTTCCTCGACGAGGAGACGGCCCTGATCCTGGGGAGCGAGTACGGCCGGGAGATCGTCCCTTACGCGGAGGAACGGGCGGAAGCCGCCGCGCCCCCGGAGAGGGAGAGGCCGGCGGCCAGGAAGGAACCGGCGGCGGGCGAGAACCTCCGCCCCCGCCATTCCGTGGTGACCCTGATGGGCCACATCGATCACGGCAAGACCTCGATCCTGGACCGGATCCGGAAATCCCGGATCACCGCCGGCGAGGCGGGCGGGATCACCCAGCATATCGGGGCTTACCGGGTGACCCTGGACAAGGGAACCATCACCTTCCTGGACACGCCCGGCCACGCTGCCTTCACCACGATGCGGGTCCGGGGGGCTCAGCTCACCGATATCGTCGTTCTGGTGGTGGCCGCCGACGAGGGAGTGATGGACCAGACCGAAGAGGCGATCAGCCACGCCCGGGCGGCCGGGGTCCCGATCATCGTCGCCCTGAACAAGATCGACAAGAGCACCGCCCGCCCCGACCGGATCCGCCGCCAGCTGAGCGAGAAGGGTCTGGCCCCGGAGGGGATGGGAGGCGAGACGATCGTGGTCGAGGTTTCGGCGACCACCGGGGCCGGTCTCGATCAGCTGCTGGAGATGATCCTGCTCCAGGCGGAGATGATGGAACTGAAAGCCGACCCCGCCGGTCCCGCCTCCGGGGTGGTCATCGAGGCTCGCCTCACCTCCGACCGGGGCCCGGTGGCCGCGGTCCTGGTCACCCGCGGCACCCTGAAGCGGGGCGACAGCCTGGTCTGCGGCCGGTACTCGGCCAAGGTCAAGGCGATCTTCGACGAGGATGGCCGGCCGGTCGACTCGGCCGGCCCCTCCACCCCGGTCGAGATTATGGGGTTGAGCGGGGTGCCCGGGGCCGGGGAAACCTTCCAGGTGCTGGAGAGCGAAGCGCGGGCGCGGGAGGTCAGCGAACTCCGCCGGTCCGCGGCCAGGGAGAAGTCCTGGGGCGATTCCCGGAGGGTGAAACTGGAAGACATCTTTCAGCAGTTCGCCGCCGACGAGGTCAGGGAACTGACGCTTCTGCTGAAGGGAGATGTCCAGGGGTCGGTGGAGGCGGTGGAGATGGCCCTCAAGGAGATCCCGGGAGGGAACGAAAAGATCAAGCTCCAGATCATCCACTCCGGGGTGGGGGCGGTCAACGAATCGGACGTTATGCTGGCTGCCGCCTCCGGGGCGGTGATCATCGGCTTCCAGGTGACAGTCCCCCCGAAAGTCGCCCGAATGGCCGAGGAGGAAGGGGTTGATATCCGCCTTTACCGGATCATCTACCAGGTGGTGGATGATATCCGCAAGGCCCTGGAAGGGATGCTCGAGCCGGAAGAGAGGGAAGTGGTCCTGGGCGAGGCCCGGGTGAAGGAGATATTCCGGATCTCCGGCCTGGGTACGGTGGCCGGGTCGATAGTGGAGAAGGGGAAGATCAGGCGGACCGGGCGGATCAGGGTGATGCGGGGAGAAGAGGAGGTCGCCTCGGACGTGGTCACCTCGCTCAAGCGGTTCAAGGAGACGGTGGAGGAGGTCACCGCCGGGAAGGAATGCGGGATCAGCCTGGGCAATTTCCAGGCCTTCGAGGTGGACGATCGCCTGGTGGCCTACGAGGTGGAGAGGGTGGCGCGAAAACTGTAAAAACCGGGAGTCAGAATTCAGGATTCAGGATTCTGAATCGGGCGGCCGCCATTTCCACTCTCGGCAATCGTCCAACCTGATCACCGGCGGTTTTCCGAGCGGTTGCCTCGAAGCAGTCAACTCGGCGTCCTGCCCCCGTTACCCCTCGGGTCTTCGATCTCCTCCCTCTTCTCTCGGGTTCTTGGTGGAGATACAACCGTGAAACCATTCGGTGAACAACAGGGGAAGAGCCGCCGCCGGCTGAGGATGGAGGAGCAGGTCAAGCGGATCCTCGGAGAGGTGCTGCGGGCCGGCGCCCGGGACCCGCGGATCGGCTTCGTCAGTATCCAGCGAGTGGAAGCGGCGGGAGACCTGAAGAGCGCGCGGGTTTACGTCAGCGTTCTGGGAGAGGCAGCGGAGGCGGCCCGGACCCTGGAGGGGCTGCAGAGCGCCCGGAGTTACTTCCAGCGGGAACTGGGAGAGCGGATTAGCGCCCGCTACACCCCGGTGATATCTTTCGCCCTCGACCCCGCGGTGGAGATCGACGCCCGCATCGACCGTCTCCTGCAGGCCGCCCGGGAAGGAGAAGAGAGCGGATGAAGGTCCCTCCGCCGCTGGTCCGGTTGCTGCTCGAGCGCTCCCGTTTCCTGATCACCTCCCATCTGAAGCCCGACGGCGACGCGATCGGGTCCCAGCTCGCCCTGTCGGCGATCCTGGCCCGGCTGGGCAAGGAGACGGTGATCCAGAACGAGACCCCGGTCCCGGAGAATTTCCGTTTTCTCCCCGGGTCGGGGGAGATTACCCTCCCCGGTCCCCTGCCTTTCGAACCGGAGGCCGCCGTCATTCTCGACTCCCCCCACGCCGGCCGGGCGGGGGCGGTCGGGAAGCATTTCCCCTCCGTCCCCGAGCTGGTCAACATCGATCACCACGTATCCAACACCGGTTGGGGGGACGTGGCCTGGGTGGAACCGGAGGGTTCCTCGGTGGGGGAGATGATCTATTATCTGCTGGAACCCCTCGGTGTCAAGCTCGACCGGGAGATCGCGGAGGCGATTTACGTCGCCGTCCTGACCGATATGGGGAAGTTCCAGTATATGGTGACGCCCGAGTCCGGGGCCCGGATCTTCCGCCTGGCCGCCCGGCTGGTGGAGACCGGGCTGGTCCCATACGAGATTTACAAGAAGGTCTATAATCTCTATTCAGTCACTCCCCTGAAGTTTCTCGGCCGGGCGCTGGATAATCTGGAGTTTGCCGCCGACGGGCAGATCGCTTTCATCCGGGTGGGCCGGGAGATGCTGGAACGTTACAACGACGGTTCCGACATCACCGAGAACCTGATCGCCTATCCCCGGGACATCATCTCCACCCGGGTGGCGATGATCTTCACCGAGCTGGCCGGCGGGCGGGTCAAGGTCTCCTTCCGATCCAAGGAGCCGGACCTGATCGACGTCAACCGGATCGCCTCCCGTTTCGGCGGCGGCGGGCATCCCGCCGCCGCCGGGGCGGAACTGGCGGGCGATCTCGAGGGGGCGGTCTCCCGGGTAATCGCCGCCGTGAAGGGGTATCTGGACGCCCTGCCGAAACCGGAGGGAGCGGG
>JAXGWO010000070.1:0-7382 GCA_040773245.1 PVC group bacterium
GAGAGGATGATGAAGAAGGTCATCATCAGGGTGGCCATATCGGAGTAGGTGGTCATCCAGTCGGGCGGCCAGTCCCGGGGCTGGGCTTCCGTTCCGATTCTCGACCTATGGTGAGCCATAGCTGAAGGGTCCGGTCTCAGCCCCCGACCATCTCGGAGCCGAGGTAGATGTGGAACTCGACCCGGCGGTTCCGTCCCCGCAGCCGGGGATCGTCGTCGGGGTACTTGGGCCGGGAATCCCCGTAGGCGGCGGCGGAGACCTTCTCCGGGTCGATCCCCGACCGTTCGATGAAATAGTGGGCGGCGGCGATCGCCCGGGCGGCGGAGAGCTCCCAGTTGCTGGGGAACCGTTCCCGGTGACGGGGGTGGATGGGGGTGGAGTCGGTATGGCCCTCGACCCGGACCCGGGCCCCGGTCTCCTCGATCAGCCAGGCGATCTTGTCCAGGACCGGGTAGAAGGACTCCCGGATCTCCGCCCGGCCCTCCCGGAAGACCAGCGGCGCGGTGGGGATGATCACGACGTCCTCGGCGGTGACCTTGAGATCGACCTCTTCCTCCATCCGGCCCATCCGGACGAACTCCATCACCTCTTCCGCTTTCATCCGCAGGGTCCCCATCTCGGAGAGAACGGTCTCCTGCTGCCGGCGGGGGAGGAGCTTGAACTGGGAGAGGAGCCGGTACTCGTCCTCGGTGACGACGTCCAGGAGGACCTCGGTGGTGGTGGACCGGATGATCGCCTCGTCCTCGGCCTCCCGCATCTTGATCAGGTCCTCGTCGATCCCGGCCGTGGTCAGGGCGTACCAGAGGACGAAGAAGGTCATCAGGATGGTGGTCATATCCGAGTAGGTGGTCATCCAGTCGGGCGGCCAGTCCCCCTCGATGCTGCCGCTGCCGATCTCGGGGACGATCCGCTCGCGCTCGACTTCGGGGGTGAGTTCGGTATGGTCAGCCATCTGGACACTCCTCCCGGGGCCACTCCGCCTCCGGGCCTCTCCTACTGCCGTCCGGCCAGGTAGGCGCGGAGTTTCTCCTGGACGATCTGGGAATTGTCCCCGGCCTGGATCGAGGCGATCCCCTCGATGATGATCTCCCGGGCCAGGGCCATATTGGTATTATAGACCCGGATCTTCCCCGCCACCGGCATACAGAGCAGGCCGGCGAGGATAATCCCATAGAAGGTGGTCATCAGGGCGACCGACATATTGGGGGCGATGGTCGCCGGGTCGGTCAGGGTCCGCAGGAGCATAATCAGGCCGATCAGGGTTCCGACCATCCCGAAGAGGGGGGCGTAGACGCCGATATCCCGCCACATCCGCTCGTCGGCGCCGATCTTCACCTGCAGGTAGTCGGAGACCGTCTCCATAATCCCCCGGGTGATCCCGGGGTCGGTTCCGTCGGCGACCAGATCGACCCCGATGTCGAGGAGGGGGTAACGGCCCTTGGTCGAGAGGTCGCGGATCGACATAAACCCCTCCATTCGGGCCTTGACCGCCATCTCCACGATCAGGTTGATGACGGCTTCCGGGTCCATCATCGAGCCGACCAGGGTGTAACGGAAGGCCTTGAGGCCGCTCCAGATCTGGGAAAAGTTGAAGTTGACCATAATCGCGGCCGCCGTCCCCCCGAAGACGATGACCACCGAGGGGGCGTTCCAGAAGTAGGGGAGCATCTCCGGGCCGCGAGTGATGATGGAGAGAAAGATAACCAGAGCCCCGCTGATCAGTCCTAATATGGTGCTGAGGCGCATAACGATTTCACCCTATGCTTTTGCCGGTTGGGGAAAATTGATCTTCTGCTTGTACTCGGTGACCTTGGCGATGATCTCGTCCACCGGGTCCCGGACGATGTACTGCTCCCCGGTGGTCAGGGAGATGATCGTGTCCGGCCTGGCCTCGATCCGCTCGATCATCTCGGCGTTGATGACCAGCTGTTGCCCGTTGAGCCTGGTAAGCTTGATCATTTCTTCTCGGACTTCTCCCGGGCCTGATCCTGGAAGTGGGGGACGGTGATCACGCCATCGTGGGCGAGCTTGCGGGTGATGGCGATGATCTCGTGCTGGGCGGCCAGGTTCTTGCTGGAGAGCCGGCGCAGCACCTCCATAATCTCCTCCTGGGCCTCGACCGCCCGGGAGAGGGGGATCCCCCCCATCACCGCCAGGTCTTCCTTGAGCATCGCCGCCGCCCGCTCGGTCAGGCCGCCGAAGAATTTCTCCTGGACCTCTTCCGAAGCTCCCCGCAGCGCCAGTTTCAGGGTATTCCGCTCCATCGTCCGGAAGATCTCGTCGATGATCGGCTGGTCGACGGCCAGCATCGCCTCGTTGAAGAGGAGTTCCTCGCCCTCTTCCTCGATCCGGACCTTCTTGACCGTGGCCATATCCTCTTCCAGGCGGGAGCGGGCTTTCTCGGTCATACTCTTGAGGAACTTGGTCTTGATGTCCTCGGCGGCGTCCACCAGGGCGGCGGCCAGGACATCCATCGTCAGGTTGTGGATCAGGGTCTCCACGTCCTTGTCCGCCAGGGTCTTGATGTCCTCGAAGAAGAACATCCGCTTGCGGACCTCGGCGGCCATCGCCGGGTTCTTGCCCTCCATCTTCTCGAGCAGGATCTTGGCCACGGCGTAGCGGGTGGAGGAGAGCATATCGGCCAGGACCCGGACGCCGGCGACCGGCTTGTAATCCTTGCGCAGCCGGACGATCTTCAGTTTCCTCTCCAGGAAGCCCTTGATCTCGTCGGCCATATCCTCTTCCTCGGTCAGCTCGGTCATCGCCCGGGCCATCTCGAACTGCTTCTCCTCGTCGAGGGCCTCGAAGACCGCGGCCGAGGTCTGGGCGTCGAGCTGGGAGAGGACCGCCGCGGCGAGCTTGGGCTCCTCGTCCTGGATCAGGAGGATGATGTCCTCCGGGTCGGTGGACTTGATGTACTTGAAGGGCTGCTCGACCAGGCTGGGGGCCCGCTCCAGCTGCTGGGTCATCAGTTCCTCCAGGTTGCCGAGAACCTGGATGACCTCCCCGCCGGCGCCGAAGCCGCCGGCGCCCGGCATCCCCGCCGGCCCGCCTGCGGGGGCCGCCGCCGGTCCGGCCGCCGGTGCGCCGGGAGCCCCGACGCCCCCGCCGCCGCCCCGTCTCCGCTGCTCGTCGAGGAGGTCGGAAAGGGTGTCCCGCATCTCGGTGAGGACGGCGTCCGATTCCTGGTGGGGGTTGCTCAACAGGTCCCGGATCTCCTCCAGGATCCCGGTTTCGACCCGGCCGTCGTCCGCGCTGACCTGCTGTTCCATCAGTTCCTTGATCGCGGAGAGGGTTGCTTCCCGGGCATCGCTGGAGAAACCGGAGAGGATCTTCTTCAGTTCATCCATCTCGGTCTTCCGGTGGGCCCGTTCCTCCTCCGCGGCCTGCGCCGCGCCCCCGGCTTCGCCCTCCCCGGCGGCCGCCCCCACCTTTACCTTCCGCATCGGGAAGTAGATGGCGGCGATCAGGATCAGAAGGGCGGCCAGGGCGAGAATGGAGTAGAGGAGATAATTCTGCTGGGCGGCCGAGGGGGGAGGGGGCGCAAAATCGCTCCATTCCTTGGGCGCCACCTGCACCGTGTCCCCGCGGGCCGGGTTGATCCGGGCCCAGGCGGCGACGGATTGATAGATCCGCCCCGGTTCCTCCGGGGTCCCCAGGTCCTCCGCCGGCAGTTTTTCGTCGGCCTCCACCATAATGTGGATGCTGGAGATGATGCCTCTCCCGCTCGACCGCGGCAGCGCGGCCCCCGGCTGTTCCGTCCGGACTCCGGGCAGCCTCTCCAGGACCCGGACCGAGTCCGGCACCCCGGGATCGGGCTGATCCGAGAGCGTGACCTCGACGGTGACGATCGACCGGCGGGGACCGATCATCGTGTCGAGCTTGGATTGGAGGGAGGTTTCCAGGTTGGCGGCGATCTGGGCCGCGTCGCCCCGCTGGACCGTTTGCCCCGGGGCGGCCGGGGCGGCGAGGAGACAGACTGCGGCCGCCAGCAGCGCGATTCGGGCCGGACGGTGGACTGAACCGGTCGAAGCCATTTATTCTTCCTCGGAATCGGAAGTGATTACCGGGCCGGCCGCTTCCCCGGCCGGTTCTTCTCCCGGGATCTGTTCCGCCTCACGGTCGGAGGGAGGCAGCTCCTCCAGCTCGGGGTACCGGGGGACCAGGAGGACCATCCCCGGATAGATCAGGTCGGGGAGGAAGATCTGGTCCCGGTTGGCGTGGTAGAGGAGGAGCCAGCGGTAGGGATCGTTGTAGATTTCGGGTTTGCCGGCGATCTTCCAGAGGCTGTCGTCTTTCCGGACCAGATAAGTCATCACCTCACCGGTTCCCGGCCCGGCCGGACCGGAGACCCCTCCGGGGATCGCCGCAATCTCGGCCTGGCGGGCCTCGGCGAGGAGGGCGCGTTCCAGTTCCTCGACCTGGAATTCCAGGGCCTCGATCTTCAACGCGCGGTCGCTGGAGATATCCTGCAGGGCCTCCATGTCTTCCGCCAGGCGGTCTCTCTCCTGGCGCAGCCCCTCGCTCCGGGCGACCTCCTCGAGGAGTTCCGCCCGGATCTCCTGGCAGTCTTCTTCCCCGACCGTGATCTCCTCGCGTTCGGCAGTCCGCCGGGGCCGGCGCCGGGTGAACTCCTCGCCGCGGGGGTTGACGAAGATGTAGCCCCGGTTGCCCCACTCCCGGACCGTCTTCCCCCCATAGATACCCGGCTGGGGGCTGAAGGGGTAGTCAATCACCCCGGTGGTCCGTCCCGATTTCTTCCAGGCGCTTTCCAATCCGTCCCGGTCCGCCAGTTCCGCGGACTGGGCCGGGAGCGAAGGGGGGAAGAGAAAGGTTCCGGACAGGAGGAAGAAGGAACTGATGAAGCCGATAGATGATATCTTGAGCATTGCCAGCAGCCTCCCCGATACTTCGCAGATTGACGGTCAAGACCGGAAACCGCCCCGCACCCTTGACCCGGGTCGATTTCCCCCACCATTGCTCGGAGCTTAATCTATATTACCGGGGGATGCCTTGTAAAGATAACTTTCTTTCCTGCCGATCCCCCGGTCGATTTGACAGGGCGGAGGCGATTTGTTATCTTCCCGGACCAGCCCGGTTCGCCCGGCGTGGGACGGGTTCCCCACGGCGGGGAGAGTAGCACGGCAGAACCGGAGTTGGGAAGAAAAAGTTCCTGGCGGGAGTTTCTGGCGAGCGAAGATCGCCCGCCGCCGGGATGGCCCCCGTCCCCGCATCCCCTCCCGCCGGCCGGGAAATATCGGTAACGGGCGTCGGCGGGATATGATATAAATTATCGGGACGGCGCTGGTCCCGGAGCGGTGTTACAACCTCAGTTCCCAACCAGGGGAGGGAGCGATGAATAAGATTATGGCACTTACCGGGTTGATGGTTTTCATCCCGCTGGCGATCGGCATTCCTCCGGCGTTCGGACAGGGTTACGGTACCAGCCGGACCGAGGTACGGGAGGGCGACCCGCGGCTGACCTTCGTCAGTTTCAACCTGCAGACCGAGATCGCCCAGGGGGAGCTGGTCCGGGGCAGCCTCTTCTTCAAGGTCAGCGAACTCCTGGAGGAGAACCTCAAGGTCTTCTTCCATCTGACCCGCCCGGGGCAGAACCAGACCGTCCTCAACGCCGATTTCTCCCCCCGTTACCCGACCCGGCTCTGGGACGTCAACCAGATCGTGGAGGCGGGGCCGTTCGAGCTGGGGATCCCCCTCCAGTTCGAGCCGGGCGAGTACGAAATCCGCGCCGGCCTGCTCCGGATCGTCCGGGAAGAAAACATCGTTCGTTATGTCCGGGAACCGTACACTAACGCCGGGATCGAGAACTTCGTGATCGGCAAGCTGACGGTGAAGGAAACGGCGGCGCCGGAAGCCGCGGCGCCGAGCGAGTTCAATCTGATCGACTTCGCCAACGAGGCGGAGGTCATCTTCTGGGAGACCCTGGGGGCGCAGGTGGAGGCGATGGATTACTCCGAGGAGGGGGGGCAGTCGGTCTCCGCCTTCCGGGTCACCATCCTCCCCGGGGTTGCCGAGTATCCGGGTGTCTTCCTCCAGAACTACTTTCAGATCCGGAGCGGTCGCGGCGACTGGTCGACTTACGACCTCCTCCGGCTCAGCCTCTTCCTCCCCCCCGGCAGCCGTGAGGGGAGGGTGATACTCAAGATCACCGACGGCTCGGGCCGGGCTTATCAGAAAGACATATACCTTTCCGCGGGGAAGGCCGAGCAGATCGACCTGCCGACGATCGACCTCAGCGGTGCGATCAACGTGGCGGCGATCAGCCGGATTCAATTCTTCCTGGTCAACCCCTCTTCCCCCTTCACTTTTTTCATCTCCGGCCTCCGGTTGATCTCCCGGGGCCAGCCGACCGGGCAGCCGGCCGTGACCTTTGTCCGGATGGAGGCCCCCCCAAGGATTCAGCGGGGCCGCCCCTTCCAGGTGAAATTCTTCTTCAAGATCCTCCAGCCGATCTTCCCCCGGCACAAGATGTTCGTTCATCTTTACCGGGTCAACGATATGGCCGGGAGAGTCGGTTCCGACGTCAACCTGGCCCCCCCGATCCGGAACTGGCCGCTGGAGCAGGAGGTGGCGGTCGATTCCGGTCCCCTGATGATCCCGGAGGGAGCCCCACCGGGGACTTATGTCGTCCGGGCCGGCCTCTATATGGTGGCCGACAGTCCCGGCCGGGGTTACGTCAAGATCGACGACTGGGAGGCCTACGGGGACCAGGAGGTGAGCAATATCTTCCAGCCGTCCGGGCCGGTGGACTACATCAAGCAGCCCTACAGCAATCTCGAGATCCGGGACTGGGAGGTGGGGACGATCGAGGTCGAATGAGGAACCGGCGGGGAAAGCTCCTGGTCCTGGCCGCCGTCCTCGGTCTGGCGGCGCCGGCGGTCTTCGGGTTCCTGCTCTTCTTCGCCCTGGTGGTGGAGCCGAACTGGATAGTCGTCGAGCGGGTGGTGATCGAGGACCCGGAGCTGGCCCGGCCCCTGGCCGGGGTGAGCATCGCCCAGATCTCCGACCTCCACCTGGCCGGCGGCCTGGGTTTCCGGGAGCGGGAGCTGGTCCGGAAGCTCAACCGGGTCTCCCCCGACATCATCCTGATCACCGGCGACCTGGTGGAAGAGCCGGACCCGGTACTGGTGGAGGAGCTGGCCGGGAAGCTGCGCCCCCGGATCTGGAGTTACGGGATCCTCGGCAACTCCGACCGGATTCATCTCCCCCCGGACGGCTACCGGGAGAGATGGAAACGGGCGGGGCTCTCCCTGATCGGGGGGAAGTGCCTCCCGATGGCCGGGGAGCGGGGGGAGACGTTCTACCTCGCCGGGATCGACTTCCCGGGTTACGAGGCGCCGGGGATGGCGGAGGAGATCGAC
>JAXGWO010000071.1:0-7211 GCA_040773245.1 PVC group bacterium
TACTCATTGACCATGTTATCGCTAATATATCTGATAGTCAAGCTATTTTATGTATTTTTTTTATTATTTTTAATTACCGAACAGGTTTTTACTCAGTGGCGGTAACTCCAGCATAGACAATTTGTTATTGCGCTGATGATTTTCTTGTTTTTCCCGTCCTGATGGACCAAATACTTTATTATCCTCAGCAGAAACGTATAGATTAACTTCCGGCTCGACTATCGGTGGAGGATTGAGCGACCTGGCGAGCAGGCTTACCTTGTCCGGATCGCTGGCCCAGAACTTCCAGCCCTCCAACTCCCCCTCAACGTCATCGATCCTGGTCTGGAGGAACCGGATGTCGTCTATGGCGATCCCCATGTCCCGGGCTTGCTCGGGCCTTCTCAGGACGCTCCTGGCGACCAGCAGCTTGTTCCTCAGCTCGGACTGGATCTTCTCCGCTTTCTTGGCCATTGCCTCGGCCTCCCTCAGGACCGTGTCGTCCTCGCCGAAAAGGTCCCCGGTTTCCGGGGTGCCTCTTCTTTTGATCCCCTTCCGGCAGGCCTCGATAAAATTCCGGATCATCTCCGGGGTGGGGTTGTTCCGGATGACGTATCGAATCCCGATTACCTGGAAATCGCTATCGTCCGGTGCGGCCCTGGTTATCGCGATCGCCTGCTCCTCTTTGATTTTCCCGCCCATGTACATGGCGTAGAGGTCCTCGATGGCCTTTCTGCCCAGGTACCAGGCATCCATGACCGGTTTCCGGGCAAACCACCCTCTCCTCTCGAGCTCTTCATCCGAAATATCGCTATATTTAAGATATCGGGCCATGTCCCGGACGGTCCCCTGACCGTCGCGGATGTTCATCTCGGCGTCCAGAAACCGGGCCATCTCCAGGGTGACCCCGTCTTCCTCGCGGACGACGTGGGCGAATATGGTCTCCACCCCCTCGGTCCGGGCGGCCAGGTCGTGGCGGTGGCGACCGCTGCAGTTCAAAAGCCTTCCGTCTTTCCGCTCCCAGACGATGATGGGCCCGGTGCCGAAGCTCTCGAAACTCCCCTCAAGCCTCATCCCGGGGACCACCCCGGAACCGCTGTCAGCAGCGGACTTGAAGCTGGGAAGCTCGTCCGAGATCTCGATCTGACTTATGGGGATATGTCTCTCGTAATAGGGAACCTCCCTTCCCATAATCTTTATCTTGCTGCTCATCTCTTCTTCAGGCTTGGTCAATTGTGGTGTCGGGGGTTGAGGGCGATTGGGATCTTTTATAAATATCCTCGGAATAAATAGTTTGCCCAATCACCCTCCACCCCCTCAACCCCGCCTTTAAAACCTCCTAATCAGTTGCGGGTGAACCAATAACAGAGAACCGATGGAACTTCGTGCCCCTGACCATCTTCACTCCCCATTCGATCCTCCACCCGATTTTGGCCAGGGCGGACTGCTCGGACCGTAACCTGGCAGCCAAAGTCCCGGCGTCGTTGTAGGGGGTTTTGAGCCCGTACTTCCGATTGACCGTGAGTATCGCCCGCAAAAGGTCGCGGGTCGCGCACTCGAACCAGACGGTCTCGACCCCCTTTTCATCTCGACTCTTTTGAATCCAGAGGTGGTATCGCTCCCTGAACTCTTCGGGATGAAGGGCCTCGTACTCGCTGTGTATGATCGAGAAGAGGCTGATCAACGGACTGGTCTCCTGGACCGTCTGGCGACCCTTGCGGTCCTGGGAAGTAATCCAATAGTCGAGCAGCCCTTCGGAGCGATCCTCCCCTTCACAAAACTTCTGCAGGATCCGGGCCCAGATCAAGGCCAACGCGGTGGTCTCGTCGCAGCGCTGTGTGAAGTGGCCTTTGTGGCGTTCCCCGAGATAGCGCATAATCTCAGTCCTGGCACCGGCCAGGGACGGGAGGATCTCCTCGGCCAGCAGCCGGAAGACGCCCGATAGGATAACGTCCCTGCTGTCGACTATTTTTTGGAGCGTGCCCATTTCGTCGAAGGCCTTGTCGCTGAAGAACCGCTTGTCCATTTCGACATCGAAGGTCCGGTTCACCAGCTCCATGATCCGGAACGGCTCGATCGAGGTGACACAGACGTACGAGTTCAACCGATCGACTACCCGTCCGGAGTCCGAATACAGCTTCCTCCTGGTGAGCACCACACCCGTCGCGGCGCAGAGCAGAAACCTCAGGAGGGTGGGTGTGATGTCCCGGGCCTCGATGTTCTCCAGGGGCAAGACCTGGCTGACCGCCCCCCGGATGAACAGGTCCTTCACGATCCGGCTGGCTTCGAGGTCTAACCTCCCTGTCAGGAGGGTTGTTATTAGCTTGGCCGCTGTGCTCTTCCCGCTGTCGGAGGCCCCGGACAGTTTCAAAATTGTCCGGTTCCGGGCGTAGTCCCGAAGGAATGTGGCCAAGACCCAGCCTACGATGAAGTAGGCATCGCCATCCGAGCAGGCCAGATTGTCGAGAATCAGGCCCTTCAGGAGGCCCAATGACTCCCTGACATCAACGTTCGGAATGAATCTTATGGGCTCGGCGTCGGACCTGAAGAGGGCAACCCTTTCTGGCATCTCCCCACTTCGGATCACGCTGCAACGGCGTGGGGATATCCTTAGGATCTCTTCCCGGTCAGTGTTGAGATGTACATATATAGTATCCGTCGCCGGGAAGGCTTTGTGTCCGTAGACCACTTCGACCGGCTGACCTTTGAGAATAATATGATTTCGAATAAGCTGGATAATTGCCTTGCCTTCGGGCGAACAAGAGTTAATCCGGGCAATATCCTGTAGAAATGCTGAAAATGTTGGATCAGTAATACTTACGTGATGAGTCATGCCGTCGAACGAGAGCATCGGGTCGATAGGGGAGGAAAACGACATCCTGGCCCCCTTCGACTCCAGGAAATTTAAGATGTTCTCGAACATCCAAAACCTCTTCTCCTCGACCGGTGTCTCTGGGATTCTTCGAGTTCCTAAAATTTTCGCCCTCAGGTCCTCCTTGGTTCCGGGGACCTGGGGAATAGGGCCAGCGTCCTCTTCCGGCTCCGTGCCGTCCGAGGGTGTATCGTACGATCCTTCAGAATCTGTATTTTCCGGCATCGGTTCAATAACCGCCGGCAAAAACTCTTCCTGGCCATCCTTGGCCAGGGTCGCATCTTCTCCCATCACTGGCTCCTTCGCCCGTTTGGGCGAGTTTGTTCGGGGTTACCAACCCCCATGGTTAATAATCCGGTTCCCCCGCCTGCCGCCCGGACCGCTTGACGCGGCCCGGGCGGCTCCTCTGTACCCGCGGTTATCCTCAGGCAACCGCTGGGCGGTTCTTGTCGAGCAGCTCGGTGACTCCGTTGTCCCAAAGCTTCAACAGTAGCCGTCCCGGGCCGTGACTCTCCCCGTACTGTGCTTCCGATTCGAACACCGGAATCAGGCCCAAAAAGTTCACGCTCTTGCCCTCGCCGACATCCGCTTGCCAGGCTTCCTCTGAGGAGCCCAGACACGGCGGCGCGAACAGGAACGTCGCGAAGTTCACGTCGTCTGCGAACTTATAGCCACCGGCAGGGAACGGATATATGTATGGGCATCCAATCCATCCCCCGTCTTGATGCGCAACATTGGCCAGTTTGAACAGTAACCTGAACGGCCAGCAAGTCCGCGGATCGTTGATCGAGTCGCGGTCATACGGCCATCCCTGTGGCAAGCACATAACCAGCTCAACGAAATTGCCATTCCATATGCCCTCCGGAGCCTCCATGGGGTATTCGCTGATCCCCTTGGTGACCACCGTGTAGAAGGGACGATCCTCGCTCGCCGGAATGACGCGCAGAATGACCGGGGGCCCGCCGGGCTCGCTCTCGCCCATGACAAGCTCGGGCCGACCCCAGTGCTCCTCGATGTGCCGGTCCAGGGCGTCCCAGACGATACCGGGGCTAGCCTTCGGGCCGTGGTGCTTCCCGTCGAGATCGATCAACTCGCCGCAACAGTCGCAGCGGCAATCGCTCGCTGGGGTCATTCGCTGCAATTTCTTCGTTTTCCTACTCATGTACATTATCTCCTATGAGATTGGTTCTGTTTTCCCCAGCGGCCTCACCATGAGGCCGCCAATGGGACTTCCTTTTAACTACCGTATTTGAAACTACGTGCATTTTTAACTCCTGTACGGGTACGGTGTCCTAACAACCAGTTGATGAGACCTTGATTTTCGAAGAAAGGGGTAACACTTCCAAAGGGAGGTTTCGAGCAGAGACCTCAAGGAGTGTTACCCATGAAGAAGAGCAGGAAGAAGACTAGGAAGAGAGGAACCCCGCCCCCCGGGGGGCGGCCGCGCGGGAAAAGCTACCCCCTGTCCCTGCGTCGCAAGGCCGTCCGGCTGTACCTGGAAGAGAGCATCCCCGCCAGACTGATCGTCCAGGAGCTCGGTGTGGGCCGGGAGACCCTCCTGAAGTGGGTCAAGAGGTACCGGGAGGAGGGTGAGGCGGGCTTAAGGAACCGGGTGCGGGGAGAGAGCGGCCCCGCCCCCGGCAAGATCCCCCCGGCGGTCAAGCACAAGATCGTCGCGCTCAAGCAGAAGCACCCCCTCTTCGGCGTCCGCCGCATCTCCCAGCTGTTGAAGCGCGGGTTCATGATGCCGGCCAGCCCCGAGACGGTCCGCCGGACGCTGCAGGAGAAGGAACTGATCGTTCCGAAGAAGCCCAAGCCCCGCCGTAACCCGCCCAAGCCCCGCTTCTTCGAGCGCTCCACCCCCAACCAGCTGTGGCAGTCGGACATCTTCACCTTCCGGCAGGGGGGCCAGAACGCCTACCTGATCGGCTACATCGACGATTACTCCCGGTACGTGGTGGGCCTGGGACTCTTCCGGAGCCAGACGGCGGAGAACGTCCTGGAGGTGTACCGGGAGGCGATCGGGGAGTACGGCCTGCCGAGGGAGATGCTGACCGACAACGGCCGGCAGTACACCAACTGGCGGGGCAAGACCCGGTTCGAGAAGGAGATGCAGAGGGACCGGGTGCACCACTTCCGCAGCCGGCCCCACCACCCTATGACCCTGGGCAAGATCGAGAGGTTCTGGAAGACGATCTGGGAGGAGTTCCTGTCCCGGGCGTCGTTCAACGGGCTGGAGGAGGCTAGGGATCGGGTGAGGCTGTGGGTGAAGTATTACAACCACAAGCGCCCGCACCAGGGGATCGGGGGGATGGTCCCCGCCGACCGGTTCTTCAGGATCCACAAGGGCCTGAGGGAGGTGATCGAGAAGGGGATCGCGGCCAACGCGGAGGAGCTGGCGCTCCACGGGGAGCCGAAAAGCCCCTTTTACCTGGTGGGGAGGATGGGGAGCCAGTCGGTGGTGATCCAGGAGGAACGGGGACAGGTCAGGATGACGATAGACGACGAGGACCGCAAGCAGGAGCTGGTCCACAACCTGGGAGAGGGAAGAGCCGATGAAAACGACGGAGACGAAGGAGAAGGCGGAAGAGAAGAAGGGCAGGGAGCGGAGGATCCACGGGGCGAAGGAGCGCTGCGAGGCGGTCCTGGCAGTGTGGACGGAGCGGAGGAGGCCGTCGCAGGTCTGCCGGCAGATGGGGATCACGGAGGGGGTGCTGTTGAACTGGCAGGACCGGGCGATGAGGGGTATGCTGGAGGCCCTGGAGCCGAGGGCGAGGACGGCCGAGGGCCACGGCCCCTGGCTTCCTCCGAAGCTGGAGGAGAAGCTGAGGCTGAAGGCGGCGGAGAACGCCGCGAGGCAGACGAGGCTCTCCAAGAGGCTGGCGAAGATCAGGGACGGGGAGAAGAAGGAGGAGGAGAAGACGGGATAATCGGGTACGGCGATGACGAAGAAGAACCGGAAGAAGGGCGACCGGACGGCGCGGGCGCTTCGGATGGCGGAGATGATCATCGAGGTCCGGGCGGGGAAGATCACCGCCCGGGAAGCGGCCCGGAAGCTGGGGGTCTCGGCCAAGACCTATTACAAGTGGGAGAAGAGGGGGCTGGGCGGACTGGTGACGGCCCTGGAGGAGAAGGAGGGTGGGCGTCCCCCGCCGAGGAAGGACCCGGAGAAGGAGACCTTGATAGGGGAGCGGGACCGGTACCGGGAGGAGGCGCTGATCTGGAGGCAGAGGTGCCGTATCCGGGAGCTGCTGGCTGAACGCGAGTCGGTGAAAAAAAAAGGGGGAGGCCGCGGCGGAAGTGGCAAGAAGGCTGCAAAATCTGCGCGAAGAGACGGGCCTGCCGTATCGGCGGCTCTGCCCGCTGACCGGGGTCGCCTACTCGTCGCTGATGCGGTGGCGGGAACGCCTGAGACGGGGGGAAGAAGCCGTCGGGACCCCGGGGCCGAAGAAGCTGGCAGGGCTCCCGTGGGAAACGCTCCGGCAGGAGATCGCGGGACTCCGTCACGGGAGGAAACGGACGGCGGGGACCGGGGCCCTATACTTAAAGTACCGTCATCAGATCTCGCGAAGAAAGCTTCGGGAGGAGGTGAGTACCTACCGCCGGGACCTTCACCGGCGTCAGAGACAGGAGATGGAAAGGATCCGCTGGCTGGTGCCGGGGGCGGTATGGGCGATGGATGACACCGAAGAGCCGGGGGTGGGGCAGATCCACCTGGTGCAGGACGCGGCATCCCGGTACAAGCTCTCGGTCCTTCCGGAACCGGAAACCATCAAAGGAAAGGAGGTGGCGCAGAACCTACAGAAGCTGATCGATCAGCACGGTCCCCCGCTCGCCCTCAAACGGGATAACGGCGGCAACCTCAACCACGAAGAGGTGGACGAAATCCTCGAGCGGAACCTGATCCTGCCGCTCAACTCGCCGCCTTACTACCCCCGCTACAACGGCCAGATCGAGCGGGGGCAGAGGGAGGTCAGTGAAACCGTCGCAGAACTGGCCGCCGGGGCGTCATTGGCCTCGTCTCGCAGGCATCTGTGGGCCGGGCTCATCGCCTCAGAGCTGAACCATCGCCACCGGCCCTGCCTTGACGGGAGGACGGCTTGCGCGGTGTTTTATGATGGACACGAACGGATGAAACGGTACAATCGAGTGAGGCGGAAAACAGCCTACAGGCTTGTGACGGGGATGTTCGTCGAACAGCTGAACGGACTGGGTCGGTGGACCAGAAGGAACGTCGACGCCGCCTGGCGTCAGGCGGTGAAAACCTGGTTACTCCAGGAGGGCATCATAGCGGTCGAGCAAGGCAAGAGTGTTACCCCTTTTTCTTCTGTTTTGGTCTCATAATTAGTTAGGCGGTACA
>JAXGWO010000072.1:0-7184 GCA_040773245.1 PVC group bacterium
AAGTCCTCGTCGAACAACCCCGCCTCCTCCAGGGCCGCCTTTCGGACCAGGAAGGCGCAGCCGCTGGGGGCGAGCACCTCCTCCTCCCGGTCGTACTGACCCCGGTCCCGCTCCAGCCGCCCCCGCCCCCGGAAGGTCCCGTCCCGGTAGATCAGGTGCCCGGCGTTGTCGATGATCTCCGGCTGGCGGTAGGAGAGGATCTTGCAGGCCGCCAGGCCGCAGTCGGGACGGCGCTGCAGAGTTTCCACCATCGCCTCCAGCCACCGGGGGTCGGCCCGGGTGTCGTCGTTGAGGAGGGCCACGTAATCCCCCCGGGCCGCCCGCAGTCCGGCGTTGTTGCCCCCGGTATAGCCGATATTCTCCGGCAGCTCGACCAGCCGCACCTCCTCCCCGAACCTCTCCCGGACCAGGTCGGCCGACCCGTCGGCGGAACCGTTGACCACCAGGATGATCTCCCGCCCCTGCCAGGTCTGGCCGAGGAGGGACCCGAGGCACTCTTCCAGGTGTTCCCGGCCGTTGCAGGTCAGGACCACGACTGAAATCAGGATCTTTTTTTCAGTTACCTCGGCCATCAACGATCTGCAGCCGGTTGGAAAGGACCGCTCGGCGATCAGGGAGCAGGCCGAGGCGGGCCGGCGACGGGGGGATATCCCGCCGACGGAGACCGGTTTGATTTTTCCATACCAACGGCGATGCCGAATTGGTAAATTGACCGTCCCGCCGCCGGACGTGCTTACGCGGCCCGGGCGGATCCGGGATCCGCTGACCGGCTATCCCGAAAACCAGGCGACGTATTCTATGGCGTTATCGGTGCTCCGTAAACCTTAAAACCCGCCTGGTCTGGCTTAAACCACGGAACCGGCGGAGCCACCATTTGGCACTGAGCCCCATTCTCTGGCGGATCATCGAGTATCTCCTGGCGGGATTCGCCGCCTGGACAGCGGCCTACCACCTGGTCTTTTTCTCCCGTCTCCCCTCCATCCTCGCCGTGATCCCGTTCGCGGTATTTTTGGCCGCCGCGGTCCTCGGCCTGCGCCGGCGGCGGGGAATGGGGGAAAAGAACGAGCGGGAACCAACGGGGAACCGTTGGGCGGCCGGGCTGGGCGGACTGTGCCTGCTCTCCGGCTTGGGATTGATGCTGGTATCCCGCCCGGATCCCGACGACCTTGATTTCTTCCACCGCGCATTGGTCCAGGCCGCCAGACCGCTGGAGCCATACACGATCCACGACACCATCCACGACCTTCCCGACCTGCCCCCGCTCTCCCTGCCCCATTACCTCACCTCCTACGAACCCCTGGCCGCCCTGGCGGGAAAAGCAACCGGGATCGGGCCGCTCCGGTTCTACCATAACATCACCGTCTTCATCGTGGGAGCGCTGCTCCCGGCCCTCTATCTCTTGCTCTACCGCGAACTGGGAGTGGAGAATCGGGGCGCCCTGCTGGCCGCCGCCGGGGCGATGCTTTTTCTGCTGATCGACGGGAATCCCCACCGATCTTTCGGGAACTTCAGCCTGATCCGGTGCTGGCAGGGCAAGTGCAGCCTGGCCGCCCTCCTGGTCCCCCTCACCCTTCTGGCGTCATATCGTTACCTCCGCAACCCTTCCAGCGGCGCTTTCCTGACCGTGTTTCTCTGCGGAGTATCCGCGGTCGGTCTCTCCAGTTCCGGGATCTTTATGCTCCCGCTGTTCCTGCTCGCCATCTCCCCGGCCTTCCTGTCCGCCGACGGGTTCTCCCGGGCCAACCTGGCCCGGGCCGCCAAATTGAACCTGGCGGGTCTCTACCCGCTGGCGTTCGCCGCCCTCCTGGCCCTGAACCTGATACCCGCCGACGCGGATACGTTTATCTGGTGCGATCCGGCCGTTTGGCCGGAAGACTGGTGGGCGAACCTGCGGCTGGTCCTCGGCGAGCGGCCCGCCGTCGTCCGGGACCTGTTCATCCTCCTCTGCCTCCCCGCCGCCGCCCTGCGAAGACAACCGGCCCTCTTCCTGGTTGCGCTGACCCTGTTCTTCGTTGCCCTCTTCGCCAATCCCCTGGCCGGGCCGTTCTGGATCAGGGAGCTTCTCCCCGGAGGTTACTGGAGACTGGCCTTCCTCCTGCCCCTCCCCCTCACCGCCGGCCTCTTCTTTGAGTGCTTCCGGAGGAGAGGCCGCTCCGGGCGGGCGGTGATCGTGCGGTACGGTACCGCTCTGGCTTTGGTCGTGCTGGCGATTGTCGCCTTCCGGGGTTCGGTTCTCGCCCGCCGGACCCATCTCAAGAGTCCCCTCGCCCTCCGGTTCTCGCCTCCCCAGATGGCACTGATCCGGTCACTGGAGGAACCACCTTCCGGCCGGCTCCTTCTGGCCCCCCCGCCAGCGGCGGCGGCGGCGGCCCTGTTTGACCCCTCGATCCGGCTGGAGATCAGCCGGCC
The DNA here is from genome assembly GCA_040773245.1 of PVC group bacterium. Taxonomy (GTDB): domain Bacteria; phylum Auribacterota; class Erginobacteria; order Erginobacterales; family Erginobacteraceae; genus Erginobacter. The sequence continues at coordinate 2,410 of JAXGWO010000072.1, forward strand.
GAAGATCACCAGGCATATTTTCCGGATCGCCGGATGGCCGGAGGAAGGAGAGCGGAGGGCGGCGGCGCAGCAACTGGTCTGGCGGGGCATAATGACCGCGGAAACGATCGGGGCGTTCCGGGCGTCCATCGCCCGGGGAGTGAACGCCGTTGTCACCTTGAAAGAACACCTTCCGGCGGTCCGGGACCTGCTGGCGGAAGAGGCCGGGACCTGGGTGACAGCCGGGGAAAGAGGCTACTACGTCCTCTTTCTGGAAAGCCGCGAGTCTGCGGAAGGGGGCGAGAGATGAAAGCCTCCGAGACGGAAATCCAGAAGAGACTGGCCGCCCGGTACCGGGACCTCGCCCGGCGGAAATTCTACCTCCGCTACCAGCTATACTGGAACTCGGCGATCCTGCGGAACGTCCCCGCCGATCCGGAAATGACGGTTTTAGACTGCGGCAGCGGCAGCGGGATCCTTTTGCCCAGCCTGACCCGGAATTTCCCGCGGAGCTTCGGGCTTGATCTTTCCCTCGAGATGCTGACCACCGCCCGGAAAGCGGGAACGGGGGCCGGGCTCCTGGCGAGCCGGGCGGAAGAGCTGGCTTTAAAAGCATCCGTCTTCGATCTGGTCATCTGCAAGGGTTCCCTCCACCACCTGGAAGAACCGGGAAAAGCCCTCGGGGAGATCCGCCGGGTCCTGAAACCGGGGGGGTTATTGATCCTGTCGGAACCCTGCCGGGATAACGCGGTCTGGCGGGGACTGGGGGAGGCGGCCGCCCTGCTCTCGCCCCGGTTCGCTCGGGGTCACCGTCCGTTTGTCAGCCGGGAACTGAAGGAGAAACTGAAGGCCGCCGGCTTCCGGATCCTCGGCCGGCGCTGCTTCGGGCTGGCGGGGTTCGCCCTCTGCGCGATGGCCCACCACTTCCCTCTGATGACGTTCCTTCCCGGCGGCCACCGGCTGGCGGGTTTCCTGATCCGGCTCGACGAAACCCTGGCCGATCGCTGGCCGGCCCGGACGCTGGCCTGGCACGTGATCATCCGGGCGGTGAAACCCGGGCCGGGTTCATCCCCCCGGACCGGTCCGGCCGCTTAAATCTTGCAGCAGTTGGCACACCCGGCCGGACGGGGGAACCGGCCCAGACCGGCCCGGAACCGGCGATATCCCGCCCCGTTCCAGATCTCCAGCAATCGTCCGGCCCGGGCATTGCCCAGGGAATTCCGGAAATTGTGACAGGGATAAACCTCGCCGGCGGGGTCGATCCGAACGGCGAAATACGGATACCGGCAGGACCGGACATACCCGCCGGAATACCACCGGAGGATTTCCGGCGAATCCAGCTCGGGGACAAAGCGGATTCCGATCCCCCGGCGCTTTCCCTCTCGCCGGATGAATCCCACGGCAGCCGCCATCCGGCCGGGATCCAGAGGACCGCCGGCCGTCCGGTCCCCGCAGCCGGTGGGAGCTGATGATTCCCGCCCGGAGGCCGGAGTCATCGGGTGAAGGAATCCGGCTGTTCTGATCCCCGTGTCCCCGACCAGCCGCAGGAACTCACCGGTCGCATCCAGGTTCACGTGGTGGAAGAGGAAATTGACGGAGACCCGCTCGAGCAGCCCGAGCTCCGTCAGGTATCCGATCCCCTCCATCGTCCTCCGGAACGAACCCGGCGAACCGGTGACCCGGTCGTGCACCCCCGCCGGACCGTTCAGCGAGATCGTGAAGCGGTCGGGGGCGGCCGTCTCCAGCCAGGGGGTATTCCGGCGGGAGATCAGGGTCCCGTTGGTGCTGACCGCGCAGCAGGAACCGGCGGCCTGGACCCGGGAGACGATATCGGATAAGTCGGTGCGCAGGAAAGGCTCCCCGCCGGTGAGATGGACCACGGGCGGAGGGCCGGGAAAACCGGCCAGGATCCCGGCGATGGTCTCTTCGTTTATCAGCTCCTCCCTTTCCCCGTTCTTATCCAGGTAACAGTAAGGGCAGGAGAGGTTGCAGCGGCGGGTCAGCTCGATGGTGATCACCAGCGGGGGGCACGACCTCCCGTCCTTCCGGAGGCGGTGGAACAGATACCGCGGGACGGCGGACAGGAACCGGAAGATCACCCGCGGGGGCAGTTGCTCGATCCTTTTCAGCTCTTTCCCGGCCTCCTCGTTGATGCAGCGTCCCGACAATCGCTGGCATTGAACCGGTCGTGGCGATCCGGCTTTGGACGGAGCAGCGATCTCAATCCATCACCGCTCAATCGACGGCCCCCCGCGGCTTTCGGTAAAGCCACATCCGTTTATCCTCCACCAGCTCGTAGCGCCGGCCGAGAAACTCCCGCAGGGGATCGTAAGTCTCCCGGGGCCATTCCCGCCGGGACCATGAGCAGTTTCCTATGCATACCAGGCGGGGGTCCGTCTCTTCGATCAGGCGGGTGATGGACTCGAAACCGCCTTCCTCATAACGCTCAATGAACCGGTAATGTTTGTCCTCCAGGCAGTAAACGTGCCGGCCCGGATTCTTCAGACCGGCGAAGAGGGCCGGGAGGACCGACTCCATACAGAAGATCGTATCGCCGGGACGGTATCCGTTCCTCTCCAGCAGGTCCAGATATTCCCGCCGCTGCCTCTCCAGGGCCCCGGGACCGGGCCGACGGGCCAGCGTCCCCTTCAGGGAGCAGGCGATCAGTCCCGCCAGGACGAGATACCGGACGGCGGGCCGGAGGATCCCCTCCCGCGGTCCGGCCAGCCGTTCAACGAGGAAGACCGCGTAGAAGGAAATCCAGGGAAGGGCCGGGATGACGTGGCGGCTGCTCGGCATATCGACCAGATCGATGAAGATCATCATCGTGAGCAGGGAGAGGGGAATGATCTGCCGGGAAGCCGACAGGCCGCCTCTCCGGATCGCCCGCCAGCCGAGGCAGTATCCGACCAGACCCAGGATGATGATCGGGATGCTCCCCGAGTAGGATTCAACGATCCGCCGGGGAAGAACCCTGACCCCGTACAGGAACTCGCTGCCGATGTTCTGCCGTCCGGAAAGGATGACCTGCTCGACCAGCTCGGAGAGGCTGCCCCGGATCCCGGCGTACAGCAGGACCAGGCCGATCGGGATCAGGAAACCGGCCGCGATCCGGACCGCGGATTTCCGCCGTCCGGGACGGGCGGTCAGGGCCAGCGAGAGGAAGATGGCGATGAGAAAGATCAGCCCGGGCTGCCAGAAAAGCGTCGAGAGGGAGGCGGCCAGGCCGGACACGAAACCCATCCCCCTGAGGAAGAGGACCAGGGAAAGCAACCCGAAAAAAACCATCGGGACGTGCCAGTCGGCGCTGACCGCCAGTTTTTCATAGGGGAAGTTGAAGCTCAGGTAGGTCAGCGCCACCAAAAAAGCGGGGAGTTCTCTCCGGAACAGGCGCCGGGAGAGCAGGAAAAGAGGGACGGCGGAGAAGAGGTAAAAACAGAAAAACACCCAGCGGGTCAGGATAACCGAGGAGAACAGATCCCCCGAGCAGGCCAGGAAACACCCGGCGCCGATGGTCTCGGTCAGGGGGGGCTTGTCGATGAACATATCCCGGTACAGCACGTCCCCCCGGTAGATCTGGCGGGCGAGGTAGTAGTGATAGCCGGCGACCGGGAGGATCGGCTGTTCCCCGGGCCGGTGAAGATGGAAGAATCCGGCGGCCGTAACCAGGAGAAGTCCCAGAGCCAAATACTTTTTCATTCCATCCGGCGTCTCGAGGCGGGTTCGGGCGAGGGATACCGACGGCAGGAAGCGGCGACCGGAAACGGATGATCAGAACGCCTCCTCGGCGTCGTCCAGGATCGTCCGGCGGATCAGCCACCTGACCGCCCACAGATCGATGAACGCCCGGACGGCCCGGTCGAGCATTCCATACCGGGACCGCCCCCGCAAACGGGGGCGGTGGTTGACCCTGACCTGCCGGACGGCGATCCCCCGCGCCTGGAGGAGGACCGGCAGGAAACGGTGAAAGCCGTCGAAGGGGCAGATCCCGGCCAGGTCCGACCGGCGGAAGGCCCGGAGCGGACAGCCGATATCCCGGATGCGGTCGCCCAGGACCAGGGACCGGATTCGGTTGGCGAGCCGCGCCTGGACCCTCTTCCCGGCCGAATCCCGCCGGGGCCGGCGATCCCCGATGGCCAGGGAGGGACCGTCCAGAACTTCCAGCAGGCGGGGGATGTCCCCGGGGTCGGTCTGGAGATCCCCGTCCATCGTGACCAGCAGGCGCCCGGAAGCGAACCGGAACCCGGCGGCCAGGGCGGCGCTCTGGCCCTGGCGCGAAGGCAGGAGGATGACCCGCAGTTCCGGGAAAGAGCGCTTCCGCTCCAGCAGTTCCGCCCGGCTGCCGTCGGTGCTCCCGTCATCGACGGCCAGCACCTCGAAGGACCTTCCCAGCCCGGCCAGCACCTCCCTCAGTTCCCGGCAGAGCGGTTCGATGTTCCCCGACTCATTGTGAATCGGGATCACCACGGACAGCTCGAATTCGCTTCCCTGGTTCACCGGCTGGTCTCCGGCAACGGGCGCTCAGGATTGGCCGGGCTTTATCTCAACCGGCCGGCTGCTTTTCCCCCGGGCCCATCCCGGAGATCGCTTCCCGCATCCGGGTGTCGGACTTGATGTTCCCGAACCGGTAGTAATCGAGGATCCCCAGGTTCCCGGACCGGAAGGCCTCCGCCATCGCCTTCGGCACCTCCGCCTCCGCCTCCACCACCTTGGCCCGCATCTCCTGGACCCGGGCCTTCATCTCCTGCTCATAGGCCACCGCCATCGCCCGCCTCTCCTCCGCCTTGGCCTTGGCG
>JAXGWO010000073.1:0-7020 GCA_040773245.1 PVC group bacterium
ATCGAAGTAATCACCAGCGGTTCGACCGGCCGGCCCCTCCGGCTGTACTACACCCGGGAAGATTTTTCCCGGCTGAATATGAACTGGCTCCGGCCCCTGCTGGCCCACGGCGTCAGGCCCTGGCACGGGAAGCTGGAGATCTCCGGCCCGCACAATTTGCCGGGAAGGGGAAAATGGTACCAGCGGCTGGGTTTCTGGCGGAGAAGGGGCGTCTCCATCTTCTGCTCCCCGGAAGAATGGGTGGAGGCCTGGCGGCGGTACCGGCCGGAGATCCTCTACGGGTATTCGGGAAGCCTGAAGCTGCTGGCGAGATTCGCCCTGGAGCACGGAATCAGGGATATCCGGCCCCGCTTCGTTTTCGGAGTCTCGGACCAGGTGGATGAAGAGTGCCGGGAACTGGCGGCGGCGGCCTTCCGGAGACCCCTGGTCGATCTCTATGGGGCGGCGGAAGGGGGGTGCATCGCCTGGGAATGCCCGGCCGGGGACGGCTATCATATCAACGCCGACACCGTGATCGTGGAGTTCCTGCGGGGCGGGCGCCCGGTCGCCGCCGGGGAGAAGGGCACGATCGTGATCACCAACCTCCACTCCTTCGCGATGCCCGTGATCAGGTACGAGCTGGGCGACATCGGCACGGCGGCCGATTCCGGGCCGCGTTGCGGCAGGAGTCTGCCGCTGATGCGGGGGATCGAGGGAAGATCGGACGCGCAGATCCTGCTCCCTTCCGGCGCCGCGCTCTCTCCGATGTTCTTTTTCGGGATTATGAAACCGGTGAAGGGAGTGAGGGATTGGAAAGTGGTGCAGGACGATCCCGGCCGGGTCACGGTTTACGCCGTTCCGGCCGGGGATTACCAACCCGACTGCCCCGCGCGGATCAGGGAACGGCTGGCGGAGAACGTCGGGGAACGGCTGGTGGCGGAGGTGGAGATCGTCCGGGCCCTCCCGCCCGATCCCTCGGGCAAGGCGCGGGCCGTGGTCTCCAGGCTGAAACCGACATTCTGAAGTACTGGATGAAAATATTGATTCTCAATACCCATTCCACCCTGAACGCCGGGGATACCGGGATCGTCCTCGCCCAGGTCCGGCTGTTCCGGCGCCTCTTCCCCGGAGTGGAAATCTCCCTGACTTCCCGAACGCCGCGGCTCGACCGGGCGTTTTACGCTCCCCGGGGGATAAAAGTCCATTCTCCCTTCACGCCCGCCCCCGGCGTCTTCGACGGTGGATGGGAAAAACTCCGGGGGAGCATCGGGAACCTGGTCGATCTGGCGGCCCGGCGGGACCTGCTGGCGGCGATCAGGGAGAGCGACCTGGTCATCAGCAGCGGCGGAGGGTATTTTTACTCTTACGGGAAACGTTTTCCCGGCCCCACCTTCCTTCAGTATTATCTTCATCTCCAGCTGGCCCGGGCGCGGTCCAAACCGGTGATTTTCTTCCCCCAGTCGTTCGGCCCTTTCGCCAACCCGCCGTCCGCCCGGCTCTGCCGGTCGATTCTGGCCGGCGGAAACGTCCGGAAGGTATTGGTCCGGGAAAAGATTTCCCGGGACCTGCTGCTGGACCTGCTGGGAGACGATGGCGGGGAGAAAGTGGCTTACTGCCCCGACGCGGTCTTTCTCCTCGAACCGGCGGAAAGCCGGCCGGCCGCTGATTTCGCCTCCCGGCTCCGCCGCCCGGTGCTGGCCCTGACCCTGAGGGACTGGCACTTCCCCGGCGCGGGGACAACGGCGGCCAAAGCGGCCGCGCGCGAGAATTACCTGAGTTCGCTGATCGAGGTTGCGTCATCGTTCCGGAAGCGTTTCGGGGGAGAGGTGCTCGTGGTGCCCCAGGTCAGGGGGCCCGACCCGCTGGAGAATGATACCGCGATTTCCCGGGAGTTTGTCCGGCGGTACCGGAGAGAGAACGGGGGGGAAGGGATGTCGCTGATCCCCGACCGGTTCGTTGAAACCCCGGAGGATATCATCGCTCTCTTCTCCCGGGTTGACCTGGTCGTGGCCACCCGGTTCCACTCCGCCGTCTTCGCGCTGCTGGCCCGCACCCCGGCCATCACCGTCGCCTATCAGCATAAAGCCGCGGGTATGCTGCGCGAGCTGGGACTGGAGCGGTTCCTGGTGGAGATCGGCGGTGTCTCGTCCGGGAAGATCCTCGACCTGGTGGAGGAGCTGATGGGAGACCTCGAGAGGTGGCGGGAGAACATTTCCGGCCGCGTGGCCGCCTCCCGGCGGATGGTTATCGATACCCTGGAGGGGGTTCTGGCCGGAATAAAAAATGAAAATACTGCTGGTTAACAAATATTTCTACCTGAAGGGCGGCAGCGAGAGGGTGTTCTTCAACGAAGCGGAGATGCTCCGCCGGCGCGGCCACCAGGTAATCTTCTTCTCGATGGCCGACCGGCGCAATCTGCCGTCCGCCGAAAGCGGATTCTTCATCGACCCCGTCGACTACGATCGTCCCGGTCACTTCGGCCGGAGAGTGGCGATGGGTCTGCGAATCATCTACTCGATCGAGGCGTCCAAGAAACTCCAGCACCTGCTCGACCGGGAGAAGCCGGATCTGGCCCACCTCCACAACATCTACCACCAGCTTTCCCCCTCCATCCTGACGGCGCTCCGCTCCCGCCGGGTTCCCGTCGTTATGACCCTGCACGATTACAAGATGGTCTGCCCGGCCTATACCATGTTCCGGGACGGAGGCGTCTGCGAGGAATGCCGGGGGGGAAGGTACTACCGGTGCCTGATCCACCGCTGCACCAAGGGTTCCTACGTCAAAAGCCTGATCAACGTCATCGAGATGCATATCCATCATTCGCTTCTCGATCTCTACCGGGCGGTGGACACGTTCATTTCCCCCAGCGGTTTTATGCGGGAAAAGCTGATAAATATGGGACTCCGGAAAAAGGTCGTTCATCTTCCCTATCCCTTCGAGATCGGGGAATACCGGCCCCAATACGGCTCCACCGACGGGTCGGTCTGTTATTTCGGCCGGCTCTCGGCGGAGAAAGGTCTCTTCACGCTGCTGCGGGCGATGGAGGGGCTGGACGCCCCCCTGAAGATCATCGGTACCGGTCCGGCGGAAGAACAACTGCGGGCCGCCGCCGCCCGGCTGCCCTCGGTCCGATTCATCGGCCACCGGACGGGGGAGGAGCTGACCTCCGAGATCGGGGCCTGCCGGGCGGTGGTCATCCCCTCGGAGTGGCTGGAAAACCGTCCCAGTTCGGTGCTGGAGGCCTTCGCCCTCGGCAAGCCGGTGATCGGTTCGCGGATCGGGGGGATCCCCGAGCTGGTGAGGGACGGCGAGACCGGGTTTACCTTTGCGCCGGGGGCCCCGTCCGAACTCCGGGAGAAGCTGCGGATACTGTTGAACAATCCGGCCCGGGGCGAGGAGATGGGGCGGGCCGGGAGGAAGTACGTTGAGAATTACCTTGACCCCTCCCGGTATTATACTGAGCTGATGAAAATTTACCGGGACGCCGTATCGCGGTAGAACCCCGGCCCCGCCATTTTACGCCCTCCGGGGGAACCGCGAATCTTCCCCGCGGCGCTTTTCGCCGGCGCCGGCTTTACCGAGTCCGCGGGGGCCGCCGGGCATCCCGGTCCCTTACAGGTAGCCCAGCGCGCGGAGGCGTTCGATCTCCCGTTTCTGAAACCGGATCTCTTCGCCGGCCTGGCCGCCCCGGATCTCCCCGGCCGTTTCGAGGTTGCGGCGGAGGCGGGAGCCGAACTCGCCCTGCAGCCGGTCGAAGAGCGGGCCGGAGGTGATCTCTCCGGAGTGGGTCTCGGCCGGGTCGGATTGGAGGTCGAGGACGGTCGACTCTTCGGCCGCGGCGTTGTGGAGGAGCTTGACCCCGTCGCCCCGCAGGGCGTAGAGGGCGGGTGAGAGTTCGGAGAGGTAGAACCTCTCCGGACTCTCCCTTCCGCCGGCCAGGAGCGGGAGGAGGCTTTCTCCCTGCATCGAGAGGGGGGAGGGGATCTCCAGGCTGTCGAGGATGGTGGGGGCGATGTCGATGATCCCGACCGGCGGCGCCACGGTCCCCCCGGCCCCCTCGCCCCGGGGCCGGCGGACGATCAGGGGGACCCGGATCACCTCCTCGTAAAGGGTGAGGCGGTGGCCCTTGTTGCCGTGCTCGAAGAACTCGTCGCCGTGGTCGGCGGTGACGATGATCAGGGTCCGGTCAAAAACCCCCAGTTCCTTCAGTTTGGCGAGCACCGTCCCGATATGCCGGTCGGTGAAGGCGATCTCCCCGTCGTAGAGGGCGATGATCTGTTCCAGGTCGGCCGGGTCCATATCCGGACGGACCCGGTCGTTGTGGATGAAGTTCCGCCCGTCGATAGTCCCGGCGTAACCGGGGTTGAAGATCCGGTCGTAAGGCGGGGGAGGGTCGTAGTCGTAGTGGGGGTCCCAGAAGTGGAGGAAGAGGAAAAACGGCTCTCCGGCGTTCTCCTCCAGCCAGGTATTCGCCAGTTCGGAGATCCGGGGGCTGGTGATATCCCGATGGACCCGGTCTCGCTCGGTCTCGCTGGGGATGACGGTGTCGACGTAGTCCTCCCGCTCGGAGTCGATGTTGTGGTAGAGGTCGAACCCCCGGGCGAAGCCGAAGGCCGGGTTCATATAGGGGGAAGAGCAGAAGGCGGCGGTCCGGTAGCCGTTCGCCCGCAGGACCTCGGCCAGGGTGGGGACGGCGGGGTGGAGGCTGAACCCGTCGGTGGCGACGCCGTGAGTCGAAATCTCCTGGCCGGTGAAGAGGGAGATATGGGCCGGCAGCGTCCAGGAGGTGGTGCTGACGTGATTCTTGAAGACCGTGCCTTCCCGGGCCAGCCGGTCGATCTGAGGGGTGGTCTCCTTTCCGTAACCGTAACACCCGACGTGGTCGGCCCGCAGGGAATCAACCGAGATCAGAAGCACGTTGTCCGTCTTCGTCGGCGGTTTCTCCCTCCCGCACCCGCCACCGGCCAGCAAAAGCCCGCCGGCGAAAACCAAGCTCAGATATAGTATTGTTCTGCTCACTGCTCTCTGCTTACTGTTTACTGATTACTGCTCATTGCTCACTGCTTGCCTTTCCCCGTCCCTCGGACGCTTCGGCCCAATGTACCACTGCCTACTGCCCACTCCCCACTAATTCCCTTGCCCCCTCCCTCGGCTTCTGCTTTAATCTCCTCTGCGGCACTATCTATCGCGTCACCATAACTTATTCAGGACCGCTTGGCAACCCGGACCGTTCACGTGAAAGCCTTTCTCCGCCAGTTCCAGGGGCGCAACCACGGACACCTGGTCCAGTTCATCAAGTACGCCATCGCCGGCGGGGTCGCCACCGTCGTCCACACGGGGCTCTTCTTTTTCCTCACCTGGAAAATTTTGCCCGCCCTGACCGCCGATGACCCGATTGCCGGGATCTTCAACATTCCGGCCTCCCGAATTTCCGACGGGGTCCGGGCCTGGCACGCCGGGCTCAGTAACGCCATCGCCTTTCTCTTCTCCAACTTCGTGGTCTATGTGATCAATGTCACCTGGGTCTTCGAACCGGGCCGCCACTCCCGGGCCAAGGAAATCGGGATGTTTTACGGTGTGGCCGCGATCAGCGTCTTTATCGGGATCGGCCTCCAATCCTTTCTGATCGGCAAGTTCGGCATCCCCACCACCTACGCTTTCGGCGCGATGATCCTGGTCTGTCTCCTGATCAATTACGCGATGCGGAAGTTTTTTATCTTCAAGGGATAATTTCCCCTGCGGGAAAATTATCGGGAAAAACATTCCTTAACGAGATAATATAATATAAAATAATATAGAGATGGTTCGGGATCTTGGTTTTTTTCTTGACTTCCGGACCGCGGGGGGATAGTACTGGGCTTACAGGATATACCTGGCACAAAAAATTATCCGGGGAGGGTAAAGATTATGGAGAAAGTTCAGCTCCGAACTTACATTTTCCTCGACAGTATGCAGCCGCAGTTCGCCTCCTTCGTCGCCTCGGCGGCCAAGGGGTTCCAGCCCCTGCCGGGGATGGCGGCCTGCTACGTCGAGGTGGCGCCTGGGATGGCGATCAACGAGGTGATGGACGTGGCCCTCAAGGCCACCGAGGTCAAGCCGGCGATGATGATCGTCGAGCGGGCCTACGGCCTGCTCGAGGTCCACTCCTTCTCCCAAGCCAACGTCCGGGAGGCCGGGAAGGCGATCCTCGACTCCCTGGGGTTGAAGGAGGAGCAGCGGCTGAAGCCGAAGGCGGTCGCCACCCAGATCATCCGCAAGGTCGACGCCCACCAGGCCCAGCTGATCAACCGGAGCCGGAACGGGTCGATGCTTCTGGCCGACCAGACCCTCTACATCCTGGAGACCGACCCCGCCGGCTACGCCGTCCTGGCGGCCAACGAGGCCGAGAAGGCGGCCAACATCACCCTGATCGAGGTCAAGCCCTTCGGCCGCTTCGGGAGGCTTTACCTGGGCGGGGAGGAGCGGGACATTATGGTCGGGAGCGAGGCCGCCCTGGCGGCGATCAACGCCGTCTCCGGGGTCGCGGCTTCCGGGAAAGGGGAGTAATCAACAGTCAGGCAACCAACCGGAAAATTTGCCCGGGGGAAATTTAAATGGAGGAGAAAGATATGTCTGAAGCGTTGGGTATGATCGAGACGAAAGGGTTCGCGGCGATGGTCGAGGCCGCCGACGCGATGGTCAAGGCGGCCAAGGTCGAGCTGGTCAGCTACGAGCGGATCGGGGGCGGCTACGTGACCGCCATCGTCCGGGGCGACGTTGCCGCCTGCAAGGCCTCGGTCGAAGCCGGCGCACGGGGCGCGGAGAAAGTAGGGGAACTGATCTCCGTCCACGTCATCCCGCGTCCGCACGTCAACATCGACCGGGTCCTCCCGCTGGGCCGGGCCCCGCAGAAAGGCAAGTAAACCTTCCCGGGGTCCGCTATGCTCCTGGCCAAGATCCGCGGGACCCTGGTCTCCAGCCACAAGGTGGAGACCCTGGAAGGGCTGAAGTTCTTCGTCTGCGAACAGCTGGACATAAACGGCAAGCCGCTGGGGACGTACA
>JAXGWO010000074.1:0-6588 GCA_040773245.1 PVC group bacterium
GATGATGTTCTTGGGGTGGTAGTCCCCGTGGATCTGGACGAAGCGGTCGGCGTCGCGGGCGAAGAGTTCCTCCTCGCGCTCCGCCGCCAACTCCAGCAACTTCGCCACCCGTTCCCGGCCGGGATGGCCGGTGTTCTGAAACCGGTTCAGGTAGGACTGGAATCGCCGCCGTTCCTTCTTCATCGTCCGTTCCGCATCCCCGATTCGGATCTTCTCTCCGTGGAGCCGTCCGAGCCACCGGGCGGCCATCCGGAAGTAACGGGCCCCGACCCGGGGACTGACGGCGGGGAGCAGCTCGAAGAGGAGTTTTCCCCGCTGCCCCTCCTCGATGATGATCCTTTCCTTCTCGTCCACCTCGATGATCCGGGGGATCCGGTAGACGCCTTGCCCGTAGCCCCGTTCGAGGAGGGAGGATACCACCTCGAGGGCGGCAGATGACTGCCGCCATTTATTCCGGTCGGTCACGCGCTTGAGGATCAGCCGCTGGCGGTACTCGTCCTCCCCCTTCGACCCCAGGCTGATCGCGGTGACCACGATGTTCCCACCGGCCCGGGGGATCTCCTTGAGGAACGGCCGGCAGCGCCCCGCCCGGATCTCCGCGGCCAGCTCCCGGACCGACTTCACCGGGTGGTCGAAGACGGTGGGGAAGACCCCGGCCAGCCGGACCTCGTGGGCGTCGCTGCCGGCGACGGCGGTGAAGCGGCAGCGGTGCCAGGCGGCCAGGGCGTGGTAGTGTTCCTTGGCGGTATGGTTGGTGTTGAGGATCTCCACCGCGTCCAGGTCCGGGTTAACCAGAACGGCCGGGTCCGGCTCCCGGCTCCGGAAAGGGTGGGCCCAGACCAGGGCAGCCCGGGGGAATTTCAACCGTAGTTCGGCCAGGTTCAGCTTTTCCGGGATCGTCTCCGCCGCGCCGAAGACCAGGACGTGACCGATCTCGGTCTCCACCTCCTGGCCGGAGAAGATAAGGAAGTGGGGTCCGATGGCGGTCTCGGTCCGCAGTGCCTCCAGTTCCTCCTTCGACCAGAGGTAGTGGTGGTCGGTCAGGACCACCCCCTGGAGGTTCCTGGCCGCCGCCGCCCGGACCAGCTCCCCGGGGTCGGCCGCGCTGCAGGCAGAGTGCCGGGAGCTGTGAAGATGGATGTCGATCAGCATAATATGTTGCTTCCTGTCAAAAACAATCCAAGTCGGGATCGCTGTCGGTATCGAGCCCGGCTTTTGCTTCTCGATACCGATAGCGATACCGATTTATGAGCAGTATAGCCGTGCATATTTATTTAATAAACTTTGTTATCTTTCTCAGGGTTTTCAGCGGGGTGCGGTAGGGGGGGTAGCGGAAGCTGGGGTCGAGTCGGGCCGACCGGGCGAGGACCGAACGGGGCCGGGAGAAGGTCTCAAAGCTTGCTTTCCCGTGGTAGCTCCCCATCCCGCTCTCCCCGACTCCGCCGAAGGGGAGCCGCGGCGGGAGGATCTGGGAGACGGTGTCGTTGAGGCAGACCCCGCCGGAGGTGGTTTCGGCGATCACCCGGCGCTGATGACCCCGGTCGGTGGAGAAGAAGTAGAGGGCGAGGGGCCGGGGGCGGCGGTTGACGAAGTCCAGCGCCCCGTCCAGGGTCCGGCAGGTCAGGACCGGCAGGATCGGGCCGAAGATCTCCTCTTCGAGCAGGGGGTGGCCCTCCGGGACATTCCTCACCACGGTGGGGGCGAGGTAGCGCTCCCCTCGGTCGATCTCTCCCCCGAAGGCGACCTCCGCTCCCTCGAGGAGTCCGGTTAGTCGGGCGAGGTGCTTTTCGTTGACGATCCGGCCGTAGTCCGGGCTGGAGCGGGGGTCCCCGCCGTAGAAGGAACCGACCGCCGATTTCAACTCCCCGACGAGAGGGGCCTCCAGTTCCTCCGGGACGAGGAGGTAGTCGGGGGCGACGCAGGTCTGGCCGGCGTTGAAGAACTTCCCCCAGGCGATCCGCCGGGCGGCCAGCTTGAGGTCGGCTCCCCGGTCAACGATGCAGGGGTTCTTCCCCCCCAGCTCCAGGGTGATCGGGATCAGTTTCCCGGCGGCGGCGGCCATCACCAGCCTTCCCACCCGGGAGGAGCCGGTGTAGAAGACGTAATCGAACGGCTGCTCCAGCAGTCCCCGGGCGGTCTCCGCGCCGCCCTCGACCGCCGCCAGCAGTCCGGGGTGGAACCTCTCCCCGATCAGGCGGGAGAGGGCCCGGGAGGTTTGGGGGGCCAGTTCCGAGGGCTTGAGGACGGCGGTGTTCCCGGCCGCCAGCGCCCCGGCCAGGGGGGCGAGGAGAAGCTGCAGCGGGTAGTTCCAGGGGCCGATGATCAGGGCAGTCCCGTAAGGCGAGGGGTAAACCCGCCCCGAGGCGGGGAAGGTGATCCACCCGGTCCGGACCCGGCGTGGCCGGTTCCAGGACCTGAGTTTCTTCAGGGCCAGGGCGACCTCCCCCTCGACGAAGGCGATCTCGCTCAGGTAAGCCTCGGTCGCGGGTTTGCCTAGGTCTTCGGCCAGGGCAACCAGCAGTTCCCTCTCCCCCTCCCGGAGCAGCCCGCGGAGATTCTCCAGTGACGCCGCCCGCTCCCTGAGATCCCGCGTCCCCCCGCCGGCGAAAAACTCCCTCTGTCGCTTGACCAGCCCGCCGATGTCATTTCCATTCATAATCAATGGGCTTTAATCGCTCTCCGCCTTCGCCAAGGCTACGGCGGACAAGTCGGGATCGAATCCCCGTTATCATCATTCCGGAGTCCCCCCGGAGTGGATGACCACGATCCCCCGGTAGCCGTCCACGGTGATCTCGGCACCGTCGGGGATCCGCTCCACCGCTTCCGGGACCCCGGTCACGCAGGGAAGCCCGTACTCCCGGGCGATGATCGCCCCGTGGACCAGCATCCCCCCCCGCCGCTCGACAATGCCTCCCGCCAGGGGAACGACGAAGGTCATCTCCGGCTCGATGGCGTCGATGACCAGGATCTCCCCGGCCCGGAGCCGGAAGAGGTCGGCCGGGGTCCGGACGATCCGGGCCCGGGCCCGGGCCATCCCCGGGTTGGCCGGCTGTCCGATCAGTTGTCGGGGCCGGGCGGCTCCGGCGTCCGGCCCGCGTTTCTCCTTCTTCCCCGGCCGTTCCCCGGCCCGGGGACGGAGCCCCCGCTTTTCGGCCTCCTGCTCGGCCTTGAGCAGCTGCCCCTCGATCCGGGCCAGGTGGATGTTGTCCTCGTCGCGGAGCCGGTAGCTGGCCCGGGCCAGGTCGAGGACCTCGGCGGCGGCCTCTTTCCGCTCCCCGGAGAAACGGGAAAGAAAGGCCGCTTCCCGCCCGGGGTGAGGTTTCCGTTTTTTCCCCGCCGGCCGGGAGGCCATCTCCCGCAGGACGGAGACGATCCCCTCCCGCCCCAGGGCGCACTGGGAGACCCCGCAGGAGAGTTCCCCGAAGCGGGTCATAAACTCCGCCAGTCCCATCTCGAACCGGGAATTCTCCGGGCCGGTCTCCCCCCGCTCCAGCTTTCCTTCCAGTTCCGGATCATTCCGGATGAGATCAGCCAGTTCCTCCAGGATTCTCCGCCGGTCGGCGATCTCGTTCCCGTCGGAGGAGAGCAGGTCCATAAATTCGTAGGGGTCCTCGGGGCGGACGGTGTCGTTGTAGACCTGGCCCAGGAGCCGGATCCCGTGGGCGAAGGGGATGAACTCGCTCCAGTAGACCTCCCGCCAGCGGTCCCGGACCCGGGTCCGCTCCCCGAGCGCGGCCGCCAGCTCCCGGCCGGAGATGCGGTCGAGGCGGACGGCGGCGAGGCGTCGCGCCTCTTTCTCCATCTCCGGGATCAGTTCCCCCTCGATCCGTTCCCGGAGCTTCTTCAGGTTGGAGAAGCTCCGCTTCAGGTTGAGATACCAGGGCCGCCGGTCGTCCCGCTCCCAGAGCCTCTCCCCCGGTTCGGTCCTATCCCCCCGGCCGGCCGTGATCGGCCGGCACTGGAGGAGGTAGAGGGAGTTACCCCGGAAGGTCCACTCGAGGTCGGCCGGCCCGACCAGGTACTCCTCCAGGGGCTGGAAAAGACGGAAGACCGCGTTCAGGTGTTTATTCTCCAGCGGCGGACGCCCGGCCCGCCGGGGGTCGAGTTCCTTCAGAACCGTTCCCGCCCGCCCCGGCGCGGACCGCCACTGCCTTTCGGCCGGGGTATGCGAGATCACCCGCCCGGTCTCCCGGTCGAGGACCCAGTGGTCGGGTCCGACGGTGCCGTCGACCAGCCCCTCGTTGAGGCCCCAGACCGCCTCGACCAGACCCCAGCGGTCGTTCTCGGGGCTGACGGTGAAGGCCACCCCCGAGCGCTCCCCGCTGACCATCTCCTGCACCGCCACCGCCATCGCCGACCCCGCCGGGTCGAGCTTCAGCTCCCGCCGGTAGAGGAGCGCCCGGTCGGACCAGAGCGAGGCCCAGACCAGGACGATCTTCTCCAGGATCTTCTCCGTCCCCCGGACGCTGACGTGGGACTCGTGGAGCCCGGCGAAGGAACGGTCGGCCGAGTCTTCGCCGGGGGCGGAGGAACGAACCGCGACCGGCCGCCGGGCGAACTTCTCGCCGACGGCGGACCGGAGCGCCCGCTCCAGGTCCGGGGGGAGCCCGGCGGAGGCGAAGAGGTGACGGAGGCGGAGGGCGGCGTCCCAGATCTCCTCCCAGCGCATCTCCTCCAGGGGCTTGCGTCCCAGTTCCCGGACGATTCTTCCCTCCAGGCCGGTCTCCCGGAGGAAATGCCGGTAGGCGGATGCGGTGACCACCAGGCCGCCAGGGATGGGGAAGCCCTGCCGGGCCAGTCCGGCCAGGGCGGAGCCCTTCCCCCCGACCTCGGCGAGGTCCCCGGGGGAGATCTCGTTGAAGTCCAGCCAGTACTTCATTCACCCACCGTCAGGATGTCCACCTTCTGGAAGGTCCGGACCAGGACGTAATCCTTGACCCGGAGCCGGAAGAGGGCGGTGGAGGGGGCCCGGGCGAAGTCGGAGAGCGAGGGGTGGCGCGCCAGGAACACCTTGAGAAAAGCCTCCCGCCCGCGCCCGGAGACCTCCTTCACCTCCCCGACCGCGGTCACCGCCGCGGCGGAGGCAAAGTCGGCCGGGCGGTTGGTCCGGGTGTCGACCAGGAGCGCCGCCTTCCGGTTTTCCCGAAGGTTCTCGTACTTCCGGGTGAAGCGGCCGGTGGCGAAGAGGAGGGACTTGAGGTCCGGTGAGTGGGCGAAGGCGACCAGGCTGGCGTAGGGCTGGCCGCCGGCGGCCGAGCAGAGCACCGCCAGCGGCTGGGAGGCGAGGAGCTTCCGGACCGCCCGGCGGACCTCGCCCTCCGCCTTCATCACAGTTCCCGCCCCTTGCCGGAGTCGGCGACCTCGATCAGGTCCTCCGGATAGGGATCGAAGAAGTACTGGTCCTTCAGGTAGGTCTGGTCGAAGCGGGCGATCCAGGAGCGGACCACCGCCACCGGGACCCCGAGCGGGACCCGGTTCTCCCGATACTGCTCCAGCGACTCGAGGAAGAACTCCTTCTCGGCCGCCAGCAGCCCTTTCTTGAAGTAGCCGAGGGCGTGGGTGAGGACGTTGATCACCGGGCCGCTCTTCGCCGGCCGGGCCAGGGCCGCCAGGAGCAATTCCCGGTAGCCGTCGGCGACCTCCCGGACGGGGCGCTTCTCCGGGTTGGCGATCAGCCGCCCCAGCTCCCGGAGCTTCTCCTGGTCGTAGGCCATCAGGATCAGCTTGTGCCGCGCCTGGAAGTTCACCAGCCCGGCCATCCGACCGGCGTCCCGGGCCGCCCGGAAACGGGCCAGGGTGAAGAGGGCGGTGAGAAAATGCTCCCGGATGGTGAAGTTGCGCAGCCTCCCCTCGTCCTCGACCGGTACCCCGGGATATTGTTTCAGCACCGCCCCCCCGAACAGGCCGGCGTTCTTCGAGCCCAGGGCCTGGACCTTCCCCGGCCCGGGGTAGAGCTTGACGTTCTTCATCCCGCAGGAGGGAGATCGTTCCTTGAGGATGAAGCCGTCGACCTCGCCCAGTCCCGAGAGGAACTTTTCGGTGAAGGCGAGCATCTTTTCGGTGTGGTCGAGGCCGGTGTCGGACTGGACCAGCCGCGGGCCGTCTTCTCCGGCCACCATCCGGATCGGGGGGCGGGGCACCCCGAGCCCGATCTCCACCTCCGGGCAGACCGGGACGAAGTCGACGTAAGGCTTCAAGAGTTTCACCACCCCGCTGGAGATCTTCAAACCGTTCCAGCGGCAGGCGTCGAACTCCAGGCACCTGCTCACCGCCACCCGGGGTCTCGCCTGGTTTTTCATCATCGTCTACCCTTCTCGGTTGAATTCACCGCGGAGGCGCGGAGAACGCGGAGAAATCGTATTTGTTTGTGCCGCCCCCTGCGGGGGCTCTCTTATGTTATTCCGTATTCCTATACCACGGGCTGACGCCCGTGGCTATATGAGGTAACGCCCCCTGCTATGTAAGGGGCCAGTCAAGCTCAAAATTTCGGCAGTAATGAATCTCGATCGTCGAGTTCGTGCAGCCTGCTATTCGGTCGTCTCCAGAAATCTGGAGAGATCAGTTTTCTTAAACGCGGGGGGCGGACTA
>JAXGWO010000075.1:0-6525 GCA_040773245.1 PVC group bacterium
CCGTACCGCCGCCGGCTGCTTCGGATAGGAGGTCTGGGCGGAGAAGACATTCTCGGCGTCAAAGACCAGGCCGTAGGGGTCAACCTCGGGGAACTCCGCCCGGGTCACTTCCCAGGTCCAGCCCTGCGGGGTCCCGGCGCGCGGTTCGGCGATCTCCAGACCCTCGAGGACGGCGATATCGAGAGTGTCGGCGCAGTAGTTGGGGGTGGTCGAAGGAGTCGGGATCGGCGTCGGGGTGACCGAGGGGGTGGGGGTCACGCTCGGGGTCGGGGTGGCGGTCGGCGGCGGCGTCGGGGTCCGGGTCGGCGAGGGAGTGGTCGTGGGCGTAGGGGTCACGCTCGGGGTCGGGGTGACGGAGGGGGACGGGGTGGGCAGGCCGTCCACCCGCTTGTCGGTGCGCTGCAGGTCGTAGAGGTGCACCCCGAAACTGCGCATCAGGCGGGTACCGGAAGAGTTCACGGGGAGAACGCTGGTGGTCTGCCCGTAATAGTTGGATTCCGCCAGGGTCGGCTTGTTGAAGGCCCGGGCGTAGATCCGGACGCCCCGTCCGGGTGGTCTGTCCATCGCGTAGTAGAAGGCTCCGGAATTCGGATACTTTTTGGGGATGCCCCAGCCGATCGCGGTCTCGGCAATGATGATATCGCCGCCGGTCGGCTCCCCGGTCACGGGGTCGGGGGGCCAGAGCACACCGTTGGTGGTGGTGGCGATGATCTGGACCAGCGCCCCTGGTATCGAGTCCGCAAAAGTTGGGTTGGAGCCGGGCAGATTCTGATTGTGTTCGTTCTTGATCGGGTAGTCGGTGTGGCACCAGACCACAAAGTCATCAGAAGTCTGGGCGTAGAGCTGTTCCACTGCTCCCCCTGCTAAAAGGAGGCCGGCAATTAGGATCAGGATTCTGCCCCGAGTCTTCATATCCTTTTAGACTTCTCTCCGGTTGATCGGGTTTAACTTCTCCCGCCGGTTCTTTTTCTTCCGGAAGACGAAGGCGGCCAGGGCCATCCCGGGCAGGAGGGTCAGCCAGGTCTCCGGCTCGGGGATGATCATAAACGGATATTCGGTGTAGAGGAAGAGGCCTCCGGCGGTGATGTCCCAGGTCTCGAATCCAAAGAAATCCGAGAGAGCGTGGAGCGGAGAGAGCCCAAAGTAGGTGGCCTGTTGAATGGTAGGAGCATTCCAGAACCGGACATAGATAAACCCCGGCTGCCACACGGTGGATTCGTAAAAAATTGAGTCGGAGAACCGCCCGGCGTCGATCGTGGTTGTTGCCCAGAGGATGTTGTCGCCCTGAAGCCCTCCGGTAGACGGATTAGGCGGAGAGATGATGCCGGACTGCGAGTAGATGAGCTGTACGAGGGCGCCGCTCTCCAGCGGTGTACCGGTTTGGGTAAAGGGATCCCCATCAGAATTGTAAAGCACTTCGCCGGAGCTGTATTGCAGCAGGACCGGATAGGCCCAACCGCCCCTTGGCCCGATCAGTACGAGGCCGAGGAGTGAGGCCGATATCGATATTATGAGCAGATTTTTTCTCACGTCAACTGTCGGCGTTTAATCGTCCACCATCTGCAGGTAAGATTTGATCTGGGCGGCTTTTTCCGGATAAGGGAGATCGAAACCCACCGTGTAAGCCGCCCAGGCCGTTGGGCAGTCGGGGTTCCAGTACTGCATTATAGCTACCGGCGACCCGGGGTTGAGTTTCAGTTCCAGGCCTACCGCTTGACCGCTGAAGGGGGCTTGGTAGTTCCAGCGCTTGGGCGCAACGTGGCTGTAATACGTGATGACCACCGGCACGTTGGAATATGAACTCCCGAACCTGGAGGAGAGGTCCTGATCGTAGAAGACCACCCAGTCGCTCTCGAAACCCGGCCACCCGGGGATGGTCGGGCTGGTGGTGCCGGCAAAGGCGGGGAAATCGGCGTCCAGGAAGGAGAGGGAGACCGGGTAGTTGTAGTTGAGCAGATTCGCTTTCCAGTAGTATTCCACAGCGGGGTCCAACGTCGAGTACAACGGCCCCTCATCGTGCCTCCGGATGATGTCGTGGTAGTAGCTGTCCGTATTCAGGGAAGCCCCGGCGTAGAAGAAGAGGGCGGGGAATGGTGCATCTTCATCAAGAGAGGAAGACAAGAAGAACCCGTCCTCGCCGGGGACCTTCCGGCCGGAAGGCACCGTCGTATAGTGATCTACCCAGGCTGGATCTGGATCTCCTTCGAATAAATAATCCTTAGTGTAAGTTCCTTCCTCCGGTATCCAGTGTTTAAAGACGGTTGCCTGGGCGGCGGTGGGGCCGTCGGGGAAGAACCTGTCCCCTAAGAACAGGTTGAAGTCTCCCTGGTTTCCGGCGGGGTTGCCGGGGACGCCCAGCATAACCCGGGTTTCGCCCGCCGGGATATTATGCTTCTGGACCAGCATAACCTCCCGGGCCAGGGTGGAGGCCAAGAAGTACTCGCCCACCTCGGTGTAGTAGCACCAGGTGGCGTCCTCGGTGACGACCGGCTCGCCCTGGTCCCAGGTCCCGGCGATGGCCAGGCGGTAGAAGCGGATGGCCTTGTTGGCCAGGCCGGAGGCGGTGGTGTCCTTAAAGATAATGTTGTAATAAGTATCCGGGTTTCGCGGGAGGTTGAGCCCGTTCGGGTGGAGCTGCCAGGTTCCGGTGAGGTTGAACCAGTTCACGCTCGGGAACTCGCCTTCCATCTGGGAGGAGCGGGACCAGTCGGCGTAGAGGACGTCGTAGCCCAGCGACCGGGGGTAGTTGGGGTATTCGGACTCCATCCCGTCGATCTTGATCGTCGCATTCCGCCAGACCAGGGTCGGATAACCGTCTTCGGTGGTGATCCGGATGTCGGTGAACTCGAAGAAGGAGGAGGGGTCGGTGGGGTCGGACCGGCAGAGGTACTCCTGGATGTTGAGGAAGCCGTCCCCGTCCCCGTCCACGGCGGCGTCGGAGGGGTTGAAGTCGTCGAGTCCGGAATCCTCCGACCACGACTGGTCGTCAAACTGCTCCTCGAAGGCCTGCGGCATCCCGTCCCGGTCGCGGTCCTTGTCGTAGAAGATCGGCTTGCTGATGGTGTAGATCCACCCCGCCCCGCTATTGGCACTGCCGAGACCGAGGGCGCTGCTCTGGTTCTCCGCCAGCCAGGCCCCGATTGCGGTCGGCTGGCCGAGGGTGTCCCAGGTGTCGAAGGTGGTGCTGGCCTTCCACTTTCCCATC
The DNA here is from genome assembly GCA_040773245.1 of PVC group bacterium. Lineage (GTDB taxonomy): Bacteria > Auribacterota > Erginobacteria > Erginobacterales > Erginobacteraceae > Erginobacter. The sequence continues at coordinate 3,206 of JAXGWO010000075.1, forward strand.
GCGCTGAATTCGGAGCTGGAAATCACGTAATAGGTGCTCTCCATCTTGGGGACGGCGCCCAGGACGGGGGAGGCGGCCAGGAGCAGGACCGGGATTATCCAGGTTCTTTTCATCTCGTCAGTATCGCTGGTCTTTCTCAGTCCCGTTCAAGTCCGCCAAAATCCTTATGTATCCCCCGCCGCGGCCCCTTTATGAAACCGCGAATCTCGCGAATCTTCGCGGATTTAGCCCCGCCTCGGACCTTTTTCTGCCCGCTGATTACACTGATTATTATCCCCGCTCCCGGTTTCCGGGATGGGGGCGGTTTATTTCACGGCTTCCAGCACCCTGATCCGCTTTTCGTGGTCTCGGTAATCCTGCCGGGACGAGCTGAATTTGCTGTCTATACCCTCGATTCTGGTCCGGTTGGAAACGATCTCGCCCCGGTTCTTGGTGATCTCGGCCCGGTTCTGTTCAATTGCTTCCCGGTTCTTGCCGATCTCGGCCCGGTTCTGTTCGATTGCTTCCCGGTTCTTGCCGATTTCCTCCCGGTTTTTAGCAATCTCTTCCCGATTCAGGTCGATCTTTTCGGAAAGGGTTCCGACGTAAAGCGACATCTGCCGCTTGATGTCCTCCCGGTCGAGCCGGGCCTCTTCCAGCCCCCGGTCGATCTTTCGGTCGAGCGATTGATGCCCTTCCAGGACCAGGTCGATCTTCCGGTCCATATGCTCCAGCAGGACCTCGAATCTTTCCTTCTCCTTCATTGTTTCCGCGGCCCGGACGCTTTACGTTTGAGATTGCTTCGGGCTTTGCCCTCGCAATGATGACAATAAGTATCAATAACGTTACGGGGTGACGACCTGGAGAGTGACCAGGAGGTTGGTCCCCGGGTCGTACCCGGTCCCGGTCTGATCAACCCGGATCCAGACCTTGTCGTTGAAATCGATGTTGGGGGTCCCCAGCAAGACGACGCTCCCGGAGTGGACCGGGTCGGGGGCCTGGCCCATATTGAGGGTCCTGAGTTCGGTCAGGTTGTCCGTATCCGGCCCGACACAGAGTGTGATGACGGCGTCATCTCCGGAGGCGGCGAACTCCAGTTCGGCGGTGGCCCGGACGATGCAGCTCTGACTGAGATACCAGGCGTTGGGCGGGCACCAGTAAGAAGGCAAGAAGTCGATCCCCGGCAGGTTGCCCATCGCGACCAGGTTGATCTGCCGGACCATCTCCGGGTTGCCGCTCTGGAGCACGGTATAAGCTGCTTCCAGCGGGTGCCCCTCCAGGATGATCGGACCGGCGGCCGAGTCGTCGTAAGTGTCGCCGGCGGTGCAGTCCACCACCAACCCGTAACGCCAGAAGTCGAACTCGGCCGGGGCGAAACGGATCGGCACGCCCGCCTGGAAGACGCCGGAATCCCCGATTAAGCTTATGTTATCTCCCCGGGTGAAGCTCTGGGTAATCCAGCGGGTGGAGGTGCCGGCGATCGCCTCGTCCACGTAGCTCTTGACTGCCAGCTGGGTGGAGACCACGGTGTCGGAGGAGAACTCCCCGCCGAGGGTGGTGTCGGTGGAGAACTCGGTGATCGTCGCCCCGACGCCGAGGTAAACGGTATCGGCGCTCAGGTTGGTGAATTCGGCGCCCATACCGAAGAGAACGTCCCCGTCAAAGGTCAAGGCGGAGGAACTGGTGAAATCCCCGTCCTCATCGGTAAAAATTATGTTACTGGGCGCGAAGGTCTGCGCGGTGTAGGTGGCAGCCAGGTCGATCCATTCGGTCCCGTTGAAGAAATGGATCGTGCCGTCGTTGCGGGCGAAGAGTTCGCCAGTCTGGACGGTGTAACTTCCCTGGTCGGGGAGCGTGGCCAGCGGCACCAGCTGCAGCGGACTGACCCGGCCGGTCCGCCCTTCCAGGGCCGCGACGGGCTGGTTCATAAAGTCATCGCCGGCCTTGATCAACATTATCGGCGCCAGCGGGCCGGTTTGGTTCGAGAAGGCGGTGATACCGGGGCCGGTATTTCCTGAATTGGCAACGTGCAGAGCGCCGCCGCCGGTCGTCGCGTTGAGGGCGGCTACCGTATTGCGGTTGGCCTGGATCCAGAGGGCCGGGCCGCCCTGGTCCGCCTCTTCGCCGGACGGCCGGCTGGAGAGCGTGATCCGGACGCCTTCACCCCGGCCATCCTGCTTGACGAACAAGCCCTTCCCCGATGTGCCAGAGTAGTCCTGTTCCACCGCCAGGGCTATGCCCCCGGCGGACATTGCGGTTGAATTGGCCTTGACCGTCATCGTCCGGCCGCTGGTAACTGTGGCCGAGTTGACCCACATCCCGGACCCCTCGGTAACCCCGGACTGCACCTCCAGCGCTCGGCCGATCCCGGTTCGGGATATATACACGAACGGATCTGCGGCTGCCTCCCCCCCGCCGGTCGAGGTGATCCTCAGGGCCTGGCCAGTGGTCACGCTGTCGGCTATGATCTCGAAGGCCGTCCCGGTCGTGGCCAGGGAAGTGAGAGTCAGGTGGTACGGTTCCTCATACATCAGGGAGGAGTCGCCGGAGAGGGTCTGCGGCCCCGTCCAGTAGGTGATATAGTCGTCTGTCCCCGAGCCGGTGATCCCGGTGCCGCTGTCGCCCCAGGAGATCCACTCTTCCCCGTCCCAGTACTTGACGACGTTGTCCGAAGGGTCGAAGGCGATGTAACCGGGGTCGGTGGGATCCTCTCCGAAGTCGTAGGCGGTGAAGTAGGCCGTGTTGATCACCGGGGAGGTCAGGGTCTTGCTGGTCAGGGTCTGGGCGTCGGTGGTCCCGACGATGGCGCCCCCGGGGGCTTCCTTCCCGTCGAGGAGGTCGGCGTTGACGGCGAAGGGGACGGTGAGGATCTCCTGATAGGGGAGGAGTTCCTCGTAACCCGTGCCGTCGGTGCAGAACTCGACCTTGAGGAAGTATTCGCGGTCCGGGACGGCGAATACGTCCTTGGTCAGGGCGTCCGTATCCTGGCCGAGGATGATGTTGTAAACACCCTCAACGACCGTGGTCGCGGTGAAGGAGGGGCCCCAGTAGGTGTCGGACATCGCCGAGTCGCCGATCGTGAAACGGAAATAGCCGACGCCGTCGTAACCGATGTCCCCCACCTCGATCCGGCCCTGGAAGTTGATGGCCGGGGCTTCGTAGGGGTGAAGCGCGGGTGGGGTCGGGGTCTGCGCGAAGAGCGGCAGGGCGGCCAGGGCGAAGAGTCCGGTGAAGATGCTGAGAAGGCGGATAGTTTTCATTGTTCTCCTCCCGTCAAGGGATGCAATTGATAGTGATTGTATATGAAGTTGCTTATCGGTTGAGATTGCTTCGTCGCCCCC
>JAXGWO010000076.1:0-6481 GCA_040773245.1 PVC group bacterium
ATCTGGGAACGGGGACCGGGTGGGTTCTACTTCCAGGGGACGGTCGGCGGCTACAACGAGGGGAACATCTACGGGCTGTCCGGTTACCAGAGCCTCTTCCAGCGCCGCCTTTACGGGGCCAGCGAGGACGGGACGGTCTACGCCTGGGACTTCGACCTCCGGACCGGGGGGATGGCCTTGGTCGCCTCGCTCGACCAGGGACGGAGCTTTATGTACTCGGTGGCGGCGGACCGGGACCTGGTCTGCGGGGCCAACAACGACGGCGGGGTCTACGTCTGGTCGGCCGGCGATTTCAGCCTCCAGACCGTCCTCGACCGGGGGGAGGGACCGGTCCTCTCGGTCAGCCTGGACCGGGATTACATCTGCGGCGGGTTCGCCGACGGCGCGGTCTTCCTCTGGGACCGGAAGTCGTTCGCCCCGGCCAACGCCTTCTCCGCTTCGACCGAGATCGTCTGGGCGACCGAGGTCGACGGGAAGAATTTTTACGGCGCCGGGTCCGACCCGGCCCTGGCCGGCTGGTCCCGGGCCGACTTCAGCCTTCTGACCGGCCCGGGCGCCCCCCCCGGTTCGATCGCCGGTCTCAGTTCCGACCGGAGGGGTTACATCTCGGGTGCCGGACCGGACGGGGCCGTCTATATCTGGTCCACGGCCGACTTCTCGCTCCAGACCGTGGCCCGGGCTTCCTCCGCCCCCCTCTACAGCGTCTTCGCGGACCGTTACCGGACCGACGACAAGTTCCCCCATTTCATTTACGGCGGGTCCGCCGACGGCCGGATCTACGTCTGGCGGGGGGCGCTGACCCCCACCCCTCCTCCCACCCCGGCCCTTCCGCCCACCCCGTCCCCGGTCCCCTCGGCCACCGCCGCCGATTACCGCTCGCCCACCCCTCCGCCGACTTCGACGCCGACACCCCGCGGCTTCAACACCCCGCCACCTCCTCCCTCCCCGGTCCCGACCGCCCCGGCGGAAGACCTCCCCACCCCGGCGCCGAAGCCTTCCCCGACCTTCGGGACCCGGATAGTAATCGACGGAACTCCGCCGCCCGCTCCGGAGGACACTTCTTCTCCCGCCCCGGGCGCCTCTCCCTCGGCGACCCCGCCCGCCTTCACCCTGCTGGCAACCCTGGAGGGGGCCCAGGGGTGGATGCTGGGGGTCTTCGCCGACCGGGACTATATATACGGCGCCGGCCAGGACAACCAGGTTTACGTCTGGGACCGGGCCACCTACCGGAGGGTGACCGGCCTGACCGTCCCCGAATGCCGTTCGATGCTGGGAGTCTATGCCGACGAGGATTTCATCTACGGGGCCAACGACGACAGCCGGGTTTACGTCTGGGACCGGGAGAACTTCGGACTCCGGCACGTCCTTGGCGACGGCCGTTATTATGTCGAGGGGGTCTTCGCCGACGGGGATTATCTCTACGGTGCCAATTACGACGGGGGTCTCTATCTCTGGCGTCGTCCGGAGTTCAGCCTGCAAACCCGTCTTCTCGGCCCCCGGGGGTGGCTGAACGCGGTTTACGCGGACGGGGAGAGGATCTACGCCGGCAGCGGGGGGATCGATCACGCGGTCTCGATCTGGAACCGGTCCGACCTGGCTTTTCTCCAGAGCCTGACCGGACCGGGGGACGACCTGAACTCGGTCTGGGCGGATGAAGAATTTGTCTACGGCGCCTCCGCCGACGGCAATGTCTATCTCTGGGACGCGGGGACCCTGATGCTGGAGAAGATCCTGACCCAGCCGGTCCACCAGGTGACTTCCGTCATCGCCCGGGATCCCTTTATCTACGCCTCCAGTCTCGATCACGGTCTTTACGTCTGGGACAAGCCGAGCCTGACGCTGTACCGGGTGATCGACGAGATCGGCCAGCCGCTCCAGGGTCTGTACGTCGAGGGAGACCAGATCTTCGCCGCCGCCCGGGACGGGAAGGTCTATGTCTGGCAGGCGCCCGTCTCCCGGCAGCCCACCCCCACCCCGGTCTCCGGCTACCCCTACCCGCCGGTCCCCTCCTTCGCCGCGGATTCCGCCGAAGTGGTCGGGGAACTGACCTCGGTAGCCGGAACGAACGACTATGACGGCGGGATCGCCTGGAAAGACGGCTATCTCTACGAAAACCTGGGGAAGGACGATACCCTCTACCGGCTGGACCCGGAAGACGGGACGATCCGGGGAGAGGTGCCCGGCCTGCAGACCAGCCAGGACATCGGGATCGCCTGGGACGGGGACCGGGGCCGCTGGTATATCGGCGATCCCTGGGAGACCGGGATCAGCGCCTTTAAGGAAGACTCTCCCGGCGAGTACGACTTCTCCGTCCGTCCGCAGGGAAACGTGACCGGGCTTTTCTACGATTCCGCCAACCGGCGGCTGCTCTCGGCCAACAATGCCCAAAATTACATCAATGTCTGGTCAACGGATACCGATGACGGCAGCCTCCAGCTGACCGACCGGATCACGGTCGGTTTCCCCCAGGGCGGGGTGGCCGCGGTCGGGGACCGGCTCTGGGCCGGGCTTTACACCGAGGAGGCCTACGCCCCGGTCTATGAACTCGACCGGCAGGGGGTCAAGACCGGCCGGCAGTTCGTCCTCCCCGAGGGGCGGCACGCCGGGGATATGGCCTGGGACGGCAACTACCTCTGGGTCCGCTCGGACTTCCGCCACGGCAACATCCGGATCTACCAGGTGGATATCGGGGCCGCCACCGGTGAAGGTGAAGGAAGACAGGATGGTGTTGGGACCTCGAATGCCGGTCCCCCCGCCGGAAGCGGAGAAGGCTTAGAGAGATCCCTGCCCCGGGGCGCCGCCACGCCGGAGTCGCCTCCGCTGCCGGACCGGAGGGGTTCCTTCAGCCCACTGCGGCCGACTCCAGGCATCTTTGAATGGAAGCCCCCGGCCGAGCCGTACGATCCGAACAAGAAATCGCTCGATTACTCGCTCTCCCAGGATACCTACAAAAAGACCTACTGGGAGCTCTTCGGCATCCCCCTCTACACTCCCACCCCGCCCCCGACGCCGATCCCCACCGCGACCCCTATCCCGACCCCGAGCACTTCAGAATCACCGGGAGGAAACAATCAGATGGTTATTAACGAAATCGCCTGGAACTTTCCAGCCAGCGAGCAATGGATCGAGCTGTATAACTATGGCGGAACATCGGTGAGTCTTCAAGGATGGAAGCTGGAAAATAAAATCGAACCCAAGTGGACGGTCAGTCTTTCCGCGAAAAGCGTCTCCACGTCTGACCCTTATTATGTTCTTTACGTCAGTGACAACCCCAACAGCAAAGGAGACCAAAAAGCCACCTTCGAGATGAGCGAGTCCAACGGTTACCTGGTTCTGTATGATCAGGAAGAGAACTCGGTCAGCATTGCCAACTATTCCGGCGGCTGGCCCGGCGGGATATCTCCTTACCATTCGCTGGAGCGGGTAAGCCCGGGATCATCGAGCTGGGAACAGTCCGCCGAAGTTTACAAGACCAATATCTATTCCTATTTTGGGACTCCGGGTGAAAGGAACAGCGTCTCTTCAGAGCCGTCAGGGGTGGGGGAGGAGAGCGGGGAAGGAGAGGAGGAGGAAGGGGGTGATGTCGCTCTTGGGGCGGGCCGGGGGGTGTTCGGGAATGCCAACCTCTCCCTCTGGGAGTACGCCGACTGGATCGATTTCGCTTCCGGAAAGTACTTCAAGATCTACGAGGGGGACCTGGCCGCCGTGGCGGATGAATACGCCCTTTACGATTATCTCCCCAACGCCGCCTTCATCTACCTGGTCACCGGGTACCGTCCGACCGGGAGCTACTTCCGGGAGAACCTGCTCCAGCTGGTCCGGGACGGCTCCTTCGACTGGGGAGGGGAGGAGCAGAGCCGCTACATCGCCGACGTCGCCGAGTCCTACCTGGCCGTCCTTAGCACCGGTCTCTTCAGCGAGGAGGAACGGGCGGAGATCCGGGAGAAGTTCTACCAGCTGGCGTTGGAACGCCGGAAGCTGAGCGGCGAGGGGCACTACGGGCAGGGGATCATCTGCGGGCTCAACGCCGTGGCCGGCTACCTGGTCGGCGGGGAGAAGGGGCGGGAGATGATCGACTGGGCCAACCAGCTTTTGAGCTACGACGACACCTGGACTCTCCCCGAGAACTCCCGCCACTACCAGGGGATCTTCCTCCGGGAGATGCTCCGGGTCGCCCTCTGCTCCAACCGGATGACCATCCCCGCCGCCGACTTGCAGGGGCGGGACTGGAAGCGGAACTTCGCCCGGCAGGTCGAGTGGATCATCAAGACCTCGCCCCATAACGGTTTCAGCCCGGCCTGGGGCAAGGAATACCACCCCAACCACCTCGGGCATTACCTGGCCCCGCTGGTCGTGGCCACCACCGTCCTCGACGACGGCGACCCCGAGCACGTCCGGCTGGCCTCCGAGGCCAAGTGGCTCCTCCAGGCGATGTTCAGCTACGCCGACACCCATCGGGTGGGGGATCACAACCAGAACCTTTACGGCTACGGTTCCTCGCAGTGGGGGCCGTTCGCCGTTCTCCTCAACCCGGTTTACCTCTACTGGTTCCTCAACGAGGAACTGGCGCCGGTCTCCCCCGCCGCCGACTCCGGCGTTATCTACCGCCCGATGGCGAAGGAGGATTCGCCGCCGGCGGTCTACGACCCGGCCCTGCCGGAACTGGTCACCCAGCCCGACCGGGTTATCCACCGTTCCGGCTGGAGCGGGGAAGACTTTTTCCTGGCCCTGGATCTGGCTTACCCGGCGGCGAAGTCGGGCGGGGATCGATACAGTTTCGCCAACGGCATCTCCTCCCTCTCCTACGGCCCGGAGGAGTTCCTGGCCGGGTTGACCGCCAACGAGAAAAACGGCGACAAGACCCTGGCCAACCTGGCCGATTTCCTCGACGGTTACGAGGGGGCCGAATTGGTGAGCTGGACCAACAGTTCCGACCTCTCCCGCTCCGTCACCCGGCTCCAGAGTGGGCGGGGAAGCTGGACCCGGGAGGTCACCCTCCATAAGACCGGAGACCGGAGGATCGAGGTCAGGGACACCCTCTCCCGGCGGGGCAGCGTCCGCTGGCATTTCGCCGCCCGGCCGGCGAGGCAGGAGAGCTGGGCGGTTCTTGACATCGACGGGACCGGCCTGTCGGTATCCTGGGAGGGGGCGGAGATGGTCACCCTCCGCGACCGTCCGACCTGGTCCGATCCCGATCCGGAGAACCGCTGGACCTACGCCGGTCCCACCGGCCACGAGATCAAGCTCTTCCGCTCCTCCCCGGGTACGATCGTCACCACCTTCCGTGGTCGGTGAACCCCCGTCCCCGGCGGCCCGATAAATCCTTGACAGGCCTGTCATCCCTGCTAAAGTGATGACAATAATAGGGCCGCAATACAACCAGAGAGGGTGATTATGGCCGCAGAGAAGATCGGAGGGAATCCCGACCGGGGCCTGTCACGGGATTTGAGCTTGGTTAAATTGAGATTGAAAGTGCTGGTCCGGACCGACGAGGCCTACCTGGTGGATCTCGGTCAGGGCAAGGTCTGGATACCGAAAAGCGCGATCAAGTCCTCCCGGCGGATCGACCAAGGGATACTGGAGGTGGAACTCCTGGAGAGAGTGGTCCAGGAGAAGCGCCAGGAGATGCGGAAGCTCAAGGAGCAGCTGACCGGACTGAAAGGCTCGATCATCGGCGAGGTGATGGAGCTGACCGGGGAGCTGCTCAAGGAGACCAAGGACGCCATCCTGATCCAGGTCGGGGACAAGAAAATGTACATCCCCAAGGTCTGCTTCGCCGAGTACGGCGAGATCGGGGAAGGCCGGTACCGGTTTGTGATCCAGCGGGATTACCTGGAGTTCAAGCTGCGCCGCCTGCAGGAGGCCCATTCGGATGACGCCATCACCACGGTCAAGGCCGAGCTCCTCCAGGAGACCGACCGCGCCTTCCTGATTAAATACGAGGGGATGGAGATCTGGTTTCCCAAGCGGGCGGTGATCGAGGTCCGGGACCTGGGCCAGGAAATGGAGTTCGTGGTGGCGACCGACTTCTGGATGTTCAAGCTGGAGAAGCAGGTCTCCTGACCCGGCCCGCCACCGGGCCTAACCGAAATTCTCCTCCGGGACCAGGCTGTCGCCGAACTCCCGCTGCAGGCGTTCCCTGTCCACAAAGGTCATCGTGGAGAGGATGTCCTCGAACTTGATCGCGGCGGTTTGCTCCAGGATGAACCTCACCGACTGCACGAAGGCCTTGATGTTGCGGGCCCGGGCGGCCGGGATCTGGCTGACCTTCTGGTAGAGGTAGAACCGGATCGTCATCCAGAGCGCGTAAACCTGCCGGCTCCACTCCCGGGGCATCCCCTTCTCCTTCACCAGCTGCTCGAGCCGCCAGCTGAAGTTGGTGGGCGTGGTGGGGCCCTCCTCCTCGGGGAGGGATTTGGACATCACCCTTCCCAGGGCGAGAAAGGCGTAGTGCCCGGCGTGCTGGACCCGATCGTGACGC
>JAXGWO010000077.1:0-6350 GCA_040773245.1 PVC group bacterium
GGCCGTAGTAGCGCATAATCTCCCCCGGATCGTTCTCGTCGTCGCCGGGCATAAAGGCGACCGCCTCGCCCCGCGTTTCCTGCAGCCCGTCGCGGAAGGCCGCCCCCAAACCCTGGGGGGTTTGGTGGTGGATCATCCTCAGCTTCCCCTCCCCTTCCCGGCCGGCGATCTCCTCGACGATCCGCGGTGTGCGGTCGGTGGAGCCGTCGTTGACGACCACGATCTCGCCGTCAAGTCCGTGGGCGGCGAAGGCGGAGAGGGTGTGCCCGATCGCGGAGGCGATATTCCCCTCCTCGTTGAGGGCCGGCATAATAATGGAGAGGTTTATCCTGTCACCGGGAGAGGGCATCGGCTCTCTTGCACTTGAAGAAGCGGCTCCGGAAGGTCCCGGCCACGGTCTCTCCGATCACGTTGAGATCCCAGTTGATCATCGCCGAGGTGTTGATCATCGAGACCAGGTAACAGGTGTAGCAGGGCTTGTTCTCCAGGTGCTGGAAGGCGGCGTCGAACCCGACCTCCTTGAGGTTCTTCCCGTCGAACATCCCCTGCATCCCCTGGCAGGGGTAGAGCCGCCCGTCCTCGTCGATCACGATTTCGTAGTTGCCGTACTGGCACTCGATCGCCTTCTTCCCCAACAGGCGGAGGGCCTCCTCCTTGCCTAAAAACTTCCGGGTGTAGGGCACCGGCCAGGCCAGGGTGTAGCGGAGGATCTTGGTGGTGGAGAAGATCGGGTAGCCCCGCTTGATGTAGTCGATGAACTTCTCCTGGTACTTGACGATGTCGGCGTCCTCCGGGGCCAGGTCCTCCTCGCCCAGCCGCTCGTCCCCCTTGAAGAGGAAGTTGATACCCCACTCGATGTTGTTCTCCCGCATAAACTCGGCCATGAAGTCGACGTCGTGGACCGTGTACTTGGTGATGGTCGAGTTGATCCGGATCGGGGTCTTGTGCACCTCCTGCACCGCCCGGATCGACTCCACCACCTTGTCGAAGGTCCCCTTCCCCCGGATCCGGTCGTTGCCCTCCCGGTTCCCGTCGAGGGAGAAGCAGATGTTGTCGAGGAGCGCGATCTCGGGTATCTCCCGGATCCGGTCCGGGAACTGGCCGTTGGTGACCAGGGCGGTGACGATCCCCTTGCCGTCGATGTAGCGGAAGATCTTCCCCAGGTCCTTGTGGAGGAGCGGCTCCCCCCCCTGGACCAGGATGTACCGGGTCCCCCGCTCGTAGAGGTCGTCGATCAGTTTGACCAGGTCCTCGTAGGCCCAGTCCGGGGTCTTGCGGTTCGAGTAGGCCCCGAAGCAGTAGGCGCACTTCAGGTTGCACCGGCTGTTGATGACCAGGTTGACGTAGAAGGGGTAGCGCGGCTTCCGGAAGGCCTTGATCGCCAGCATATGCCCCAGGGTCCGGACCCGGTTCCAGTAGCGGCGGAGGGCGAGGTATCGGTGGTTGTATTTCATCTCCGTAGATTGGCTAATTGTTTTTGGGGTTTTCCGCGGAAGTAAGCAGTAAGCAGAGAGGCCCAGACTGCTCACTGCTTACTGCTCACTGGCTTCTCACTGTTTTTCATTTCACTCCTGACCACCGCCGCAACCTGGGGCGGCGTTAAACCGAACAGCTCCCGCAGGTACTCCTGGCTCCCGGCGACGGGGGCGTAGGTATCGGGGATGCCAAAGGTAATTAATCGGGCGGTCAGGCGGTCGGCCAGGATCACCTCGGCCACCGCCGAGCCCAGGCCGCCGATCAGGTTGTGCTCCTCCAGGGTGGCGATCAGCGAACAGCGGGAGGCGACTTCGGCCAGCAGCTCCCGGTCGATCGGCTTGACCGTGTGCATACTGATCACCTCCGGCCTCAGCCCGTCCTTTTCCAGCAGGGCGGCCGCCTCGACCGCAGGGGGTACCATATTGCTGGTCGCCACCAGGGCCACCCCCTCACCTGTCCTCACCCGGATCCCCTTGCCGATCGCGAAGTGGATATCGTCGGAGGGGTGCACCGTCGGCTCGCCGGACTTCCCCAGCCGGATGTAGCAGGGCCCTTTCAGGCCGAGGGAGGCGGCAACCGCCTTCCTCGTCTCCACCGGTCCGCCCGGGCAGATCACGGTCATATTCGGCAGGGCCCGCATCACGGCGATATCCTCGATGGCGTGGTGGGTGGCCCCCGCGGTCCCGTAGGTAACCCCCTGCCCCACCCCGACCAGCTTGACCGGGAGTTTCTGGTAGCAGAGGTCGATCCGGACCTGCTCGAAGCAGCGCATCGTGACGAAGGGAACGATCGAGTAGACGAAGACGGTCTTCCCGGACATCGCGAGTCCGGCGGCCAGTCCGATCATCGCCGCCTCGGCGATCCCGACGTTATAGTATCGCCCCGGGAACCGGTCGCGGAACCGTTCCAGGATCGTGAACCCGGCGTCACCGGTCAGCAGGTAGATGGAGTCGTCCCGCTCGGCGAGTCCCATCAGCGTGTTGATGAATGCCTGTCTCATTGTAAAAACAGTAAGCAGTGAGCAGTTAGCAGTAAGCAGCCGGGCCAAGACTGCTCACTGCTTACTGCTAACTGATTACTTATCACTCTCCCTCCTCCAGATCCAGGCAGTAGCACTCCACCTTGTCCTTCGGCACCGAGAGATAGTGGGACTCGAAGCAGCCCTCCATCTCCTTCACCCCCTTGCACTTGGTCGTGCGGGCAATGACGACCGAGGGGCAGCCGGGCCGGAAAGGCGCCGACCGGAAGGCTTCTTCCAGCTCGCCGTGGTCGTGGCCATCCACCTCCCGCACCCCCCAGCCGAAGGCCTCCCACTTCCCCCGGAAGGTCGGGATCGGCTGGATGTTCTCCACCCGGTCGAAACCCTGGAGGTTGTTGGCGTCGACGACCGCGACCAGGTTGTCGAGCTTCAGCCGCGCGGCCAGGATGGCGCCTTCCCAGACCGAACCTTCCTGGATCTCGCCGTCGCCCATCAGCACGAAGACCCGGTAACCCTTCCCGTCATTCTTGCCGGCCAGGGCCATCCCGGCCCCGATGTTGATCCCGTGGCCGAGCGAACCGGTGGAGGTCTCTACCCCGGGGACGCCCCCCTTGACCGGGTGGCCGTAGAGCTGGCCGCCGTTCTGCAGGTAGCCGTCGAGAACCTTCTCCGCGAAGAAACCCCGCCGGGACAGGGTGGCGTACCAGGCGGAGGTCGCGTGGCCCTTGGAGAGAATGAAACGGTCCCGCCCGGGATCGTCCGGCGCGGCGATGTTCATAATCCGGAAGTAGAGGACGGCGAGAATATCGACGATCGACATCGCCGATCCGAAGTGGGAGCCCTTCTGGTGCATCCGCACCAGCCGCTTCCGGATCTCCCGGCTGATCTCCCCGGTATTGATAACGGTGTTTTGCATAACCTTCCCTGGTCGGAAGGGAACAAGTTACACGACTCCCCCCGGATTTTCAAAGCATATTCCCCCGCAAATTCCCCCACCGGAGGGCCGGGTCTAATTCATTTGCCGGGACCCGGACATCTTGCTATGATGCTCCGGAACGATGAGCATCCTCTCCCCGACATCCCGGCGCGACGCCCTTTTTCTCGCGGCGCTGATCGCGCTCCTGGTCCTTTTTTATCACCGATCCTTCTCCAACCCGCCCCGGAGCGACTGGTGGGTGGCCCTTTACTACTTCCACCTGGCCGACGCCTCCCCCGAGCCCCTGGCCTGGCTCAGCCTCACCCGGTACGACCCCTGGGAACACGGAACCTACCGCCCGGTCTCCCACCTTCTCCTCTACCTGGAGCACCAGGTCTTCGGCGTCCATTTCGTCTGGAACCACCTGGTCAACTTCTCGATGTATTGCCTGAGCATCGTTCTCCTCTACCTGCTGGCCTTGCGGTTCCGGGCCGACCGGTTCCTCGCCGGCGCCTTCCTGCTCGTCTACGCCTTCCTCTACACCCATTTCGACATCGTCACCTGGACCTTCCAGATCTTCACCACGCTGAGTTTCTCGGCCTTCCTGCTCGGCTTCCTTCTCTACCTCTCCTTCCTGGAGACCGGCCGGACAAGCCGCCTGGTCGCCACCGGCGCGCTCTTCCTCTTCGCGATGTACAACTTCGAACTGTATGCCTTCTGGCCCCTGGCCCTCCTTCTCCTGGCGGCAGGCCGGCGTCATCTTCTCCCTCCCGGACGGACTTCAACGGAGAAGAACCCCCTCCTCCCGACCGGGATCGCCCTCGCCGCCGTCTATCTCCTCTACATCGCCGTCTTCATCTGGACCCGGATGGCCGAGGACACCAGCGGGGATCTTCCCCGGCTGGGCCCGCTCCTGGTCCTGCGGGGGGTGGGCGCGGTCTTCTTCAACCTCTTCTACAACGGCCTGCTCGTCAACCTGGCGCCGTCCGTGAGCGAGCCGCTGGTCATCCGGGACAACCTGGATATGGCGGGGACACTGGTCAAATGGTACGGAGACCTCCCGACGATCCTCCCCTGGGCCGCCGGGATCGGACTGCTGCTGCTCGCGCTGGCCGGGTCCGGCCTCCGCCGCCGGAAAAAGACAAGAACCCTCCTGATCCTCTCCTTCCTCTTCTTCCTCTACTTTACCTACTACTTCATCGTCAGCGTCTCGCGGCTGACCACCAACGACATCTGGTACCCGTTCACCCAGTACCGCTACCAGTACATCGCCAACGCCCTGCTGGTCCTGATGGCGGCGGCCGCCCTCTCCGACCTGGTCCGTCCAAAACGGCTGGGGAAGATCGCCATCGCCTGCCTCCTCCTCCCGCTGCTGGCGATCAATATGCGTTACAGCCGCAAGTATATGGTCCGGATCGAGGACGATTTGAAACCGCTGGGCAGGCTCCTCAACTCGATCCGGTCCGGCATCGAGAAGGGGGAGATCAGCCCCCGGGCCCGGCTCTATATCGACGACGGGATTACCGGGTACCTGCCGCCGATCTGCTGGAACGAGGATATGGCCCGTTTTATGCAAGGCACCTACCAGTGGTACTTCCCGTCGGATTGGATCGACTGCTTCGCCTTCACCCGCGACGGGGCGGCCTGGGTGATCCTGCCCCGCGACTACCTGTACATCAGGGCCGCCTCCCTGGAGCGTCCCGCGCCGGACGCCGATTGATTATGGACTCGACCCCGGGGATGCAGGCGTCCGGCTGGAGGCGGTACGGCGCCCCGATCTACTTCGCCGTCCTCCTGGCGGCGCTGCTGGTCGTCTTCCTCCCCTCCTTCTCCCACCCGCCCCGCAGCGATTACTGGTCGGCTTTCTACGTCTTCGAGCAGGCCTCGGCCGCCGGAGGCCTCTCCGGCCTGGCCTCCATCCTGACCTTCGACCTCTGGGAGCACGGTACCTACCGCCCCCTCTCCCACCTGATCCCCTACCTCGAGCACCTGCTCTTCAGCCCGCGCTTCGTCTGGAACCACGTCCTGAACTTCGCCGCCTACTTCCTCTCCATCGTCCTCCTCTACCTGCTGGCGGGGCGCCTGGGCCTGGACAGGGGGCTGGCGGCCGTCTTCCTCGCCCTCTTCGCCTTCCTCTACTCCCACAGCGACATCGTGGTCTGGACCTTCCAGTTCTTCACCATCATCAGCTTCGGCGCCTTTCTCCTCGGGTTCATCCTCTACATCGATTACCTCCGGTCCGGGCGGGGAGCCCTCCTCCTCGCGGTCGGTGCCCTCTTTCTCTTCGGGATGCTGACCCTGGAGGTTTACGCCCTCTGGCCCCTGGCGATCTTCATCCTCCCTTTCGCCCTCCCCTCCCCCCGCCGCCGCTTCCGGTGGCGGGACGCGGCCCCGCTGCTGGTCTATCCTTTTTACCTGGGCGGCTGGCTGCTCCACCGGGGAACGACCGGGGAACTCCCCTCCCCGACCGCCGGGCAGCTCGCGACCGGCTTCCTCCTGGTCTTCTTCAACCTCGCCTACACCGGGTTCGCGGTCAATATCGTCCCCTCCCTCAGCCGTCCGCTCTACCTCGACGACAACATCAATATGGGGGGCTGGGCCTGGCGGCTGGAGGAAGCGGAGCGGCTGGACTTTACCGTTGCCTGGATGGGGGGGGCCGTCCTGCTGCTCTTGCTCCTGGGGGCCTGGTGCCTGTACCGGAAGGGACGGCACCGCCTCCTCGTCCTCCTCTCCCTCTTCTTCTTCCTCTACCTGACCGATTTCTTTATCGCCGGCACCGCCCGGATCACCTCCGACCGGGCCTTCTATCCCCTCGTCCAGTTCCGCTACCAGTACGTCCCCAACGCCTTCCTGGCCCTGATGCTGGCGGCCGCACTGGGCGGCATCCTGAAGCCGCGGACCCGCGGGAAGGCGATTATCGGCTTGATCCTGATCCCGGTCCTGGTCTTTAATATGTCCCTCGGCCGCCGCCAGATCGCC
>JAXGWO010000078.1:0-5209 GCA_040773245.1 PVC group bacterium
CCCGGAAGCGGGCAGCCGGTCGCCCTGCCCGGCCCGCGGGGCGCTCATCGAACGGATTTTCAGCCCCCGGAAGGGCCGCCCGTACCGGCCGGCCCGGGACTGGCGGAAGAAGACCGGCCGCCCGAGCCTCCAGCGGACCAGGATCGCCAGGACCAGGATGACCGGGGAGAGCAGGCAGAGCCCGGCCAGGCTGACGATGATGTCAAGGCATCTCTTCACGGGCGGTTTCCAGGAAAGAGACCAACTCGGCGGCCAAGTTCTTCCGGTCGAAGCGGGAGACCGCCAACCGGCGGGCGTTCTCCCCCATCCGCCGGCGCTCCCCCGGGCGGTCGGCCAGGCGGACGAGGGCGTCGGCGAAGGCTTCCGGGTCTCCCGGGCCCACCGCCAGGCCGCAGCCGTGCTCCCGGATCAGCCCCGCCAGCCAGCCGGGGTAGTTGTTGAGCACCGGGATACCGGCGGCCAGGTAGTCGAAGAACTTGTTGGGGGAGGTGCCCTCGTAAAAGGCCGGACAGTCGGCCAGGATCATCAGCCCGACATCGCTTCCGGCCAAAACGGCCGCCAGTTCGGTCTTGGGCAGCGGATCGAGGAAGCGGCAGTTCTCCAGTCCCTCCTCCCGCGCCCGCTCCTCCAGGCGCGGTTTCAGCTTGCCGTCGCCGATGAAGACCAGGCCGATGTCTTTTCGGCCGCGGGCCAGCAGGACCCGGGCGGCGTCCAGGACGGCATCGAGGCCGTTGGCGATTCCGTGGGTCCCGGTGAAGACCGCGCGGCAGCCTTTCCCCGTCTCGGGGTTCTCCCGCCGGCCGGCGGGCCGGAAGAGCTCGATGTCGGCCCCGTTGGGGATCATCGCGATCCGGGCGGCGGGGATGCCCCGGCGCTCGATCCCCCGGACGATGCCCGGGGCCAGCCCGACGCAGCGGTCGGCGGCGCGGTAGGAGATCCGCTCCAGCAGGGACATCAGGCCGAGCACGACCGGGTTGGTGATGACGCCCATCTCCCGGGGAAGTTCCGGCCAGAGGTCGCGGACCTCGAAGACGAACGGACGGCGGGGCTTGAAGAGCTTCATCGCGATTCCGGGGATGGAGGCGGTCAGGGGACAGGAGGTGGCGAAGAGCAGGTCGTACTCCGTCCGCAGCGCCACCAGGATGCTGCGCAGGGCGAAACGGAGGAAGGTCACGGTCCGCCGGAGAAAGCCGTCGTAATTCGAATAGGGCAGGCCGATCTCGATCACCCCGATCCCGTCCACCGTGCCCCTTCTCTCCCCCCGGATGAAAGGGCCGGCCAGCCCGGTCACCGCCCCCCGGTAGGAGCCGCAGACCATCGTCACCCGGTGGCCCCGCTCCAGCAAGGCCCGGGCCATCTCGTAGGACCGGGTGGCCGTGGTCCCCGCCGGGGTGGAGAAGTGCTGGTGGAAGTAGATAACGTGCATTTTACTATTTTTCCTTCGGAAAATAATATTTTAACAACTTCTGATACGACAGCCGATCAGTTTTTGACTGTTGTTGTTCAAGTCAAACGTTATCACTATTTAGATCAGAAATGACCCAGTAAAATTCATAGATTAGCTCCTCCGGGGCTAATCTATGAACTTGATAACGGTCTTCACCTCCGCTCGGGGAGGGCGCAGGGTCACTTCGAGAACGGGGATCTCTCTCTTCTCCAGGTAATAGAGGGATTCCCGGCCCCGGGCCAACCGTATCCCGGCGGGCTCCGTCCCCGCCGCAATCTCGATTACCGCCCCGCCGCCGGAACACCGGCGGCCGGCCAGTTCCCACCGGATTTCCGGGTCGAGGCGCCAACGCAGGACCGCTTTCTCCCGGTATCCCGATACCCGATCGGTCACCATCCAGGTATCCGAGGCCGTGCCCAATTCCACGCGGCGTTGATGCCGGCAGCCGCGCCAGTCGCGGTACCCGCCTTCCCAGGACGCCGCGCCAGCTCGCTCCTCCGGCCCGGTGATGGTCTTCACCCCCAGCCACCGGCCGAAGAGAAAACGGGAGAGCCGGGGCATCTGGTCCCGGTCGTCGAACTCGACCGTGTTGTGGGCGGCGGTGGAAGGAAAGTAGAGGTCGTCGGGCGGGGCGTTGTAACTGTAGGTCCCGGAGTCACGGAGGACGTTCACCGCCCCCCGCCAGAGATCGAGGTGAAGCTGGTCGGCGTGGGAAGGGCGGTGCCGGTATTCCGGGGTGCAGCGGACCACCCCCCGCGAACTCTTCCCCCGCAGGACCAGGTATCCGCCATCCGGGAAGTGACGAACGGCGGCACGACCCCCCTGCTCGACCGCGGCGGAGGGAACCGGCACCCCCAGCCAGAACAGGGCCTCGTCCCAGGGACCGGGATCGAGGACACGCTTCCCGGAGGTCAGGACGGCGGACGCCTGGACGGCCGGCCGGAAATCGCGGTAGCCGCAGTTGGAGAGCGGCAGGATCAGGGACCCGTCGTTGGCGCCGAGGTTGGGGGCCAGCCCGCTGGCCGGGTCGATCAGGGCGGCCAGCCACCGGGCCGCTTTACCCACCCTTTCCACCGCCGACCGGGAAAAGGTAACCCCATTCCGCCTGGCCAGGGCAAGCGCCCAGGCGTAATCATCGAGCACCAGGCGGTGGTAGTTGACCGAATGCTGGGAGAATGAACCGTCCGGGTAGATCAGTTCCAGCGCGCCGGCCTCCAGGATCCGCCGCCCCAGCTTCCGCCAGCGCCGGGAGCGGCCGAACTCGGGGAAAAGCAGACCGACCGTCCAGAGCCCGAGCGCCTCGCTGATCGGATGGTTGTTCTTCTGGGAGAGCGCGTGGGATATGTTCCCGGCGATCCGGTCGGCCGAGACGGCGATCATCCGGGCCAGCCGCGAAACCCGTTCGGGGGTGGAGGCCGGAGAACCGGCAAACCCGTGGAGTCCGAAGATCCAGGCCATCAGGCGGAAGGCGATCTCCTGGCCGCACTTCCACTGGGGGCCGCGGTGGGGAGGGTTGCGCTCCCACCAGTCCTCGACCAGGCGCCAGAAACCCTCCGCGTACCTCTCGTCGCCGGTCCGCCAGTGAGCCCGAACCAGGGGATAGACGAACCCGAACCGGCTCAGTTCCCAGACCGACTTGATGTCCCCCCGGGCGAAGTCGTCGATCTCCGACCAGTGCCGCCGGATCTGATCGGGGCCGAAGCCCGGGACACTCTGGAAGGGGTTGGCGAACCAGTCGGGCGGGAAGCCGCTGGCGATTTCGTGCCGGGAGAAATAGCGGAAATTCCCCCGGAGAATCCGCTCCGCCTCCCCAACGCAGGCCCCCTCTTCTTCTCCAGCTGATTCCCGATCAAATTTGAGCAGTGATTCCCGGGCGGCGAACCGCTCACCCGGATCAAAGAAGAATGCAGCACGGTCATCCCGAGGGGAGGCGAGATATCGTTCCGGATCGGCCGGGAAGGGCGTCTCGAGGAGGTCGGCCAGCGGATACTTCTCCCAGGACCCTCCCGGATACCGGAGGCGGAACCAGCCGGATCCCAGCTTGAGCTGATAGGAGATGCGCCGGGCCACCCATCCGGGGCTCATACACCGGAAAGTATCCAGGTATTTATCCATCAAGCCTGTCAATAATCCGCCTCCCCTCGGTCACCGGCTTAAGGTTGTTTTGCCTTTCCGGGGGTGAACCGCGCGTATCCGGAATCTTCCCCGACAATCTCCTTGACGACGACTTCCCCCACCCAACCGACGAAATGAAAAGGATCCAGGAAATTTTCTTTATTCTCGGTCAGGGTGTTGGGGTAATCAAAGTTGTAAACGTCCCCCAGGGAGGAGAGATCCGCCAGGAACGTCTGCTCTTCGTCCTCGAGACCGAACTCTTTAACCTTATTCTGTAATTCAATGTGCGACGGCGGGATGAAGAATACCAGCTTGATGCTATTCTCGGAACAGTACCTTGATATTCTGGAAAGTTCGTCGAAGTATCGCTGGGGATAGGTGTAATGTCTGTAAAAATTATTCGCGGCGACATCCAGCTGGTATCGCCAAAAATCTTCGCTGCTGACCGGGGGTTTTTCCATTTCGGGTATCTGCCCGGTAATCAAGGACGCGCATATCCGCAGTGTTGATTTCAAGCAATAACTACTGAATAAATACGAAATCAGCGATCCCCTGAGCTGGTTCGCTTCCGGCACCCGGCTGAAATTAATCTCTTCGTTGTAGAGATTGAAATTTATCCCGATATAAACCCGCCTTAATCCTCCATACTTGTTTACTTCCCAGAATGTATCAATGATTTCCGGGAGGGTACCTCCGCCGTAAGCAAGATTCACGGTTCTCTGCTTCGTGTATCTCTCGAAAACTTCGCTCTTGAGATTGTTGGTCCTCGAATCACCGAGAACCACTATTGCCGACGGACTATATGAGTACTCCTGCAAGCCGTACAGCGGATAATTCAAGCGATAGGACACTTTCAACTTCAAAGCCCGGAGAACTTCGTTTTGCTCGGGGCGGGTAAGATTATAGGGGTCTATATAGAGCGCGACGACGGCATAAATCATCAATGGGCTGGAAAACAGCAAGACCTTGGTTATGAATCGCTTCATCAGAATTGAAAATAGATGAATTCCTGCTGAGCCCCCTGAAACCAGAATATTATGATGGCAACAGCGTAGTACACACACCATCGGACGACGAGGGGAAACCGGCCGTCTTCAAACTGCAGGGCGTGCTGCTTACCTCTCTGCAGCCATTCAATCAGAAGGAAAATGAACAGAAACAGGAACAAATATATGATGTGCGGACCGGCGCTGAGTTTCTTGATATCCATAACGGAGATGCGAAACAGAGAAGGCGAAAGCATAGATTTCAGGTATGACAGGGCCGTCGGTACACTATCCGCCCGGAAGAAGACCCAGGCAAACAGCGTTAGCAGAAAGGTGATCGCCATCTGGATGGCTTCCTTCAGGCTGGGGAAAATCCGTCCTTCCGCCACGGTATCGATATTCCTGCGATTTAATTTTAATAGCATCAGGGGAAGGAAATAACAGGCGTTGACGAACCCCCAGACCAGAAAAGTCCAGTTGGCTCCGTGCCAAAAGCCGCTCAACAGGAAAACAATGAATAAATACCGTTCAAATGTTGATGCCTGAGGGTACAGTGACGCTCTGAACCCAGATTTTGAAACTCCCCTGGATGCCCAGCTTTTTGAGCCAATACTCTTTCCAGAGCTCTGGGTTGTATTGCTTGATCATAATCATCTTCGAA
>JAXGWO010000079.1:0-4703 GCA_040773245.1 PVC group bacterium
CCGGCCCCGCCCGGCTCGGCGCCGCCCTGGCCGGCGCGGGGGGCACGACCACCCTGGTCACCCGGATGGCGCCGGGCGGCCGGGGGGAGATGGTTCTGCCGATGCGGCCGGAAGTCTCGCTCCGCTTCAACGGTCTCCGCCGGGCCCCCTCCCCCGCGCATTTCTTCGACCGGAGCTTCCTCCGGGGGGTGAAAGCCGCCTGCCGGGAAGACTCCTGCCGGATCATCCACACCCAGGATCTCTGGACCCCGGAGGTCCACCTGGCGGCCCGGGCCGGTCGGCAGCTGGGGCTGCCCCTGGTGATGAGCATCACCGGCACGCTCACCGCCTGGGCCCTGCGTCACCGGGTCGCCAAGAAGAAGATCGGGTGGCTGCTCTACCAGAAACGTGACCTGGCCCGGGCCGCCGTCCTCCACGCCACCTCCCGCCGGGAGGCGGCCGATCTCCGCCGCCTCGGGCTGACCAACCCGGTCGCGGTCATCCCCCTGGCCGTCTCCCTCCCCGAACCCGCCAAGCCTGGGAGGCGGAGGCCGCGCGGCGAGGACCGGCTCCGGACGGTTCTCTACCTCTCCCGGATTCACGAGAAGAAGGGGCTGATCCACCTGGTCCGGGCCTGGGATCGGCTGAGGCCCCCGGGGTGGCAGGCGGTGATCGCCGGGCAGGACGACTTCGGCTACCGGGCCGTTCTCGAGGGGGAGATCCGACAGCGGCGCCTGGAAAACTCCTTCACCTTCCGGGGTTTCGTCTCCCGGGAAGAGAAGGAGAAGCTCTACCGGGAGGCCGACCTCTTCGTCCTCCCGACCTACTCGGAGAATTTCGGCCTCGTCGTCCCGGAGGCCCTCTCCCGTTCGGTGCCGGTGATCACCACCACCGGCACCCCCTGGGAGGACCTCCAAACGCGCCGCTGCGGCTGGTGGATCGGGACCGGAGATGATCCCCTGGCGGAAGCGCTCCGGGAGGCTTTCGCCCTCTCCGACGGCGAACGGGAGGAGATGGGCGAAAGGGGCCGTCGGCTGGTGGAGGAGGAGTACTCCCCCCGGCGGCTGGGGGAACGGATGCCGGCCCTCTACCGCTGGCTGGCCGGGGACTCCCCTCCCCCGCCCTCGGTCATCTTCGACTGACCCGCCCGGCCGTCAACGCCAGGAGGACGACCAGGAGGAGGGCGTTGGCCGGGATGGAGAAGTTGAAGCTGACGGCGCTCTGGAGGAGCAAGGCCAGCACCCCCGCCGATCCGCCGGCGACCAGCGCCCGGCGGGAGATCTTCCAGCCCCCGGAAGGGGGGTGGCCAGAGTCCGGGACGGCCCCTTCCCGACGGCCCGGTTTCCAGGCCAGGACCAGCCAGAAGAAGGCGAGGAAGAACCCGGCCAGGGATACCCAGCCCCAGGCCCCCAGCTCCGCCGCCGCCTGGAGGTAGTCGTTCTCGGCGTGGGTGTAGGGGATCTTCCAGATGAACGACTTGTAGTGGGGGTAGATCCGGGGGAAGGTCCCCAGGCCGGTCCCGAGGACGGGAAAATCCCGGTAGATCCTCACGGTATCCCCCCAGAGGGTCGCCCGGACATCCTTGTCCCCCTTCCCGGCCACCGCCGCTTCGAACCGCTGGACCAGGGGGCCGGGGCCGAAATAGACCAGGACAGCCGCCAGGAGAATTATCGCCCCGGCCAGCACCATCCCCGCCTTCCGGGCGGAGAGCAGCCGGTAGCGCCGGGCGAGCACGATGAAGAAGACGACCCCGATCAAACCGGCGGCGATCCCCCCCCGGGAGAGGGAGAGGAGACGGGCCACCGCCATCAGGAAGATCATAACGGCGAGCCGCAAACGCCGGGGGTCGGACCGGGCCAGGCGATCCTTGAAGCCGTGCCCCTCCCCGACGGACCACCGGGCGGGGTGGGAGAGCAGCATCCCCAGTGCCAGCGGGATGACCATTATGATGAAACCCGCAAAATGGTTGCGGTTGACGAAGGGGCCGAATGGTGTCCCGAACCGGATCGAACGGAGCCCGTAGATCTTGCCCTGCCAGGAATACTTCTGGAGGATTCCGATCACCGAAACGGCGAAACCGGTGACGATGACCGCCGTGGACAGCCGGGTGACGAACGCCTGGCGCGAGCCGGAGGCCGGACGGTAATTGACGAGAGTTCCGAAGAGGAGGGCGTAAGCCGCCAGCTTGACCGCCTCGGACGCGGTGAGCGCCGGATAGAGCGAAATCGTCTCCCAGGAACGGCCGACCTCCCAGGCGGTGAGGACCGCCGACCGGCCCCCCAGGGACTGGGACGGGCGGAGAGCATCGATCCAGAAGGCCGGGAGGGGGACCAGCTGCAGCAGCGGCTCGAAGACGAAGAGGATACCGAAAGCGAGCAGGATATACCGGGCCAACTGACGGGGTGGTCCCGATCCGGATGCCTCCGGGAGGGATCTCCGATGGCACCGCTCCGCCACCGCGAGAACCAGGCAGCCCGCGACCAGGATGGACCAGGCCCAGGTCTCGACCGCCCCGAAAGCCAGGGGGGCGAAGACCACGAGAAAGACCGTCCCCCACTCGATCAGCACCTCCCACCACCGGGCCCCGGCCGGAAGCTGAACGCTCCCCCTCACCGCGAAGCGGCCCCCATCTCCCGGGCGCCCGGACCTGGACCAGGCTTCACGGCCTCGACATAAAAGCTCTCGGATTCCTTCTCCCGCAAATCCAGCTCCCCCGGATCCGGTATCCGGGTCACCCCGGCCGGGACGGGAGCGACCCCGGCGAACCCGTGGGCTTCCAGCAGCCGGCAGAGTGAAGACTCGTCGTACATCCACAGGTGACCCCGCGGTCCGGCCAGGAGAAAGGACAGCCGCCCGGAGAGAGTCTCCGGCGGGGATTGGCTGAGGAAAGAAGACTCCATAAATCCATCCGCGTCTCCGGCCTCCAAATACTGACGGACCAGTTTCCCCAGGTCCGGGACGGCCAGCCGGAGGACCCCGCCGGGGATGAGGACCCTTTTGGCCTCCTCGAGGAAAAGCCCGGCCCGGAACCGGCTGAGGTGCTCGATCATATGGCAGCTGTAGATCGCCTCCGCCGAGCAGGCCGGAAGGGGCAGGCCCCGGACGGCGTCTCCGTGCTCGATCCGGTGGGAGCGGGCGTACTCGACAAACGCCGCCTGGGAAGGATTGAGCAGCCTGGCCCTGGCGAGCAAGCCGGCCAGGAAGGGGGACTTTGCCAGCTTCAGGCCGGGCGAGTTGTCGAAGTGCCGCCAGCCCGGGGTGGGGGCCTGGCCGCAGCCGACGTTAATTTTCATCTTTAAAAGAAAAGCCGGGCCCCGACTGGTCGGGGCCCGGCTTTTCCGGTTGAATTGGTTATCGGTTAGTAGGCTGACGCACCGGTCACGATGGTGTCGGTGCCCGCGGCCGGGAAGTCGGAGACATTACCCTGTCCGCTGGTACCGAAGTACCACCAGAGGTTCCGGCTGGGCCGGAACTGGATCAGCTCAGCCCTTCCGTTGCCGTCGACATCGGCCACCGCCGGCATATCGCCCGCGGCGCCCCAGTACTTGTTGACTATACCGGAGATGTACCAGGTCCGGTTGCTGGGGCGGTAAGTCGCGATGTCAGTGACGCCGTTGCCGTCGTAATCCATCGGCATCGGGATATCGCTGGTGTAACCCCATCTCTGGACGAAGGTCCCGTTGACATACCAGGCGAACAGCGAGCCGTCCGGCACCACCAGGGCGGTGTCGATGGTCCCGTCACCGTCGTAGTCGCCGGGAACCGGGATCCCACCCGCGAACGGAGAGTAGGAAACCGCGGTCACGCTCTGCACCCGCCAGACCCCGTCAGAGGGCCGGAAGGTCGCCAGGTTGGCCGTCCCGTCACCGTCATAGTCTCCCGGGGCCGGAATGTCGCCCAACGCTCCCCAGGTGGTCCCGTTGATGATCGGGGTGAGATCGACCTGCGAAGCATACCAGGTCCCGGCGCTGGCGTCGAAGTAGGCCAGGTCGGCAACCCCGTCGCCGTCGTAGTCGCCCGGGCAGGGGATGTCGTTGGCCCCGCCGCCGAAGTTCACGTCGGTGGCGATGTTGCGGATGTTCCAGTCACCGGTGGCCGGATCGTAAACGGCCAGATCGGTGGAGCCGTTGCCGTTGAAATCGTCCCAATCCACGACCAGGTGAACCGGGGTCGGCCCGATCACCAGGGCCGGGGTCGGGGTCGCAGTCGGAGCGGCCGGGCCGGTAGCGCCAGCGATCACGATGTCGTCGAGGTTGATGTTGACGCCGGCCTTGAAGGTGAACTCAACCTGCTGGCTGGAGCTGCCGTTGAGGGCCAGCGGGCCGTAGGTGGTTCCACTGGTGGCCAGATCGGAGATCATCGTCACCCGGGTCCAGGTGGCCCCGTCCCATTCCCGGACCAGCAGCGTGCTGCTCGGGTTGCTGGCCAAGGCCCAGAACTGCACCGAGGTGGCGCCGGAGGAGGATACAGGAGAAAGGACAATCTCCCCGTAGGCACTCAAGGTAAGCGACGGTGCCGCCGCGCCGAAGTTGACCATATCGGCGTCGGAGTTGAGGCCGCAGTAGTAGAAACTCCACCCTGTGGGCCTAACCCCGGTTTCAAAGTTGTCAAAACCTGTACTGATGTCCGCCTGCGCCGCCAGGGCGAAGGAAAACACCATCACTACCGTTGCCACTGCCACCCACGCATACTTCATACTCTCCCTCCTTGCCGGTTGATACCCG
>JAXGWO010000080.1:0-4557 GCA_040773245.1 PVC group bacterium
CCACCCCGTCGCCGACCGCGAGCCCGACCCCGTCTCCGACCCCGAGCCCGTCCCCCACCGCCACCCCGATCCCCACCCCCTCAACTACCCCCTCGTCCTCGCCGACGCCCACCGTGACCCCTTCCCCGACGTCGACCGCGACTCCTTCCCCCGCGCCGACCGCGACTCCTTCCCCCACACCGACTCCTTCCCCGTCGCCGGTTGCGGGTGCTCCTCCCTGGATCCACGACTACGACGGGGACGGAACCAGCGATATCGCCGTCTTCCGGCCGGTCTCCGGTCTCTGGGCGGTGCGGGGGGTGACCCGGGCCTACTTCGGGACCCTGGGCGACCGGCCGGTGCCGGGTGACTACTCCGGCGAGGGGACGACCGTGCCGGGGATCTTCCGGCCTGCTTCGGGCTTGTGGGCGGCGCGGGGGACGACCCGGTTTTACTTCGGTTCTTCCGGCGACCTGCCGTTCCCGGGCGATTACGCCGGGGAGGGGACGGCCGTGCCGGCGATCTTTCGTCCCTCCACCGGCCTCTGGGCGATCCGGGGGGTCAGCCGGGCTTACTTCGGCTCCTCCCTCGATACCCCGGTCCCCGGTTACTACCGAGCCGGCCTGTCCGGGCCGGCGATCTTCCGTCCCTCCACCGGTCTCTGGGCGGTCCGCGGCCTGACCCGGCTTTACTTCGGTTCTTCGGCGGACGCCCCGGTCCCGGGGGATTATGACGGGGTCGATTCCTGGTCGCCGGCGATCTTCCGGGCGGCCTCCGGCCTCTGGGCGGTGAAGGGGTTGACTCGGACCTACTTCGGATCCGCGGCGGACCTCCCCCTTCCCGGCGGCTATGCCGGCGACGGGACCGACCGGATCGGGATCTTCCGGGAGAGCTCCGGATTGTGGGCGGTCCGGGGGGTGAGCCGGGTCTATTTCGGTTCCTCCGCCGACCTCCCGGTCGCCAGATGATCCCGGGGGTCGACAGGTAAGTCAGTCCCAGGTATTCTGACTTCTGAATTCTGACTTCTGTATTCTGTCTCCTATGTCCAAGATCATCGGCATCTGCGGGAAGGGCGGGGTGGGTAAGACCACCATCGCTGCCCTCCTGGTCGGCTACCTGGTGGAGAAGGGCGTCCGGCCGGTTCTGGCCGTCGACGCCGACCCCAACGCCAACCTGGGCCGGGTCCTCGGCGTCGCCCCGGAAGAAGACGTGGGGACGATCTGCGACCGGCTCCTGGAGGAGACCAGGAAGAATCCGGGTTCGCTGAGCAAGCAGGAACTCCTCCGGCTGGGGCTGGAGGAATCGATAACCGAGGAGGAGGGGTTCGACCTGCTCACGATGGGGCGGCCGGAGGGTCCGGGCTGCTACTGCTACCCCAACCAGGTGCTGCGGAACATCATCGGGACCATCTCCTCCGGTTACCCGGTGATGGTGGTTGACAACGAGGCGGGCCTGGAGCACCTGAGCCGCCGGCTCCTGCGGCGGCTCGATCTCCTGCTGATGGTCTCCGGCCCCGGTCCCCGGGACCTGCGGACCGCGGCCCGGATTCACGAGCTGGTCCGGGAGCTGGAGATCGAGGTGAAGTCGGAATTCCTGATTCTCAACCGCGGGCCGGCGGACGGGACCGGGGACCTGCCGGCTCTCGCTCCCGGGCTCTCCCTGGCCGGGATAATTCCTGGCGATCCCCAGGTCGATAAGTTTGACCTGGAGGAACGCTCCCTCCTCGGCCTGCCCGCGGACTCCCCGGCCCGAAGCCGCGCCTTCGACATCTTTGACCGGGCGGTCGTCCCGGTGGTAAGCTGCAGTCCCTGAATTGTCTGACGCGTCTGACTCGTCCGACTGGTCCGATTCGCCGGGCCAAGCCCGGAAAACAGGCATTATGAGCACCAGCCCCCAGACCGCCGAAGCCCGGATGCGGGATCTCCTCTACGACTTCCGCCGTTACCTCGATCAGCTGAAGGAAGAGGGGGTCGAGACCCTCGAATCCGCCTCTCCCGAGGCCCCGGCCCGGTCCCGGCCTTCCTCCCGGCCCGCGGCCCCGGTTCGGACTTCTCGTACCCCGGCTTCCGTCTCCCCGCCGCCTTCCCGTTCCCCATCCCCCGCGCCGCCGCCGGCCGCGGACCGGGAAAATACCGCCGGTCGCCGGGACGCCTACCGGGGCCTCCTCGAGGAGATCAGGAAGTGCGGGAAATGCCCGCTGGCCCAAACCCGGCAGAAAGTGGTCCCGGGGGAAGGGGGGAACCGGAAGCGGGTGCTCTTTATCGGTGAGGGTCCCGGGGCGGACGAGGACCGGATCGGCCGCCCCTTTGTCGGTCGTTCCGGCCAGCTCCTGGACAAGATCCTGGCCTCCATCTCCCTTTCCCGGGAGGATATCTACATCACCAATATCGTCAAGTGCCGCCCTCCCGGAAACCGGGATCCCCTGCCGGAAGAAGTTATTGCCTGCTGGCCATATCTGGAGACCCAGATCAAACTTCTCCAGCCACGGCTGATCGTCACCCTCGGCCTGCCGGCCACCCGGACCCTGCTCGAGTCCAGCCAGTCGATGGCCCGCCTGAGGGGGAGGTTTCACGACTACCAGGGGATCCCGCTGCTTCCCACGTACCACCCGGCCTTCATCCTCCGCGCCTATACTCCCGATAACCGGAAGAAAGCCTGGGAGGACATCAAGATGGTCCGGGATTTCCTCTCCGGTTCCCGGGAATGACCGTCCGGGCTGAAAGGACGCCGTCTATCCGCTTCGCCGAAGTGGTCCTCAACCTCCCGGCCGATCTCTGCCTGACCTACTCCGTGCCGGAGGAACTGGCCGGCCGGCTCCGGGTCGGGCAGAAGGTCCTGGTCCCCCTGGGCGGGAGGCGGGCGGGGGGTTTTGTCGTCCTCTTCCCGGCCCCGCCCCCGGGGAAGCCCCCCCGTCCCCTGGCCGGAATCCAGGAGGAAACTCCGCTCTTCGGGGATAACCTGGTCTCCCTGGTCCGCTGGGTCTCCCGCTATTATTTCTGTTCCTTCGCCCGGGCCTTCAAGACCGCGCTCCCGGCCCCGGTCCGGAAGAATCTCCAGGCCGCCCCGGTTCTCCGGGCCGTCCTCGCCGTTCCGCCGGAAGCGGCCCGGGCGGCGTCCGGCGCCCTGGCAAAGCCGGCCCCCCGGCAGGCGGCCATCCTGGAGATCCTCCTCCGGGAAGGTCTGCTCCCCGTCGCCGAGCTTCTCCGCCGTTCCCGGGCCGCCCGCGGATCCCTGAAGTCCCTGGAGAAGAAGGGGCTCCTGGCCGTCTCCGCCGCCGACCGCTACCGCGCTGGTCGGGAGGAGATCCTTCCCACCGTCCCCCTGAAGCTGACCGGGGAACAGGAGACCGCCTTCGGCGAGGTCCGGGAGGCGATCGCTAAAGAGAAGTTTCAAGTCTTCCTCCTCCACGGGATCACCGGTTCCGGGAAGACCGAGA
This sequence comes from PVC group bacterium, assembly GCA_040773245.1. Classification (GTDB taxonomy): domain Bacteria; phylum Auribacterota; class Erginobacteria; order Erginobacterales; family Erginobacteraceae; genus Erginobacter. The sequence continues at coordinate 3,416 of JAXGWO010000080.1, forward strand.
TCTATATGCAGGCGATCCGCGAGGTCATCTCCCGGGGAAAGCCGGCCCTGGTCCTGGTCCCGGAGATTGCGCTCACCCCCCAGACCGGGGATTGGTTCCGGGGGCGTTTCGGGGACGGGGTGGCGATTGTCCACAGCGGACAGGCCGCCGGCGAACGGGCGGCCAACTGGCGGCGGATCGCCTCCGGGGAGGCGAGGGTCGTCCTCGGCCCCCGATCGGCGGTCTTCGCCCCCCTCGCCGCTCCCGGGCTGATCATCGTCGACGAGGAGCACGAGACCTCCTACAAGCAGTCCGCCCTCTCCCCCTTCTACCACGCCCGCGACGCGGCGGTGATGCGGGGCAAGCTGGAGAACTGCCCGGTCATCCTCGGCACGGCCACCCCCTCGGTCGAGAGCTACTACAATCAGCGGGAGGGCAAGTACACCCTCCTCACTCTCCGGACCCGCCCCGAGGAGGCGGAATTGCCGGAGGTGAAGATCGTCGATATGGGGGCGGAGTGTGACCGGCAGAAGTCGGCCGTCTCCTTCTCCGACTGCCTGCTGACTGCGGTCAAGGACAACCTCGATGCCGGCCTCCAGACCATCCTCTTTCTCAACCGCCGCGGTTTCTTCACAGTGCTGACCTGCCCGGACTGCGGTTACGTCGCCCGCTGCCGGCACTGCAGCGTCTCCCTGACCTACCACAAGAAATCCGGCCGGCAGGTCTGCCATCTCTGCGGGTACTCCGAACCGCCGCCTCGGGCCTGCCCGGTCTGCCGCTCGAAAAAGCTGGTCTTTTCCGGCCGGGGGACCCAACGGATCGAGGAGCAGGTTTCCGGGATCTTTCCGACCGCCCGGGTGAAGAGGATGGACACCGACTCCGTGGGGAAGAGGGATTCCCACCGGGAGATCCTGGGGGAGTTCCGGGCCGGGAAGATCGACATCCTGGTCGGCACCCAGATGATCGCCAAGGGCCTGGACTTCCCCAACGTCACCCTGGTCGGGGTGATTATGGCCGACACGGCGCTGAGCCTGGCCGACTTCCGGGCCACCGAGTACACCTACCAGATCCTGACCCAGTTGGCCGGGCGGGCGGGGAGGGGGGAGCTGAAGGGGAAGGTGATCATCCAGACCTACAACCCCCGGCACCCGGCGCTGCTGGCC
>JAXGWO010000081.1:0-4211 GCA_040773245.1 PVC group bacterium
CGTCCCCGAGTACATCGACTTCCGCCCCTCCCCCCGGGAGATGGAGGATCTCTTCAACTTCACCCCCCGGGTCCCCCTTTCTGAAGGACTGCCCCTTCTGGCCCGCCACCTCTCCGGATCCTGGCGGGATAACAGGATATTTTTTTGACAGGATAACAGGATCGACAGGATAATTACCGGTATTAGTTTATGGGATTAAAGAATCCCGTTGTCCTTACTGCTCGCTGCTTACTGCTTACCGCTTACTGGTCACTACTCACTGCTCACTGATTACTGATTACCATTCCCTATTCCCAATTCCCTATTCCCCATCCCGTAAATCCTGTTATCCTGTCTAAAAATGGGGCCGAGGTTGGGGACACAACACAAAATTATCCCGTCAAATTCGAGGAAAAGAGATGGCCAAGAAAGAGCGCGTCCTGATCACCGGCGGGGCCGGTTACCTCGGTTCGGTGATGACCGGGCACTTCCTGGAGAAGGGTTACGCGGTGACCGTCCTTGACGATTTCCGCTACTGCCGGACCTCCCTCCTCCACCTCTGCTCCCACCCCGCCCTGGAAGTCGTCCGGGGCGACGTTCGGGAGCGGGCGGTGGTCAAACCGCTGCTCAAGGGGGCCGATTTAATCATCCCCCTGGCGGCGGTGGTCGGCGCCCCGGCCTGCGAGCTTCACCCCCGGGAGTCCCGTTCGGTCAACGTCGGTGCGGTCCGCCTGATCAACGACCTGCGCGGCCGCGGTCAGCGGGTCCTCTTCCCGGTCACCAACAGCGGCTACGGGGTGGGGGAGGAGGGGGTCTTCTGCACCGAGGAGTCGCCGCTGCGGCCCGTCTCCCGCTACGGGAAGCAGAAGGTGGAGGCGGAGAGGATCCTCCTCGGGAAGGGGAACGCGGTTGCCTTCCGGCTGGCCACCGCCTTCGGGGTCTCCCCCCGGATGCGGCTCGACCTCCTGGTCAACGACTTCACCTACCGGGCGGTCCGCGACCGCTGCATCGTCCTCTTCGAGGAGCACTTCAAGCGGAACTACATCCACGTCCGGGACATTGCCCGGGTTTTTTACTTCGGGGCGGCCAACTTTCCCAAGCTGAAGGACCAGGTCTACAATGTGGGACTCAGTTCCGCCAACCTCTCCAAGCGCGAGCTCTGCCGGCTGATCGAGCGGGAGGTCCCCGGGCTGACGGTGATCGGCTCCCCGATCGGGAAGGACCCCGACCAGCGGAACTACATCGTCAGCAACGAGAAGATCGAGCGGGCCGGCTTTCGCCCCCGCTGGACCCTCCCGGCGGGGATCCGCGAACTGCTCAAGGCCTACGTTTTCCTGAAAGATTCGGTTTATGATAATCTTTGAGGAAGGAGTGAAGTGAAGGAGTATTGGAGTGATGGAGTGTTGGAATGTTGGACTTGCCTTCCAGCGCCACATCACTCCATCACTCCCTTTAAACGACTAATTCTCGATGCTATATGACTGAGATTCGGAAATTCCCCACCTCCATCCTGATCACCGGGGCGACCGGGTTCCTCGGCCGGCATATCGTCCCGGTCCTGGCCCGCCGCTATCCCCAAGCCGAGCTGGTTCCACTCTCCTCGAAGGAGTGCGACCTGACCGAACAGGACCGGGTCCGGCGGATGTTCGCCGATCACCGTCCGGACTGGGTGGTCGCCCTGGCCGGCTACGTCGGCGGGATCGGGGCCAACCTCGCCTACCCGGCCGACTTCTTCTACCGGAATATCGTCATCCAGACCCTGACCATCCACGAGGCCTGGAAGGCGGGGGTGAAGAAACTTTTAACCGTGATGGGCGGGTGCAGCTATCCCGCCTCCGCCCCCTCCCCGATCTCCGAGGAACGGATGTGGGAGGGGTTGCCGGCCTTCGAGAGCACCCCCTACTCGGTGGCCAAGAAGATGGCCCTGATCCAGTCCGAGGCCTACCGGCGCCAGTATGGTTTCAACTCGATCGTCCTCATCCCCGGCAACGTTTACGGGGAGTACGACAATTTCGAGGTCGAAAACTCCCACGTCATCCCGGCCACCATCCGGAAGTTCTTCGAGGCCGGCCGGGCCGGTGACTCCGAGGTGAAGATGTGGGGGTCCGGGAAGCCGACCCGGGACTTCGTCTACGCCGCCGACGTGGCCGAACTCTTCCCCTGGTTCCTGGAGAATTACGACATCTCCGAGCCGGTCAACCTCTCCACCGCCCGCTCCACCTCGATCCGGGAGCTGGCGGAGACGGTGAAGGAACTGACCGGCTTCCGGGGAGAGATCGCCTGGGATACCTCAAAGCCCGACGGCAAGATGCTGAAGATCTTTGACAACCGGAAGTTAAAGGGGCTGGGTCTGGACTGCCCCACCCCGCTGCGGGAGGGCCTGGAGCGGACGATCCGCTGGTTCGCCAAGAATTACGACCGGGGGACGGTTCGCTTATGAAGGCGGCGGTCCTGGGAGGAAAGGGGTTTGTCGGCTCGGCCTTTGTCAGATATTGTGAAACGGAGGGGATCGCCTGCGACTGTGTCGACCTGGATAATTACCAAGTATTCGCGGGGGGAGAGTACGACGTCGTATTCAATGCCGCCGGCGAGTCGCGAAAGTACCAGGTCAACCGGGACCCCGCCGGGGACCTGCGCCGCTCCCTGGAGCCGCTGCTCCGTTCCTTCGGGGATTTCTCCTACTCCGGCTATGTTTACGTCTCCAGCGTCGATGTCTATCCCGACCACGAAAGCCCCTCCCGGAACCGGGAAGAAGCGGAGATAGAACCGAGCCGGATCTCCCATTACGGTTTCCACAAGTACCTGGGGGAGCGGATGGTCATTCACCACTGTCCACGGTTCCTGATCCTCCGTCTCGGGGGTGTTCTCGGTCCGGGGTTGCGGAAGAACCCGGTCTATGATTTACTTTACAACCAGCCTCTCCGGGTGGACGAGGCGTCGGAGTACCAGTATCTGACCACGGATTTTTTCGCCGCCGCGGTCTTTCGCTTGCTCGGAGGGGACAACTGGAACCAGGTCTATAACGCCTGCGGGACGGGGACGGTCTCCTTGGCCGAGATCAGGAACTGGCTGGGCCGGGAATTGAGTTACGCGGTTGAAGATCCTCCCCGGGAGCGCTACGAGATCAGCAACGGGAAGCTCGCCCGTATCCTCCCCATCCCCGAATCCCGCGCCAGCGCCCGGGGGTTCGTCCGAAAATTTTCCGAAGGAAAATTTTAAAATGATCATATCCCAGACGCCGGTCAGGATCAGTTTCTTCGGGGGCGGGACCGACTTCCCCGAGTTCTTCCGCCATTCCCCGGGGGCGGTGCTCTCGGCCTCGATCGACCGTTACGTCTACCTCACCGTCAACTACTTGAGCCACTTCTTTGATTACCGGATCAAGGTTTCTTACTCGAAGACCGAACTGGTCAACCGGGTGGAGGAGATCGAACATCCGGCGGTCCGGGCTTGCCTCTCCCACGTCGGGATCAACTCCAACATCGAGATCAATTACTTCTCCCACCTTCCCGCCCGGACCGGGCTGGGGACCTCCTCCTCCTTCGTGGTCGGACTCCTCCACGCCCTCTATGGCTACCTCGGCCGCCGGGTACCGCTGACCCGCCTGGCCGAGGAGGCGGTCCGCCTGGAACGGGAGGTGATCGGGGAGAACGTCGGATTCCAGGATCAGTACGCCGCCGCCTGCGGGGGCTTCAACTTCATCTCCTTCTCGGGGGAGGACCAGGTCCGGCTGGAGAAGCTGATCGTACCCCCGGAAGTTTTGAACCGGCTCCAGGAGAGTTCCCTGCTCTTCTACACCGGTATCCAGCGCTATTCCGACGCCATCCAGGAGAAGCACGTCGCCCGGATCGAGGACAACCGCCGGGATCTGGCCGTCCTGGCCGAACTGGCCGTCCGGGGCCGGGATCTCCTCACCGGTCCGGATCCGGACCTTGACGGATTCGGAAAACTCCTCGACGAAGGCTGGCGCCTGAAGAGAGGTATGGGGACCGGGGTCAGCAACCCCCAGATCGACGAGCTTTACGAACGGGCGCTCCAGCACGGGGCACTGGGCGGAAAACTGCTCGGCGCCGGGGGAGGGGGGTTCCTGCTTTTCTACGTTCCCGCCGCGCGCCGGAACGCGGTCCGAGCAGCCCTGGGGGATCTGCTCGAAGTCGGTTTCAGTTTTGAGAACCGCGGATCCCAGATTATTTTTTACGACCCCGAGAAGCTGGGAAACCCGGGGGAGGGGA
>JAXGWO010000082.1:0-4167 GCA_040773245.1 PVC group bacterium
ACGCCGGAGCGGATCCGGGGAAATATCCTGGAGGGCCCGGTGTCCGCCGTCGTCGTTGATTCCGATCATCGTCAGAACCATATCGGGTTGGTACTGATCAAGATGATCTCCCAACAGGTTGGCGATGGCGGCGGTATTGGTGGCGGCGATGCCCTTGTTGATGACGGAGAACTTGACCCCGATGTCGCGCCCGTTGAGGATTCTCTCCAGCTGCCGGGGGTAGGAATCATCTCCGCCCAGGGCGGTGGTGGATTCGCCCAGGCACAGGATCACGTAATCCTTCTTCTTCCGCAACGACTCGATATTGGCCTTTTCCTGGAGGTGGATGAAGATCAACCCTCCGATCCTGAGGCCGATTTCCAGCAGGATGATTCCCAGAAAAAGGCCGAATGTTATCAACGCGACTTTCTGCTTCAAGGAAGTCCGCGGCATATCAGTATGGAAATCTGATATAGGAATTTAACCCGCGTCGAAGGCGCGGGTTCACTCTTGTGAAGCGGCCTCCCCGAAGGGGAGGTCACTTCAGAAGAGCGGTGATGAACTTGTAAAGCGGGACCGGCTCCACCGACTCCCGGTTGCAGACGATCCGGACCGCCAGGGCCCCGACGGCGTTGCCGACGAAACCGACCATCTCCATCGGATAGCCGGCGGCGACGCAGGCCGAGGTGACCGCCAGGTAGGCGTCGCCGGCCCCGATCCGGTCCACCACCTCCTTGGAGAGGACGGGGACCTCGCAGAAGCCGGCCTCCGGCTCGTAGCCGAGGGAACCGTTGTGCCCCCGGGTGACCGTGACCCGCCGGCAGTTCATCCGCTCGGCGATCCGGACGATCATCTCCTCGAGGTTCCCGTACTTGTCGCTCATCGCCAGGCGGATCTCCGGCTCGTCGATGCAGACGTAGTCGGCCCGCGGGTACTTGGTGATCAGGTTGAACCCGGTGTTGGCGCTGTTGGTCTGGGTGTTGACCGACAGGAAGCGGGATTTTTCACAGAGGGTCTCCATGATCTCGGCGCCGATGAAGCCGTTGCCGAAGTCGGAGGCGATCACCAGGTCGTAATCCGGGGCGGCCTTCTCCAGGTGCCGGCAGACCTCCCGGGTGACCTCGGCCGGGGGAGTGCGGGTGTTGAGGAAGCAGATCTCGAACATCTTGGAGAGGAAGGCGGGGTCGACGTAACGGCGCTTGGTGACCGTGGGGGCGTCGTCCCGGTAGAAGAACTTCGGGGCGATGTTGGCCTTGAGCTTGTCCCGGATGAACTCCTCCTGGGTGTTCTGCTCGCCCAGGCAGGCGACCAGGTCCACCTTCCCGCAGAAACCGGCGATGTGGTTGGCGGTGGCCAGGACCCCGCCGGCGAAGGACTCCCGGTTGATGTAGTTGGCGGTGATCACCGTCTCCTTCCAGGCCTTTCCCATCGGCTGGCAGTAGTGGTACTCGTCGATGATCGGATCGCCGACCACCAGGACCCTGAGCTTCTTCAGGTCCTTCATCATTTTGATGATCCGGTCGGCGGAGTACTTCTGCCGGAAACCTTTCAGGAACCGGTCGGCCTCCTCGTGGTAGACGCTGAAGTGGACGTTGAGCAGTTCGGTGGAACTGAAGGAGATCTCGTCGGTGAAGTGGATCCTCCCCCCCCCCGCCTCCACCGCCTCCTCCTCCCGGAGGATCTCCCCGGTCAGGTCGCGGGCGCGGTCGGCGTAGTCGCTCCCCTTGACGTAGACGTCGGGTTTCAGCTTCTTCAGGGTCTCGACCGCGGTCGGCCATTTATTCACGGCCACGTAGTCGATCGACTCGATCGCCGCCAGGGTCTCCGCCCGCAGCCGCTGGTTGAAGACCGGCCGGCCGGGACCCTTGCCGACGTAGCGGTCCTCGGTCAGGGTGACGACCAGGAAGTCGCCTTCCCGCCGGGCGGCCTCGAAGTGCTTGATGTGGCCGGGGTGGAGGAGGTCGAAGACCCCGTGGCAGAGGACGACCTTCTTCCCTTTCTTCTGCAGCCCGGCGATGATCGTCGCCAGTTCGTCGATGGTCTTGATCTTTGCCGAAAATTTAGTTGAACTCATAATCTGTTCGCTCCCTTGAATGATGTGAAAATAGATTCAATGAAACCAGCGAATCCGCGATGTTTTCCGCCAGCAGCCGGTTTCCCCGGGGGCTGCAGTGACCGAAATCCCCGGCGAAATGGTCACAGAAGTACGCCTGGTACCCATCCCGCCTGACCGCGTCCTTGAAGACGTCTTCATTGTCGATAAATGCGACTCCGGCATCGTCGTCAAATACGTCACGTAACTCTTGCAGGGATCTCATCGGGTACTGCATCGCCACCATGGGAATCCCCCTTTCTTTCAGGATGTCCCGCAGGATTCGGTAATTTGTTGCTGTAGTGGGATTAAGGGATTTGGATCTCAGCTTACTCTCCTTCTCGAAATATGTGCCGGCCAAATCTTCCTTCCCCTGGCTGTCGTAGAAGACAGCCAGGGCCCCCCAGGTGCGATAATTCTTCGGCGACACTTCCGTCATTCTCCTATAGAGGGCTTCGGCCTTGTCCAGTTTTCCTTCCCGCTGGTATATCATTATCAGGTTATAGGCGGCGTCCCATACCCCGGGATTGATGTCCAGCGCCCGCCGGTACATCTGTTTGGCCTCTTCCGGCCGGGATTCCCTTTCATAGATAATCCCCATCCTGGCGTAAGCATCGGCGTCTCTTGGATTCAGTTCGATAGCTTTCCGCAACATCCGGCGGGCATCTTCCCTCCGATTCAACCAGACGCAAAGAAGTCCCAATTCGGAGTATCCGGCATAATTGTCCGGGTCGGCCTCGATCGCCATCCGGCAGTATCGCTCCATCATTCCGTCATCGCCCCGATCTCTATGGGAGCGCGCGATACGGAGAAGTTCTCCGGTCAGGCCCGGCTTCGTTTCCCGAGCTTTTCGGAAATAATCCCGGGCGTCATCGGGCCTGTCCTGATCCCGCGCCAGTATCCCCAACTCCACATAAGCCAGGTAATCTTTTGGGTCGATCTCCAGAATCCGTCGGTAAACGGCTTCCGCTTCCGGGTATCCCTCCAGATCCCTGACCCTTCCGGCCAGGTCGCGCAGCAACTCGATGTTATCGGTTTCCAGGGCGGCGGCTTTTTTGTAGGCCGCTGCCGCTTTCTCCATCTGCTCTTGCTCCGCGTATTCATCGCCCAGTCGGAGGAAATACCCGCCGTCCCGGTTTAAGGGGGAGCTCTGAATTATCCAATCGCCGGGATCTTTTATGCCCGCGGCCGAGACTTCCGTCTCCACCGATGATTCGAATTCTTTGATGAAATCGCTGCGATGATCGATTTCCGTGAGAGTGTTCTTTGCCCTCTGGTAGAGAAGCCGGGCTAACTTGCACACTCTCAGGTCGGCAAGGAACGAACTCGAGCTCTCGGGCCGGGGACGGGCTCCGGAAGACGCCCGGTCATTTTCGGGAGGTCTCACGAAGGCTTGGGTATCTTCCCCGTCGTTGATCCCCATCATAGCGATGACCAGGTCGGGTTGGTAAGCGTCCAGATATCCTTCCAGCAGGGCCAGGATGTGCGTGGTATGGATGCCGGGTACCCCTTTATCGATAACGCTGATATTAAGGCCGCCACACTTCTCATTCAACACGATTTCGAGAAACCGGGGGTAGCTGTTGAAAGTAGTCGATTCTCCGAGGCAGAGGATCACATAACCTCCCCTCTCCTCCAGGGAAGCGATATTGGCTCGTTCCTGGAGATGCAGCAAAACCCACCCGGCAGTCCTCAGGCTTAATTCCAGCAACAGAACCGCCGCGCAGAGACCAAGCGCTATCAACAATAGTTTTTGCCGGGCGGTGGCGAGAATTCCGGTCATTGTCCGGTTGATGTCAGTGCTCGCCCAGGTACCGGAACCAGTCCTTGGTGGCGTCGGCGATGGTCTCGGGGGTCCAGACCGGGGCCGCTCGCCAGTAATCGATGTTGTCGAGAAGGATCTTCACACCCTGCTCGATGGTGACTTCCGGCCGCCAGCCGAGCAGACTCCGGATCTTCGCGATGTCGGCGTGGGTGCAGTCCGGCTCGCCGGGTCGCTTGGGGATATGGATGACCTCCCCGCCCAGCAGCTCGACCAGGCGGTTGACCGAGACCGGGCTGCCGCTGGCCACGTTCATCACCTCCCCCTCCAGGTC
>JAXGWO010000083.1:0-3977 GCA_040773245.1 PVC group bacterium
CTACGATCCGCTGGTCCAGTGGCGGTACCAGTACGTGCCCAAGGCGCTGCGGGTCCTGGTGGTGCTGGCGTTCGTCACCCGGATCGGGAGACCGCGCCGCCGGGGCAAGGTGTTGACGGCTTCCCTTCTGCTCCCCATCCTGGTTCAAAACATCATCCTGGTCGACTCCACGCTGGAGAGGATCGAGAAGCAGCTCTACCCCCTCCGGGAGCTTATCGCTATTATCCGGACCGGCATCGATCGGGGGGCGATCAGCGAGAGGGAGAGGGTCTATATCACCGACCAGGTCACCGTCAGGTATCCGAGACTGTGCTGGAACCGGGAGATGGCGCCTTACCTGGAGGGGACCTACCAGTGGATGTTCCCGGCCCGGGATATCGGCTGCTTCGCCTTCTCCCTGGAGGAGGCGGTCTGGATCACCGACGTGGAGCTGGGGCGGTACCGGGACGGTCACTGGCAGCTCTGGATGGGTCGCCGTCCCCCGAAATCCCCGGTCATTTCACCTTGATTATTGACCGGCCCTGATTGATAATCCCTTCCGGCGGCGAGTTGCGGCGAGCAGGAACTTGCCTGGCAACTCCAGCCCCGATGTCCGTCCAGACTTATGAAACAGATCCTGCAGAACCTGAAGACCGGCGAGCTGGAGGTGGCGGAGATCCCCGCCCCCCGCCCGGGGCAGGGCGAGGTCCTGGTCCGTTCCCGGGCCTCTCTGATCTCCCCGGGAACCGAGCGGATGCTGGTCGAGTTCAGCCGCGCCAACCTGGTCTCCAAGGCCCGGCAGCAGCCGGAGAAGGTGAAGCAGGTCCTGGACAAGATCCGGACCGACGGCCTGCTTCCCACCCTGGAGGCGGTCTTCCGCAAGCTCGACCAGCCCCTCCCCTTAGGGTACTGCAACGCCGGGGAGGTCCTGGAGACGGGGGAGGGGATCCACGATCTCAACCCCGGGGACCGGGTGGCCTCCAACGGACCCCACGCCGAGCTGGTCTGCGTTCCCCGGAACCTCTGCGCGAAGATCCCCGACGGGGTGGCTTTCGAGGAAGCGGCCTTCACCGTGATGGGGTCGATCGCCCTGCAGGGGATCCGGTTGGCCCAACCCGAACTGGGGGAGACCTTCCTGGTCTTCGGGATGGGTCTGATCGGGATCCTGACGGTCCAGCTCCTCCGGGCCTCCGGGTGCGCTGTGCTGGCGGCCGACCCGAACCCGAAACGGCTTCGCTGGGCCGAAGAGTTCGGAGCTCTCCCCGTCGATCTCTCAGCCGGGGCCGACCCGGTCGCCGCTGCCCTGGCCCGGACCGGGGGGAGGGGGGTGGACGGGGTCCTGATCGCCGCCGCCGCCCAGGGCGACGGGATCGTCCACCAGGCGGCCAGTTCCTGCCGGAAACGGGGTCGGATCGTCCTGGTCGGGGTGGTGGGCCTGAACCTCCGCCGAAGCGATTTTTACGAGAAGGAGCTCACCTTCCAGGTCTCCTGTTCCTACGGTCCGGGCCGCTACGACGAGGATTACGAGAAGAAGGGGCGGGATTACCCCTACGGTTTCGTCCGCTGGACGGAAGGCCGGAACCTGGAAGCGGTCCTGGCGGCGCTGAAGTCCGGCCGGCTCCGGGTCCGGGATCTGATCAGTTCCCGGTTCGAGATCTCTTCCGCCGCGGGGGCATACGAAAAGCTGGAGAAAGATCCGGAGGCCCTGGGGGTGATCCTGGAGTACCCCGGCCCGGTGGAGAGGTCCCCCGAGGTGAGGCTGAAGCCCGCCCCCGCCGCGGCGGCCGGGGAAGTCCGGGCCGGGCTGATCGGGGCCGGGAACTTCGCCAACTCCACCCTCCTCCCCGCCCTGGTCCGGACCCCCGCCCGGCTGGTCGCGGTCGCCGACCTCAACGGGGCGACCGCCCGCTCGGCGGCGAAAAAGTTCGGGGCCGGGAAGGCGGTCACCGACTACCGCCTCCTGCTCGCCGACCCGGAGATCAACGCCGTCTTCATCACCGTCGGCCACCACCTCCACGCCCGTTTCGTCGGCGAGGCCCTGAAGGCCGGCAAGCACGTCTTCGTCGAAAAACCCCTCGCCCTCAACGAAGAGGAGCTGGAAGAGATTATTTCTTTGTACCATTCCCCATTCCCCATTCCCCATTCCCTGACCGTCGGTTTCAACCGCCGGTTTAGCCCCCATACCATCAGGATGAAAGAACTCCTCCGGGGCCGCTCCGGCCCGCTCTGTATGACGATGACCGTCAACGCCGGGGAGATCCCTCCCGGCCACTGGACCCAGGACCCGGAGCGGGGCGGCGGACGGATCATCGGCGAGGGGTGCCACTTCATCGACCTGCTCTCCTTCCTCGCCGGCAGCCCGGCGAAGACGGCGGGGGCGGTGATGGCGGGGGAGGGGACCGCGGTCCGGGAAGACAAGATGTCCATCGTTCTCGCCTTCGCCGACGGATCGATCGGGACGGTCAACTACTTCGCCAACGGTTCGAAGAGTTACCCCAAGGAAACACTGGAGGTCTTCTCCGACGGCCGGGTCCTGCGCCTGGACAACTTCCGGACGACCCGGGGTTACGGGTTCAGGGGATTCCGCTCCTTCAGGACCCGGCGGCAGGACAAGGGGCACCGGGCCGAGCTGGAAGCGTTCGTCGATCTGGTCGCCCGGGGCGGGGAGCCCCTGATCCCGTTCGAGGAGCTGGTCAACACCACCCGGGCCAGTTTCGCCGCCGTCGCCGCCGCCCGCGAGGGCCGGATGATCAGCCTGCCGCTGGCTGGCCCCTGAGCCCCGTAAGCTCCAGGGCGTGATGCGGAAAGCCGTGCGCCTCGGATTAAACGATTCCCCGCACCAGGCCGCACCTCCTCAGTGTGCTCTCGTGCCGGTCGGTCGCGATATGCTTTAAGGAGCCAGTAAGCTAATGCTCTTTAACTCCATAGAATTTGCGATATTCCTGCCCGTGGTATTCGCGCTTTACTGGTTTGTTACTCGGAGGAATTTGAAGGCGCAGAATGTCTTGATCCTGGTCGCCAGTTACGTCTTTTACGGCTGGTGGGATTGGCGTTTCCTCTCCCTGATCATATTCAGTTCCCTGGTTGATTACTCGGTGGGGCTCGGGCTGGCCCGGACGGACGACCGGCGGCAAAGAAAGCTGTTGTTGATAGCCAGCATCGTCGTGAATATCGGCCTGCTCGGTTTCTTTAAGTATTTCAATTTCTTCTCGGAAAGTTTCGCCCGGGCATTCACGCTTCTGGGCAGGCCCATTGACGCCGGAAGGCTGAACATCGTCCTCCCGGTGGGGATAAGCTTCTACACCTTTCAAACCCTGAGTTACACTATCGATGTTTACAGAAGGGAACTGGAACCGACCAGGGATATCGTTGCCTTCTTGTCATTTGTCAGTTTCTTCCCCCAGTTGGTGGCCGGACCCATCGAGAGAGCGGCGCATCTGCTGCCTCAATTCCGCCGCCGGAGAAGTTTTGAAATCGATCAGGCGGTGGACGGGATGAGACAGATTCTCTGGGGCTTGTTCAAGAAGGTCGTTATTGCTGACAATTGTGCAACCTACGCCGACGCCATCTTCGCCAACCACTCCCACTATGCAGCGAATACCTTGTTGCTCGGAGTGGTTGTCTTCGCGTTTCAGATTTATTGCGACTTCTCGGGTTATTCGGATATCGCCATCGGAACCGCCCGCTTATTCGGTTTCAGACTGATGCGGAACTTCAACTACCCTTATTTTTCGCGGGATATTGCCGAGTTCTGGAGGCGCTGGCATATTTCCCTGACCTCCTGGTTCCGTGATTATGTCTACATCCCGCTCGGCGGGAGCCGTCGGGCAGTCCCGGTGACCATCAGGAACATATTCATTAATACCGTTCAAATGTTGATGCCTGCTTGAAAAAAAAGTGCCCGCTCCTTTATGTTGCTTTCAGAAGAAAGCAACCGATCGGGAAGATCAAAAAAGGAGCGGGCAAGGATATGAAAGTACAAATTGACCTGGGTTTCA
>JAXGWO010000084.1:0-3407 GCA_040773245.1 PVC group bacterium
CCGCCGACCGCGCCACCGACACCTCCGCCAACGGTGCCGCCGACCGCAACCCCTCCGCCGACCGCGCCACCGACACCTCCGCCAACGGTGCCGCCGACCACAACGCCTCCGCCGACGGCACCACCGACACCTCCGCCAACGGTGCCGCCGACCGCAACCCCGCCGCCTACCGCGCCACCTACACCACCGCCAACGGTGCCTCCGGCCGCGACTCCAACGGCAGCGCCGACCGCAACATCCGCGCCAACGGTACCTCCGACGGCGACTCCAGCGCCCAGCGCGACGCCGACGGTTTCCCCGACCGCAACCCCGACGCCGGTAGCGATCCCGACCACCACGCCGACACCGGTAGCGATACCGACCTTCACGCCCACCCCGTTGCCAACCCCGGCCATCCCCGCGACACCATCGCCGACGGCGACCGCCTCTGCGACCACCTCGCCCACGCCGGCATCGACACCGGTCTGCCTGGTGCTCGACGGAAAGGATTACAACGGGGATGGAAGGGATGACACCGCAGTCTGGAGGGCGAAGGACGGAAGGTGGGTCATCGACTTCGGCTCGCCCTTCAGCCCGGAGGTTCTCTGGTTCGGGCAGGCGGGCGACCTCCCGGCTTGCGGAGATTTCGACGGCAACGGCGAGACTGACCCGGCGGTCTTCCGGTCTTCTTCCGGGCTCTGGGCGGCGCGGGGTTTGACCCGCTTTTATCTCGGCCGGGCGGGAGATCGCCCGGTCCCGGCCGACTACACCGGGGACGGGATGACCGACCCGGGTGTCTTCCGTGAAGATTCGGGACTGTGGATAGTGAGGTCGGTGACCCGGGTTTACTTCGGTTCTCCCGGCGACCTTCCCCTTCCAGTCGACCTGGCGGGCGAGGGATCGGCCCGGATCGGGATCTTCCGTCCGGCGAGCGGGCTGTGGGCGATCCGGGGGCTGACCCGGATCTACCTCGGGGCCGCGGGCGACTACCCGGTCCCGGAGAACTACGAGGGGGATGGGGGCGGGGAGATCGGGATCTTCCGTCCGTCGACCGGTCTGTGGGCGATCCGGGGCCTGACCCGGGTCTACTTCGGCCGATCCGGCGACTTCCCCCAGGGTGGAGACTACGCGGGGTCCGGAACCGCCGGGCCGGCCATCTACCGTCCGTCGACCGGGCTCTGGGTCCTCAAGGGGGTGAGCCGGGTTTACTGGGGCGGCGGGGAGTACATCCCGGTCTCCTGGTAGACCGATGTCCTGATCCCGTATGCCGGGCTGGTCGGGTTCGGGATCGGCCGCCTGGAGTCAGAGCCCGGTTGGTGAAAGTGTAACCAGTGATCACCGACCCGGGGAGAGAAAGGCCCCGGCCTGTTATTCCGGTGCTAATCGGAAGAAGATAATGCCGGCCGCAGAAACAAGCCAGACGTCGGCTCCGCACCCGGCGGCGTATGCTCCGGAACTCTCCTCCGCCGCGGGGCCGGCGGAGAGCCGGGTCAGGACCGTGGTTTACGACCGCGGGACCGGACGGCTGGAACGGGACCGAGACCCCTCCCGGATCCGGGAGATCCTCTCCGACCCCGGCAAACTCCTCTGGCTCGACCTGGAGAACCCCGGCGAGGCGGAGTACGGCCTGCTCAAATCCCAGTTCGATTTCCACCCCCTGTTGATCGGGGACTGCATCAACCCCCAGCATTACCCCAAGTGCGACGATATGGGGGCCTACATCTTCCTGGTGCTCCACTCGGTCTACTACTACCCGGATAAGGAGGACGAGGAAGCGCTCAGCATCCGGGAGATCGACCTCTTCGCCGGCCCCAATTACGTGGTCACCATCCACGCCGGGCATATCAAGGCCGTCACCAAGAACCGCCAGCTGCTGGAGAAATCGGACCGGGTTATGGCCGAGGGGGCGGGGCGGCTCCTCTACCACCTGATCGACGCGATGGTGGACAACTACATCGCGATCATTAACAGCCTCTCGGAGAAGTCCGAGGACCTGGAAGAAGCCGCCCTGTCCGGGAACCGGCCCGGCCTGGTCAACCGGATCCTCTCCCTGCGCCGGAACGTGATGACGATGCGCAAGATTCTCCTCCCCCAGACCGAGCTGATCTACCGCTTCGCCCACGGCAAGATCGCCTCGGTCCGCCCCGAGGAGATCATCTACTTCCGCGATATCCACGACCACCTGATCCGGGTCTCCGACCTGGTCGAGACCCTCCGGGATATGGTCCGCTCCCTGCTCGAGGTCTACCACTCCTCGATCTCCAACAACCTCAACAACGTGATGAAGATCCTCACCATCATCGCCACGATTATGATGCCGATGACCCTGATCTCGGGGATCGGGGGGATGAACGTCCTCTTCCCCTTCGCCCTCCGGGAGACGATGGCCGGCTTCTGGATCCTCATCGGGCTGATGGTTGCCATCACCAGCCTCCTTCTCTACTGGTTCCGGAAGATCAGGCTGCTCTGATATCCCCTTTATCCTCTTACTCCTACTCGTCCGCGTCCTCGTACTCGGCCCCGGCTGTCCTGTCCAGGCCTTCGAGTACGAGGACGAGCACGAGGAAGATGCCGAATGGCCGATAGGGAAAGAAAAGAGTAATGGCCCGGGTTATCAACACCGACTCCCCCGGCAAGCGGAGGGGGAACTTAATGCGGACGGTGGCCGAGCTCCAGCGGCGGCTGATGCAGAAGACCGCCCCCGATGTCGAGGTCGAGGATATGCTCGCCCTGGCGGTCTTCTGCCTGCGGGAGATCGCCGGGACGGTGAAAGAGGCGGCCGAGGTCTGGGACGAGCGGGGCTACTGGAAGAAGGCGGCCACCTTCGAGACGGAATGGGAATGGTCCGGAGAGACCGCCGGCCGGATTGAGGGTATCCTGAAGGGAAAGAAGTGGGAAGAGATCCCGGCCGTCCTGGTTCTCCTGGCCGAAAAGACCTCCGCCATCGAGGTCACTCAGTTCACCCGGAAGGAGACCCTCTGGCAAGGCTGCCGTCGCCGCCTGGACCAGGAACCCGGCCTCCCCCGTCCTTATTTTACAAAAGAGGTATGACTTGAATTGTAAAATAAGGCCTCGGAGTCGGCGAGAATGGCATCCAGGTCGGGGGAGCCGCCCTGGCCGACCTTGATCAGGTAGTTGGCGATCGAGAGGTTGGCCCGGAGCTTGAAGAGCCGGACCCGCTCCTCGAACCCCTCCCTCGGTTTCGACCGCTTCCCCAGGTAGGCGGCGACGAAGTCCTCCTCCCGGCAGCTGGCCAAAACGGCGGGGAAGCGCCGGAACTGGTAGGCGAACTGGGCCAGGAACCCCCCGACGTCGAAGGCGGGGTCGAAGAGCAGGGAGTTGTCGAAGTCGATCACCGAGACGAAGAGGGTGGAGATGTCCTGCATCCGATCCTGGCCGATGATGATGTTCTTGGGGTGGTAGTCCCC
>JAXGWO010000085.1:0-2899 GCA_040773245.1 PVC group bacterium
CCCCCAGCCGCCGGGGGGAGTACTCCTCCTCCACCAGCCGCCGGCCCCGCTCCCCCATCTCCTCGCGTTCGCCGTCGGAGAGGGCGAAAGCCTCCCGGAGAGCTTCCGCCAGGGGGTCGTCCCCGGTTCCGATCCACCAGCCGCAGCGGCGCGTCCGGAGGTCCTCCCAGGGGGTGCCGGTGGTGGTGATGACCGGCAGCGAGCGGGAGAGGGCCTCCGGGACGACCAGGCCGAAATTCTCCGAGTAGGTCGGAAGGACGAAGAGGTCGGCTTCCCGGTAGAGTCTGTCTTTCTCTTCCCGGGAGACGAACCCCCGGAAAGCGAAGGCGTCCTCCAGGTCCCGCCGGCGGATCTCCCCCTCGAGCACGGCCCGGTAACCGAAGTCGTCCTGCCCGGCGATCACCGCCCGCCAGCCCGGGGGCCTCAGCCGGTCCCAGGCCCGGACCAGGTGGATCAGCCCCTTCTTCTCGTGGATCCGGGAGAGGTAGAGGACCGTCCGGAGACGCTCCCCGCCGCGCGGACTCCTCCTCCCGGGCTCGGCGGGGGCGGGAAGGGAGACGGCCAGGGGGATGACCGCGACCGGGTTGGTCAGCCCGAGCCGGCGGAGATCGGCCGCCTCCCGGCGGGAGGTGGCGTGGAGGACGGCGGCCCGGGCCAGGTCGCGTTTCTGGTAGAGCAGCCACCCGATCTTCTTCTTGGCGGCCCGGTGGCGGAGGGCCCAGGAGGTGAGCGTGCCGGTGATGCTCATCACCAGGGGAATTCCCAGCCGCCGGGCGGCCCGTCCCGCCAGGTGGACCTCCGGGGTCCAGAGGTCCTGGGTGTGGATGATCCGGCAGGCTTCCTCCCGGCCGGCGGCTTTCACCGCCCGCTCAAAGTCCCGGTCGAAGAAATCCGCGGGGGAGGGGGCCCGGCGGAGCCCGGCGAAGCGGAGCGAGACTTCCGGCCGCTTCGGCAGGACCATCTCCCCCCGTCCCCCCGGTTCCATTCGGGTGACCAGGGCGGTCCCGACCCCCGCGCCGGCCAGGGCGTCGCAGAGCAGGGCGGTGAAGGTGGCCAGTCCCCCCTGGTCCCCGTGGATCGAGCGTTGGACGATCGCCACGCTTATTGCCGGATCAGGACGCATTGGTGGCGGGCGGTCAGGATCGGGGATTCGGGCCGGGAGGCCAGAAATTCGTCGAGGGCCTTCTTCACCCCCGGGCACCCCTCCCACCCGTAGTCGTCGAAGGCCATCACCCCGCCGGGAAGGAGCCGGGGGTAGAAGAAATCGAGGCAGTCGGCCGTGGACCGGTAGATATCGACATCCACGTGGACGAAGCAGAACCGGCTATCCCCCAGTTCACCGGCGGAGACGGGGAAGGTCCCCGGATGGAGCCGGATGTTCTCCAGGCCGGAGAGGTACTCCCGGACCGCCTCCAGGGAGGAATCGGCGAACTCCGACTCCCGGTGGAGATCGATATCCGGGTCGGCGGGGGGGAGCCCGGAGAAGGTGTCGAAGAGATGGAGGATCCGTTCCGGGCAGGTCCGGGCCAGGAGCCGGGCGGTTCCTCCCCGGTAGACGCCGACCTCAGCCATCTCCCCCCCCAGTCCGGCCGCCTGGCGGGCGAACTGGAAGAGCATAAAGCACCGGTCGGGGCTGACCAGGGTTCGCCCCGCGATCTCATTGAAGAGGGCGGTGAACTCCCGGTCTCCCTCCCAGATCCGGGTTCGGGCCCGGCACCGGGGGAGAAAGACCTTCTTCAGCCTGGAACTGAGGGTGGTTTTCGTCATTACCGCTTCCGCTCCCCGGTGGTATCTCGGGTCTTGTCTCCCGGGGGGATCGGAGTATAGTAATCTCCCCTATGAGGAAAGTCAAATACGCGCTCGCGCGCTCTCTCTACCGGGTCGGCAACGCGGTCCTGGGCGGGGCGGCTTTTCTCCTCTTCCGCCCGCCCCCGGAGCATCCCGCCACGGTTGCGGTGGTCCGGACCGGGCACCTCGGGGACACCTTCTGCGCCCTTCCCGCCCTGCGGGAGATCCGGCGGAGATACCCTTCCGCCCGGCTGCTGCTCCTGACCGCGCGGGCGACGCCCGCCCGGCCCCACCCGGCCGGGGTCCTGGAGGGGATATTCGCCTTCGACGGTGTGATCGCTTTCGACCCCCGGAGACTGCGGGTGCCGGCATACGGCCGGGAACTGCTGGGGAGGCTGCGCCGGGAGAGGATCGACCTCCTGTTCTACCTCGGCCAGTACCCGGCCGGTCCGATCCGCCTCCTGCGGGACCTGCTCTTCTACCGCCTGGCCGGGGTGAGGTCCGCGCGGGGTTTCCGCTGGGCCCGCCACCGCCTCTTCCGCCTTGCCCAGCGGGAGTCGCGGGTCTTCCCCGACGAGGTCGCCCGCCTGCTCCGGCTGGTCACCCCGCCGGGAGAGGTTCCGGCGCCCGCCCGCTGGGAGATACCGCCGATTCCTCTTCCCGGGTTGGCCGTTACGGAACGGAACCGGAAGATGGTCGCCGTCCACCCCGGCGGGAAGTTCCCCGTCAACCGCTGGTTCCCGGAGCGGTTCCGGGAGCTGATCGGCAAACTGGCCGGGGAGATCTCCCCGGACCTGGTGCTGGTGGTGGGGGAGGCCCCGGCGGGGGGAGGGGAGAATATTTTGCCTTCGGCGGGAAGGGATAATATAATTGATCTCCGCGGGAGGACCGGTTGCCGGGAACTGGCCGGGGTTCTTCAGGGGTGCGAACTCCTGGTTTCCACCGACAGCGGGCCGGCTCACGTCGCCGCCGCCGTCGGCACCCCGGTGGTGGGGATATACAGCGCCCGCGACTACCCGAACTGCTGGCACCCCCACGGGGAGAATCACATCGTCATCCGCAAGGAGACCGGCTGCCAGGTCTGTATGCGGGAAGAGTGTCCGGACGGCGA
>JAXGWO010000086.1:0-2891 GCA_040773245.1 PVC group bacterium
GGGGAGATCTCCCCGGACCTGGTGCTGGTGGTGGGGGAGGCCCCGGCGGGGGGAGGGGAGAATATTTTGCCTTCGGCGGGAAGGGATAATATAATTGATCTTCGCGGGAGGACCGGTTGCCGGGAACTGGCCGGGGTTCTTAAGGGGTGCGAACTCCTGGTCTCCACCGACAGCGGTCCGGCCCACGTCGCTGCCGCCGTCGGCACCCCGGTGGTGGGGATATACAGCGCCCGCGACTATCCGAACTGCTGGCATCCCCACGGGGAGAATCACCTTGTCATCCGCAAGGAGACCGGCTGCCAGGTCTGTATGCGGGAAGAGTGTCCGGACGGCGAGTGCCTGAAACGGATCACCGTCGCCGAGGTGCTCGCCGCCGTGCGAAAAATCCGGGAGCGGTCGGATGCCTGAACGGGAATACCGGGAAAAATTATACCGCGAGTACCCGAGCCGGGTCGAGGTCCCGGGGAAAGAGGTCACACTGGCGGAGATCGAAAAGCAGTTCCCGATCTGGGACGCCCGCTATCGCCGTTTCCTCCCCGGGGACCGGTCCGCGGAGATCATCGATATCGGCTGCGGCCGCGGCGGATTCGTTCACTACCTCCGGCGGGCCGGTTACACCCGGGTCTCCGGGATCGATCTCAGCGAGGAACAGGCGGAGTCGGCTCGGGCTCTCGGGATCCCGGAAGTCGTCCGGGGGGATTTCCGGACTGTTCTGGCCGGCCATCCGGGGAAGTATGACGTGGTGATCGCCCGGGACGTGCTCGAGCATTTCCCCCGGGAGGAGACCCTGGGACTGCTCAACCTGATCCGGGAAGCGCTGGTCGAAGGCGGGGTCTGCCTGATCCAGACGGTGAACGCCGAGAGCCCCTTCGCGCTCCGCTACCGCTGGGGGGATCTCACCCACGAGACCGCTTTCTCCGCCGCCGCCCTGCGGACCGCCCTGCTCCTGGTCGGGTTCCGGGAGGCCTCGGCTTTCCCCGTGCCCCCGGTTTTCCGCTACGGTTTCGCCTCGGCGGTCCGGAGCCTGCTCTGGAAAGGGGTATCGGCGGCCTGGCGGCTGGCGCTCTTCGCCGAGAGCGGGGACGGCCGGGGGATCCTGACCGGGAACCTGATAATGGCGGCCCGCCGATGAAGGATAAATTCCGCCTGGCGGTGGTGGTCTCCCACCCCATCCAGTATTACTACCGCCTCTACCAGGAACTGGCCCGGCAGCCGGAGATCGAGCTGATGGTGTATTACTGCGATGAAGGCGGGACGGGAAAGCCGGTTTACGACCCCACCTTTCGGGCTGAAATCAAGTGGGATATCCCCCTCCTGGAGGGGTATCCGTACCGGTTCCTGCCCAACTTCTCCCCCCTCCCGTTCCGGCCGTTGATCGGGTTCGTCAACCCGGGGGTGGTCCCGGCCCTGATCGCCATCCGCTACGACGCGGTCTTCGTCTGGGGCTACGATTCGGTGACCAGCTGGCTGGCGTTCCTGGCGGCGGCGCTCTCCCGGACCCCGGTCTTCCTGGGCGGGAGCGTGGTCCGGCGCCCCAACCGCCCGGCCGCGCTCCGGTTGCTGAAGGGCGCGCTCCTCCGCCCTCTCTTCCGGAGGGCGGCCGCCATCCTCAGCGAGTGCGGGCAGAACGCCGAGTATTACCGGTTCTACGGGGCGCCGGCCGGGCGGGTGTACTGGAACCCGGCGGCCGTGGACAACGATTATTTCCAGGCCGAATACAACCGGCTTCTCCCGCAACGGGAAGAGATCAGGACCGGCCTGGGGATCCCGCCCGACCGGCCGGTGATCCTCTTCCTGGGGCGGCTCGACGCCCGCAAGCGGGTGGTCGACCTCCTGGAGGCTTACCGCCGGCTGCGGGACCGGCTGGACGCTTCCCTGGTCTTCGTGGGGGAGGGCGAGCAGCGCGGGGAACTGGAACGGCGGATCGCCCGGTTCGGTTTGAAGGACGTGGTCATCACCGGGTTCAAGAACCAGACCGAGCTGCCGCGGTACTTCACGGCCGACGATGTTTACGTCCTGCCCTCCGAGTACGACCCCTCCCCGCGGGCGATCAACGAGGCGATGAACTTCGCGCTCCCGGTCATCGTCAGCGACGGGGTCGGCAGTGCCGGGGACCTGGTCCGCGACGGGGAGAACGGTTTCGTCTTCCCGACCGGGGATATCGACGCCCTGGCCGAGAGGATTCACCGGATCCTGGGCACCCCCGGATTGCGGGAGAGGATGGGAACCCGCTCCCGAGAGATCGTCGGGGAATGGAGTTACCGGACCGGGGCCCGGGAGATCCTCCGGGCCCTCCGGGCCTTGCCGGGCCGGAGCGGGTCCGGGAAAAGAGAGGACGGTTATGGAAAGGATTGACGACAATTACGAATTGATGTTCGGCAAGAGCGAACTGCCCCATTTCCACCCGGTCGGTCTCTCGATGTACCCGGTCTTCCTGAACAGCCGGCTGATCGAGGAGACGATGGAACGGGCCCGGGGGGAGAAGAGATGGGTCCTGGCCTTCTGCCCGGGCACCAAGCCCTGCTTCTACAAGTTCTGGGGGTCGATCGAGGCGGCGGACCGGGCCGGCCTGCCCTATCTGGTGATCAATGCCGGCCAGCACTACGATGAGCGGCTGACCTACGGGAGATACGAGTTCAACTTCCGGGAGCGGACCGCCTGCGAGCTGGGGATTCGGGGCGACCTCGCCCTGAAATCGGCCGAGATTATGATCAAGATCCGCTGGCTGGCCCGCTTCCTCCAGGCCCGCTGGCCCGACGTCACGGTGGTGCCGGTGGTGCTCGGCGACACCATCCTGACCGCGATGATACCCCCGGCCTGGCTCTTCTCCCGGGGGGAGAAGGCGATCCAGAACGAGGCCGGGCTGCGGTCGATGGCCCCGGCGGGGATGA
>JAXGWO010000087.1:0-2725 GCA_040773245.1 PVC group bacterium
CGGGGAATATTATCCCGGCATCCGCCCCTTCTGCCGCCGGCAATAGGAGGGTTAAGAATATCGCGCCTGCTCCCGTGGAGAATCCGGGTTAAACAACATCAAGCTATGGAAACAAATACCAAGAATCCGTCTCCGACGGCTGTCTACCATCCCTTCCTCCTGGCGCTCTTCCCGGTCCTGTTTCTCTTCGCCCACAACATCGACCAGAGTTCCTTCTCCGACGTCCCCCGGCCCGCCCTGGTTGTTCTCGGGGTTACCGCCCTGCTCTTTCTGGCTTTCCGCCTGATCTTCCGGGACGCCCGGAAAGCCGGGCTGATCACCTCGCTGCTGGTGATTATGTCCTTATCATACGGTCATATTTACAGTCAGCTCATCGACTGCCGGGTGGGAGGAATCGTCCTGGGACGCCACCGCTATATGCTCGGGGCCTGCCTCCTGCTGGTCCTGGCCGCGTTCCGGTGGGTCCGGCGGAGGGAAAAGCCGCTGGATAACCTTACCAGGATTCTGAACGTCGTCTCCCTTCTCCTCCTCCTGATCTCCGGCGGAAACCTGATCTTCTTCATCTTCAGGGAACGCCAAAGACCCGCGGGAATCGGGAATGACTGGGGGGAGGTGATCACCCGCTCGGAAGACCCGGAGCAGCTCCGGGATATCTATTACATCATCTTCGACCGCTACGCCGGGGCCGACGCGCTCCGGGAATTTTACGGCTACGACAACCGGGATTTTCTCGACTACCTCGCCGGGAAGGGTTTTTACGTGGCCGGGCGGAGCCGGGCCAATTACCTCAACACCACCCAGTCGCTCTCCTCCGCCCTCAACCTGCGGTATCTCGACGACTTCCCCGCCCGGGGGCGCGAAGATTCCCGCAACTGGCGGGTACTTTATCCGCTGCTGGAAGATTACGAGGTCCAGCGGTTCCTCAAGGGGAAGGGTTACCGGTACCTGCACTTCGGCGGGCTGAACGACACCACCCGGAACAATCGCTTCGCCGACGAGAATTTCAACCTGACGGGGATATCCGATCTCTCCCTGATGCTCTACCAGAGCAGCATAGTTCCGGCCCTGCCCGGCGCCGGAAGGCTGTTCAGTCACCGGCGGCAGCAGTGGGAGAGAATCCGGTACCAATTCCGGGAACTGACCCGGGTGGCCGGCCGGCCGGAGCCGACCTTCACCCTGGCCCATTTCATCCTGCCCCACCCACCATTCGTCTTCGAGCGGGACGGGAGCTTCCTCCCGGAGAGCGAGGCCGACCAGCGGGGAAAGATCGAGAACTACCGGAACCAGCTGATATACTGCAACCAGGAAACCAGGAAGCTGATCGACACCATCCTGGCGGATTCGCCCCTGCCCCCGGTTATCATCATCCAGGGAGACGAAGGCCCCTGGCCGAAGCGTTACGAGGAAAATTGCAATACCTTTGACTGGAGGGAAGCCACCGACGCCGAACTGCGGGAGAAATTCAGCATCCTGAACGCTTATTATCTGCCGGCCGATAAAGACCCGGGGTTCTACCCGTCAATAACGCCCGTCAATTCCTTCCGGCTGGTCTTCAACGCCCTTTTCGATACCGGTCTCCCCCTGCTCCCGGATAAGAGTTACGCGGTTATCGACGCCCAGCATCCTTTCCGGCTGATCGAGGTGACGGGGAAGATCGCCGGGCGTGACGGGGGCGGGTTGACAGAACCGGAGAACTCTTTAACCAGAGCTAAGGAATTATCGAGCGGGGATTAACCTGTCCACCGCCGGGGAATTCGATCGAAGGAGGATGAGCCCGTGATCACGGCAAAAGAAAAATCCGAACTGTTGCGGGTGGCCGGGGAGGCCCGGGAAAACGCTCACGCCCCCTACACCCGGTACCGGGTGGGGGCCGGAGTGCTCACCGCCGGCGGGAATTATTTCGGCGGCTGCAACGTGGAGAACGCCGCCCTCACCACCACCAGCCACGCCGAGATGAACGCGATCGCGGCGGCGGTGGCCGCCGGGGAGAAGCGGCTGAAGGCCCTGCTGGTCCTGACCGAGACCAAGCCCCCGGCCTTCCCCTGCGCGATCTGCCGGCAGTCCCTGGCCGAGTTCGACCGGGGGGAGATCCTGATCCTGGCCGCCAACACCCGGGGAGAGATCCGCGAAACTCGCCTCTCCGACCTCTACCCGGAGATGTTCGGGCCACATAAACTATAATTTTTCACCCCCTCCGCCCTTCGGCGGAGGGGGTGAAAAATTATAACATCGAGATCGGGTCAACATCGACCTCGACCTGGAGATCCCGTTCCCGCCCCGGTTCCGGGAAGACCTTCCGCAGCGCCCGGATGGTCGAGATCACGCCTTTGGTCTTGATCAACAGCTGGTGGCGATAACGACCCCGGAGCCGGGCGATCGGGGGCGGGGCCGGACCGAGCAGCTCGTCGCCGGCTTCCAGTTCCGGCTTCAGCTTCCGCGCCAGGTGCTCGGCCACCGTGAGGCTCTTCTCCTCGTTGCGGGAGAGGACGGTCACGGTGACGAAATGGTTGACCGGCGGGTAGCCGAGTTCCTCCCGGGCGCGCATCTCCTTGGCGAAGAAATCCCCGTAGTCCTGGCGGACGGCGGCCAGCAGCGCCGGGTGCCGGGGGTTGTAGGTCTGGATGATCACCTTCCCCTTCAGCTCCCCCCTCCCCGCCCGCCCGGCCAACTGGGTCAGGATCTGGTAGGTGTACTCGGTGGCCCGGAAGTCGGCCAGGCTCAGCGC
>JAXGWO010000088.1:0-2261 GCA_040773245.1 PVC group bacterium
AAAACCGCCAAGGATCGTCCTCTCCCGATTGTCTATTTATCAAAAGGAAAATATCTCTGCTTTCCGGCGAACAACCGCAAGGAGACTCCGATGAACATCCGCCGTTCTTTCATCCCGGCCTTCGCGGCCGTCTTCGCTATTACCGTCTCGCTCCTCCTCGTCGATCCCGCCCACAGTGAGGGAAGGGCCGGGGGAGAGGAGGCTGGCATACCTATCCTGCTCACCGGGGGGGATTTCTCCGGTGACGGAGTGGAGAATATCTCTATCTTCTTCCCCGAAAATGGGTCCTGGCGAATCCACGGGCTCACCGTCATCCATTTCGGCCGGGAAGGGGACTATCCGGCGGCGGGTGATTACGACGGGGACGGCCGCGCGGAGATCGCCGTCTTCCGCCCGGAGAGCGGGTTGTGGGCGGTGAGGGGGTTGACCAGGTTCTGCTTCGGCCTCCCCGGGGACCTGCCGGCGGCAAGGGACTATACCGGTGACGGAGTCTGGGATCCGGCCGTCTTCCGTCCAGGGACGGGCTTATGGGCGATCCGGGATCTGGATTACGTTTGGTTCGGTCGGGGAGGAGACCTGCCGGTACCGGCGGACTATGCGGGGGACGGCTCGGCCGGGATCGGGATCTTCCGGCCCGCGACCGGCCTCTGGGCGATCCAGGGGTTGACCCGGCTCTACTTCGGGCGTTCGGGAGATTTGCCCGTGCCCGGGGATTATACCGGAGAGGGGACGGCCGGGGTGGGGATCTACCGTGAGAGTTCGGGGCTGTGGGCGATCCGTCACTTCACCCGGGTCTACTTCGGGGGCCCCGGCTTTATCCCGGCGCCGTTGTATTACACCGGTTCCCCGGGGCTGCGGATCGCGGTCTACGACTCGGCCCGGGGGTTGTGGGCGGTCCGGGGGGTGACCCGGATCTATTTCGAGCGGGAGGGGGGAGTTTCGGTCCCCGGATATTACCCCGGCCCGGAACCTGGAGACGAGACAAGCGAGTCGGCGGTGAAGAGGGGCGGCACTCCGCCGCCGACCGCCACGCCTAAGCCGACCGCCACCCCGGCCCCGACTTCGACCCCTTCTCCGACCCCGATCCCCTCGCCCACTATCCCCCTGATCGACGAGGGATTCGATTACTTCGACCAGGGACAGCGCCCGGATGGCTGGACATTTATCGGTTGCGGCAACGACTCGGATACCTATACCAGCGCCGAGAACTACGGCCGCAAACCCCCCTCCCTGAAGCTGGACAATACCGATGACGCGATCGTCACCCGGGTCTTTGCCCGGCCCGAGGAGCTGACTTTCTGGCTCAAGGGGGACGAGACGGACGTTACCAGCGCCCTGTACGTGGACGAATACTTCAACGCCGACTGGCGCCGGCTGACCGATATTGATAATCTCCCGACCTCGGGGACGGACTTCCCCGCGCTTCTCCTCAATCCGAGCACCAGCCAGGTGAAGTTCACCTACTTCAAGAGCGCGGGCCACCTGGCCTTCGATGACGTGAGGATCACCGAGCTGGCTACCCCCAGCCCGGTGCCGACCTCGACGCCGGTCCCGACCCCTTCGTTCCCCCCGACCCCGACCGTAGCGCCGACCGCGACCCCGACCCCGTCTCCGACCGTCAGCCCGGTCCCCAGCGCCACCCCATCGGCGACCGTCTCCCCGGTCCCCACCGCTTCGCCCTCCCCCAGCCCGATCCCTTGGGACGGGGGGATGCTGGAAAACGCCGGTTTCGAAGCCTGGACCGGAACGGAGGCTTATCACTGGATCTGGGACAGCCCGGACGCTCAATGGCTGAGCACCGAAGATTGTTATTACGAAGTTTATGCCGGCCGGTTCAGTCGCGAGGCTTCCACTGCGGGCAACCTTGATCAGTTTGGAAAAAGTATGAGCGAGGGAGTTACTTACTTTGCTGCGTTAATGGTCAAGGGGACCGGGGAAATCAGGCTTGGCATAAGATATCCCCATACAGTTGATAGCGATTTTGGTGATTGGACAGTTTTCTCCGCCGACGACTGGACCCTGCTGGAGCACCAGGCCGTCCCCTCCGGCTCCGGTGCCGCCGGGGGCTTAAGAATCCAGGTCAGGAACTGTTATGCGCCATATCTTGCCATCGACAACGCTTTCCTGAATGACAAACCGCTATTCCCGACCCCGTCCACCACTCCAACCTTGCCTCCCACGGCGACCCCCACGGTTACCCCCACCCCGTTCGGAGTGGTCGTCAACGATATACTGTATAACCCCGTCGGCGCCGATGCGGG
>JAXGWO010000089.1:0-2130 GCA_040773245.1 PVC group bacterium
CGCGCCGGGACCCCGCAGGGCTGGACCTGGGAAGTGACCCGGGCGGAGTTCCCCGAGGTTGACCCCTACGGCCTGGTCTTTGACGCCGAGAATGTCTTCTCCGCCCAGACCTCCTATCCGAAGCAGCCGGCGGCGGTACGGTTCGCCAGCCAGAGCGAACCGCTCGGGATCCTCGAGGGCGACTACCTGGTCCTGACCTATGACGAGGGCAGCGAGATCTACGTCTATCCGCCGGCCCTGAGCGGATGGCTCGACACCTACTATTACATCGGGGCGGACGGGTCCACCTACAACGACCGCTGGCTCTGCGACCTGGCCAAGGCCGTGCCCACCCCGACCGCCACCCCGACTTCCTCGGTGACCCCGACGCCTTCGGCCACCTCCACGCCGGTCCCCACCCCGACGCCGGCTCCCACGGCTCCTCCTTCCATCACCCCGACGCCGGCCCGCACGCCAGTGCCCCGGCCGACCATCTACTACCTGGTGGTGGACGGCAAGGACTACAACGCCGACGGCCGGGACGACACCGTGGTCTGGCAGGGATCTTCCGGAAAGTGGATTATCGATTTTGGCCCCGCCATCAGCCCCGAGGTCTTCTGGTTCGGGAAGCAGGGCGATATCCCGGCTTCCGGCGATTATGACGGCGACGGGTTTACCGACGCGGCGGTCTTCCGCCCGGCCAGCGGACTCTGGGCGCTCCGGGGGATCAGCCGGTTCTACTTCGGTTCCGCCGGAGATATCCCAATCCCGGCGGATTACACCGGGGACGGCCGGACTGATGCGGGCATCTTCCGCCCGGCCACCGGGCTCTGGTCCGTGCGGGGCGTGACCCAGGCTTACTTCGGCCGGATGGGCGACGTCCCGGCCCCCGAGGACTTCAACGGAACGGGGACTGCCCGGATCGCCTTCTTCCGTCCCGCCTCCGGTCTCTGGGCGGTAAAGGACCTGACCCGCGCTTACTTCGGAGGCGCCGGCGATTACCCTGTTCCGGCCGACTACTCCGCCGGCGGGCCGCTGGAACTGGGCATCTTCAAACCGGCGACCGGACTCTGGTCGGCGAGAGGGGTGACCAGGTTCTACTTCGGCCGGGAAGGCGATTATCCGCAGCCGGGATTCTATGCCAACGGCGGGATTATGCGCCCGGCGGTTTACCGCCCGTCGGGCGGCGTCTGGGTGATCCGCGGCCTGACCCGCATCTACTGGGGCGGCGGGGACTACATCCCCGTGTCCTGGTAATCCGGGAAAACCCGAAAGTCTCATCCTGCCGAATTCGGGCCGGACGGCAAGCCGTCCGGCCCGAACCTTTTCCGCTCAAGCTTACTCTCCCTTCGCCCCCGGCCGCCCTTCACCTGCTACCCGTTCGTTTTTGCGGTTGGGAGACTTCCCTTTCCTCCGCCTGTAATGTCGCACCCCTGCTTTGGGGTGCGACAAGGATTGGACAGGTTCGACGGTAATCCGGGGTTACACCCCAGGCTGGGATGTAGCACCCCGTTGGGGTGCTGATAACCGATACACGCGTAACATTGTCTCACCCCAACGGGGTGAAACATCATAGCCCGGGGCGCCACTATGGGTATATAATCACAGCAATAACACCGCCCGCACTCCATAAATTTGCCTCAGAAAAAGGAGGTGAATTATGCCCCAATCATTAGCCCGGATATCTCTCCACCTGGTTTTCAGCACAAAAGACCGCCGGAGGGTTTTTCTCACTCGCCAGATGCGCGACACCGTGGCGGGGTATATCACCGGCATCGGAAAAAATCTTGGCTGCCCTGTAATCCGGGTCGGGGTGGTAACGGATCACGTGCATATCCTTTATCTGCAATCCCGCACGGAGAAAATCGCCGATGTCGTGGCGACGGTTAAACGGGAGAGCAGTTCCTGGATCAAGGACCAGGAATGGGCACATATGAACCCCGATTTCGCCCAATTCCACTGGCAAAATGGTTATGGGATATTTTCCGTCAGTGAATCCAAACTCCTCGAAGTTTCCCAGTACATTGATGGACAGATGGAACATCACAAGAAAATCTCGTTCCAGAATGAGTACCGGGAATTCCTGAAACGGCATAATCTCTCCTGTGATGAAAGATACGTATGGGAATGAGAGATTATGATGTAGCACCC
>JAXGWO010000090.1:0-1834 GCA_040773245.1 PVC group bacterium
CCGGCCTGGCCCCAGCTCCCCAAGCGGGGGCTGAAGGAGAATATGTGCCCCCAGTTCAGTTCCGGGCTTCCGGCCCTCCAGCTGGACGAGGAGGAGGGAAGGATCTGCTTCCGGATCGGCGACGACCTGTCGGCGGAGCTGGAGAAGTTCTACCTCCGGGTGATCGAGGACGACCTTGATTTTTTCGCCCTCACCCCTGACTACGCCTTGGGTTTCCACGCCTTTCTGGAATTTCTGGGATCGGGGAAGAGGTTCCCCCTCGCCAAGGGCTGCGTGACCGGCCCCATCACCTTCGGGCTCACCGTCACCGACCAGGACCGCAAGCCATCCCTCTACCACCCGGAGATCTTCGACGCGATCACCAAGGCGATCGCCCTCAAGGCGAGGTGGCAGGCGAGGAAGCTCGCCCCCTTCTGCGACCGGATGATCATCTTCATTGACGAGCCTTACCTGGCCTCGGTCGGCTCTGCCCTGGTCAGCCTCCGGGTCGAGGAGGTGATCGGGAAACTCAACGAGGTAATCGAGGCCATTCACGGGGAAGGGGCTCTGGCCGGGGTCCACTGCTGCGCCAACACTGACTGGTCGATCCTGATGCGGACCGGGGTCGATATAATCAGTTTCGACGCCTTCGGTTACGCCAGGAACCTCCTCCTCTATTCCGACGCCATCCGGGGATTCTTCCGCCGGGGCGGATTCCTGGCCTGGGGGATCACTCCCTCGACCGAGGCGATCGAAGGGGAAGACGCGGACTCCCTCTGGGAACGCCTGCTGGCCTCCTGGAAGCGTCTCGAGGAGCTGGGATTCGACCGCCGGGAACTGGTCGATCGGGCCCTGGTCACCCCCAGCTGCGGGATGGGTACGGTCACCCCCGAACAGTGCGAAAAGATTCTCCGGGTCAACCGGGAGATCTCGGAGCGAATCCGGGATCTGGCCCGGCAGAATACTTAATCAAACTAAATGCGTGGTGTGGTGATGCACAAGCGACGTCTTGCCCGGTCGGGCATCGTTCTCATCTGGTCCCTGGTCAGCTTGCTTTGCGCGGTCGCCCCCCCGTCGGTCCGGTCCCAGCAGACCGACCTTTTCCGGGAGGATTTCGAGTCCTGCGCGGTCGGCCAGACCAGCCGGCCCGGCTACTGGGCCAGTTCGACCACCGGCGCCGGGGAAGAGGTTGAATGGGCGGTCTGGGACACCGGCGGGGTCAAGAACTTTCACGGAACCGGGGACCAGCCCTGGGAGGGCATCTGGCGGACCGAGACCATCGACATCTCCTCCTGCCGGGAGGCGGCGATCTCGATCGACGTTTACAGCGGGATTATGAGCGACCCGCCCGAAAGCTCGTACGTATATTTCTTCTTCCAAACCGGGACCGGCGCCCCGGTCTGCTGGTATTCCCAGACCGGGACCATCGGGGAAGGGAACGCTTTCTACCGGCAGACCTCTCCGCCGGTCTATGGCGAGGACCTGGTGGTCATCTTCAAGTCCGCCACCGATCTCTGGTGGGACCTGTATCAGTTCGACAACATCCGGGTCACCGGGATCCTGATCACCCCGACGCCGGTGGGTTACCGGACCCCATCCCCGACTCCGACTCCCTCCAGCACTCCTTCCCCCACTCTTACTCCCACCCCGTCGCCGACCGCCAGCCCGACCCGGACTCCGACGCCGCCACCGACCCCGCCCCCGACCGCGCCGCCGACTCGGTCTCCGACCGTGACGCCGCCCCCGACGCTGCCTCCCACACCGCCTCCGACCCGGACCCCGACGCCGCCCCCGACGCGGACTCCGACCATAACGCCGACCCCGACCCTGACTCCAACCCCCACTCCCCAGCAGA
>JAXGWO010000091.1:0-1696 GCA_040773245.1 PVC group bacterium
CCGCCCAGAGGCCGGCGGCGGGACGGAAGACGGCAATAGCGGCCGTCCCCCCCCCGGCGTAATCCGCGGGAACGGGGAGATCGCCCGGCCGGCCGAAGTAGGCCCGGGTCAATCCCCGGACCGCCCAGAGCCCGCCGCTCTCCCGGAAGACCGCGATCTCACCGGTACCGTCTCCGTTGTAATCCCGGGGGGGGGCGGACACGGGCAGGGGCGATAGGCGTTCATAAGCCCCGAGGTCGATCGAACCGGATACCGGGCGATCCTCCGCGCTTCCGCACGTCCCCGGTGGCCGCGGAGGCGGATGCCTGACCGGCGGGAAGAGGGGCTCGGGAAAGGGGAAGCCCGGCGGACCTTCCGGCGAGCAGTTCCCCGCGCCGATCAGCGGACTGGCGGCGGCGGGGTGAAAGTCGTCCGACCCCGGGTCGGCGAAGCCGGGGTCGGCGCCCGGGACGGTTCCCCGCCACTGCACCGGCACGTTGACCGCCGATGAGGGGATCCAGTTGTTCGAGCCGGCGATCACCTCCGTCCCCGTCGCCCAGTCGGCATCCAGTTCCCGCATTACATCCGCCGGATTACCCCCCACCCGCCAGAGGACGTTGTTGTGCATCTCGACGCTCTCCAGTCCGTCAAAGAGCCGGAAGACCGCGGCGTCGTTGCTCTCACTGAGGATGATGGTGTTGTTGACGAACCGGTAACGGCCGTCGCTCTCCCCGGTCCCGTCCCCCCCGATCCGGATCACGTGGTGGTAGGCCTCCCGGCGGCTGAAGATGACGTTCCCGACCACGTCCGAGTCCTCGCGGGCCAGATCGGGGGTCCAGCCGTCCGGCGCTCCGCCCGGATCGGGACCGATCAGCTCCAGTTCGTGGTAGTAAGCGCCCTCGATCCAGTTGTAGCGGATCTCGTTGCGTTCGGCGCGCGATTTGACGTTGTTGCCCCCGTTGGCGTCGTGGAGATAGCAGCGCTCCATCCGGAAGACCGAGCCGGGCCGGTTGACCTCGTCGGTGGCCGCGTAGATCTGGTGGCAGCTGTCACCCTCCCCGCAGCTATAGACCTCCACGCACTCCAGGATGAGAGAGCCGGAACCGCCATCCGCCCCCAGGATGCCGTGCTGAGGACAGCCGCGGACGACCGTGTCCCGGACGGTGAGGTTGGCAGCCTGGTGGAAGATCCCCCGGGAGGTTCCACCCGTCACCTCGAAGCCCTCGAAGACATAGTGGGAAGCGTCGTTCTCGCCCGTCCCGTCATAGGGCCAGGAGGTCTCGAAGTGGACGGTGTTCGTCCCCCCATAGAGGACCGGGCGGGCGGTCTGCCCTCCCCAGGAACCCCGGATGGTAATCGGATCCCCGGCGGTCCCCGGCCGGGTGAAGACCACCCCTCCAGGGTAGGTATGCCCCCCGTCCACCTCCACCACGTCGCCGGGTCCCAGCAGGGAGGCCACCTCCTGGAGAGTGGCGTGGGGCCGCCCGGGGCCGACCCGGTAAGTGGCCGCCCGGGCCGACGGGAGGAAGAGCAATGCCGTCGCGAAGATCAAGCCCGTGTAGAGCAGCGATTTCACCGTGATATCCTCTTGAAATATACCACGGCCGACGAGGATCTGGTCGGACGCTTCGGACCGAGGCTGCTCACTGCTTACTGCTTACTGCCATTCCCCAATCCCTATTCCCCATAACACACCCTCACCAGGTATAGACCGTAC
>JAXGWO010000092.1:0-1694 GCA_040773245.1 PVC group bacterium
CGCCCGGTAACCCGCTTATTTTACAATCCAGGTCATACCTGGATTGTAAAATAAGGCTATTCTTCGGGGGCGGGACGGATAACCTTGACGGGGCGGCCGTCCTTGAAGACGAACTCCCGGAAGAGTTCGCCCTCGCGACGGCAGGACATCGATCCAGGCGAAAGGGAGAGGCGAGGCCCAGTCCAACCCTTGCCCGCCCGGCACGAAGGGGAATCCCCCGCGAAGAATTCCCCGCGGCCTCTTGACGCGCCGGGACAGGAATGCTACCTTTAATGAAAGTTCACTTTCCAATCCCAATCCCCTGCGAGGTAAGACCTATGATCCGCCGGCTGCTGGTCGTTTTCACCATTTTGTTTCCATTCCTCTCCCCCGCCCTTCCCGCCGTGGGAGACGAGATCCTCCCCTTCGAGGACGGCGACACCCTGGAGGAGATCCGTTACAAGATCGACCGCAACGGATACTCCTTCACCGTCTCCGACAACCCGATCTTCTCGATGTCCTCGGAGGAGAAGGCTGCCTTCTTCAGCCGGCGTCCTCCCCGGCAACCCCGGGTCCTCACCGCCTCCGACGAGATCGGGCCCCTGGCCGCGCACCTGGGGAAGCGGGCCCTCCCGGCCAGCTTCGACTGGCGCAATGTCGGCGGCCGCTCCTACATCGGAGCGGTCCGCGACCAGGGCGGCTGCGGCTCCTGCTACGCCTTCGGCGCCGCCTCCGCCGCGGAAGGAAGCTATAACTGGATGATGGGCAAGTATGACGCCAACCGGGCGGATTTCTCCGAGGCGTTCATCGCCTTCTGCCTCTCCGACCACTACAGCGGTTTCAGCGGTTGCAGCGGGGCGGACTATGATTACGAAGAACTGCAGGCACTGGTGGATTATGGCATCTGTACCGAAGCCCAATACCCCTACACCGACTACGAGCAGACCTGCCCCCTCTCGCCCTACCCCGCCCTAACTCAATTCCAGTCCTGGCACCGGGTCCCCTGCGGCGACATTGAGGCGATCAAGACCGCGATTATGACCTACGGCGTGGTGGACGCCGCGGTCTGGGCCAGCGTCGCGTTCCAGGCTTACGCGGAGGGGGTTTACGAGGATACCAACACCATCTGCACGGGTTCCCCCTGTTATTACACCACCACCAACCACGCCATCGCCCTGGTCGGCTGGGACGACAGTCCTCCGGAAGGGGGGGGCGGGGTCTGGATCCTCCGCAACTCCTGGGACGACACCTGGGGCGAGAATGGATATATGCGGATCCGCTACACCTCGGCGGCGGTATCCTGCGCGGTCTGTTACCTGGTCTTCCAACCGCCGATCACCCCGACCCCGACCCTGACCCCGGTCGGCTACAAGACCGCCACCCCTACGGCTACTCCCACACCCACCCCGGCAATCTGCACCCGGCTGGACGAGAGGTTCGACGGCTACGACACCGGGACCCGGCCGGCCGGCTGGACCTTCACCGGCTGCGATCAGAACTCCGACACCTACACCACGGCCGGGGATTACGGAGCCGGCTCGCCCTCGCTCAAGCTCGACAACACCGGAGATCGCGTCACCAGCGCCGAATTTGACGGCGGTGAGTGGCTCCAGTTCTGGGTCAAGGGCCAATCCGCCGACGTCAGCAGCAGCCTCCTGGTCGAGGAGGAGTACTATTCCAGCTGGGAGCCCCTGGTCTCCATCCAGCCGCTGCCC
>JAXGWO010000093.1:0-1692 GCA_040773245.1 PVC group bacterium
CTTCGCGATGTCGGCGTGGGTGCAGTCCGGCTCGCCGGGTCGCTTGGGGATATGGATGACCTCCCCGCCCAGCAGCTCGACCAGGCGGTTGACCGAGACCGGGCTGCCGCTGGCCACGTTCATCACCTCCCCCTCCAGGTCCGAATCGGCGGCGGCCAGGCAGGCCCCGACCACGTCGGTGACGAAGGTGAAGTCGCGGGTCTGGGTCCCGTCCCCGACCACGGTGAAGGGTTTCCCGGCCAGTTTCTGGGCCAGGAAGATCCCGAAGACCGCCCCGTAAGTTCCGGAGGTCCGGGAACGTGGGCCATAGACGTTGAAGAACCGCAGCGAGACCACCGGGAGGTCATAGACCTGCCCCCAGTGGAGGACGTACTGCTCGCCGACGTACTTGGTCAGGGCGTAGGGGTACTGGGGGCGGGCGGGGGCCGTCTCCGGGGTGGGGTAGAGGTCGGGGATGCCGTAGCAGGAACTGGAGGCGGCGTAGATGAAGCGCTTCACCCCGGCCGCCCGGGCGGCCTCGAGGACGCTGATCGTCCCGTCGACGTTGGAGCGGTGGTAGGCGAAGGGCTGCTGGATCGAGGGGACGATGTCGGCCAGGGCGGCGATATGGAAGACCCGGTCCACCCCGGCGAAAAGGGGGGCGGCGGCCCGGTGGTCGGAGATGTCGATCTGGTGAAACTCGATCTTCTCCCGTCCGGGGAGGAGCCGGAGGTTCTCCTCTCTCCCGGTGGAGAGGTTGTCGAGGACGACCACCTCCTCTCCCCGGGCCAGCAGCGCCTCGGCCAGGTGGCTGCCGATGAATCCGGCCCCCCCGGTAACCAGGTTCCTGATCCGTTCACTCATCTTCCTTCGATCCTTCCGGGTTGGTCACGAAGAGGGGGAAACTGTCCCAGGATACGATCCAGGCCGCTTCCTCCGGTTCGAGGGTGAACTTGCCCCTCTCCCGCGGAAGGAAGAACCAGTGGAAGGTCCCCTCCATAAACCGGCCCATATTATGGTTCCAGCCCGGGCGGCCCACCCGGTCCCGCACCCGGGGGGCGATGTACAGCCGGGCGTCTTCATTGATGATCCCTTCGCTCAGCCCCCGGCGGATATGGCCGATCATCATCCCCAGCAGCCGCAGCTGGTCCCCGAGCTCGGCGATCTGGCGGCGGCCGAGGGACATATTAAAGACCAGGACCGGGATCAGGATCAAGCCGATAATCGCCTTCCCGCGGATTCGCGGCTTCAGGAGCCCGCCCAGTACGGCCGCCAGCATCAGGGCCAGGAAGGCGTTGGGGACGTACTGGTAGCGGAACTGGACGAGGGGATAAAAGGCCCGGTCGGACGTGATCCGGGCGGTGCCGGCGATGAAGAAATCGGTCAGGTAGAGAAAGAAGAAGAGGGAGAGGAGAACGAGCAGGCGGCGCTGTCCCTTCCGGTACAGGTACCAGGCCCCCAGGAGCAGGAGCAGCAGGACCGCTCCCCCCATCCAGGCAACGGTAAAGTCCAGCCGCTCCCCTTCCTCCAGCAGCCAGGCCCAGCCGCCCATATTGATGTTGTCGTCGAGGTAGAGCGGACGGCTGAGGGAGGGGACGATGTTGACCGCGAACCCGGTGTAGGCGAGGTTGAAGAAGACCAGGAGACAGCCGGTCGCGAGCTGCCCGGCGGTCGGGGAGGGGAGTTCCCCGGTCGTTCCCCGGTGGAGCAGCC
>JAXGWO010000094.1:0-1642 GCA_040773245.1 PVC group bacterium
AGGGCCAGCCGCTCCTTCCGGGACCGGGGGGCGATCCGGAGGAGGAAGGGGATCCAGGCCGCCCCGAGGAAGTTCTGGCTCCCCGTCCCCCGGATGGGCAGCAGGCGGAGGGTGAACCTGAGTTTGGAGAGAAGCTTCTGCAAACTCAGAATTTCAGGTGTTCCAGGTTGCTCTCCCCGTCGGAGGGGAAACCCTGGGCCTCGTGGGCCCACTTGAACGGTTTCTCCCCCCGTTCCATCAGGCCCCGGACCAGCCCGATGAAACGCTCCCCCACCCCCTCACCGTAGAGCGCGGGGGCGGCGGACATCTCCCGGTAAAGCCCGGGGTGATCGTAGAGGTAGTTCACCATCGTGAAGATGAACTCGCCGTCCACCGGGGGAACCAGGAGGTTGGAACGGGCCTCCCTGACCGTCTCCGGCCGGTCGGTGTTGAACCGGCAGGTCAGGCAGGGCTTCCGGAGCAGGTTCATCTCCTCCTGGACCCCGCCGCTGTCGGTGAGGACCGCGAAGCAGCGCTCCGACTCGAAGAACTCGATCACCTGGGAGTAGCGGGGCCAGACCTCGGTGTAGAGGAAGTTGGGCCGGTCCCGCAGGCGGAGGAGGTCTCCTTTGAGGCCGTAAACCTCCAGGGCGTGCCGGTTGGCGTTCATCTCGATGAAGTTGACGCAGCGGCCCGCCTCGACCAGCTTCACCACCGCCGAGACGATGGCCCGGAAGCGGAAGGGGGTGAGGTTGCCCCGGCGGTGGATATCCACCCGCAGCCAGCTCCCCTCCTTCAGTTTCGGGTATTCGTCGAAGACCGACCGCTCCGGTTTCCGGCTCCGTTTCAGGGCCAGGGCGTCGCTGACCACCCCGCCGATGACGTGGATGTTCTCTTCCGGATGGCCTTCCCGGACCAGGTGCTCCTTGTTGATCTCCAGCGGCGCGAAGAGGAACTCCGACCCGGCGGCGGAGACGAAGGTGTCGTACTGCTCCGGCATCGGCTCGTTCCGGAGCAGCTCCCAGGGACCGGAGAACTGCCTCTCGATGAAGGCCGCCGGATCGAGCCCGACCAGCTCCCTCATCCCCGCCGGGGCCATCGACCGCAGCCCGGCCTCGTTCTGGATCGCCTTCTCCCCCCGGGAGAAGAGCCAGGCCGGGGGGATCATCGCGGTCAGGATGGTGTCGCCGAGCACCACCGGCACCACCGTGACGCCGGGCCAGCGCTCCTGGAGGAACCGGGCCAGCCAGCGGATCTTGATCATAATCTCGGCCGATTTCAGGGCGAGGTCGCCCCGGATCCCCAGCTCGCAGGCGGTCCGCTCCCGGAAGTTGAACTCGTACCTCCCGTAGGTCAGCCGATCGTCGTAGTGCTGGCCGGCGTTGATCACCAGGTAGGGCAGGCCGGCCCGGTCCGCGGCCTCGATCGACCCCCAGAACTTGTAGAAGCAGGGCTTGGTGCCCGGGCAGAAGGCCAGGACCCATCTCTGCTCCCGCCGGGCCCGTTCCATCGTCTCCTCGATCAGCCGGCTG
This sequence comes from PVC group bacterium, assembly GCA_040773245.1. GTDB lineage: Bacteria > Auribacterota > Erginobacteria > Erginobacterales > Erginobacteraceae > Erginobacter. The sequence goes on from JAXGWO010000094.1 coordinate 1,512, forward strand.
TTGAGGAAGACCGGGTACATCGAGAGTCCGACCGGGTGGAAATGGGGCAGCTCGCTCTTGCCGAACATCAACTCGTAATTGTCGTCAATCCTTTCCATAACCGTCCTCTCTTTTCCCGGACCCGCTCCGGC